>NZ_CP018811.1:2400000-3094461 GCF_001922345.1 Paraburkholderia sp. SOS3 | reverse complement strand
AGCAGTTCGCGCGCGCGCGTGCCGCGCACGCGGCTGTTCGAACCGAGGCCGTACGAGGCCATTTCGTAGCCCCATTCTTTCTTCGCTTCCTCGAGCGGCCAGTCTTGCGGCGCGCCGAGACCGAGCGCGTCGGCAATCGCCGTGCTCATCTCGCGAAACGACGCCTCGCCGCTTTCGACGAAATAGAACGTGCCGGCGGGCGTTTTATCGAGCGCGAGACGATAAAGTTCGACCACGTCGTCGATATGCACGTTCGACCAGATATTGCCGCCGCTGCCGACGTGCCTGACGATGCCGCTCTTTTGCGCCTGACGGATGAGTCGCGGCAACTGCACGCTTGCGCTGCCCTTGATCGCGCCGTGCCCATAGATCAGCGTATTGCACAGCACGGCCGAGCGAACGCCGCGTTTCGCGGCGTCGAGCACGAGCTGATCGATGGCCACGCGAGCGGCTTTATCGGCAGTTGGTTCGGGTAACGAATCTTCGCGATAGATCGCAGCCGCGCCGGCTTCGCCGCCCGACGCATCGCCGACGATGCTCGAGCCGCTCGTATGCAGAAACGGCTTGTTCGAACCGGCAAGGCCTTCGATCAGCGCTTCGACCGCGCCGCGATGATCGCTGCTTGCTGCGTTGATGACGGCGTCGGCCGCTTGTGCCTGCGCGACCAGCAGTGCGCGGTCGTCGAGCGAACCGATGACGGGGACGATGCCGAGCCGTTCGAGTTCGGCAGCCTGTTCGGGCTTGCGGATCAGACCGGTGACGTGATGCCCCGCGCGCACGAGGCCGGCGGCGATCGAACCGCCGATAAAGCCGTTCGCGCCTGTGATGAAGATATTCACGATGTTCTCCCATACCGCGCGTTGCGGCGTTGAACGCAGTATGCGGCCGGCTGATTCTCGCAAAAAGCGTGTTAGTCTCAAATCACACTTGATTTGAAATCAACAATGAAAACTTCGACCGATGAACTGCTCGTGTTCGTGACGGTGATCGATAGCGGATCGATCACGGCGGCTGCGGAAAGGCTGCAGCAAACGGTGTCGGGCGTGAGCCGCGCGCTGTCGCGGCTCGAGAAGAAGCTCGACACCGCGCTCGTGCGGCGCACGACGCGGCGTTTGCAACTGACTGAAGAAGGCGAGCTGTATCTCGCCAAAGCGCGCGCGATCCTTGCTGCGATGGAAGAGGCCGAGGAGTCGGTCGCACGGCGGCGCAGGCGCCCTTCGGGGCCGTTGCGCGTGGATGCGGCCTCGCCGTTCATGCTGCATTGCATAGCACCGCATATGAAGGCGTTTTCGGCCTTGTATCCGGAAATCAGGCTCGAACTGACGAGCAACGAACGGACCGTCGATCTGTTGAGGCAGCGTGTGGATATTGCGATCCGCATCGGCGAGTTGCAGGACTCGACGCTGCATGCGCGCGCGTTGGGCAGCAGCAAGCTGAGGATCGTGGCGAGTCCTGGGTATGTCGCGGAGCGTGGGGTGCCGCGCTCGGTGGATGCGTTGCACGAGCATCGGCTGATCGGGTTTACGGCGCCTGAACATTTGAACCGGTGGCCGCTGCGCGACGGCGAACGCGACTTATTGAAGATCGAGCCGGGTATTGCGGCGTCGAGCGGGGAGACGTTGCGCAGGCTGGCGATCGACGGGTGGGGCATCGCGTGCCTTGCCGACTTCATGATTGCCGGCGATTTGCGGGAAGGGCGGCTTGTGCCGGTGCTGGAGAACGTGATGGTCGATCGGCGGCAGCCGATTCATGCGGTGTACTACCAGAGTGCGTCTTTGGCCGGTCGGGTGAAGTGTTTTCTGGATTTTATTCAACAGAGGGTGAGGCTTTAGCTTGAAGCTGTCGAAGCCGGGTATGGCGAGGTTTTCGTTTTCGCCGGCGATGAAATTGAGCATGTCGGGAAGCGTGAAGGTAAATTTCGCCGCTGTTGGAGGTGACGGCGCGGGGTACATAACGGTTGTAGATTTCGTCGGTTATCTGTCAGTGGGTCATCGAGCAGCTGCATACTCGCTGAACAAGTGCCCGGTGTGGCTAATCGAGCAACCGGATCAGGCGATGCGCTTCGTCGGCCGGGATATAGTCGTGAGGGAACGGCGTCGCCGGGAACGGTGCCCGGCTTTGGATGCGCGCCAGTTCGATATCGTAGAGGCCGTATATGTGCCAGTTCATCGATAGCGGGAAGAACGCGTATTCGTTCGTGTAGCCCATCGCATAGTTCACATTTTCGATGAAGTTGACCGAGCTGTAGAGTTCATTGAAATAGTCGCGCTCGTTGGCGCGAGTATCGAGCTTCATCGCGGGGAAGTCTCCAGCCGTCAGGATGAGGTTGTCGCTAGCCAACGCGAGGACATCGACGAAATAGTATTCGGAATCACCGTTTTCATGCGACAAGGCATTGACAAATTCTATAAAGCCGGCAACTCGAAATTCCAGCCAGTCAAAGTACGCGACCTTATCGCCATATCGATTGGCGTCATGGGTTTTCCAGTTCGCGATTTCCCCGGAGATCCGTCGCAATTGGTCGAACGTTTGATCGTCTCGGACGATTGCCATTGCATACTCGCTGAACAAGTGCCCGGTGTCACTAATCGAGCAACCGGATCAGGCGATGCGCTTCGTCGGCCCGGATATAGTCGTGAGGGAACGGCGTTGCCGGGAACGGTGCCCGGCTTTGGATGCGCGCCAGTTCGATATCGTAGAGGCCGTATATGTGCCAGTTCATCGATAACGGGAAGAACGCGTATTCGTTCGTGTAGAACATGGTGTAGTAGTCCATGTCTTTTATAAAATTCACCTTCCGGTCGAGTTCGTGAAAATAGTCGCGCTCGCTGATCTGGCAGTCGAACCTTATTGCGGGGAAATCTCCGGCGGTGAGCACAAGGTCGTCGCGCGACATTGCGCAAACATCGACAAAGTAGTACTCGGCGTCACCGTTCGCATGCGAAAGCGCATTGACGAAATTTAAAAAATTGGCGACCTTGAACTCCATCCAGTCGCAATATTCGATGTTCTGCCCGTATTTGTCCGGGTCATGTGACCTCCAGTTCGCGATTGAGCTACACGTTTGCCGTAGGCGATCGAAGGTGGGACGGTCTTGGATGATACTCATAGCTAGCTCACTTCAGGCGGATCTCTACACTGATTGGGTCGGTCCCTCTGCGATAGTCCGCGGTGGGTGTTCCTGTTGGCCATCGTGCGTGCTGACCGATAGCAGTACGCCCGCGGACGAATACGCCTCGGCGGTATCGGTCGTCAGGTCGGTGAGCGTCCACCCGTTCGTGCCATCGCGTAGCGCAAACGAGGCCGTGCCTTTTCCACGCCACGCGCCGTTCGTTTTGACAAACGTGACAGGCTCGCCATCTTCGCGATAGGCGATCACCTGAGGCGAAGCGGCACGCGCATTCGTCAGGTCGAGCTGGCGCTGCCAGTTATGAAACCAGCCCGAACCGACGCCCGCGTCCGGATGAAGATGCGGTACTGATCGATACGTACGTCGAAACGTCACCGGCGTATCGCCGCCGCTGACGAAATCGGCCTCGGCAAGCGTCGTGACGCCGGTGCCCGGATAAACCGGATCGGCGACCGGGCAACTCGTTTCCGGCGCGACCGGCTCCGGCGCATTGCAATAGCGATTGATGCGATCGAGGCTGGCCGTGCCGCTTGCGCGGCAGCGAAGCATAAAGACCCATTCGAATTTTCTCTCGTCGTATGTGTTTATTACCCGCGACAACGGGCATCACGATAAATGCACATCCAACAAAAAAACCGTCGAACGATCCGAATCTGGCCGCGACTTTTCCTGTTCTGCGCAGAGTCCGCATATCCGTCCGGCCACCGCCCCGAAACGCTTTCCCCTAATGGAATTCCCCGACTGCCCTGCCTGCAAAAACGACTTGTATATACAACTCGAAACGGCTAGACTTCCGCCATCACTTCACTTGTCTAGACAGGAACGCCGTCCATGATCCTCACGCCTGGCTGCCTCACCTTGCCGCAACTGCGCCAGATCGCACGCGAGCAGGTCACGCTTGAACTGGATCCCGCGAGCTTCGCCGCCATCGATGCCTGCGCGAACGCGGTCCGCAATATCGCGGCGAAAGGCGAGCCCGCGTACGGCATCAACACCGGCTTCGGGCGCCTTGCCAGCACGCATATCCCGCACGATCAGCTCGAACTGCTGCAACGCAATCTCGTGCTGTCGCACGCGGTGGGCGTCGGCGAGCCGATGTCGCGTCCGGTCGTGCGCCTGCTCATGGCACTGAAACTTTCCAGTCTGGGCCGCGGTCATTCCGGCATTCGCCGCGAAGTGATCGACGCGTTGATCGCGCTTTTCAACGCAGATGTGTTGCCCGTGATTCCGGTCAAGGGCTCGGTCGGCGCATCGGGCGATCTCGCGCCGCTCGCGCATATGTCGGCCGTGCTGCTCGGCGTCGGCGAAGTATTCAGCAAGGGCGAGCGCATGTCGGCCGTCGACGGTCTGCATCTCGTTGGTTTGAAGCCGCTCACGCTGCAGGCGAAAGAAGGTCTCGCGCTACTGAACGGCACGCAGGCGTCGGCCGCGCTCGCGCTCTATAACCTGTTCGCGATCGAAGACCTGTATCGCACGGGCCTCGTCGCAGGCGCGTTGTCGGTCGATGCGGCAGCAGGCTCGGTCAAGCCGTTCGACGCACGCATTCACGAACTGCGCGGACATCGAGGCCAGATCGAAGCGGCGGCCGCCTACCGGTCGCTGCTCGACGGGTCGGCGATCAATCTGTCGCATCGCGATTGCGGCAAGGTGCAGGACCCCTACTCGTTGCGCTGCCAGCCGCAGGTCATGGGCGCATGCCTGGATCAGATGCGTCATGCTGCCGACATTCTGCTGATCGAAGCCAATGCGGTTTCCGATAACCCGCTGATCTTTCCCGACACCGGCGAAGTGCTGTCCGGCGGCAACTTCCACGCGGAGCCCGTCGCGTTCGCCGCAGATAATCTCGCGCTCGCCGCGGCCGAAATCGGCGCGCTCGCCGAGCGCCGCATCGCGCTGCTGATCGATGCGACGCTGTCGGGCCTGCCGCCGTTTCTCGTCAAGGATGGCGGCGTCAACTCCGGTTTCATGATCGCGCACGTTACGGCGGCCGCGCTTGCTTCGGAAAACAAAACACTCGCGCATCCGGCGTCGGTCGATTCGCTGCCGACCTCCGCGAATCAGGAAGATCACGTATCGATGGCGACGTTCGCCGCCCGCAAGCTCGCCGATATCGCCGAAAACACCGCGAACATTCTCGCGATCGAACTGCTTGCCGCAGCGCAAGGCGTCGATCTGCGTGCCCCGCATCGCACGAGCCCTGCACTGCAGCGCGTGATGAGCGTGGTGCGCAACGAAGTGCCGCACTATGAACTCGACCGCTATTTCGCGCCGGACATCGCCGCGATCACGCGCCTCGTGCAAAACGGCGCGATCGGCGCGCACAGCCCGCTCGAATTTGCATCCGGGCGTCGCTGACATGAGCGCTCCCGCCTATCAGGGCATCAAGGACTTCATCCTCGGCCGCATTCATGCAGGCGAATGGGCCGAAGGCGACCTCGTGCCGTCGGAAAACGAGCTTGCGCGCGACTTCAATGTCGCGCGCATGACGGTGAACCGCGCGCTGCGCGAGCTGACCGCCGAGCAGGTGCTCACGCGCGTGCAGGGCTCGGGCACCTTCGTGGCGCGTCCGAAATACGAGTCGACGCTGGTCGCGATCCGCAGCATTTCGGATGAAATCGTCGCGCGCGGTCATCGTTATCACGCGAAGGTGCTGCACATCGGCGGCGAAATCGCCGATGCCGCGCTTGCGGACGAGATGCAGCTGAAAGCGCGCAGCCCGATCTTCCATTCGCGCGTGCTGCATTTCGAAAACGACGAAGCCGTGCAGCTCGAAGAGCGCTGGGTCAATCCCGCCGCCGCGCCCGACTACGCACAGCAGGACTTCACGAACACGACGCCGAACCAGTACCTGGTACGCGTCGCGCCGTTGCAGCGCGTCGAATACCGGATCGAGGCACTGGCCGCCGACGGGACCACCCGCGAGCTGCTGTCGATGGACGACGCCGAGCCGTGTCTCGTGCTGCACCGGCGCACATGGTCGCAAGGCATCGTCGCGTCGGTGGCCAACCTCTGGCACCCGGGCAGCCGCTATCGGTTTACCGGACATTTCTGAGCGCGCGCAGCGTTGCCGCGCAGTTGCCCTTTACCGCTGCAGTCGCCGTTTTTATTTCGTTGTCGTGGCCGCGGTTTCCAAGCCGCTTCTATCCGCACTTTCAAGGCTCATCACCATGAACAACCCGAAGCATATCGATCCGCGTCTCGACCCGTCGCGCACGGTCCGCGCGCCGCGCGGCAGCGAGAAGACCTGCAAGAGCTGGCTGACCGAAGCCGCGTACCGGATGATCCAGAACAATCTCGACGCGGAGGTCGCCGAGCATCCGCATGCGCTCGTCGTCTATGGCGGGATCGGGCGCGCGGCGCGCAACTGGGATTGCTTCGATCAGATTCTCGCGTCGCTGAAAGATCTCGACGACGACGAGACGCTGCTGATCCAATCGGGCAAGCCGGTCGGCGTGTTTCGCACGCATCCGGACGCGCCGCGCGTGTTGCTCGCGAACTCGAATCTCGTACCGCACTGGGCGACGTGGGACCATTTCCACGAACTCGACCGCAAGGGCCTCATGATGTATGGGCAAATGACCGCGGGCAGCTGGATCTACATCGGCAGCCAGGGCATCGTGCAGGGCACGTATGAAACATTCTTCTCGGTCGCGAATCAGCATTTCGACGGCAAGCCGCAAGGCCGCTGGATTCTGACAGGCGGCCTGGGCGGGATGGGCGGCGCGCAGCCGCTTGCCGCGACGATGGCGGGTTTCTCGATGATCGCCGTCGAATGCGACGAGACGCGCATCGACTTTCGCCTGAAGACGCGTTACGTCGATAAAAAGGCGAAGACGCTCGACGAAGCGCTGGCGATGCTCGACGAAGCGAAGGCCGGCGGCAAGCCGGTCTCGATCGGTCTGCTCGGCAATGCAGCCGATGTCTTCGCCGAACTCGTGAAACGCAACATCACGCCCGATTGCGTGACCGACCAGACGAGCGCGCACGACCCGATCAACGGTTACCTGCCGCAAGGCTGGAATGTCGCGGACTGGCGCGAACGTCAGAAGACCGACCCGCAAAGCATCGTCACGCCGGCCAAGCAGTCGATGGCCAACCAGGTGCGCGCGATGCTGACACTGCAGCAGCGCGGCGCCGCGACGCTCGATTACGGCAATAACATCCGGCAGATGGCGCTCGACATGGGTGTCGAAAATGCATTCGATTTTCCGGGCTTCGTGCCAGCTTATGTGCGTCCGCTGTTTTGCGAAGGGAAGGGGCCGTTCCGATGGGTCGCGCTGTCGGGCGACCCCGAGGATATCTACAAGACCGATGCGAAAGTGAAGGAGCTGATTCCAGGCGATGCGCATCTGCACAACTGGCTCGATATGGCGCGCGAACGGATTGCTTTTCAGGGCCTGCCCGCCCGCATCTGCTGGGTCGGCGTCAACGACCGCTATCGCCTGGGCCAGGCGTTCAACGAAATGGTCAGGAAAGGCGAACTGAAGGCGCCGATCGTGATCGGCCGCGATCATCTCGACACCGGTTCGGTCGCAAGTCCGAATCGCGAAACCGAAGCGATGCTCGACGGCTCCGACGCCGTCAGCGACTGGCCGTTGCTCAATGCGATGCTGAACACAGCGGGCGGTGCGACCTGGGTGTCGCTGCATCACGGTGGCGGTGTCGGCATGGGGTATAGCCAGCATGCGGGCGTCGTCATCGTTGCGGATGGCACCGACGCCGCGCATGCGCGACTGGGCCGCGTGCTGTTCAACGACCCGGCAAGCGGTGTGATGCGTCATGCCGATGCTGGTTACGACCTCGCACGCAAGACCGCGGCCGAGGCAGGACTCAAGCTGCCGATGCTGGGCCGATGAACAGGATGCCGCGCATGGAGCCCAAAACCACGGCGATGCAAACCTCGCTGCTTCGCGGCGCGGACCTGATTGCGGCGCCATGGAAAAATGGCGGCGGCGTCACGCGCGAGATCGCGGCCTATCCGCATGGCGCAGGCTTCGACACGTTTATCTGGCGCGTGAGCCTCGCCGACGTCGCGCAGCCGGGACCGTTCTCGTCTTTCGCAGGCATCGACCGTACGCTCGTGCTGCTGTCCGGTGCGGGCATGCTGCTCGATGAAGCGCAAGGGCGCACGTATGCGCTCGAGCAACCGTACGACATCGCGCGCTTTGCCGGCGAAACGGCGATCGACGCGCGGCTTGTCGACGGCGCGACACGCGACTTCAACCTGATGATCCGGCGCGGCGCCGCAACAGGCGAAATAGACGTATGGCGCGACGGCGAGTTTCGTCGCATCTGCGCGGATACGCTGCTCCTGTTCTGCAGCGCAGGTTCCGTGGACGTGGCGCTCGCCGGCATCGACGGATCGGTTGCGCTTGCAACGAACGACACGTTGCGGATCGATGATGCGCGGCAGGTGTCGCACTGTGCCGTGAGCGGCACTGGCACCGTGCTTGCCATATCGATCCGCTATCGGGAGCAGGCGGCGCGAATCTGAGCCGAGCGCGGCTGGCGCGCATTCTTATCGAGCGAACCGACCATGAAGCAAACCGTCTGGCAGCACCTCAAGCTTTGCGCGCAGGGCGATCCGAACGACACGATCGCCGATGCCGCGATCGCGGTGCAGAACGGCCGCATCGAATGGCTCGGCGCCGCGCACGAACTGCCGGCCGCATACCGTGGCTGGCCGCGCGAAGATCTGGGCGGCGCGTGGGTTACGCCCGGGCTCGTCGAGTGTCATACGCATCTCGTCTACGGCGGACAGCGTGCCGATGAATTCGCGCAGCGCCTCGCCGGCGTCAGCTACGAAGAGATCGCGCGGCGCGGCGGCGGCATCGTGTCGACCGTGCGCGCGACGCGCGCCGCCGCCGACAACGCGCTGCTGCGCGCCGCCGCCGCCCGGCTCGAACCGCTGATCGCCGAAGGCGTCACCGCGATCGAGATCAAATCCGGCTACGGTCTCGACCTCGAAAACGAGCGCAAGATGCTGCGCGTCGCGCGGCAACTGGGCGAGCGCTATCCGGTGTCCGTCTACACGACGTTTCTTGGCGCGCATGCATTGCCGCCCGAATACGCGGGCCGCGCCGACGAATATATCCGCGAGGTGTGCGAACGGATGCTGCCCGCGCTGGCCGACGAGGGACTCGTCGATGCCGTCGACGTGTTCTGCGAGCGCATCGGTTTTTCGCTGGCGCAGAGCGAGCGCGTATTCGAGGCCGCGGCGCGCTACAACCTGCCGGTGAAGATGCACGCGGAACAGCTATCGAACAGCGGTGGCGCGGTGCTCGCTGCACGCTTTCGCGCGTTGTCCGCGGATCACCTCGAATATCTCGACGAAGCGGGCGTTGCCGCGATGAAAGAAGCCGGCACCGTCGCAGTGCTGTTGCCGGGCGCGTACTACTTCATCCGCGAAACGCAATTGCCGCCGCTCGAACTGCTGCGCCGCCACGCGGTGCCGATCGCGATTTCGACCGACAGCAATCCGGGCACCTCGCCTGTCACCTCGCTGCTGCTGATGATGAACATGGCCGCCACGCTATTCCGCATGACGGTACCCGAGATACTGCAGGCCGTGACGCGTCATGCGGCACAGGCGCTCGGCAAGGCCGATGTGCACGGCGTACTCGCGGCTGGCCGCGCGGCCGATTTTGCGGTGTGGTCGGTCGAGTCGCTTGCGGAACTGCCGTACTGGATCGGGCGGCCGTTGTGTGCGCGCGTCGTGCGGGCCGGCGAGACCGTTCACGCGAGCAGGACCTGAATAAACTTCGCGCGGCCGCTCGACTCGCCAACGAGCCCACCGTCGCGCGAACCTGATTCCTGTCGCGCGACGCCCTGTCGCGCGTCAGGTCGCTCAATGGCGCAATTCACGTGCCCAGGAACAAGGCACGTCTCGCGAAGTCCATCCTGTGATGGAACGATGCGCAGCGCGGCACGGCTGTTGCGTCCACGCGTCGACGGCGGCGGCCGTCCCGCTTGCGCGCGGCATCGCCAAGCGACTAATCTTTGACGGAAATCGGCGTTCACGGCCGCGCATCGATGCGCGTCGCGCCGCATTGCCTTCGGGAACGAAAGAGCGAAAGGAAGGCCCAGCAATGGAATATTCCGACGAAACCCTGCTGTCGGTCTGGCGGGGAAATCTGCTGCTGTTGACGCGCAAGGTCGGCGCAGCGACGCGTCTTGCGCGGATGATGACATTCTCCGCGTCGTACCTGAAGCTCATGCTCGCGGGCCAGCGCGATTTCAGCGAGGAGTTCGCGCGCGGCGTGGAGGCCGTCACGGGTCTGCCGGCCGGCTGGATGGACGCGCCGCATGAAGCGGACGATGTGCCCGAAGCCGCGCAGGCGGCAATCGACAACGAAGCCCCGCTTGCGCGCTTTCGCGGCACCGCGGCGCCGGTGCGCAAGAAGGCGGTGCTGCGGCCGCCCGAGCCGATCTTCGGGCAAACGCCCGCGAAGAAGCCCGAGGACGACGCGAAAGACGCCGAAGCGCATCGCAAGCAGGCGTATCTGCGCAAGGTGCGCGACCTCGCGATGCAGGAGGTGCGGCGCTTCGAGCGGCACCTCACGCACCCGCCCGTCGACATCGGCGCGTTGCGCACGAAAGTCGAAGACGTGATGGGCGCGGTCGATCTCGACGATCACGTGCACGCGGATCTCGCGGGCCGGCTCGAGCAGATCGAGAAGCATCGGCATATGCTGATCCGGCATGTCGAGAAGCTGCATGAACTGCTTGCGGGGCTCGGCGAGAACGACGGCCCTTGAGAACCTCCGAGCAGCGCGAAGCACCCGGGGCAAAGGTTGAACCGGCGTGGCGATTCGATGCGCATGCAACGATCCTCGGGCGTGGTACGCGGCCGTGTCGGAGCAGGCCAGTCGAGTCCGCCGCGTCATGCTCCGCGAAGGTCGGCACGAAATGCCCTGTAACAGTGGAAACGGCGCAAGCGCTCGTCGTGTGGCGTGATTTGCGGTAAAAGAACGCATGACCGACCGTGCCCGACTGATCCCCATCATCGTCGCCTGTCCCCTGTTGCTGCAAAACCTCGACACCTCGATCATGGCAACCGCGTTGCCGTCGATCGCACGCTCGCTCGATGTCGAGCCGCTGCATCTGAATCTGGCGATCACCTCGTATCTGCTGAGCCTGGCCGTGTTTCTGCCGGCAAGCGGCTGGCTGGCCGACCGGTTCGGCACACGCCGCATATTCTGTACGGCGATCGCGCTGTTTTCGGTGGGCTCGGCGCTATGCGGCCTCGCGACATCGCTGCCGCAACTCGTGCTGTTTCGCGTGGTACAGGGCATGGGCGGTGCGATGATGGTGCCGGTCGGACGATTGATCTTGCTGCGCAGCGTGCCGCCCGCGCGCATGGTGGCCGCGATGGTCTGGTTCACGGTGCCGGGCGCGGTGGGGCGGCTCGCCGGGCCGCTGCTCGGCGGCTTTGTCGTCACCGTTGCATCGTGGCGCTGGATCTTTCTGCTCAATGTGCCGTTCGGCGTGATCGGCGTGATATGCGCGCTCGCGTTTATCGAAGATGCGCAGGAGCCGCACGACGCGCGCTTCGATCTGCCTGGCTTCCTGCTGCTGTCGATCGGGCTCGTCGGCATGGTCGGCGGCTTCGAGACGGCTGGACGCGGCCTCGTCGCGCAACCGGTGACGCTCGCGCTGATCGCCACCGGCGCGCTTGCGCTCATGGCGTACTGGTTCTATACGCGGCGGCATTCCGAGCCGATCATCGATCCGGGCCTGCTGCGTTATCACGCGTATCGCACCGCGGTGGTCGGCGGCATGCCGTTGCGCATCGCGCTCGGTGCCTCGCCGTTTCTGATGCCGCTGATGCTGCAGCTCGGCTTCGGGCTCTCGCCGCTCGCGTCCGGTTCGATCAGTGTCGCCACGGCGGTCGGGTCGCTGTCGGTACGCGCGCTGATGGGGCCGGCGATCCGCGGCATCGGTTTTCGCCGGCTGCTGATCGGCACGACGCTCGTCACGGGCTGCTTCTATGCGAGCTACGGCCTCTTCACGCCGGCCACGTCGCACGCGCTGATTTTCGTCGTGCTGGTGTTCGGCGGCCTGTTCAATTCGCTCGCGATGGTGACGCTCAACACGCTCGGCTATTCGGACATGCCGAAGCCGCAAATGAGTCGCGCAACCGCGCTCGCGAGCATGGCGCAGCAACTGTCGATCAGTATCGGCGTGGCGTTTGCCGCGTCGTTGCTCGCGTTGACGGCGTATCTGAACGGCGGCAGCGCGGCGCAACTGGGTGCGCGCGATTTTTCACCGGCGTTTTTCGTGATCGGCGCGTTGACGCTCTGTTCGCTGCTGTTCTTCGTCAGGCTCTCGCATGAAGAGGGCAACGAATTGCGGCAGCGTTGAGTCGGCCGTGCAGAATGCCGGCGATCGACGCCGGCGTTGAAAAAAGGGTGGGACGCGCTTGCGACCATGCGCCGCGTCGATGTGTTAAAACGGCGACACGACGATACGACGATACGGCGTTCGGGAGGTCACATCTTGAGGAAGATTGCCGCGCAACCGCGGGACGCGCTGTGCGAGCGCAAGGAAGCCGGCACACTTCGCGCACTGCTCGCGAGGCTCGAATGACTCGCCGCATGCGAGCCGTGCGCAAACCGAGCCGACGACGCTTGCTGCGCGCATGCCTGCTGTCGCTCGGCTGCCTGTTGCTGGTCGCGCGGGGCGCACGGGCCGACGACGCGACGGCCATGCCCGGTGACACGCCGCCTTCGGCGATCGAGCGCGACGTCCATCTGTTCGTGGTGCAGAAAGACGGCTCGGTCGAAGAGCACGACGACACCGTGTTACGCGCGAATACCACGAGCGGCGTCGACGATATCGCGCAGCGCTACGTCTGGTTCAACAAGGACATCGAGCAGGTGCGACTGCTCGCCGCGGAAACGATCGACCGCGACGGCGTCGTGCGTCCGGTCGGCCCCGACGGCATTCGCGACGTGCAGGAACCGCGCTCGGCCGGCGCGCCGACGTTTCAGGACGGCGTATTGCGCACGGTGATTTTTCCCGGTGTCGAACCGGGCTCGCGTGTGCATCTCGCGTTTCGCAAGACGCGCACGGTGCCGCTGCAAACCGGTACGTTCGCGTATTTCGTCGAACCGACGCGCGGCCCGATCGAGATGCAGAAGCTGATTTTCGATCTGCCCGCCGACGTACCGCTCTATGCCGATGCGCGCGGTTATGTCGCCGAGCCGCCCGTCACCGAAAACGGCCGCACGCGCTATACGTTCGATTACCGGCATGGCCCGTATGCGGCGGTCGAATCGGGTGCGGTCGGCTATGCGACGTGGGGTGACCGGCTGATGGTCTCGACGACGCCCGATTTCGCCGCATTCGCCGCACGCTACCGCAATGCAGCCGCCGACCCGTCGACGAACGATCCCGCCATCGTGCGGCTCGCGCAGCAACTGACCGCGCAGACTGACGACCCGCGCGAGAAGGCGCGGATTCTGTACGACTGGATGCGCTTCAATATCCGCTACGTCGCGCTTTTTCTCGGCGAGACCGCCGCGGTGCCGCACCGCGCAGTCGACGTGCTGCGCAACCGCTACGGCGATTGCAAGGACCATGTCGCGCTATTCGGCGCGCTGCTTGCCGCGGTCGGTATTCAAAGCGAACCGGTGCTGCTGAACCTCGGGCCGGTTTATACGTTGCCCGACGTGCCCGGCTATGGCGCGAGCGCGATCAATCATGTGATTACGTGGATTCCGTCGCTCGCGCTGTTCGCCGATACGACCGCGGGCGGCACCGGCTTCGGTTATCTGCCGGCCAGCGTGATGGACCGGCCGGCGCTGCTCGTCGACGACGGCACGCTCGCGCGCACGCCGGCCGTGCAGCGGCGCGCGCGCGAAACGCGCGTGCAGATCGACGTCGATCGCAGCGGCGCGGGCCGTTTCGGCTATCGCGTCGAAGATATCGGCGCGCCGGCCGAAACCGAGCGCAATGTGTTTCGCCGTTCGACGCGGCAGCGCTGGCAGCAGATCGCCGCTGAACGGCTGCGGCAAACGGGCCTTACCGGCTTTGCGCGAATCCAGCCCGGCGAATTGAACGCGACCGCGGGGCCCTTCGTGACGTCGATGCAAGGTACGCTCGAACATGTGACGTGGCCCGATGGCACGACCGCGCTGCCCGCGTTGACGAGCCTGTCGGGCGGTATCGCGACGCAGGTGCAGGCGTGGCTCGCCGAGCCGAAGCGCACGCAGCCATGGGTCTGCATCGGCGGCGACTTCGACGAGACGTCGCAAATCGCGCTGCCCGACACCGTGCGCGTGACCGATCTGCCGCAGGACGCCGAGGTGCACGACCGCTTCTTCGATTTCACGTCGCACTACATATTCGATCCCGATACGCGGATCGTGCAGATCACGCGGCGCTTGAGCGCGCGCTTCGGCCATCAGATGTGCAGCGCGGACGAGTTTGCCGCGGCGCGCGCAGCGCTTGTCAGAATCGAGCGCGATGCGCTGTCGCAGATCGTCGTGCGCGCCGGCAACGAAGCGCAGCCGCCGGCGTCGCGGTTAGCTCCGCAGTGAGCGCCCGACGCGGCACGATAAAAAGCACTACGCGAAGCGATGGCGAAACGGCGAGCGAAGCGATGAGCGAAACGAGCGACTATGTACCGGTCTTCGTCACCACCGGCACCCACACGCCGTTTTTCACCTGATACAGCGTCGATGCGGCGTTCTTCAAGGCGCCGGTGCTGTCGAACGCAATCGTGCCGGTCACGCCTTCGAAACGGATGCTCTTGAGTTTCGGCCGATAGGCGGAAGGCTCGGCGGACCCGGCCGCCTGCATCGCCTTGATTGCGGCCCACGTGCCGTCGTAGCCGAACGGCGCGTACGACAGGATGTCTTCGCCGAATTTCGCCTTGAACTTCTGTGCGAAGTCCTTGCCGCCCGGCAGTTGCGCGAGCGGCCTGCCGTATTCCCATGCCATCGCGCCTTCGGCCGCGTCGCCGGCAAGCTTGATGAACTCGGGGTCTTCCACGCCTCCGCCGCCGAGCAGTTGCGTGTTCATGCCGAGCTGTTTCATCTTCTTTGCGATCGCAGCCGCCTGCGTGTCGAGGCCGCCGAAGAACAGCAGATCCGCGTTCGTCGATTTGATCTTGGTGAGCTGCGTGCTGAAGTCGACTGCATGATTGTCCGTGTACTCGCGCGCGACGATCGCGCCGCCCGCGGCCTTGACCGCTTTTTCGAATTCATCGGCTTCGCCCTGGCCAAAAGCGGTGCGGTCGTCGATGATCGCGATACGCTTCGCCTGGGTCGTCTTGACCGCATAGGTGCCCGCGTTGCCGGCATTCTGCGCATCGGTCGAAATCACCATGAACGTGTTCGCGAAGCCGCGGTTCGTGATTATCGGGTTCGTCGCCGCCGGATCGATCATCGGAATACCCGCCGACTCGTAAACCTGCGATGCGGGAATCGTCGTGCCCGAATTGAAGTGGCCGATCACCACGGCGACATTCGCATCGACGAGCTTCTGCGCGGCCTGCACGCCGACGCGCGGGTCCGCCTGATCGTCTTCGGAAACGAGGACGAAGTTCGCCACCTTGCCGCCGATCGTGATCTTCTGCGCGTTTGCTTCGTCGATCGCAAGCCGGATGCCGTTTTGCAGATCCTTGCCGTAACCGGCGTTCTGGCCCGTCAGCGGTGCGGCCGAACCGATCTTCACGGTCAGATCGTCCGCATGCGCGGTGGGCGCGGTCATGGCGAGCATGGCTCCCACCAACAGCGCAAACGGTTTTAGTGTTTTGCTCAAGCTCATGGGCTTCTCCTTGTGTCGGCACAGACGATGGGCAGGAAGGCGCGCGTTTCGCGCTGCGCAGCTTCAGGCTTGCTACGGCGCGGCTTGCCGGATTGCTCGATGCAATGCTTGATCGGATGGGGCGGCGATGTCGTATCGATCGGGCGGCGGGATCTCCTCGCAAGATAGGAATGCACGAGATTACGGATGACGCGAAGCAGCCTGCAATGCAGGAAAACGCGAAGCATGTCGAACGCAAGCGCAAGCAGCTCACGTCCGATTGGCGCGAATATAGAGAGCCAATTTTTGGCCGTCTTGGCAGATCACGGCATGCGCGATGCGGATTTCGGCATAGCGGCTGCACGATGAAGCGGTTTGCGAGGAACGGCGAACATTCGCGGCCGTTCGGAACGGCGCAAAACGACCGGCGCCCGATAATTGCGAACGGGCGCCCGTGTATAGGAGAGGCGTGAGAGAAACGACGCGAGAAGCGCGGCGCGATTAACGCTTTGCCTGTTCGAGTCCGGCTGCAAGCGCCGCAACGATCACGTCGAGAGGCTTTTGATCGGCGACGAGCGGTGGCGCGGCAACGATCATCGTTCCCATCGGTCGCACGAGTGCGCCATGCGCGCGCGCGATATCGCACACGCGGTTGGGGTAGCCGCCCATCAGATCGAGCGGCTCACGCGTCGACTTGTCCGCCACGAGATCGAGCGCGACGAGCAGGCCTTTGCCGCGCACGTCGCCGACCGTGTCGAAACGGTCGACAAACGGGCGCAGCGCGCCGAGCAGGTAGTCGCCTTGTGTCGCGGCATTGGCCGTGAGCCCGTCGCGCTCGACGATATCGAGCGTGGCGAGCGCGGCCGCGCATGCAACGGGATGGCCGGAGTTCGTGTAGCCGTGCATGATCGCGCCGGTGAAATCGCTGTTGGCGTGGAACGCGCGTGCGACGCGTTCGTTGACGACGGTCGCGCCGAGCGGCGCATAGCCCGACGACAGGCTCTTCGCGAAACACATGATGTCGGGCTTCACGCCCCACATGCGGCTGCCGAATAACGCACCGGTACGTCCGAAGCCGGTCACCACTTCATCGGCGATCAGCAGCACGCCGTGACGGTCGCACACTTCGCGCACGAGCGGCCAATAGTTCGCGGGCGGCACGATCACGCCGCCCGCGCCCTGAATCGGTTCGGCGATGAACGCGGCGACCGTGTCCGGTCCCTGGAACACGATCTCGCGTTCGAGCAGCGCGGCGCAGAGCTTGCCGAGTTCATCGGGATCCTCAGTGAACGGATTGCGATACAGCCACGGCGGCTCGACGTGGAACACGCCGGGTAGCGTCGGTTCGTAATTGCGCCGGAATACGGTGAAGCCGTTGACGGCGGCCGAGCCGAAATGCGTCCCGTGATAGGCCATGCGCAGCGCGATGAACTTGCTGCGCTCGGGCTGCTTTTCGATCTTCCAGTACTGGCGAGCGAGCTTCAGCGCGGTTTCGACCGCGTCCGAGCCGCCCTGGCTGAAGAACACGCGGCGCATCTGTTCCGGCTCGAGCATGTCGACGAGGCGCTTCGCGAGTTCCTCGGCGCGCGGATGCGAGATCGCACCGCCGAACAGCGTCGAGTACTCGAGCTCGTCGAGCTGCTTCGTAATTGCTTGCTTGACTTCGCGGCGATTGTGTCCCACCGCGACATTCCAGAGGCCGGATGAACCGTCGACCAGTTCGTTTCCCAGATCGTCGTACAGATAGCAGCCGTCGCCGCGTACGATGCGTAGCGGACGGACGGCCTGGTCGGCGGCCGGATGGGATTCCCAGTTCCAGAAATGGGTTTGAAAAGCTTGCATGCGGGCTCCTTGAAGCGCAAACGTTGAGGGCGGCGGGGCGCGACGCGTGCGGACGCGGTGCGTTGCGTTGTCGAGTGGATCGGTAGGACAAGCGTAAGGGAGCCGCGCGCACGCGAGTGTTCCAGAACCGGCAGGCGATTTGGCCGGAGCGCGCGTTTTGCGCGGCGTCGACGCGCGCTTGAATTCACGCGCTTTTCCGTTCGTGTATACGGCGTTGCCTGGAATAAGCGATCGTCTGCGCCTGTTCTTTCAGTACGGTTCGGCAGGGCGCGATCTCCCGATCCGCGCTCCATTTGCCGACAACTTTCTGAAGACATGCAAAACGACTACTGCCGCCGAATCGCGGTGACCGACGATCCCAATAGCAAGGACAACTGGCGCCACGACAGCGCAATGAAGCTGCATCTCGACTGCAAGTACGAGTCGGGCGGATCGGCCGGCTCGAGCCTCGACGCATGGAGCCTCGGCCGGCTCGACATGCTGGACGGGCGTTTCATGCATATGTCGCTGGCGCCGCTGGCCGACCGCGACGACTCATGGCTGTATCTGAAGCTCGTCACGAACGGCGCGATGCATATCGAACAGGGCCGGCAGGCGCGGCGCATCGGGCCGGGCGAGATCGTGCTCGTCGAGTCTTCGCAGGCGTACCGGCAATCTTTCGGTGAGCAGACCGATATGATCGCGCTGCGCTTCCCGTCGCACGCGCTGAAAGAGCGCGGGCTGCGGCACGCGCTGCGCGGACTGATCACGCCCGACATGTCGGCTGCCGATACGCGCGCGATCGGCGAACTCGTGATGTCGATCGCCGCGCAGCGCGGCGAGACGAGCGCGGCGTTTCGCTATCGCCAGGGCGATCAGCTACTCGAACTGATCGATCTGCTGATCGAGGACCCTGCCGCGCTGACGCGAGCGCGCAGCAGCGATGCGACGTTATTCCGCGCGCGGCGTTTCATCGCGCAGAATCTGCGCAATCCGGAGCTGACGGTGCCGCTGATCGCAGCGGCGGTCTATGTATCGGAGGCGCACCTGAGCCGGCTGTTTCGCGCAGAGGGCCAGTCGGTCATGCGCTATGTGTGGCAGAGCCGGCTCGCGCTGGCGGCGGACATGTTGAGGCGCGGCAGGCGCGGTGAGCGAGGCGGGTGCAGCGATGGGGGCCGCGTGCAGATTGGCGATATCGCGTATCGCTGCGGGTTTTCGACGCCCGCGCACTTTAGCCGCGCGTTCAGGGAACGCTATGGCATATCGCCGCGCGAGGCGCTTGCGGCGAATGGGTGCGAAGCCGCGATCTGGTTCGGCGCGGCCCGCACCCATGCCGCTTAGAACGGCAGTTGCGGCAACGCTAACGCGTGCACCCCGAAGCCGACCGCATCGAAGCGTTCGGCGCCGCCGCTCGGCGTATTCACGATAAACGGCTCCCCGAGCACGTCGGCGCGGACCATTTCGGTCGAACCGCCGCCGTCGAGATTGATCGCGTCGGTCGCGCCGGCCGCCAGCATCAGCTGCGCCGATTGTTCGTTCGTCGTGCCGGTCGAGTAGCCGGGCAGCCGGCCGTCGATCACCGCGAAGTACAGGTAGCGGCCGCTATGCGACAGTCCGACTAGCGTGCGCGGATTCGGATTCAACGGATCGCCCTCGTTCGGGCTTTGCGCGCTGACGTCCTGGCCGTTCTTCACGAGGATCGCCGAACCGGCCACCGCGTACTGGATCAGCTTCAGTTCGGCCGGCGAGATCTGCGGCGCTTCAGCGATAAATGCGCGGTTCTGCCGCGTCACCGCGAGCACCGCTTCGCTTTGCGTCGGATCGGTTGTGAGCGGACTCACCACGTTGCCGTTCGAGACGAGCAGGCCGATCACGGTTTTCGGTTCGGGAGCCGCGTTGCAGCACGGCGCGAAGAAGTTGCCATTGATCGCGATGCGCGTACGCGTACGTGCGGCGAACTGCGAAATCGTCTCGGCCGTCGTATTGAGCGAGCCGCTGTGCTGCGTCGTCTCGAGCGTGATGCCCGGCGCGAACAGGTCGACGCGCGTGATATAGGCACGGCTGATCGTCGGCGGGCCGCCGGCCGTCGCGGGATTCGACGGCACGGTCGCGGTTTCGGCATCGACGCCGAGGTAGGTCGGCGAGTAGCCGCTCTGCGTGATTTCGGTGCTCGGGTCGGGGATCTGCGATGCGCTCGCCGCGGTCTGCGCTTGCGCGCCGAGCGAGGCGAGGCCAAACAGTGTTGCAGCCGCAAGGGGCTTCAAAGCGGACTTCAAAGCGTTCTTCGGACGCAACGATGCAAGGGGGTGGGCACGTGCCATGTCGTAGTCTCCCGGGACTAGCGTTGAAAAAACGGTTTTGGATCGATCCGGGAGACGATAGGTATGAGCAGTGAACGCCGCGTGATATTTAGCTGACGTTTAAATTTCTTTTCGCCTGTTGGCAATTTGCCTACAAAAAGCGCAAGGCCGCGCAAGCACGATGAGGGGTGCGGAAGTAAGTCGGAAAAAAGACGGCGCGGCTCGCCTTGATGGCGCGAGGGCGGGGCGCGAGGGCGGCCCGCGATACGGGCCGAGATACGGGCCGCGATACGGCCCGCGAACATAGGATCAGGCGGTCACTGCTCGCCCTGCATGCGCAACAGTTCTTCGCGCAGCCCTAAAAGCGGCTCTTTGGTTTCGTCGTCGGCCCACGTGTCGAGGTCGTCGAGTGCGTTCTGGCAGCCGTCGAGCACGATGTCGAGATCGACGGGCACGCCGTTGGCCATCGCGAACTGCAGCGTCTCGGCGAATTGCCGGCATTCTTCCTCGCCGTACGAAATGTCGAGACTATCGGCGATGACGAACGCGATATTGCTGCGCGCCTTGTCGTCGGGCGTGACCATGTCGATGATGCCGCGCGCGACCGCGGGCGAGTAGTAGAGCGCAATATCGAGCCATTGCGCGGCGTCGAAGCCGTCCTCTGCGAACTGTGCTTCGAAGAACTCGATCGCTTCCTGCTCGTGTGCCTCGTCTGCGTCGACGCTGACGCACAGCGCCTCGAATTGCTCTTCGCGTTCACTGCGGATATAGCCGTCCATCGATACCTCTATGCCTTGATTGAAAACTGCGCGCGTTCGTGGTGCATGGGCGCTGCGATCGCGCTGCGTTTGCCATGTGATCGCTGTTGCGCGGCACGCATTATAGGACGTGAGTCAGGCGCGAGATGAGGGCCGAAGCGTTATGAAGGAATAGTGCAGGGATATCGTTTGTTATGTGTATGCGTTGCGACGCCCGATATGAACCCGCATCCTCCGAGGAGATCGCCCCATGTCCGCAAAACCCCAATCACGTCTGTTGCGCTGCTTTCTGTTCGCGTGCGCGGCATTAGCACTACATCACGCCGAGGCGCAGGTCCAGTCGCCACCGCGCTGGCAGACCTTGCCGCCGACGCCCGCGCCGGTCGCGGGCGAGCTAACGGGCAGGGCGGATGTCAACGGCATCCATCTCTACTACGCGACGATCGGGCGCGGCTCACCGGTCATTCTGCTGCACGGCGGGCTGGCGAATTCGGACTACCTCGGCAACCAGATTCGGGCGCTGATGCAGCGCCACAAGGTGGTGGTCGTCGATAGCCGCGGTCATGGACGCAGCTCGCGCGATACGCGTGCGTTCGGCTACGACCTGATGGCCGACGACGTCGTGGCGCTGATGGACAAGCTGCATCTGCAAAAGGCCGATGTGGTCGGCTGGAGCGACGGCGCGATCATCGGGCTCGACCTGGCGATCCGGCATCCGGATCGCGTCGGCAAGGTGGTCGCGTTCGCCGCGAACACGAAAACCGACGGCGTGATCGAAGGCGTCGAAAAGAATCCGACCTTTGCCGCCTTTATCAAACGCGCCGGCGACGAATACGGGCGGCTGTCGCCCACACCGAAGGAGTACGACGCGTTCGTCGAACAGATCAGCCATATGTGGGCATCGCAGCCGAACTGGACCGACGATCAGCTGAAGTCGATCAGATCGCCGGTGCTCGTGCTCGATGGCGATCACGACGAAGCAATCAAGCGCGCGCACACCGAATATATGGCCGCGACGATACCGGGCGCAGGTCTCGCGATCTTGCCCGATACGAGCCACTTCGCGTTCCTGCAGGACCCCGCGGCGTTCAACTTCGCGGTTCTGCATTTCCTCGGCGACGAGTAGCGAGGCAGCCGCAGCGGCGCTCGCAAAGCCTCGCGCAAGCCGACGCCGGCTTGCGCCGCGTCGCGCATCGTCACGCCGATTCGACGACCCACGCATCGAACCACTCGCGCGGATGCGCGATGTCGTTCTGCGCCGCGACGAGCTCGAGTTCGTAGCGGCCGGCGTCCCACGTCGCGCGCATCACGCCGTTGACGGCCGCGAGCGTATGCTCGAACGCGACGCGCAGCGGGTCGCCCAGCAGCGTGCGCGCGACGAACACCGCACTCGTGAGATCGCCGACGCCGACCGGCTGGCGCGCAAACGGATAGAGCGGGCGCTGCCCGACCCAGTTCTCGCGCTCGGTCACGACGAGCATATTGAAACGGTCGGCCGGGCTATTGCGATCGAGCAGATGTTTGACGAGCACGAGCTTCGGCCCGCGCTGCATCAGTTCGCGGCACGCGACGACCGCTTCCTCGGTCGTCTCGATCATGCGGCCGACGAGCCGTTGCAGCTCGCTGTGGTTCGGCATGATCGCGTCCGACACCTCCGGCATCGAGTTGACGAGAAACTCCTGAATGCCCGGTTCGACGCGGCAACCCGTGGCGGTGCCCATCACCGGGTCGCAGAAGTAGCGCGCGTGCGGGTTCGCCGCCTTCACGGCGCGGACGATCTCGATCACCGCCTGCGCCTGCTCGGGTGTGCCGAGATAGCCGGACAGCACGGCGTCGCAGCGCGGCAGCATGCCGATTGCGCCGATCCCTTCGACGAGCTCCTGCATCTGCTTCGCGTCGATTGCGCTGCCGGCCCAATGGCCGTATTGCGTGTGATTCGAAAACTGGACGGTATTGAGCGGCCACACGTTGACGCCCAGACGCCGCATCGGGAATTCCGCGGCGCTGTTGCCCGCGTGCCCGAAGACGACGTGCGACTGGATGCTCAGAACGCTTTTCATGACTGGCGGTGCGCAGGACGCGCGTAATTTTTATAGCGAGCGGCTCGCCGGGTTGCCTCGATCGATCGGGCTTGCGGCCCGATGCCCATGCACATTGGGTGTTGCGCGCGGATCCCTCGCGCCCAATGTGCGTCAATGAACAATACATGACTTTTTGTGCCGTGCAACGATCGGGCGATGCGCGCTGTTGCGCCGAACCGTCAAGCGCGCCCTGCGGGCGAGTCAGACGAGCTCGCGATACAACGCCAGGTACCGTCCGGCCGACGTGCTCCAGCCGAAATCCTCGCGCATCGCACGCTGCTGCGTGGCCTTCCATTCGCTGCGCCGCGCGTACAGCGCAAAGGCCCGGCGGATCGCGGCAGCGAGCGCCTCGGGCTCGAAGCGGTCGAACACGAAGCCGGTCGCGGCTTCGTCGGCGAGATTTTCGAGCGATGCGTCGACGACCGTGTCGGCGAGGCCCCCCACCCGATGCACGAGCGGCAGCGTGCCGTAAGCCAGCGCGTAGAGTTGCGTGAGCCCGCACGGCTCGAAACGCGACGGCACCGCGACGACGTCGCTGCCGGCGATGATCGCGTGCGCGAGCGTTTCGTCGAAGCCCAGTTCGACCGCGACCGATTCCGGATGCGTCTGCGCGACGCGCTGCAGGCCCGTTTCGAGCGCAGGGTCGCCGGTGCCGAACACGACCAGTTGACCGCCGCGGCGGATGATTTCGGGCAGCGCGGCGAGCAGCAGGTCGAGGCCTTTCTGCTCGGTGAGCCGGCTTACCACGCCGAACAGCAGCACGTCGCTTTTCTGCGGCAGCCCGAAGCGGGCCTGCAGCGACGTCTTGCAGGCGCGCTTGCCGGCAAGACGCGTATCGGTATAGCGCGCGGGCAGCAGCGTGTCGGTCGACGGTCTCCAGACCGTGTAGTCGACGCCGTTCAGAATGCCCGACAGGTCGTGCATGCGTTGGCGCAGCAGGCCGTGCAGACCGCCGCCCTGGGCGAGGGTCTGGATTTCGCGCGCATAGGTTGGGCTGACCGTAGTCAGGCGGTCCGAAAAGTAGAGGCCCGCTTTCAGGAACGACATCTGGCCGTAGAACTCGATGCCGTCGATGCCGAAGAAGTCGGACGGCAGTCCGAGCATGCCGAACTGCTGCGCCGGAAAGACGCCCTGGTAAGCGAGGTTGTGCACCGTGAACACGCTTTTCGCGAGCGGCCGGCCGCGCTCGCGCTCGGCGGCCCTCAGATAGGCGGGCGCGAGGCCCGCGTGCCAGTCGTGCGCGTGCACGATCTGCGGCGCCCAGGCCGGATCGAGATGCTGGGCCAATTGTGCCGCGCACCAGCCGAGCAGCGCGAAACGCTGCGCGTTATCGCCATACGGCACATGCTGCGCATCGAGATACGGATTGCCGGGCCGCTCGTAGAACGCGTCGGCGCGCAGCACATAGACGATCACGCCGTTCGCCGCGAGCGTGCCCTGTTCGAGCGTCGCCTCGGGCGCGCCGAAAGTGCGTTCGAGGCGCGCGACGGGCTTCAGGTCCGCCAGTCCCGCGAGCACGGACGGGAAGCCCGGCAGCAGCACGCGCACGTCGGCGCCGAGCTCGATCAACGCGGGCGGCAGCGCGCCGGTCACGTCGGCGAGGCCGCCTGTCTTCAGAAGGGGATACAGCTCGCTTGCCACGTGCAGCGCACGAATCGTCATAGGCGTCGTCCTCGCAATCGGGGGGCATCGATGTTTGTGCCGCCGCGGCGGCGCGCGGCGGCCTTGTGGAAATCACATATGCCGTGCTGCGCGCAGGCGTGCCGGCCTGCGTGCGCTGCGGCCTCAGCGCGCCGCGTCCCGTCGCAACGCTTCCGGCGTCACGAGCACGACGCCGCTTTCGGTGCGATAGAACCGTTCGGCATCGCGCGCCGGGTCTTCGCCGATCACCGTGCCGTCCGGAATCTGGCAGCCGCGGTCGATCACGACCTTGCGCAGCCGGCAGCTCGCGCCGATCGTGACCTGCGGCAGCAAGACTGCCTCATTGATGTTACAGAATGAGTTCACGACGACGTTGGTCGACAGCACCGAGCGGGAAATCTGCGAGCCCGAGATCACGCAGCCCGCGCAGACAACGAGGTTCGTCGCCGAGCCCTGCAAGCCATTCAGGTCGCGCACGAATTTGGCGGGCGGCAACTGCTCGAGATGCGTCCAGATCGGCCAGTTGCGGTCGTACAGGTCGAGCGTCGGAATCGTCGACGCGAGGTCGAGATTCGCGGCCCAGTATGCGTCGATCGTACCGACGTCGCGCCAGTACGACTCCACGGTCGGGTCCGACGAGACGCACGACATGCTGAACGGATGCGCGATCGCCTTGCCCGAGGTCACGACGCGCGGAATGATGTCCTTGCCGAAGTCGTGGTCCGTCGCGCCGCTCGTGATGTTGTCCTCGAGCTGTTCGTACAGATACTGCGCGTTGAACACATAGATGCCCATGCTGGCCAGCGCGATATCGGGGCGCCCCGGCATCGCGGGCGGATCGGCCGGCTTTTCGACGAAGCCCGTCACGCGGCGCTGCTCGTCGACGGCCATCACGCCGAAGGCGACCGCTTCCATGCGCGGCACCTCGATGCAGCCGACCGTGCAGTCCGCGCCGCTTTCCACATGGTCCATCACCATGCGCGTGTAGTCCATCTTGTAGATGTGGTCGCCCGCCAGCACGATGATGTACTTTGGCCCGATCGAGCGGATGATGTCGAGATTCTGGAACACCGCGTCGGCCGTGCCGCGATACCAGTGCGCGCCTTCGACGCGCTGCTGCGCGGGCCACAGATCGATGAACTCGTTGAACTCGCCGCGCAGGAAACCCCAGCCGCGCTGCACGTGCCGCAGCAGCGAGTGCGCCTTGTATTGCGTGACCACGGCGATGCGGCGGATGCCCGAGTTCAGGCAGTTCGACAACGCGAAATCGATGATGCGGTATTTGCCGCCGAAGTGAACGGCCGGTTTGACGCGCTTGTTGGTGAGCGGCCCGAGCCGGGTGCCGCGGCCGCCCGCAAGCACGATGGCGAGCGTGGTGTGTTGCAGATCGTTCAGGCTTGCCGGAGTATCCATCTGCGTCTCCTTTGTCGACCTGCGCTGGCGCTTTGGCGCTTACGCGGGTCACTGTTGCTTTCGATGAAGCCCCCGGACGGACAAGCTGGCGTGCTGCGAACCGTATTGTTCCTGTTTATTGTTGTGAATGCGACCTTCGACAGTCTGGACCTTGCGGACCCCGTGCGCAATGCGCAGCAAGACCTGCATATTGCAAACCTCGTGCCTCCCCGCCCTTGCGAGGCACGGGTGCCGGCTGTGCCTGCGCCAGCACGTTCGAGCGGCGCCAGGTAGAATCATCCGCTCCGATCCACGTCGGTTCAAGTTCGGGTTACTGCTGCTGCCGTGCACCGCGATCAGTGGTCGATAGCTTGCACGGCAAGCGGCATGGCCCTGCGCCTCTCAATCAACAACAAACCCATGAAACCGCGCCATCCTTTCACGCTCGCGTCGTTGTCTTCGCTTTTGCCCGCAGCTTCCCGCTCAGTTTCCCTTTCGGTTTCCCGAGTTTCGTCTGCGTTGACGGGTGGCGTCTGTGCGCTGACGATCGCGCTGGCGCCGGCCGTTCAGGCGGCCGAGGGCACCGGTACGGCGCCGGTGGCCGTGTCCGCCGCCGGCGCGGCTTCCGGCGTTTCCAGGAGCGGCGGGAGCGGCGGGAGCGCGGCCGGCGACGCCGGGCCGGCCTACGGCCCCGAACTCGAAGGCTTCGACTACCCGTATCCGGTGCGCCAGTTCACCTTCATGTCGCAAGGCGAACCGCTGCATATGGCATATATGGATGTCGCGCCCGCCGACCCGGCCCATGCGAACGGCCGCACCGCGGTGCTGCTGCACGGCAAGAATTTTTGCGGTGCGACATGGGTCGAGACGATCCGCCGGTTGACCGATGCCGGCTACCGCGTCATCGCCCCGGATCAGATCGGCTTTTGCAAGTCGAGCAAGCCCGAGCGTTACCAGTTCACGTTCCAGCAGCTCGCGCGCAATACGCACGATCTGCTCGAATCGATCGGCGTGACGCGCGCGACGATGATCGGCCATTCGACCGGCGGCATGCTCGCGATCCGCTATGCACTGATGTACCCGGACGCGACGCAGCAACTCGTGCTGGTCGACCCGATCGGCCTCGAAGACTGGAAGGCGAAGGGCGTGCCTTCGCTATCGGTCGACCAGTGGTACGCGCGCGAGCTCAAGACCAGCGCGGACAAGATCCGCCGCTACGAACAGGCCACGTACTACGCGGGCCAATGGAGCGATGCCTACGAACCGTGGGTGCAGATGCTCGCGGGCATGTATCGCGGACCGGGCAAGCAACTCGTTGCCTGGAATTCCGCGCTGCTCTACGACATGATCTATACGCAGCCCGTCTATTACGAATTCGGGCTGATCAAGGTGCCGACGCTGCTGATGATCGGCGACAAGGACAACACCGCGATCGGCAAGGACGCCGCACCGCCCGACGTGCGCGCGAAGCTTGGCCATTATCCGGAGCTCGGCAAGGCTGCGGCCCGCGCGATTCCCCATGCGACGCTTGTCGAATTCCCGACGCTCGGTCATGCACCGCAGCTGCAGGATCCTCAGGCGTTTCACAAGGCGCTGCTCGACGGCATGGCCGCGGTGCAGGGCGCGAAGTAACGCAGTTGCGCGGCCCGACGCATCCGGCCCATGTAACGGTAAAACGTGAATTTCAAGGTTACGCATCGGGACGCGTAGATCGTGGCGCCGCATGCGTGAGGCGCCGCCGTACGATCCGCGTTCAGGCGTGTGCGAGCGATGCCCGGTGCGCCGCCGCGGCGAGGCCGATCGGCTCGACCGTCGTACCTGCACCCGTCTGCAGGCGGGTGCGGGTGCCGATGTGCCGTTATCGCGCCGCCGCGTCGAGTTCGTCGCGAATCTGCGCGGCCAGTTCGAACGAGTGCAGCCGCGCGGCGTGATCGTAGATCTGCGCGGTCAGCATCAATTCGTCGGCGGCGGTCTGCTCGACGATCGACGCGAGCTGCTCGCGCACCGTGTCGCGGTCGCCGATCACCGAATAGGCGAGGGAATGCGCGACGCTCGCCAGTTCGAACTCCGACGCTTCGAGGCGCTCGACGGGCGGCTGCAACGGCCCCGGCGTGCCGCGCCGCAAATTGACGAACTGCTGCTGCAGCGATGTGAAGAGCCGCCGCGCCTCGTCGTTCGTATCGGCGGCGAACAGATTGACGCCGACCATCGCATACGGCCGCTCGAGCGCAGCCGATGGGCGGAACTGCGCGCGATACAGCTGCAGCGCGGTCATCATGTGATCGGGCGCGAAGTGCGACGCGAACGCGAACGGCAGGCCGAGCGCCGCGGCCAGTTGCGCGCTGAAAAGGCTCGAGCCGAGCAGCCACAGCGGCACGTTCAGTCCCGCGCCCGGCACCGCGCGCACGCGCTGGCCCGCGACGGGTTCGGCGAAATAGCGCTGCAGTTCGACGACGTCGTCGGGAAACGAGTCCGCGCTGCCCTGCAGATCGCGGCGCAATGCGCGCGCGGTGGTCTGGTCCGTGCCGGGCGCGCGGCCAAGACCGAGATCGATGCGGCCCGGATACAGCGACGCGAGCGTGCCGAACTGCTCCGCGATGACGAGCGGCGCGTGATTGGGCAGCATGACGCCGCCCGAGCCCACGCGGATGGTTTGCGTGCCGCCGGCGACATGGCCGATCACGACCGACGTCGCGGCGCTCGCGATGCCCGTCATGTTGTGATGCTCAGCCAGCCAGAAGCGCTTGTAGCCCCAGCGTTCCGCATGTTGCGCGAGGTCGAGCGTGTTGCGCAAGGCGTCGCCGGCGGTCGAGCCGGCGGTGATCGGAGACAGATCGAGTACGGAAAAGGGAATCATGGCAATCCAGAGGGAGGCCGCCTGAGCGGCGCAGATCAGAGCGGATTGTGCCAAACCGCTTTCATTTCCGCTGAAGGCCGCGATAAGTCCACAATCGCCGCATGGTCGGGCTGCGCGATGTGCCGGGGCTCTGCTGCGGCGAGCCTGCGCCGCAGCCGCAAGCGTGTGAATTCGCACAGAAATGCAGGCACGAGCGCATTAGCCTGAAGCTGGCGCTGTCGACATGGCCGCGGCCTTCCTCGGACTTCGACGCCGGTCGCTTGAGCTCGTCACGCGTAGGTCGGCTACGCAGTGCACCCCCGGACGCAGCGGGCGACCGGCTCAGCCGGAGCGTGACGCCGACGCATCATTCGCGCGCATCGTCGGCATCGCGCGCGTGATTGCAGTTTCGTCAGCCGATTCGGTGTAAACGCGCTCTCGCGTGTTCGTCCTTGCGACGCTAGATTGTGAACAATCGGCGCATAGTCGAGGGGCCAGACGGCCGCGTACGCGCGGCCGCACAAAGCGACAGAGCCGCATGAACGCGGCCGGACAAAGCGGAGCATGCACAACGGCCGTGGGACGAAACGTCCGCGGCCGTTGTGTTGCCCTCTCGAGCTTCGTTCACATTTCCGCGCATCCATCTCCCACGCACCGATCCGATCGGCCACGCGGTCTGTGCGTGCCGCTGCGCGCGTGCGCCGAAGCTTCGCTCAGGCGCCGCGGCACTTCCGGTTCGTCCTGACTTCGCCGCATTGCGCGCCGCTTCGCCCGTCTGCGGTATCCTGTCACGTCGTTGACTTCGTGACGTCCGTCACCTTCCACGCTTTCAGATGGCCTTCCGCTATTCATCGCTGGTCGCGGCCACGCTCGGCGCATCGATTGCACTGACCGGCTGCGACAATCAACAGACCGGGCAAGCCGTGCAGAAGCTCAAGGATTTCTTCAACGCGATCAAGCCCGACGTGCTGCTGCTCAAGGGACTCACGCCCGGCGTCACGACCGAGGCGCAGATTCGCGACCAGATGGGCAAGCCCGAAACCGAGCGCAACTTCACCGACGGCTCGAAGCGCCTCGAATATCCGCGCGGTCCCGAAGGCCTCAACACCTACATGGTCGACATCGGTCCGGACGGCCGCTTGCAGGCCGTCACGCAGGTGCTGACCGCGGCGAACTTCGCGAAAATCCGCGCCGGCATGACCGAAGACGAAGTGCGCCGGCTGCTCGGCAAGCCCGGCCAGATCGCGGTCTATCCGTTGAAGCCCGAAACGGTGTGGAGCTGGAAGTGGCGCGAAGGCGGCGTCACCGAAGAAGCGTTCTTCAATGTGCATTTCGATGCGAATCACGTCGTCTACACGACGTCGCGCTCGGATGTGATGCGCGGCCATTGAGCGGCAAGGTCGTTGACGGCAATACGACGAGGAGAGGGCAGGCAGGTGGCGCATCGACGTCGTTACAAGAAGATCGGTCTCGTGCTCGGCGGCGGCGCCGCGCGCGGCTGGGCGCATATCGGCGCGATCCGCGCGCTGCACGAGGCGGGCATCAAGCCCGACGTCGTCTGCGGCACGTCGATCGGCGCGCTGGTCGGCGCGGTCTATGCGCACGGCGACCTCGACTGGCTCGAGGACTGGGTCTCGCGGCTCACGTGGCAGTCGGTCGTGAGGCTGCTCGATCTGCGTTTCTCGGGTGGACTGTTCGGCGGCAAGAAGGTGATCCAGGTCTTTGCCGAGCGCTTCAACGGCTGCGAAATTCGCGACCTGAAGATGCCGTTCGCGGCGGTCGCCACCGAGCTCGATACGGGCCGCGAGACGTGCCTGCAGGAAGGCAGCGTCGTCGACGCAGTACGCGCGTCGATTGCGATTCCGGGCATTTTCACGCCGGTCTGGCATGAGGGCGTCTGGCTCGTCGATGGAGGGCTTGCGAATCCGGTGCCGGTATCGGTCGCGCGCGGGATGCGCGCGGACTGTGTGATTGCCGTCGACCTGAACAACGACATCCTGAATGGGCGCGACCTCGGTGGCCTGGCGCTGCCGTTGCCGGCCACCGCACGTCCGCATGCGCGGGCGCGCCGACGCCCGGCGCCGCGCGCAGCCGCGCCCATGCCGCTCGAGAATCCGCTTCACCCGCAGGCCGATGTGCTGCTGACGGGGCCGTCGCTGGCGGACCAGGTTGCGCGTGCCGCCGAAACGCCTGCACTGCGCCGTAACGGCAAACCGTGGCCGCGCTGGCTGCAGCCGGCGCCGGGATTCGAAGATCGCGTGGGCGACGTGCACGTAGGCAATGTGCATCCGGGCGACGTCCGGGTGCCGCCTGCGCCGAGCGCGCGCGTACCGTCGATGCTCAGTTCGATCGCACAGAGCATCGACATCATGCAGGTGCGCATCACCCGCAGCCGCCTCGCCGGCGAACCGGCCGACGTGCTGATCCAGCCGCGTCTCGGCGGCCTCGGCATCTTCGATTTTCATCGAGCGCAGCCGGCTATCGCCGAAGGGCGCGCGGCCGTCGAGGCCATGCTGCCCGCGATCCGCGCGCTGCTCGGCGAGTGACGCGCGTTCGCGCCTCGTCGGTTTGAACGGGTTAGCGCGGTTTCGAGCGGTTTCCTATGTGATGCCGAGCGTCGCGCGACGCTGCCCGGATGTGCTATTTTCCGCGCTGCGCCGTACCTTGCCTTTATGCAGCAATACGGCGATCCTGATGCCGTCGCGGACCTTGCCCTGCCGCGCCGTCGACTCCTCTGCACCGGAGACCATCTTGCCCGATAACAGTCAAACTCAAGCCAGGGATGAAGTCTGCAAGCTCGTCGTGCAGGATATCCACAAGCGCTATGGCGACAACGAAGTGCTGAAGGGCGTGTCGATGAACGCGCAGAAGGGCGACGTGATCAGCATTATCGGCGCGAGCGGCTCGGGCAAAAGCACGTTCCTGCGCTGCATCAATTTTCTCGAGCGGCCGAACGCGGGCAAGATCATCGTCGACGGCGAAACGGTGCGCACGAGGGCCGACCGCGAAGGCAATTTCGAAGTGGCCGACCACAAACAGCTGCAGCGCATCCGCACGAAACTCGCCATGGTGTTCCAGCACTTCAATCTGTGGGCGCACATGACGGTGCTGGAGAACGTCGTCGAAGCGCCGATCCATGTGCTGGGCCTGTCTCGCAAGGAAGCCGAAGACCGCGCGCGCACGTACCTCGAGAAGGTCGGCCTCGCGCCGCGGCTCGAGAAGCAGTATCCGTCGCACCTGTCGGGCGGGCAGCAGCAGCGCGTCGCGATCGCGCGTGCGCTCGCGATGAACCCCGATGTCATGCTGTTCGACGAACCGACCTCGGCGCTCGACCCCGAACTCGTCGGCGAAGTGCTGAAGGTCATGCAGGCGCTCGCCGACGAAGGCCGCACGATGATCGTCGTCACACATGAGATGGGCTTCGCGCGCAACGTGTCGAATCACGTGATGTTCCTGCATCAGGGCCGCACCGAAGAGGAAGGCCCGCCCGCCGAAGTGCTCGCTACGCCGAAGAGCGAGCGGCTCAGGCAGTTTCTGTCCGGCAGCCTCAAGTAGCGGCGCGTGCATGACGCGATCGATTCGTGCCGCTTCCGGCAGCAGTACTGGCGAAGACGCCGGCGGCCGCGCTGAGAGCGGCGTTGGCGCAAGCGCTCGAGCCGACGCGCGGACCGGCGCTGAAGCCGGCGCTCCGCGCACCACGCAGGTCGCGATCGTTGCATTGCCGCCGGTGTCGATGTCCGGCGTCGGACCGGTCGTCGATACGCTGAATCTCGCGAATGAAATCGATGGCCGCGCGCTGTACCGCTGGCAGGTCTGCTCCGCGGACGGGCGCCCCGTGCCGTTGGCGGGCGGCGCGCAATGGCCGGCCGACGCCGCATTCGGCGCTGCGCTCGCGTGCGACTGGCTGATCGTGATCAGCGAGCGCTTCGAGCCATTCTCCGACTACCGGCCTTTTCTCGCGAACCTCGCACGTGCGAGCGAGCGCACGCCGCTCGTGACAGGCATTCATCACGGCGTCTGGTGGCTCGCGATGGCGGGGCAACTGTCCGGCTATCGCGTGAGCGTCAACTGGGAGACGTATCAGCAGTTCACCGAGCAGTTCGAGCAAGCGATCGTCACGCAGCAGATCTTCGAAATCGATCGCGACCGCGCGACCTGCACGGGCGGTCAGGCGAGCGTCGACTTCATGCTTGCGATGATCGCGCGCGACCACGGCCAGCCACTCGCCGAACGGATCGCCGATGCGCTTGGCGTCGGCACGCTGCGCGCGGGCGCCGAGCGGCAGCGCATTCCGTACGTGACGGCGCCGGGCGAACGCCATCCGCATCTGAACGACGCGCTGCTGCTGATGGAAGCGAACATCGAAGATCCGCTCACGACCGACGAGATCGCGGGTCTCGTCGGCGTGTCGCGGCGCCAGCTCGAGCGGCTGTTTCGCCAGTACCTCGGCGCGATGCCGTCCCGCTACTATCTGGGCCTGAGGCTCGCGAAGGCGCGCACGCAGTTGCAGCGCACGAGCAAGTCGGTCGTGCAGATCAGCCTTGCGTGCGGGTTTTCATCGGCCGCGCATTTTTCGAATGCCTACCGCGAGCGCTTCAAGGTGACGCCGCGCGAAGAACGCCGCAACTGGCTCGACAGGCAGGCGGCGGGCGGGTCGGCGCACGGGGCGCCTGCGGCGCCCGCCGCACCGGGCGAGCCGCCGGCGCGCGACGTACGATAGTGCGGCACGCCGCCCCTCGCGATCTTCGATAGAACACGTCGCGTATGCGCAAGACGGCGCGCGCATCGTTTTCTACACTACGGATATTGCCCGCCACGAGGATCGCGCCATGAACGACCAGAATGTGACACGCCAGACCTTCGACGAAGTGATGGTGCCGGTGTTCTCTCCCGCATCGTTCGTGCCGGACCGCGGCAAAGGCTCGCATGTCTGGGACACGCAGGGCCGCGAATATATCGACTTCGCCGGCGGCATCGCCGTCACCGCGCTCGGTCATGCGCATCCCGAATTGCTCGAGGTGTTGAACGAGCAGGGCGCGAAGCTCTGGCATATCGGCAACGGCTATACGAACGAGCCCGTGCTGCGCCTCGCAAGACGGCTCGAAGAGCTGACGTTTGCCGACCGCGCGTTTTTCGCGAATTCCGGCGCCGAAGCGAACGAGGCGGCCTTCAAGCTCGCGCGTCGCGTCGCATTCGAGCGGCATGGCGCGGACAAGATCGAGATCGTTTCCTTCACGCAGTCGTTTCATGGCCGCACGTTCTTTACCGTCAGCGTCGGCGGGCAGCCGAAATACTCGGAGGGCTTCGGGCCCGTGCCGGCGGGCATCGTGCATCTGCCGTACAACGATATCGAAGCGGCGCGCAAGGCGATCGGCCCGAAAACATGCGCGGTCGTCGTCGAGCCGATTCAGGGCGAAGGCGGCGTGATTCCCGCCGATCCTGCGTTTCTGCGCGCCTTGCGCGAAGCATGCGACCGGCACGGCGCGCTGCTGATTTTCGATGAAGTGCAAACGGGCGTGGGTCGTACCGGCTTTTTCTACGCCTATCAGGACACCGATGTGACGCCCGACATCCTGACCACGGCGAAGTCGCTCGGCAACGGCTTTCCGATCGGCGCGATGCTCACCACCAAAGAACTGGCCGCGCACTTCAAGGTGGGCGTGCACGGCACCACGTATGGCGGCAATCCGCTCGCTTCGGCGATCGCGCTGAAGGTGGTGGAACTGATCAGCGATCCACAGCTGCTTGCCGGCGTCCGCTCGCGCAGCACGGTGCTGCAGGAAACGCTTGCGAAGCTCAACGAGTGTTTCGGCATCTTCAGGCAGGTGCGCGGCAAGGGGCTGCTGATCGGCGCGGAGCTCGACGGTGCATTCAAGGGGCGCGCGAAAGACTTTGTCACGGCGGCGGGCAGGCACGGGCTCATCATGCTGATGGCGGGCCCCGACGTGCTGCGCTTCGCGCCGTCGCTGATCATTCCGCTCGACGATCTGCACGAGGGCCTGGCAAGGCTCGCGAAGGCGATCGAGGAAGTGGCCGGTGCGACGGCCGCGTCGAACGCAAAGTAGTCTACTGAGGAACGACGATGCTCTTCGTACGCCCCGGCCGCCTCGCCGACCTCGATGCGCTCGACCGCATGGCGCGCGCCGCGCAGCCCGTGCTGCATTCGCTGCCGCATGACCGCCGCGCGCTCGAAGCGCGCGTCGCGCTATCGGAAGACTCGTTTCGCGCAGAAGCCGATTTTCCGGGCGAGGAGTTCTATCTGTTCGTGCTCGAAGACAGCGAAACCGACAAGCTGCTCGGCACCGCGAGCATCGTCGCGGCAGCCGGTTATGCGGAGCCGTTCTACGCGTTTCGCAACGATGCGCTGATTCATGCGTCGCGCGAGCTGCATGTGAACCGCAAGATCCACGCGCTGACGATGTCGCACGAACTGACCGGCAAGAGCCGTCTCGGCGGCTTCTATATCGAACCCGAGCTGCGGGGCGCCGCGGCCGCGCATCTGCTGTCGCGCGCGCGCATGATGTATATCGCCGCGAACCGCAAGCGCTTCACGCCCGAGGTGTTTTCGCTGCTGCTCGGCGTGACCGACGAGGCGGGCGTGTCGCCGTTCTGGGAGGCGGTGGGCCGCAAGTTTTTCGGCCGCAACTTCGCCGATATCGAAGTGCAGTCGGGCGGACGCAGCAGCACGTTTATCGCCGAGGTGATGCCGAGCTATCCGATCTATGTGCCGCTGCTGCCCGAAGCGGCGCAGCGCGTGCTCGGCGAGCCCGACGAAAAAGCGCTGCTCGCGTATGAGATTCATCTCGAAGAAGGCTTCGAGACCGACCGCTATGTCGATATCTTCGACGCGGGCCCGGTGCTGACCGCGCAGGTCGATCGCAGCGCGTGCGTGAAGCGCAACGAGATGCGCACGGTGCTCGCCGCAAACGACGTGCCGCCCGAGCGCGCGCACAGCGCCACCTATATGGCCGCGAGCAACCGCCCCGGCGAATTCCGCTGCGTGCTCGTCGATTTGCCGCGCGAGCGCGACGCGGGTGCGCCGTTGCCGGCCGCGGCGCGGGCCGCGCTCGGCGTCGATGCCGGCGATGCCGTGCGCTGCGTGATCCTGCATCAGGAAGAGAACTACGCATCTTCGGAGGACGCCCCATGATCGTCGTGCGTGTCGTGCAGACGGGCGATCTCGACGCGCTCGTCACCCTTGCGGGAGAAACCGGCCCCGGCCTCACCACGTTCAAGCCCGATCGCGCCGCGCTCGAGGCGCGCATCGCGCGCTCGCGCCGCACGCTCGACAATCGCGCGGCGCCGCACGAGCAGGGCTACCTGTTCGTGATGGAAGACAGCACGACGGGCGACATCGCGGGCGTATGCGGCATCGAAACGGCGGTCGGCCTCGATCAGCCGTTCTACAACTATCGTGTGAGCACGGTCGTGCACGCGAGCCAGGATCTCGGCATCTGGACGCTGATGCGCGCGCTCAATATTTCGCACGATCTGACCGGCTATGCGGAAGTGTGCTCGCTGTTTCTGAGCCCGCGCTATCGCGCAAGCGGGGTGGGCGGCTTGCTGTCGCGTTCGCGTTTCATGTTTATCGCGCAGTTCCGCGAGCGCTTTGCGCAGCGCATTTGCGCGGAACTGCGCGGCCATTTCGATGCGGAGGGCACGTCGCCGTTCTGGCGCGCGGTCGGTTCGCATTTCTATCAGATCGATTTCAATGCGGCCGACTATCTGAGCTCGCACGGCCGCAAGGCGTTTCTCGCCGAACTGATGCCGCGCTTTCCCGTGTATGTCGATCTGCTGCCCGAAGAAGCGCAGGAATGCGTCGGCCTCACGCACAGCGATACGCTGCCTGCCCGCAAGATGCTCGAAGCGGAGGGGCTCCGTTACGAGAACCATGTCGATATCTTCGATGCGGGCCCGGTGCTCGAATGCCATATCGCCGATTTGCGCACCGTGCGCGAGAGTGTGGTCGTGCCGGTCGAGATCGTCGACGCCGCGCCGGCATCGGCTCGGCCCGCGCGTGAACGCGAGCCCGACAGTGAATGCGAAGCGCCGCGCTCGCTCGTCTCGAATACGTCGCTCGACGATTTTCGCGTCGGCGTCGCACCCGGCGTTGTCGAAGCGGGCGTGTTCCGCCTGTCCGCCGACGAAGCCGCGGCGCTTCGCGTGCACGCCGGCGACCCCGTGCGCGTGCTTGCGGCGATGCACACACCGAAACGGAAACAGGGATCCGCATGAGCGAACTATTCATCGACGGCAGCTGGACTGCCGGTACCGGCGCGGCGTTCGCGTCGCGCAACCCCGGCACGAACGAGCTCGTCTGGCAAGGCAACAGTGCATCGGCCGATGATGTCGAGCGCGCGGTCAGAAGCGCGCGCCGCGCATTCGCGCATTGGTCGGCCACGGCGTTCGAAGCGCGCTGCGCGATCGCGCGCCGCTTCGCCGCGCTGTTGAGCGAACGCAAGGAAGCGCTTGCCGCGACGATCGGCCGCGAGACCGGCAAGCCGCTGTGGGAAGCGCGCACCGAAGTCGCATCGATGGCGGCGAAAGTCGATATCTCGATTCAGGCGTATCACGAGCGCACCGGCGAAAAGCGTTCGGTCATCGCCGACGGCACCGCGGTGCTGCGGCATCGCCCGCATGGCGTGGTCGCGGTGTTCGGCCCGTATAACTTTCCAGGGCATCTGCCGAACGGGCATATCGTGCCGGCGCTGATCGCGGGCAACGCCGTGGTGTTCAAGCCGTCCGAACTCGCGCCGGCCGTTGCGCGCGCAACCATCGAGGTGTGGCAGGAAGCCGGGCTGCCCGCGGGTGTGCTCAATCTCGTACAGGGCGAAAAAGACACAGGCGTTGCGCTTGCGAATCATCGGCAGATCGACGGGCTTTTCTTTACCGGCAGCTCCGGCACGGGCACGCTGCTGCACAAGCAGTTCGGCGGACGCCCGGAGATCGTGCTTGCACTCGAAATGGGCGGCAACAATCCGCTCGTCGTCGCGCAAGTGGCCGATCTCGATGCGGCCGTCCATCACACGATCCAGTCGGCGTTCCTGTCGGCGGGGCAGCGCTGTACGTGTGCGCGCCGCATTCTCGTGCCCGACGATGCGTTCGGCGAGCGCTTTGTCGCGCGACTCGTGGACGTGACATCGCGCATTCGCGTCGGCACATACGATGCGGACCCGCAGCCGTATATGGGCGCGGTCATCACCGCGCGTGCGGCCGCCCGGCTTGTCGAAGCCGAGGCGCGCCTCGTGGAACGCGGCGCGCGCCCGCTGCTCGGCATGCAGCAGCGCGATCCCGCGCTCGGCTTCGTGAGCCCGGCGCTTCTCGACGTCACCGCTGTGCCCGATCTGCCCGACGAAGAGCATTTCGGACCGCTCGCGCAGATTATTCGCTACGACAGCTTCGACGCCGCGATCGAACGTGCGAACGACACCGCGTACGGACTTTCCGCGGGCCTGCTCGCCGACGACGAAACGCAATGGACGCATTTTCAGCGAGCTATTCGCGCCGGCATCGTCAACTGGAACCGGCCGACCAACGGTGCGTCGTCGGCCGCGCCGTTCGGCGGCATCGGGCGCTCGGGCAACCAGCGTCCCAGCGCGTACTACGCGGCCGACTATTGCTCGTACCCGATGGCGTCGGTCGAAAGCGCGCAGTTGCAGATGCCCGCGAACGTGTCGCCGGGACTTCATTTCGAGGGATAGCACCATGCGAGCGATCGAAGCGAATTTCGACGGGCTGGTGGGCCCGACGCATAACTATGCAGGCCTCTCGTTCGGCAATGTCGCGTCGGTGTCGAACGACAAGTCGGTCGCCAATCCGAAGGCCGCGGCGAAGCAGGGGCTGCGCAAGATGAAGCAGCTTGCCGACCTCGGTTTCCGGCAGGCCGTGTTGCCGCCGCAGGAGCGGCCGTCGCTGCGTCTGCTGCGCGAACTCGGTTTTTCGGGCGCCGACGCGAGCGTGATGGCGAAGGTCGCGAAGGAGGCGCCCGAACTGCTCGCCGCGGCAAGTTCCGCATCCGCGATGTGGACCGCGAACGCGGCCACCGTGAGTCCCTCGGCCGACACCGCAGACGGCCGTGTGCATTTCACGCCGGCGAATCTGTGCAGCAAATTGCATCGCGCGATCGAACACGAATCGACGCGCCGCACGCTGCGCGCGATCTTCGCGGACGAGAACCGCTTTGCGGTGCACGAAGCGTTGCCGGGTACGCCCGCGCTCGGCGACGAAGGCGCGGCGAACCATACGCGTTTTTGCGCGGCGTATGGCGAGCGCGGCGTCGAATTTTTCGTGTACGGCCGCAGCGAATACCGGCGCGGTCCGGAACCGAAGCGCTACCCGGCGCGGCAGACCTTCGAGGCAAGCCGCGCCGTCGCGCAGCGGCATGGGCTCGCCGAAGCAACGACCGTCTATGCGCAGCAGAATCCCGACGTGATCGACGCGGGCGTGTTTCATAACGACGTGATCGCGGTCGGCAACGCGCACACGCTCTTTTGCCATGAACTCGCGTTTGTCGACTCCAGCGCGGTGTATGACGAACTGCGCGCGAAGCTTGCCGCGCAGCATGCGCCGTTCGACGTGATCGAAGTGCCGGATGCGCTCGTGAGCGTCGACGATGCCGTCACGTCGTATCTGTTCAACAGCCAGTTGCTGATGCGCGAGGACGGCAGGCAGATACTCGTCGTGCCGCAGGAATGCCGTGAAAACGAGCGCGTCGCGCGCTATCTCGACACGCTCGTGGCGGGGTCGGGACCGATCGACGAGGTCAAGGTATTCGATCTTCGCGAAAGCATGAAGAACGGCGGCGGCCCCGCCTGCCTGCGGTTGCGTGTCGTGCTGACCGACGCGGAGCGCGAAGCGGTGCTGCCGGGCGTATGGATCGACGGGCGGCTGTTCGCTTTGCTCGATGCATGGATCGACCGGCACTATCGCGACCGGCTCGCGCCGGGCGATCTCGCGGACGCGCAACTGCTCGACGAATCGCGCACGGCGCTCGACGAACTGACGCAGATTCTGCGTGTCGGATCCTTGTACGATTTTCAGCGTTGATTGATGAGCGTTGATCGTTGCTGCTGAGTCTCCGAGGCGGCGTTTCGCAGGAACCATGACAGGGCAGGGCAAGATGCTCGACGACTTTCTCGCCTACACGCTAGCCGGCCACGCGCCGCCCGCCGATGCGCAACGCGAAGGCGTGTGCGCCGATGGCGTGCGCTGGAACTGGCTCGACGATGGCGTGCTGCAGTTCGAGCCCGTGGCGGCTCGGAGCGAGGCACGCGAGGCAGGCGAGGCTGCCGGCGTGCACAGCGTGCTCGCGTCGGCCGGTATTCATGGCGACGAAACCGCGCCGATCGAGTTGCTGTCGACGCTCGTGCGCGATATCGCGCAGGGCCGCGCACCGCTCGCGTGCCGGCTGCTCGTCGTGCTCGGCAATGTCTCGGCCATGCGCGCGGCGTGCCGTTATATCGACGACGATCTGAACCGCCTTTTCAGCGGCCGTCACGCGCAATTGCCGCAGAGCGAGGAAGCGCCGCGCGCCGCGGCGCTCGAACGCGCGGCCGCGCGATTCTTCGCGAATGCACCGCAACGGCGCAGCGCGCGCTGGCATATCGATATGCACACGGCGATCCGCGCATCGGTGTTCGAGCGCTTTGCGCTGCTGCCGCATACAGGCGAGCCGATGTCGCACGCGATGTTCGAATGGCTGCGCGATGCGCAGATCGCGGCCGTGCTCGTGCATGCGGCGAAGAGCACCACGTATTCGCATTTCACCTCCGAAGCGTGCGGCGCCGATGCGTGCACGCTCGAACTCGGCAAGGTACGTCCGTTCGGACAGAACGAGCTCGCGCGTTTTGCGGGTGCCGATCGCGCGTTGCGTAACCTGCTTGCGGGTCAGCGTGATGACGGACACGAGCGTGCCGCTCGCGTCGGTTCCGGCGATGCAACGGCGGGGGACTTGCCGCTTCCGCGCGTCTTTACGGTGATCGGCCAGATCACGAAGCACAGCGACGCATTCGAACTGTTCGTCGAAGCCGATGTGCCGAATTTCACCGCCTATCCGCAACACACGCTGCTCGCGCGCGACGGCGCTTATCGCTATACGGTGAGCCATCCGGAAGAGCGCATCGTGTTTCCGAATGCATCGGTAAAACCCGGGCTGCGCGCAGGTCTGATGGTCGTCGAAACGACGGAGCACGCGCTCGCGTCACTGCAATAAGCGAAGTTTCGTTCCCCGCACACGATTTCGCTGTCCGCAGCATGCGTGCGTGCGCTAAAATCGCCGGGCATCTGAACCCGGTGTATCGCGCATGGGCCGCGACCGAGTCGCGTCTGATCCACGTATGAGCTCCGTATGAGCCCGTATGGCCTGATATGGACCCGCATGGGGCTGATATCGGCATCGGCCGCACGGCACGACGGCCCGATATCGCGGCCATGCATTCGATCGGGCCGCTTCGGAAAACATCGCCTCCATGCAATGCGGATCGCGAGGTTCATTGCACCGCCAGGTATAACGAAGAGAGCGCAACGCGCCACGCGCGCCTTGCCATAGGGGAGCCGCATGACCACCACCGCAGTCCAGCAGGAAGGCCGGCCAGACGGCCTTTCGGGTTCCACTGACGGCGACCGGCGAAGCGACGCCGGCAGCACCGCCGAAGGCGCGCCGCGCGACGTCTATTTCGCCCGCCAGCCGCTATTGAACCGGGACGGCATGCTGTGCGGTTTCGAGCTGAAAATCCAGCAACCGTTCGTGTCCGCCGAGGACGCAGGGCCTGCCGATGCCGGCGAGAACACTGAACCGCAAAGCGGCGCTGACGGCGACGGCGGCGGCGAATTATCCGCGAACGAAAACTCCGCCCAGGCGCGCGTCGGCAAGCTGATTCGCGCGCTGGTGCGGGCCGAAGTGCGGCTCGCGCTGACCGGCCATCCCGCCTATATCGATGCGACCCGCGAACTGCTGTTCGACGAGGCGGTCAAGGCGCTGCCGCCCGAGCGGTTTATTTTCGAGTTGCCGCCCGACATCCACGTGGATGAAGAACTGATCGCGCGCATCGTTACGCTGCACGGCCGGCGCTTTCGCTTCGTGATCGATCACGTCACGCAGGTCGATGACCGCTTTGCGCGCCTTCTGCCGTATGCGGAGACCGTCAAGATCGATCTGCAGCGCACGCCGGCCGCGCTGCTGCCGAAGCTCGCCAGCGTACTGAAGTCGGCAGGCAAGATGCTGATCGCGCTCAACACGCATACGCACGACGATTTCCAGACCGCCTTCAATCTCGGTTTCGACCGCTTCCAGGGTTATTTCTTCGCGCGTGCGCAAAGCGTTTCGTCGACGCGCCGCGTAAGCGCACCGCGCCATGCGCTGCTGAATCTGCTGCAGCTTCTGGCCGGCGAACCGACGGTCGCGCAGCTCGAGGCGGAGCTGAAGCTCAATCCGGTGCTCGTCATGCACCTGATGCGTCTCGCGAATGCAAGCGGGCTAGCGCTGGGCTTGCGCGTCACGACGCTGCGCGATGCGATCAACGCAACGGGCACCGACAAGATCGCGCGCTGGACGCAATTGCTGCTGTACGCGGACGGCCGCAAGGTCGCACTCGAAGACGATCCGCTGCTGCAGCTTGCCGCATCGCGCGCACGTTTCATGGAACTCGCGGTTGCACGTTTGCCCGAGGCAGGGCGCGATGAAGCCGACGCGGCGTTCCTGACCGGCGTCTTTTCGTTCGTTGATGCAGTGTTCGGCGGTTCGCTCGAAACCACGCTCAATGTGCTGATGCTGTCGCGGCCGATTCGCGCGGCAATCGAACATCACGAAGGCTCGCTCGGCATGCTGCTGACGCTGACCGAAGCGCTCGAACGCGGCGCGTGGGATGAAGTCGAGGCGGCTTGCGAGTCGCTCGCGCCGTTGACCGTGCCTGAAGCGGCGGAACTCGCGCTGACCGCGGCCGCATGGGCCGGCATTGCCGATCGCAGCGCCGAAGCCGAAGGGCTCGAGCGGATCGAAGATTGAATCTCTGTCAATGTGCAAGGCCTGTACGCATGTGCAGGTGAAACACACAGCGGCACACAGCGGCGCATACCGCGCACATACGCGAGGGCATGCCGCGCCGGCAGAGTTGTCAGCTCAGTGAGATGCGATTCCCATCAATCCCGTTGGCGGGATCGAGTCACTGCGTCTCCAGCTCACCCACCACCGGCGCCTGGACGAAAAAACGCCGTAATTCCCGCGATAGCTCGTTCAATGCCGCCATTTCCTGCTGGCTGATGCGGCGTGGCTCGGTATTGTGCGTCCAGTCGCCATACATCAGCGCGACCGTCGACTGATTTTCGAGCATGACCGGCAGCAGCACGAATGACCGCGCGTCGCTGAACGAGCGTTTGTACCAGTCCGGCAGCCGCGCGACCATTTTCGGGTCGCGCGCGTTCTCGATGAAGATGCCGACCGAGTTCGCGATGGCGAGGTGGAACACGTCCGGCTGGAATGCGCTGGCAAACGACAGCTGCGGCATCACTGCGTCGACTTTCGGACCGAAGCCCATGCTCGCCTTGAAGGTGCCGCTGCCCTGGCGCACGAACACCACCGTGCGGTCGAAGCCGAGGCCCGCCAGCACGGTTTCGGACGCGAGCGTCAGCGCCGGCGCGAGCGCGTTGTCCGCGGGCAGCGCGCGCAGGTCTTCGACGCCCGCGCGGATGCGGTCTTCGGGTTCGAGCGGCTCGCGCGCGATGGCGTCGGCGCTCGCGCGCAGTTCGTTGATTTCGCGCATCACGCCGTCGCCCGCTTCTTCACGCGCGAGCGCGATGCTCATTTCGATCAGCACGTCCGCATCGGTGTTCAGCGGCCGGCTGTAGCGCTGCGCGAGCTCCGCGATACGCGCGTCGCGCACGGCGATGGGCATGTCGGGCGCGGTCAGCAGGTTCGCGACTTCGGTCGAGAAGGTCGTGACGGCGCGCATCCATTGCGTCTGGCGCGGCTCGTCGTCGCGGGACGGATCGAACGCGGTCATGCCGGTGCGGATGATTTCGGGCAGGCGCCAGCGCGCCGCGGCCTCGATGCCGATCTCTTCGTACGAGACGCCGAGTATGCTTGCGCACGCATCCTTTTCGGAGACGCCCGCATCGAGCTGGCGGCGAATCTGGTCCCATTCGGTGTCGAGATAGAACACGACGAGCAGCTTGCCGACCTGGCGCATCAGCGTGCACACCACCGCTTCTTCGCCCGCGCGCAGGTCGCCGCGTTCGGTCAGCTTGCGCGCGACGCAGCCCGAGAGCATCGTGCGGTTCAGTTCGAGCTTTGCGTCGATGCGGCGTGGCGCGCTATGGTGAAAGTGATCGACGATCTGCAGGCCGACGACGAGATGGCCGACCGCGTCCATGCCGAGCACCATCAGCGCGCGCGAGACCGTGGTGATGTTGCCGCCGAACGCCATGTACATCGCCGAATTCGCAAGACGCAGCACCTTGTGCGTCAATGCGAAGTCGGAGAGCACAACCTGAACGAGCGACGTGAAGTCGAGTTCGTCGTTCTTGACGGCGGCCATCGTGGTGCGGAGCGACTGCGACAGCATCGGAAAATCGCCGCGTTCGCTCATCTTGCCCCAGAGCCTGTCGAGCAACGCCGCCTTTAACATGTGAGTCCCGCAAAAGCCATACGTGTTCCAGTGAGTAGCGGGCCGCGCCTTGCGCGCGGACCGCCGGTGCGTGGTTGCGCCGCGTGAGTCATGCTGCGTCGTGCAGGTAGAGCGCGCGCGATTCGAAGCGCTGCGCCAGTTCTTCCGACGGCAGCGCCTTGCAGACGAGCCACCCCTGAATGTGATCGCATCCCATCTGGGTCAGCAATGCACGCTGCGCTTCCGTTTCGACGCCTTCGGCGACCAGTTCGAGATCGAGTGTCTGCGCAAGCCCGACCACCGCGCTGACAATTGCCTGATCATTGCGCGAGGTTAGCAGATTCTCGACGAAGCTCCTGTCGATTTTCAGTTTGGCGAGCGGGAAACGTTGCAGATACGCGAGACTCGAATAACCCGTGCCGAAGTCGTCTACTGCAAAACGAATACCGATGGCAGTTAATTCCGCGAGCAGTGCGGTTGCATGCGCGGGATCGTGCATGAGCAGCGTCTCGGTGATTTCGAACACGAGCCGGCGCGGGTCGATGCCGGTCAGCGCGATCGCTTCGCGCACGTTGTCGGTGAAGCGCGGGTCGCGGAACTGCTGCGGCGACACGTTGACCGCGACGTATTGCAGCTTGATGCCCTTTGCGTCCCACTGGATGAGCTGCATGCAGGCGGCCTTCAGCACCCAGTTGCCGAGGTAGTTGATGAGGCCGACCGACTCCGCAAGCGGAATGAACATCGACGGCGGCACGAGCCCGTGCAACGGATGGTGCCAGCGGATCAGCGCCTCGACGCCGACCACGCCGCGCGAGTGGCTGCTCGTGATCGGCTGGAAGTGCAACGAGAACTCGCCGTTGCGCACGCCGTCGTAGAGGTCCGATTCGAGCTTCAGGCGCTCGGCGTCGGCGGGGCTGTCGTCGGGCACGTAGAACGCGAGCGTGTTGCCGCCCGCGGCCTTGGCGCGCAGCAGCGCGTGGTCGGCCCAGCGCAGCAACTGGCTGTCGCGCGAGGTCGTGTCGTTCAGGTGCTGCACGTCCGGGTACAGGGCGATGCCGATGCTGGCCGACAGATGCACGGGCTGCCGGTTATACGAGTAGGGCTGCTGGATCGCGGTCAGCAGGCGCCGCGCGAGCGCTTCGGCGGCGATGGCGGCGTCGGTGCGCGTCGCGGCCGGCGGCAGCAGGATCGCGAACTCGTCGCTTGCGACGCGCGCAATGATTTCGCCTTGCGTCGTCATGTGCGTGAGGCGCTTCGCGGTGTCGCGCAGCATTTCGTCGCCGGCGTCGTAGCCGAGCGCGCGGTTCACGCGCTGGTAGTCGTCGAGGTCGAGCAGCAGCAGCGCGGCCGGCGTGCCGTTCGCGTCGGCCTGCTGCTGCGCGTCGCGCAGCGCGTCGACGAGCGCCGGCACGTTGGCGATGCCGGTCAGATGATCGGTATGCAGCGCGCGTTTGAGGCTCGCTTCGTTGGCGCGCCACGCGGAGACGTCGAAGCCCGCGATCGCATAGCCTTCGATGCCGTCGTGGTTGTTGCGCACGACGCGCAGTTCGACGGCGATCGGGTAAGTCAGCGACTTGACCAGATCGAGCGTGACCTTTTCGACCGCGCCGCTTGCCTCGGCGCGCGTCAGCACGGCTTCGAGGCGCGCGCTGTCGGCCGGGGCGACGATGTCGTGCAACGAGATGGTTTGCAGATACTCGCGGTGGTAGCCGATGAAGCGCAGGCTCGCGTCGGTCACGTAGAGGAAGCGCAAATCCCGGTCGACGTGGGCAAGGAAGTCGACTGCGCCGACGGTCTGCTCGAGACCGAGGGCGGCGGCGCCGGCACCGGCCGCGTGCGCCTCGCCGCCGCGCGGGCTCAGTACCGTGCGCCAACGGTCGATCGCGTTGCGCAGCCAGCCCCGTCGAGGTGCAGTAATCCTGTTCGCTTCCATGTAAGTCGCTGACAATCCTGTTTCGTCGCAGGCGGGCGAGTCCGCCTGCCGGTTACCGCATCCGGCCGGAAGATGGGAAGACGTCCATCAGAGCACCATAACGGCCGGCGCGGCAAAATCTTTAGCGCAACGTCGAAAAAAAGCATCGCAAATACCCGTTTTCCGCGCGGCGGGAGCCGATTTCGCCGGATCGGGGGCTGTTTCGCGGTGCTCGCGACGCCGCATCGAGCGCCGCGCTAAAGTACTGCCCCCCTTGTTCCGTTAATGCGATTGTTCGTGATGCGGTTCGGTTTTGGTACGATGCGCGGCGGTCGGTGGGACCGTTTCCATCCCAGGCCTGCACGATTGCTGTTTTTTGAATCCACGCCGCCATCCATCATGTCAGAACCGTTCGACGATAGAGACGACCGCAGGGCCGATAAAGGAGCCGGCGGCACGCAGAGCGGCACACCCGGTGTGTCGCTGGGCGCCCCGCGTTCCGCTTCGGAGTTCGTTTATCTGGGCCGCCAGCCGATTCTCGACCGCAGCGGCGCGCTCAATGCCTACGAGTTGCTGTTCCGCGACAGCGCGCACAACCACGCGCGCGTGTCCGACGACGCGCAGGCGACCGCCCAGGTCGTGGCGCGCACCATCGGCTCCATCGGTGTGCCCGCCGTGCTCGGCCAGCACCGCGGCTATATCAACATCGGCCGGCGCCTGCTGTTCGACGACACCGTGCATCTGATGTCGCCGCAGCGCTTCGTGCTCGAAATCCTCGAAAACGTGACCGTCGATGCGCGGCTGCTCGCGCGTCTGGCCGAATTGCGCCGGGCCGGCTTCCGGATCGCGCTCGACGACGTCTGGGAGCTGTCCGAGAGCCTTTACGCGATGCTGCCGTACGCGGATATCGTCAAGGTCGATTTCCTGCTGGCCGAGCGCAGTACGCTGAAAACGCTCGCGGCGACGCTGCGCGGGCACGGCAAGACGCTGATCGCCGAGAAGGTCGAAACGCGCGAGGATTTTTTGCAGGCGCGCGACCTCGGCTTCGATCTGTTCCAGGGCTACTTCTTCGCGCGGCCGCAGGTGCTTGCCGCGCAACGCAGCCGTTCGTCGAGCGCGGCGCTGTTGCGCCTGCTCGCGCTGCTGTCGCGCGACGCCGGTCTCTTCGAACTCGAAGCGGAACTGAAGCGCCACCCGAACGTCGTCGTGCAATTGCTGCGCCTTGTCAATTCGAGCGCCTTCGGCCTTGGCCGTCATATCGCGTCGCTGCGCGAGGCCATCATCGCGACCGGCACGCGGCAGATCGCGCGCTGGGCGCAACTGCTGCTGTACGCGGGCGGCGGCGAGCTCCCATGGAGCTCCGATCCGCTCGTGCAGCTGGCCGGCACGCGCTCGCGCTTCATGGAGCTGGCCGCGCGCCTGTTGCGGCCCGGCGACGAAGATTTCGCCGACGCGGCATTCATGACCGGCATCTTTTCGCTCGTCCACGTCGTCGTCGATTCGTCGCCCGCTAAGGCGCTCGACAAGCTTGGACTGTCGCCGCTGATCCGCAATGCGATCGTCGAGCGCGACGGCGAGATGGGCGCGCTGCTGCGTGTCGCCGAAGCGGCGGGGCAGGGCGCCGAGACGACGGCGATCGTCCAGGCGGAAACGCTCGAGCGCTTCGCGGTGTTCACGCCCGCGGTGCTGGCGGAGCTTAACCTGTCGGCGGCCGCGTGGTTCGGTGCGCATGCGGGTGGAAACTGAGACGGCGAATGCGGCCGCAAACCGGGACGGCAAACGGGACCACGAACAGGACGGCAAAGGGGGCGGCATAAGGCTGAACCGGCAACGGGCTCGTCGGGCTGACGGCAGGATGCACGGGTGCCGCGCAAACTGTGATCCAATAGCGAATCGATGTGCGTGGCGGCGAAGGCAATTTCGGAGCAGCGCCGTGCGCCCACTGCACGAACCGGAGGCACGCAGATGAAACATATGCTGAAGCAAGCCGTCGCGACGGCCGGCCTCGCCGCCGCGCTGTCGTTCTACGCACTCGGCGCATCGGCCACCTTGAAGCCCGGCGACACCGCGCCCGATTTCACCGCGCAGGCGTCGCTCGGGGGCAAGACCTACACGTACTCGCTCGCCGATGCGCTGAAGAAGGGGCCGGTCGTGCTGTACTTCTATCCGGCCGCCTTCACGAAAGGCTGCATGATCGAGGCGCACGAGTTTGCCGACGCCGTCGACGAATACAGGAAATACGGCGCGACCGTGATCGGCGTGTCGCACGACAATATCGACACCCTGACGAAGTTCTCGGTCAGCGAATGCCGCAGCAAATTCCCCGTTGCCGCCGATTCCGACGCCAAGGTGATCGGCGCCTACGACGCCGGGCTGCCGATGCACGATTCGATGGCGAATCGCGTCTCGTATGTGATCGCGCCGGACGGCAAGATCATCTACGAATACACGAGCATGTCGCCGGACAAGCACGTCGAGAATACGATGCAGGCGGTCAAGCAATGGGCGGCGACGCACAAGCCGCAATAAGTCTTGCCTCGATGCGCGGGGCCGGTGCTGGCCGCGCGTGAACCCGTCGTACTGGATCGCCATCGGGCAGCCTGACCCACGCGCTTGTCCCACGATTGGCCCACGCTTGACCCACGTCCTTACGGAGGCGCGATGCCGGTCTTTGTCGCTCTGTTCGTGCTGATTGCGTTGATCTACGGCGCAGTGCGCGCGTACCACGTGCTCGCCGCGCACTTCGGCGCTGGCGTCGCGATTGGCGCCGCGGCCGTGGCGGCCCTGATCGTGATTGCAGCGCTCGCTTACGGGTGGCGGCGCCATCGCGAGATCGCGCCGAACATCGACGACGGCGACTGGACCCATGAGCTCAAGGAACCATGGGGCGGCGTGCGGCTTGCCGCGGGTAAAGGCCTATGTTCGATCCAGCTCGGCGGCGCAAAGGGCGACTATATTTTCGGCGACCTGCAAGGCGCGCAGGCCGAACGCGACGGCAGCGGCTGGCGCGTCGGGCTGCGGGTCAAGGATGCGGCGCGCCCGGTCTGGCAACTGCCGATGAAAACCGAGCGGCAGGCACGCCAGTGGCAGCGCATTCTGACGCGCGCGATAACGCAGAAGCTTTAGTTGGCCGGTGTTAGTTAGCCTGTTTTAGCTAACCGGTTTCAGGTGACGTCTTTCAGCTCGCATTCGCGCGGCAAGCGGCGCCGGTCAAACGGTGGAGCGATGGACCAGCGAACCGTCCGGCAGCTTCGTCAGCAGGCCGTCGGCGTCGTCGGCCGCAGTGAACAGCGCAAACGTAATGCCTTGCTGCTGCGTGACGCGCCGCAGTTCGAGCGGCACGCCCGGTTCGACCGCGACCATACCGAGTCCGTTGCCGTACGAGAGATTTTTTTGCCGCACGCTCGCATCGAAAATCAGAATCGCCGGCTTCCGATCCTGCTCGGTGCGCGGCAGATTGCGTAACCAGATCTGCGCGTGAGGCAGCGCGACGGACGCAGTCTGGATGCCGTCGTCGAAAAAGCGCGTACGCGCGCGGTGTAATAGCGCGTCGAGCGCCGCGGGCTTGAGCCAGGCTGCACGATACGACTCGCCGCGATAGTCGCGCAATTGCGCGAAGTCGGAAAGAAACCGCTGCATGGTCTGGGTTCGGTGCCGATGCGTGCGCAATGCACGGTTGATCTGCGGCTCGCCGTCTTCGATGAATGGCTGCAGGCGCGCGAACTGGCCGGCGTTCGACTGCTGCGTGAGCGCGTCGATTGCTTCTGCGTCTTTCGCCGATGTCGCCTGATTCCACGCGGAAACCGTACGGAACATCAAGGCGGCATCGCGAGCGCGCAAGGGTGGCGTCACGTTCCCCGGCGCTGCGCACGCGAGGCGCTCGGGTGCGACGGGCACGACCGGCAGCGCTGCCGGTTGCCGGCGATGACCGCTCGGCAGCGTGCGCGTTCCGACACCGGGCCGCGCATCGTCCGCGATGGCAGCGGGGGCCGGCAGCCGCGCGCCTCGCGCCATGGGCCGGTCGTGCACCGTGGTGTCGTGCGGAGCCGGTTCGTGCGCGGGCCGCAATGAGGCGGGCGGCCGCTCTGCGATGCGCGTTGGTCGGAAGACAGGAATCACAGGCACCTCCGCATGATCCGGTTGCCTCGCCACCTGCGATAGTGCGATAGCCGGCCCGGCACGCTGTCATGCTAGCGATGCAGGCAACTGCGCGGGCAATGAACGGCTAGTGCGTGCCGCCGCGCACTCACTCGGCCGCGGCAGCCGGCTGACCGGTACCGCCGTGGCGCTTTTCCCACCGCACGCGCAGGCGGTCCATATACAGATAAACGATCGGCGTCGTATAAAGCGTGAGCATCTGGCTCACGATCAGGCCGCCGACGATCGCGAGGCCGAGCGGCGCGCGCAGCTCCGCGCCTTCGCCGCGCCCGAACGCAAGCGGCAGCGCGCCGAGCAGCGCGGCGCAGGTCGTCATCATGATCGGGCGAAAGCGCAGCAGGCACGCTTCCTCGATCGCCTCGCGCGACGCGAGCCCGCGCGTGCGCGAGGCGTCGATCGCGAAGTCGACCATCATGATCGCGTTCTTCTTCACGATGCCGATCAGCAGAATCACCGCGATCAGCGCGATGATGCTGAACTCGGTATTGAAGAGCAGCAGCGCGAGCAGGGCGCCGACCCCGGCAGACGGCAGCGTCGACAGAATCGTGAGCGGGTGGATATAGCTTTCGTACAGAATGCCGAGCACGATATAGACGGCGGCCAGCGCGGCGAGAATCAGGATCGGCTGGTCGTTCAGCGACTGCTGGAACGCCTGTGCGGTGCCCTGGAAGCTGCCGTGTATCGTCGCGGGCACGCCAAGCCGTGCCATCGTGTCGTCGATGGCGGCCGTCGCGTCGGATAGCGAGCGGCCAGGCGGCAGGTTGAACGAGATCGTCGACGCGACGAACTGCCCCTGGTGATTGACCGCGAGCGGCGTGTTGCCGGGCCCGAACGTCGCGATTGCCGAGAGCGGAATCATGGTTTCCTGCGACGTCGAGACGGCCGCGCCCGTCGAGGCGCCCGATTTGCCGCTCGCCGCGATCGAGTTGTTCGCGAGATTGCGCGCGGCATCGGCGGCGATAGCCGCCGCATTCGACGAACCGGCGGCGCCCGCCGAGGTGCCGCCGCCCGCCGCGCCCGACGTGCTCGCGGCATTGCCCGATGCGTTCGTCGCCGTCACGGTGCCGGCCGTCGCGTTCGTCGATTGCGAGCCGCTCGCGGTGCCGCCCGTTGTGCTGATCCACACCTGCTTGAGCATCTCCGGGCTCTGCCAGTATTTCGGCGCGACTTCCATCACGACGTGGTACTGGTTCAACGGGTTGTAGATCGTCGATACCTGGCGCTGGCCGAACGCGTCGTAGAGCGTGTTGTCGATCTGCGAGGGCGTGATCTTGAGGCGCGCGGCGGTCGCGCGATCGATCGTCACGAACGCCTCGAGACCGCTTTCCTGCTGGTCGGAATTGACGTCGGCGAGTTCGGGGCGCGCCTGCAGCGCCGTTGTGATGAGCGGCGTCCACTTGTACAGATCGGGCGTCGAATCGGCAAGCAGCGTGTATTGATACTGCGCGTTCGATTGCCGGCCGCCGACCCGGATGTCCTGCACGGCCTGCAGGAACGTGCGGCCGCCCGCGACGTGCGACAGCGGCCCGCGCAGTTGCTGGATCACCTGGTCCGCCGTGGCCTTGCGGCCGGGCTTGGGCTTCAGCGACACGTACATGAAGCCGGCGTTCGTCTGCCGGCCGCCCGTGAAGCCGACCACGTTGTCGACGTTCGGATTCGCCTGCACGATGCTCATCATCTCGGCGAACTTGCCCTTCATCGCCTGGAACGACGTGCTCTGGTCGGCCTGAATGCCGCCGACGAGGCGCCCCGTGTCCTGCTGCGGGAAGAAGCCCTTCGGGATGATGATGTACATCCAGATGTTGAGACCGATCGTTGCGAACAGCATGAGCAGAATGATCGGCGGATGACGCAGCGACCAGCCGAGCGTGCGCCGGTAGCCTTCCTGCATGCGCTCGAAGCCGCTTTCGAGCCAGCGCGAGATCCGGCCTTCCTTCTTTTTCTCATGCGGCTCGTGCAGCAGGCGCGAGCACATCATCGGCGTCAGCGTCAGCGACACGACGAGCGAGACGCCGATCGCCAGCGACAGCGTCAGCGCGAACTCGCGGAACAGGCGCCCGACGATGCCGCCCATCAGCAGGATCGGCAGGAACACCGCGACGAGCGAAATGCTGATCGACATCACCGTGAAGCCGACCTCGCGCGCGCCCATGATCGCCGCTCTCATGCGCGGCACGCCGTTCTCGATATGCCGCTCGATGTTTTCGAGCACGACGATCGCGTCGTCGACGACGAAGCCGGTCGCGATCGTCAATGCCATCAGCGACAGGTTGTCGATCGAAAAGCCCATCAGATACATCGCCGCGAACGTGCCGACGATCGAGATCGGCACCGCGACGCTCGGAATCAGCGTCGCGCGCCAGTTGCGCAGAAACAGGAACACGACCATCACGACGAGCGCGACCGCGATCATCAGCGTGTGCTCGGTGTCGGTCAGCGAGGCGCGAATCGTCGTCGAGCGGTCGGCGGCGGGCACCACCTGCACGTCGCGCGGCAGCGACGCGACGAGTTGCGGCAGTTCCTCCTTGATGCGATCGACGGTCTCGATGATGTTCGCGCCCGGCTGCCGGTAGATGATCACGAGCACGGCGCGCGAGCCGTTCGAGAGGCCGAGGTTGCGCAGGTCCTCGACCGAATCGACGACTTCGCCGACGTCGGACAGATGGACGGCCGCGCCGTTGCGGTACGCGATGACGAGATCCTTGTATTGCGACGCCTTGCTCGCCTGGTCGTTCGTGTACAGCTGCACGTGGTTGTCGCCGAACTCGATCGAGCCTTTCGGGCTGTTCGCGTTCGCGGAGGCGAGCGCGGCGCGCACGTCTTCGAGGCCGATGCCGTAATGGAACAGCGCGTGCGGTTCGAGTTCGACGCGCACGGCCGGATTCGCCGAGCCGCTGACGTCGACTTCGCCGACGCCGTCGACCTGCGACAGCGATTGCTGCAGCACGGTCGCGGCCGAATCGTAGAGCTGACCGGCCTGCAGCGTGTTCGACGAGACCGACAGGATCAGGATCGGCGCATCGGACGGATTGACCTTGTGATACGTGGGGTTCTGCCGAAGACTGGCCGGCAGGTCGGCGCGCGCCGCGTTGATGGCGGCCTGCACGTCGCGCGCCGCGCCGTCGATATCGCGGTTCAGGCCGAACTGCATCGTGATGCGCGTCGTGCCGACGGAACTCGTCGACGTCATTTCGGTGACGTCCGCGATCGCCCCGAGGTGTCGCTCGAGCGGACTCGCGACGCTCGTCGCGACGGTTTCCGGGCTCGCGCCCGGCAGCGAGGCCTGCACCGAGATGGTCGGGTAGTCGACCTGCGGCAGCGGCGCGACCGGCAGCTTCGAAAACGCGAAGAGGCCGGCGAGCGCGATGCCGATCGACAGCAGCGTCGTGGCAACGGGGCGCGCAATGAACGGACGCGACAGGTTCATCGGTCAGCTCCCGGCATCGGTGGCAGGCGGCGTCGCACGGTTGCCGGGGCCATCGCCGCGGTCGCCGCCGGGGTCGCCGCCCGTGTGGCGATGAAAGCGCGCACGCAGACGGCGCGCGAGCGAATCGAAGCCGAGGTAGATGATGGGCGTCGTAAACAGCGTGAGCAGCTGGCTCACGATGAGGCCGCCCGCGATCGCGATCCCGAGCGGCCGGCGCAACTCCGAGCCTGCGCCGCTGCCGAGGATCAGCGGCAGCGCGCCGAGCAGGGCCGCCATCGTGGTCATGAGGATCGGCCGGAAGCGCAGCAGGCAGGCCTGATAGATCGCTTCGCGCGGCGGCTTGCCGTGTTCGCGCTCGGCTTCGAGCGCGAAGTCGATCATCATGATCGCGTTCTTCTTCACGATGCCGATCAGCAGCACGATGCCGATAATGCCGATGATGTCGAGATCGTGGCCCGTCGACCACAGCGCGAGCAGCGCGCCGACACCGGCCGACGGCAGCGTCGAGAGAATCGTGACCGGATGCACGAAGCTTTCGTACAGCACGCCGAGCACGATATACATCGTGACGATCGCCGCGAGAATCAGGAACAGTTCGTTCGACAGCGACGCCTGGAAGGCGAGCGCCGCGCCCTGGAAGCGTGTCTGGAACGACGCGGGCAGGCCGATGTCCTTTTCCGCCTGCTGGATGGCCTTCACGGCCGCGCCAAGCGACGCGCCCGGCGCGAGGTTGAACGACACCGTGGTGGCCGGGAACTGGCTCAGATGCGTGACGAGCAGCGGCGCCGGCCGCTCGTGGAACTTCGCGATGGCCGACAGCGGCACCTGGCCGCCGGCCGCGGTGGAAGAGGGCAGGTAAATCGAATTGAGCGAATCCGTGTAGTGCTGCAGCGTGGGCGTCGCTTCGAGAATCACGCGGTACTGGTTCGACTGCGTGAAGATGGTCGAGACGATGCGCTGGCCGTAGGCGTCGTAGAGCGCGTTGTCGACGGTCGCGGGCGTGATGCCGTAGCGCGCGGCGGTCGGGCGGTCGATTTCCACGTACACGGACTGTCCGTTGCTCTGCAGATCGGTCGCGACGTCGGCGAGATCGGGCAACTGCTGCAGCCGTTCGACGAGCTTCGGCACCCAGGTCTGGAACTCGGCGATGTTCGGGTCCGTGAGCATGAACTGGTATTGCGTCGGGCTGACGGTCGAATCGATTGTCAGGTCCTGCACCGGCTGCATGTAAAGCATCGCGCCGGGAATATGCGCGGTCGCGCGCTGCAGCTCGCGGATCACTTCGCTCGCGGTGGCGTCGCGGTCGTCGCGCGGCTTCAGGTTGATCAGCATGCGGCCGCTGTTCAGCGTGATGTTGGTGCCGTCGACGCCGATAAACGACGTGAGGCTGTCGACGTTCGGGTTTTTCAGCACTTCGGCCGCGAGCGCCTGCTGGCGTTCGGCCATCGACTGATACGAGACCGACTGCGGCGCCTGCGTGATCGCCTGGATCACGCCGGTATCCTGGACCGGAAAGAAGCCTTTCGGGATAAACACGTAAAGCAGCGCGGTCACGACGAGCGTGAGGACCGCGACCACGAGCGTGGCCGGCTGGCGGTCGAGCACCCAGCGCAGCGCGACGGCGTAGCGGTCGATCACGTAATCGATAAACGCATGCGCGCGCGCCTCGAAGCGGTGGCTTTCCTTCGGCGGCGTGTGGCGCAACAGCTTCGCGCACATCATCGGCACGAGCGTGAGCGATACGACCGCCGAGATGACGATGGTCACCGCGAGCGTGATCGCGAACTCGTGGAACAGGCGCCCGACCACGTCGCCCATGAACAGCAGCGGGATCAGCACCGCGATCAGCGAGACCGTGAGCGAGATGATCGTGAAGCCGATCTGCTTCGAGCCTTTTAGCGCAGCCTGAAGCGGGGAATCGCCTTCCTCGACGTAGCGCGCGATATTTTCGATCATCACGATCGCGTCGTCCACGACGAAGCCGGTGGCGATGGTCAGCGCCATCAGCGACAGGTTGTCGAGCGAGAAGCCACACAGGTACATCACCGCGAGCGTGCCGATCAGCGACAGCGGCACCGACAGGCTCGGGATGATCGTGGCGTAGACGTTCGCGAGAAACAGATACATGACGAGCACGACGAGCACGACCGACATCAGCAGCTCGAACTGCACGTCGCGCACCGAGGCGCGGATCGTCGTCGTGCGGTCCGTGACGACCCGCACGTCGAGCGCGGCCGGCAGCGATTGCTGCAGCGACGGCAGCAGTTTCTTGATGCTGTCGACGACCTGGATCACGTTTGCGCCCGGCTGGCGCTGCACGTTCAGGATGATCGCGGGCGTGCCGTCGACCCACGCGCCGAGCTTGGTGTTTTCCGCGCCGGGAATGATCTTCGCGACGTCGGTCAGCATGACCGGCCGGCCGTTCTTGTAGGCGACGACCGCGCTCTGATACGCATCGGCGTCGGTCAGCTGATCGTTCGCGTTGATCGTAAAGGCGTGCGTGGGGCCGTCGAAGCTGCCCTTCGGCGTGTTGACGTTGAGGTTCGAGATCGTGGTGCGCAGGTCGTCGAGGTTCAGGCCGTACGACGCGAGCGCGAGCGGGTTCGCCTGGATGCGCACGGCCGGGCGCTGGCCGCCCGACAGGCTCACGAGACCGACGCCGCCGACCTGCGAGATCTTTTGTGCGAGACGCGTGTCGGCAATGTCCTGCACCTGCGTGAGCGGCAGCGTGTTGGACGTGATGGCGAGCGTGAGGATCGGTGCGTCGGCCGGGTTGACCTTGGCGTAAATCGGCGGCGCGGGCAGATCGGACGGCAGCAGATTGCCGGCCGCGTTAATGGCGGCCTGCACTTCCTGTTCGGCGATATCGAGCGGCAGATCGAGGTTGAACTGCAGCGTGATGACCGATGAACCGGCCGAGCTTTGCGACGACATCTGGTTCAGCGAAGGCATCTGCCCGAACTGCCGTTCGAGCGGCGCCGTGACCGACGAGGTCATCACGTCGGGGCTCGCGCCCGGATAGAAGGTCTGCACCTGGATGGTCGGGTAGTCGACTTCGGGCAGCGCGGAAAGCGGCAGAAAACGCAACGCGACGAGGCCGACCAGCATGATCGCAGCCATCAGCAGCGCGGTGCCGACGGGGCGCAGGATAAAGGCGCGGGATGGATTCATGCGATATCAGTGGTCCTTGAAGCGGGTCCTTGAAGCGTGTCGTTGAAGCGTGTCGTTGAAGCGGGCGCCTGAAGTGGTTATCCGAAGCGCGCCTCATTGCGACGACGCTTGCGACGCGTGCCGATGACGGTGGGCATGCGCGCCCGATGCAGCCGACGCGCCGGCGGCCCAGGACGCGCCCGACGCTCCGGCCGCGCCCGACGCGCTGGCCGGATGCTCGGCCGGAATCGTGATCTTTGCGCCTTCCTTCAGGCGGTCCGAGCCGTCGGTGACGACGCGTTCGCCGACCTGCAGGCCCGACGCGATGCTCGTGCGCTCGCCGTCGACCGGGCCCACCTTGACCTTGCGTACTGTGACCGTGTTATCGGGCTTCACGACGTAGACGAACTGACCGATCGAGCCGTTCAGTACCGCCGAGGTCGGCACGATCGTCGCGTTGTGGATGACGTCGACGAGCAGGCGGGCGTTCACGAACTGGTTGGGGAACAGCATGTTGCCGGTGTTCGCGAAGTTCGCGCGCAGCTTGACGGTGCCGGTGGTCGTATCGATCTGGTTGTCGATCGTTTCGAGGTAGCCCGCTTCGAGCGACGTCGAATTCGTGCGGTCGTATGCGGTGACGGACATCTTCGTCCTGCCGTTCAGTTGCTTGAGAATGGCCGGCAGATTGTCTTCGGACGTCGTGAAGATCACGCTGATCGGCTGCAGCTGCGTAATCACGACGATGCCGTTCGCGTCGCCGGGCGTCACGTAGTTGCCGGGGTCGACCTGGCGCAGGCCGACGCGGCCCGCGACCGGCGCGGTGATACGCGCGTAGGTCAGATCGAGCTTGAAGGTGTCGATATTCGCCTTGTCCGATTGCACCTGCCCTTCATATTGCTTGACGAGCGAGGCCTGTGTATCGACCTGCTGGCTCGCGATCGAGTCCTGCGCCAGAAGCGTCTGATAGCGCTTCAGGTCGAGGCGCGCCGTCTGCAGCAGCGCCATGTCTTTCGCGAGCGTGCCTTGCGCGTTCGCAAGCGAGATCTGATAAGGGCGCGGGTCGATCTGCGCGAGCAGCTCGTCTTTCTTCACCATCTGGCCTTCCTGGAAAGCGACGGTCTGCAGCGTGCCCGAGAGCTGCGTGCGCACGGTGACGTTCGCGAGCGGCGTGACGGTGCCGAGCGCGGTGATGACGATCGGCATGTCGCCTTGCGTGACCGAGGCAACCTTGACCGGCTGCGGCTGGTTCGCGAATGCGCCGCGCCGGCCGCCCGTGCGGCCGGCGTGCGCGCCGCTTGCACCGGCCGCGGCGCCTGCGCGCGCGCCTGTGTCGGCCTTGCGCCATGGATGCCAGCGCACGAGCACGATCGCCGCGACGACGACGATGGCCAGCGCCAGCCATATCGCCCGGCGGCTGCGCCGCGGTCCGCCGCCCGGTGCGGGAGGCCGGTTTGCGGGGGCAGGTGCGGGAGGCGGGTTGCGGTTGGTGTCCGACTGCTTTTGTTTTTCGTCCATCGGTTCGATCAGCTGGCTAGCGAGATATGGGCAAACACTACGGAGTATCGCGAGGCTGCACGACGGTCCGCATATCGGTACGGCGCGTGGTGCGTGCGGCGCGCTGATCGGCTGGCGCGACCGAGGAGCGAACGCGATGCGGCGTTAAAAAAGCAAGAGGCAAGGCACTGACTCAAGCAGGACAAAGCGTGGCAAAGAGCGTAGCTGCAGCAGGCGCAAAGCGCGCGGCGCCTGCTGACACCGGCCGGGCGCGTCGATCCGGCCGCGGCCATACGATAAAGCTTGAGCGTGTATGCGACGTGTGACACGCGGCTTGCCGGTATCGCCTCGCGTATCGCTGCGGCGCTTCGCATGTCCACCTCGACAGAGGTCGACGCAACGATGCTCCGGCGGCGCCTTGCCGCGGGCATTTCCGGGCTTGCGGCAAGCTTGCGTGGACGGGCATGAGCCGCAAGAAGCATGATGCTACGTCCCACCCTGGTAACAGTCCAGCCTGTGTATTTTTCGCAAGGTTACGTAGGTTACAGATTGAAAACGCCAGGCTGGCAGCGAGGGATTGCGGGTTCCCGATTGCCCGCCGGCGCGCTCAGGCGGGTTTGAAACGCTGTTCCGGATTTTCGACCGGCTGCGCGGCCGGCGCTGCGCACTGTCAGTTATAGCGACGGTTGGACGCCGTTTAAGCGTCCGTTTCATTATATCCGGATGACTTTTCCGGGCCCATATTCAGGAGATTTTGCTTGACTTGGGCAGCGTAACCATAAAAAATTGGGACCTTATTCCGAAAGCATGACCCCGGTCATTCGGGCGGCAGCGTGTCTTTCTCGATTTTGTCGCTGTGTCGTCGCATGGATGTCTTATGGCGGGACTAACATTCAGGGCGTCGTCAGCAACATTAATGGACACAGCCAGGGTTTTCGGATTCCGTCTCTCAGGTTCTAGCACGGCCCTCGGAATGGCTAGAACTTTTTAAGGCGCCACGGTTACGTGGCGCCTTTTTTTTGCATATTGCAACATCGGTGTTTCGACTCACGCCAAATAGTTGAATTGATCGCAATAAATACTTGCTTGCGTAATTGATATCGGGAAATTAAAAAATTTCAACGTCGTGATTTCGACAACCGGTGACCCAATCCGAGATCGGTCGCAATCTGCCAGGTATAGACGCGCGAATAGTGCACGCCGAAACGCGAGCCGATCAGCTCGCGCAATCTCCCATTGGTCCACGCATCGCTTGGAAAGCCGTGCTCTTTCGCAGAGCCGCGTAATGCGTTGGCAATCCATTCGCGCGCCATATCGTCGAGTACCGACGTACGGCCGCCGATACTGATCCGGCGCAATGCGTCGAGACCACCATCGTTGAGAATCGTTCTATAGCGACGCACGGTATAAGTCGATATATGCAGCGCGTCGGCGACGGCATCGACGGTTGCGCCGTCCGTTAACATTTTGCCCGCCAGCATCCTGCGGGCGACGCTCGGAAGATTATCTGTGGTAGAGCGCATTTGTGTCTCGTCCATAGGAAATCCGTTGGGCAGCGCGCGCCGCGCCGCTTACCGGAAACAGCGTCAGGGGATTTCCGCTTATCGCGGCACTTCGTGGAAAACGCGACCGGATCGGTCGCGATGCCAGTTTCAATGCGGTAACAAAGAACCTGTTTCTCAATACTAATAGCCCTTTTTTACATTTTCTGATAGCTACCGTATGAAAAATCATCGTCGGGAAACCGTAATTTATTTTTCCTATGAAATGAGGAATTCGTTTTGCATAGTGTTTGATGCGTCGTTATTTTTTCCCGGGGGCTTCATAAGTCCCCTCATATAAGGCCGTCCATGTTCGTTAGCCTTTAAGCAATATACGAACGGAGAATCACTCGCAATTGCCGTTTGATTGTTCGAATTCGCCCGGCCCTCGCAGTTGATAAATCTCGTGGAAGCAGTTCAGGCTCGAAGTCAATCAGCCTGCTAAACAATCGGTGGGCCGGTAGTGGAGTTTGCGTCTCGCCATAAATTTACTTGTCGTTTTTATTTTTATAGGCTATGGGAATTAATAGCCATGGATGCAGAAACAGGTAAATGGCGAGGCATTAAGGGAGGTGCGAATGCTGGCCAGTCAGGTCGGGTCTTTCCGGGCCGGCATCGCGGCATCGCGGCATCGAGACGGCGACCGCGACGCCGTCGCGACCGCCACCTCTCAACAGGCGTCTCACTGCTTCGCGAGACTCGGTTCTTCCGGTGGCTTCGGAATGGTGTCGCCCCAGCCGCCGCCCAATGCGCGAATCAACGCGACGGTCGATTCCGCCTGGACGCCGCGCAACTGCACGTCGACGCGGCGTGCGTCGAGCACCGTGCGCTCCGCGTCGATCACATCGAGATAATTCACCGCGCCTTCGTTGTACTGCACGCGCGACAGGTGAGCAGCACGCGAAGAGGCCGCGACCGCGCGTCCTTGCGTCTGCGTCTGGTCTTCGAGGATGCGCAGGTCCGACAGGTTGTCTTCCACCTGCTGGAACGCGACGAGCACCTGCTCGCGATAGTTCGCGACCTGCTCTTCGAACTGCGCGTGGGCGTTCTTCAGGTTGCCCTTGCGCCGTCCGCCGTCGAAGATCGTTTGCGTGAGCGCGGTGCCGGCGGCCGGGCCGGCGAGGAACGCCCAGCTGCTCGCGCGGAACAGGTTGCCGATGGTGGCCGCCTCGAAGCCCGCATTGCCGGTCAGCTCGAGCGACGGGAAGTACGCGGCGCGTGCGATGCCGATGCGCGCGTTCGCTGCCGCCATCGCACGCTCGGCCGCGGCGACATCGGGCCGCCGCTCGAGTAGCGCTGACGGCAGGCCCGGCGGAATGCGGATTTCGACCGGGGACAGCGGGTTGGCCGCCATCGTGAATTCCGAAGGCGTCTTGCCGAGCAGCACGGCGAGGCTGTGCTCGGACGAGGCGCGCAAACGCTGCACGGTCAGCAGGTCGGAGCGCGTGCTTTCGAGTTCGGCCTTCGCGCGCGCGACGTCGAGTTCGCTGATTTCGCCGTCGTCGAAGCGGTGTTGAACGAGGCCGAGTGCCTGTACGCGCAGATCGACCGCATTGGCGAGCACTGCCGTTTCGCCGTCGAGTTCGCGCAGCGAAAAGTAGTTTTGCGCCACGTCGGCCTGCAACGCGAGCAGGACCGAGTGCAGCAATGCTTCTGTTTGCTGCGCGTCGGCCTTGGTCGCGTTGTAGTTCGAATCGACGCGTCCGAACAGATCGACCTCGTACGAAGCGCTCGCCTGTGCGCGCCAGATCGTCTGCTCCGGTATATGCGTGCCGTCCGGTTGGAGGAACGACACCGCGGAGATCTGCTGGCGTGTCGGTCCGAAGCCCGCATTGATGGTCGGGAAAAATCCCGCGCGCGCGACCTCGTTCAGAGCGCGCGCTTCCTTCACGCGCGCGACGGCGGCTTTCAGGTCCTGGTTTGCGTCGTGCGCCTGCTGTTCGAGCGAATCGAGCGTCGGATCGTCGAAGACAGTCCACCACTGTCCTCGCGCGATGGCTTCGGACGGCTGCGCGGTTTTCCAGGTGCCGTCGGTCGGCACCCTGATTGCCGTCTGCGTGAAGTCGGCCGCGGTTTCCTTGTACGCGGGCGCGACTTGCGCATCGGGCACCTGATATTTCGGCGCGAGCGAACAGGCCGTTGCCGCGAACGCGGCGGCGACGAGCGCGGCGAGCAGCGCCGGGCGTTTCAGAGGCGCGCCTTGCGGCGTCGCGCTTTTCGAAGCGGCGCTTTTCAGCGCCCGATTTTCCGGGAGTGTTTTCATTGTCGTACGCCTCTTATTCTTCGTAGACCGATGCGCCGACCTGCACATGCGGATGGTTGCCATGCTTGTCGACGAGATGCTCGTCGCCGGTCAGCTTGCGCAGCACGACGTAGAACACGGGCGTGAGCATGAGCCCGAAGAAGGTCACGCCGAGCATGCCGAAGAACACGGCGATACCCATCGCGCGGCGCATTTCCGCGCCCGCGCCGACCGATATGACAAGCGGCACCACACCCATGATGAAGGCGATCGAGGTCATCAGAATCGGTCGCAGGCGCAGCCGGCAGGCTTCGATCGCCGCGTCGATGATCGAGCGTCCGCCCATTTCGAGCTCGCGTGCGAATTCCACGATCAGGATCGCGTTCTTCGCCGACAGCCCGACCAGCACCATCAGCCCGATCTGCGTGAAGATGTTGTTGTCGCTGCGCATGAGCCACACGCCGAGCAGCGCGGACAACAGGCTCATCGGCACGATCAGGATCACCGCGAGCGGCAGCGTCAGGCTTTCGTACAGCGCGGCGAGCACGAGGAACACGAGCAGCACGCTGATCGGGAAGATCCATAGCGCCGAGTCGCCGGCGAGAATCTGCTGATAGGTGAGGTCGGTCCATTCGAACTTGATGCCGCGCGGCAGCACTTGCGCGGCGATCCGCTCGGCGGCGGCCTGCGCCTGGTTCGACGAGTAGCCGGGCGCGGGTCCGCCGTTGATGTCCGCGGCGGTGTACGCGTTGTAGCGCACGACCATCTCCGGCCCGTAGGTCGGCGTCACCTTCACGACCGACGACAGCGGCACCATCTCGCCGGCGGCGTTACGCGTCTTCAGAAGTCCGATGTCGGCGGCGGTCGAGCGGAACGGCGCATCGGCCTGCGCGCGCACCTGGTAGACGCGCCCGAAGCGGTTGAAGTCGTTGATGTACAGCGAGCCGAGATAGATCTGCATCGTGTCGAACACGTCGGTGATCGACACGCCGAGCTGTTTGGCCCGCACACGGTCGAGATCGACGTTCAGCTGCGGCACGTTGATCTGGTAGCTCGAGAAGGTCGGCCCCAGTTCCGGCGTTTGCGCGGCCTTCTTCACGAACGCCTGCACTGCATTGTTGAGCGCGTCGTAGCCAAGCGCGCCGCGGTCTTCGAGCTGCATCTTGAAGCCGCCGAGCGTACCGAGACCGAGCACCGGCGGCGGCGGGAACACGGCGATAAACGCGCCCTTGATGCCCGCGTATTTCTGGTTCAATGCCGCGGCGATTTCGTTGCCCGATTCGCCCTTGCCGCGCGATGCGGACGGATAAAGCTTCGCGAACATGATGCCGGCGCTCGAGGAGTTCGTGAAACCGTTCACCGACAGGCCCGGGAACGCGACCGCGTGCTGCACGCCCGGCTGCTTCAGCGCGATCGCGCTCATCTGGCGGATCACGTCTTCGGTGCGGTCGATCGACGCGCCGTTGGGCAACTGTGCGAAGCAGATCACGTAGTCCTTGTCCTGCGCGGGCACGAAGCCGCCGGGGACGATCTTCGCCATCAGCCCTGCACACACGAGCAGCACCGCGTAGACGCAGAGCATCAGCCCGCGGTGGCGGATCACGCCTTTCACACCCTTGCCGTAGTTCTCCGAACCGCGGTTGAAGACGCGGTTGAAGTGATGGAAAAAGCGCCCGAGCACCTTGTCCATGGCGCGCGTGAGCCAGTCCTTCGGCGCGTGATGGTCTTTCAGCAGCAGAGCCGAAAGGGCGGGCGACAGCGTCAGCGAGTTGAAGGCCGAGATCACGGTCGAGATCGCGATGGTCATCGCGAACTGCTTGTAGAACTGGCCGGTCAGGCCCGACATGAACGCGAGCGGCACGAACACGGCGACGAGCGTACAGGCGATCGCGATAATCGGTCCGCTCACCTCGCGCATCGCCTCGTAAGTGGCCTCGCGCGCGCTGAGACCGTTACCGATATTGCGCTCGACGTTCTCGACGACGACGATCGCATCGTCGACCACGATACCGATGGCGAGCACCATGCCGAACAGCGATAGCGCGTTGATCGTGAAGCCGAACGCGAGCATCAGCGAAAACGTGCCGATGATCGACACCGGCACCGCCAGCAGCGGAATGATCGAGGCGCGCCAGGTCTGCAGGAACACGATCACGACAATCACCACCAGCACGATCGCCTCGATCAGCGTGTGAATCACCGCCTTGATACTGTCGCGCACGAATTCGGTCGGATCGTACGCGATCTTGTAGTCGACGCCTTCCGGCATGTCGGCTTTGAGTTCCTTCATCGTCTTGTAGACGTTCTCGGCGATCGCGAGCGAGTTCGCACCAGGCTGCTGGTTGATGATCATCATCACGGCCTGCTTGTTGTCGAGCATCGCGCGCAGCCCGTACTCCTGCGCGTCGAGATCGACGCGCGCGACATCGCCGAGGCGCGTGACTGCGCCATTGGGCCCCGCCTTCAGCACGATCTCGCGGAATTCGTCGGCCGTCGTCAGGCGTCCGCGCGCGTTCACGTTCAGCTGCAGCGGCGCGCTCGACGGCGCGCCGCCGACAATACCGGCCGCGACCTGAACGTTCTGCTCGCGGATCGCGTTGACCACGTCGGTCGCGGTCATATCGTGCTCGGCGATTTTCTGCGGATCGAGCCAGATACGCATCGCGTAGTCGCCCGAGCCCCACAGCTGCACTTCGCCGACACCGGGAATCCGGCTCAGGCGGTCTTTCACGTTGATCAGCGCGTAGTTGCGCAGATAGGTCATGTCGTAGCGGCCGTCCGGCGAAATCAGGTTCACCCCCATCGTCAGCGTCGGCGAGCTTTTGATGGTCGTGACGCCGAGCCGCTGCACTTCGTCGGGCAGACGCGGCAGCGCCTGATTGACGCGGTTCTGCACGAGCTGCGTCGCGAGGTCCGGGTCCATGCCGAGCTTGAACGTGACGGTGGTCGTCATGTTGCCGTCGCTATTGGCTTGCGACTGCATGTACAGCATGTTCTCGACGCCGTTGATCTGTTCCTCGATCGGCGACGCGACGGTCTCCGCAATCACCTTCGGGTTCGCGCCCGGGTATTGCGCCTTCACGACCACCGACGGCGGGATCACTTCGGGGTATTCGGCAGTCGGCAGATTCACGAGCGAGATGATGCCGCCGAGCAGAATCAGCATCGAAAGCACGCCCGCGAAGATCGGCCGGTCGATGAAGAATCGGGATATGTTCATGATGGACTTCCGTCGTATTGCTTCGAATGGCTGCGAATCGTTGCTGCGAATCGTTGCTTCAAATCGCCGCTTCAAATCGTTGCTTCATGTCGATCAGGCAGCAGAGCCGCTCGCGCGCGCGGCCGTCGCCATATCGACGTCGTGGACTTTGATGAGGTCGCCGGGACGCGCACGCTGGATGCCGCTCACGACGATCCGGTCGCCCGCTTTCAAGCCGCTCGTCACGACGCGCAGGCCCTCATGCAGTTCGCCCTGGACGATTTCCCGGTACTGCACGTGATTCGTGCCGTCGACGACGAGCACGAATTTCTTCGCCTGGTCGGTGCCGATCGCCGCATCGTCGATCAGGATCGCCGGGTGCCGCTGGCCGCCGCCGACCTGCACGCGCGCATAGAGGCCGGGCACGAGCGAGCCGTCGGCGTTGTCGAGGCGCGCGCGCACGCGGATCGTGCCGGAACTCGTGTCGAGATGGTTGTCGACGAAGTAGATCGAGCCCTGGCGCGAATACGTCGTTTCGTTCGCCAGTTCGATCGATACGGGCACCGGGTGGCCGGCGTCGCGATTCAGATACGCGAGATACGTGTGTTCGTCGACGTCGAACGCCGCATAGATCGGCGAGACCGACACGAGCGTCGACAGCACCGGTGCATTCGCGCCCGGCGCGACGACGTTGCCGACCGTCAGCAGCGCGCGCGACATGCGGCCCGCGACCGGCGCTTTGATCTGCGTGTAGTCGAGATTGACCTTCGCGGCTTCGAGCGCGGCCTGCGTGGCTTTCACGTTGGCGATCGCTTCGCGCGCGCGGCTCTGCGTTTCATCGTAATCGCGCTTCGCGATCGCGTTGTCGGGCAGCAGACGATCGGCGCGCGCGGCGTCCGCGTCGGTATATTTTTCGCGCGCCAGCGCCATCGCAAGCTGCGCGGCCGCGCGATCGACTTCGGCCTGATACGGGCGCGGGTCGATCGTGAAGAGCGGGTCGCCTTTCTTGACGAGCGCGCCGTCCCTGAAATGCACCGCCACGATCGTGCCAGGCACGAGCGGCTTGATCTCGACGGCGTCGATCGCTTCGAGCCGGCCGGAATATTCCTGATAGTCGACAATCGGACGCGAAATCACAGTCGCGACATCGACTTCGACCGCGGGCGGCGCAGCCTGGTCGGCCGCCGCGGCCAGACTGACCGGACTCGCGTCATTGCGCCACGCGACGAGTGCGCCGGCCCCGCCGATCACAATGAGTGCGCCAAACACCCAGACCACTCGTTTTGAGTTTTTCAGCATATTGGTATCCCGACCGAATCAAGTTGATGCTTTAAAGCGAAGGCGGAATCGATGGGCGAATGAGCGCGGCGCGGCCATGCAAGCATGGCTGCCTGACTGATTCGCACGACCGGGGTTGTCCGCCGCGACAAGAAGACTGTGTAGAGACCGCGCACACGCAGTCCACACGAAGCACATAACACCTGAGCGGACGATTAATGCCGAACTGGATCAGGTGAATTTCTTCGATAACGAAGAGTTGCAACTGCGCAGAGAATTGACCCCGGCCATGCGCGCAGCGACTGCAAGCGCGGCGACATGGCTTTACGAGGTCGCCGTGATTGTCGCTGCAAGCATGCTGTCGGATAAACGCTGGAGCCTGGAGGAAACTATTGTGCCAAACGGCTTCATGTTTAATATTTTGTGCGGAATAAGCGTGTGCCTTCAGGTGTCTTGCTACGCCGTCACGCGTTGCTACACGACTTCGTCTTGCGGTTGCTGCGGGTGCGAGGGAGCAGGCGAGCGCAAACCATGTTCGTGCGCCAGCGCGCCGATCGAGCGGCGGGCACGCGCAAGCCGGCTCATCACCGTGCCGATCGGCACATCGAGGGCCACGGCCGCTTCCTGATACGTCAATCCTTCGACTGCGACGAGCAAAAGCGTGTTGCGCTGTGCTTCGGGCAAGCGTGCCACCACCTCGATGATCTGCCGGTTCATTACATCGTTTTCGGGCGTACGTGCATCCGGGTCGGCAATCACTTCGAGCAGCGCGTCGTCCCATGCGACATTCGTGCGACCCCGGATGCTGCGCGCGCGCGCCTCGTTGAGCCAGATCGAATGCGCGATCGCAAATACCCAGCTGAGCGGCGACGTATCGGCTCGCAACTGATGCTGCCGTTCGAGCGCGCGCACACAGGTGTGCTGAACGAGGTCTTCGGCGTCGTGACGGTTACCCGCGATCCGTAACGCAAATGCCCATAGTCGCGGCAGCAGGTCGGGGAGCAGGGAGGCGAAGTCGGGGCCGGTCATCGGCGGTGATTCCTGATCGGTGCTCGCGGCGCGCGTGCCGTCGAGCTAACTGCGGACCGAATACGGTTCGGGCGAGTTATTTTGACATTCGTGTCAACATTGTCAACGATGTCGACGATCGCGTAACGCGAACGGTCTTTTGCATGGCGCAGCGGTAATCTTCGCTTCGCATTGGCCCGCGGCTCGCGGTTTCGCTATCATGTGTCCCGTGCCGTCGTTGCCCGGGAGCCGTTTTGCAGCCACCGCGTCTTGCGCTTTCCGCCCATTCCGATCGAAATCGCTTTCTCACGCTTTACGCGGTGATGGCCGTAGGCCTGATCGTCGCTGCCGCGCTGTTTATGTACGAAGCGCGCAAGATCGTCGACGACGGTTTGCGCGACGAAGAAGCGTTTGCGGTGCTCGGCGCGGCGAACCGGCTGCTGCACGACCTCGAGAACGCCGAGACGGGCCAACGCGGGTATCTGCTGACCGGCGACGAGCGTTACCTCGCGACGTACCGCAGCGGCATCGAGGATCTCGACGATACGGTCCTGCGCCTTCAACGCGTTGTAACGAACGACGATAAATCCGTCGAAACCGTGCGCCGAATCGAGCATGCGAAGACGCTGAAAGTGAGCGAGTTGGCCCGCACGGTCGAACTCGCACATTCGGGCAATCGCGATGCGGCCATCGCGCTCGTGCAGACGAACGAAGGCGAGCGTTACATGGCCACGCTGCGTAACGAACTCGGCGATCTGTTGAGCGACTGGCGCACGCGGCGTGCCGCCGCGGTGCGCGATGCGCACGACCGGCTGTGGTATGGCACGATCGCGCTCGCGGTGCTGGCCGTGCTGATCTGTGGTCTGCTGGTCTATACGCTGTACGTGCAGAGAAGGGCGTTTGGCAAGATGAGCGAGCATTCGGCGGCGCTCGATCGCGCGGCCGCGCACGATCCGCTGACCGGCCTGCCCAACCGCCGCAGGCTGCTCGCGGCGCTCGACGAACTGGCGCAAAGCCGTGCCGAGGCGCCGGATACGGAGCGGCTTGCGCTGTTGTACCTCGATATCGACGGTTTCAAAGGTGTCAACGATGCGCTTGGCCACAGCGCCGGCGACTCGCTGCTGCGCCGGCTCGGCGAAGCGCTGCGCACGGCGACGCGCGCGCAGGACATGCTTGCGCGCGTCGGCGGCGACGAATTCGTGATGGTCGTGCCCGCTTATGGCGACGACGCGCAGTTACGCGACCTGGCGGGACGGCTAATCGAGCGCGTGCGGGAGATCGGCCGGCGCGACTACGGCGGGCGCTTTCCGCTTGGCGTGAGCGTCGGCATTGCGACGTGGCCCGATCGTGTCGATACCGTCGAGCAACTGCTCGACGTGGCCGATGCCGCGATGTATACGGCGAAGCAGGCCGGCCGATCGACCTATCGTTTCGGCGCGCGGCCCGGCCGTCAGCGGGGCAATGTGGTGACGTTGCCGCGCTGAAGCGGTGCTGCGGGCGCGGATTTCAAGCTTATTGCCCGCGTGTTTCCCGCGTGTTTCCCGCTTGTTTCCGCGTGTTTCCCGCGTGTTTCCCGCTTGTTTCCGCGCTTCTTCCCATTTCAACGCGTTCTATCCCGTTCGTCGTCGGTCACGGGTCCGCTCACTTTGACGCGAACCCGATCGTCGCGAGTCCGGCAATCGTCGCGATCACCGACGCGCCCACGTGAATCGCGATTTCCGCCGCTGCCCAGCCGAATCGGCCTTCCTGCAGCCGTTGCGCGACTTCGGCCGAGAACGTCGAAAACGTCGACAGGCCGCCCATCAGTCCGGTGATGATAAAGAGCCGCCATTCTGGCGAGAGACTCGGGTTGCGCACGAAGAACGCGACGGCGACGCCGATGATGTAACCGGCAATCAGGTTGGCCGCCAATGTGCCCATCGGCAGCGGGGGAAACACGCCATTGAGGCGGATCGAGAGAAACCAGCGGAACAGCGAACCCAGCGCGCCGCCGATGCCGACGGCAAGAATCGATAGATACATGGAAAGGCCTGGAAGGTCGGAAACGTCGACGAACCCGGCTGACTGGCGGTGAACTGCAGATCAACCGCAAGCCGATTTCAAACGGGTTGCAGCTTGCTTTCAGTTGAGCCGCCGATAACCGCGGGCGTGATGACACCGCGTCCGCGGTCAGCCGGACGAAGCAGGCATCATCAGCCACAAGGGCGGTTAAAGGAGAATGCCATCTCCGGTGCGCAAGTCTATCACTGTCGTTCGCGAAACGGGGCGCGATGGGCAGGTCTGCGCGCGTCGCCGCCATGATCACACGATGGTCTCGCGTTCGGGCGTCGACGAAATGCGATGAATCGTGAGGTCCGCGCCGTCGAACTCTTCTTCCTGTTCAAGACGCAGGCCGACCGTCGCGCGAATCGCGCCGTACACGATCGCGCCGCCCGCCGACGCGATCGCGATTGCGCCGAGCGTGCCGATCAGCTGCGCGGCGAACGACACGCCGCCGAGGCCGCCCAGTGCGCGCAGCCCGAAGATGCCCGCCGCGATGCCGCCCCATGCGCCGCACAAGCCGTGCAGCGGCCACACGCCGAGCACGTCGTCGATGCGCCAGCGGTTTTGCACGCAGGTAAACATATAGACGAAGAGCGCTCCGGCGAGCGCGCCGGTCACGAGCGCGCCGAGCGGATGCATGATGTCGGAGCCCGCGCAGACGGCGACGAGTCCCGCGAGCGGCCCGTTGTAGGTGAAGCCCGGATCGTTGCGGCCCGCGATCCACGCGGTCAGCGTGCCGCCGACCATCGCCATCAGCGAGTTGACCGCGACGAGGCCGCTGATCTTGTCGATGGTTTGCGCGCTCATCACGTTAAAGCCGAACCAGCCGACCGCCAGCACCCAGGCGCCGAGTGCGAGAAACGGAATATTCGACGGCGGATGCGCGGCAATGCGCCCGTCGCGATGGTAGCGGCCGTGCCGCGCGCCAAGCAGCATGACGGCGGGCAACGCGATCCAGCCGCCGAACGCGTGCACGACGACCGAGCCCGCGAAGTCATGAAACGGCGCGCCGAACGCGGCGCCGAGCCAGTCCTGGATGCCGAAGCGTCCATTCCAGACGATGCCTTCGAAAAACGGATAGACGAAGCCGACGAGCACGAAGGTCGCGAACAGTTGCGGATTGAACTTCGACCGCTCGGCGATGCCGCCCGACACGATCGCGGGAATCGCAGCCGCGAACGTCAGCAGGAAGAAGAACCGCACGAGCGCATAGCCGTTATGCGCGGCGAGCACCTGTGCGCCATCGAAGAACTGAACGCCATACGCGATCGTATAGCCGATGAAGAAATACGCGATCGTCGAGACTGCAAAGTCGACGAGAATCTTCACGAGCGCGTTGACCTGGTTTTTCTTTCGGACGGTGCCGAGTTCGAGAAATGCGAAACCCGCATGCATCGCGAGCACCATCGCGGCACCCAGGAGCAGAAAGAGCGTGTCGGTGCCGGTTTTGAGGTTTTCCATCTGGCGTTGAAATCTTCGTTGCGCAAAAAGCGCCCATTGAATGCAAAAAATGGGCCAATCTGGTTCATCGACGCATCTCAGAGGTGCAAATACGCACTGAAATGGAAGGGTGGCGAGCGCTCGTGCGGTCAAAGCGCTGTAACGCATGCGCCGAATGGGCCGGGCGAGAGGCACCATACATGTGCTCGTGCCCAAAAATCGGGCGGACGAATGCGCTATTCGAGGGCGCAAGCTTCCAGTCTTATTACTACGCATATTTGACGACCCTATCGCGCGATTTTTGTCAGGCCACTCAAACAACGACATAATGTCCGTCCCATGCGCGCCGCCCGGCGACGCCTTCGAATCTTGCCTGCGCTTCAATGAGACTGACCACCAAAGGGCTGTTGCTGATCGCGATTCCGGCCGTCATCGAGCTGGCGTTGCTGTCCGGCATCGTCAAGGCGCAGGCGGACACACGCGAAGCGGAGCGCTGGAGTCTGCACAGCGAGGACGTGTTGCACCAGACCACCGCGATTCTCGAACCGGTGCTGCTCGATTCGCTGCGCTTGCGCGGCGCGGTGGTCGCCGGCGCGCGCGAGGCCGGCACGCCGGACGCGCTGTGGGTCGAGATCGACCGGCGCATCGACCGGCTCGCCGAAACCGTTTCGAACGACCCGGCGCAGGTGGAGCGCGCGGTGCAGATGCGCCAGTCGGTGCAGGCATACCGTCAATGGTCGAGCCGTGTGCAGGACCTGATGCGCGCCGGTAGGCGGCGCGATGTGATAGAGCGCTTTCGCGATCTGGCGAACGCCGATGCCGTCGACAGTTTCCGCCTGCAGGTCACCGCCTTTCAAACCGAAGAACGGCGGCTCGATGCGTTGCGCACGAGCGTGGCCGCCGCGGCGCGCGCCCGGCAGCAGGTGCTGATCGTCGCGGCCGTGCTCGGCTCGCTCGCGTTCGTGGCGACCGCTTGCTGGCTGTTTGCTCGCGGCGTAGGCGGCCGGCTCGATCTGCTGTCCGATAACGCGATCCGGCTCGCGAGCAACGAGCCGCTTGCGCCGCTCGATACCGGCAGCGACGAGATTGCGCGCCTCGATCGCACGCTCCATGAAACGAGCCGGCGTCTGCTCGAATCCGAACGGCTGCAGGCGCGCTTCCAGTTCGATCTCGCGCGGCGCGCGGGCGAGCTTGCGCGCACGAATGAAACGCTGCGCCAGCAGACCCAGGAAAACGAGACGTTCATTTATAGCGTGTCGCACGATCTCCGAGCACCGCTCGTGAATCTGCAAGGCTTTTCGAAGGAATTGCTGCACGCTTGCGACGACCTGCGCAAGACGGTGCGTCAGTCGTCGTTGCCGGACGCGCAGCGCGAGCATATCGAGCAGCTCATCGATGGCGATATCAGCGAAGCGCTGCATTTTCTGCAGACCGCGGTGCTGCGCGCGTCGCACATCATCGATGCGCTGCTCCGGCTGTCGCGCGTGGGGCGCGTCGAGTACCGGCGGCAGCAGGTCGATGTGCGCGACATCGTGCAGCGGGTCATCGACGCGATGCAGGTATCGATTCGCGCGCGGCGCGCACGCATCGTCGTGCATACGCTGCCGCGCGTCTGGGGCGATGCGACCGCGCTCGAACAGGTGTTCGCGAATCTGATCGGCAATGCGGTCAACTATCTGCATCCGGAGCGCGACGGCATCGTCGAGATCGGCACCGCGCCGGCGCCGCCGGGCGTCCAGTCGTTACGCATTTTCTATGTCAAGGACAACGGGCTCGGTATTCCGGAGGTCGCGCTGCCGCGTCTTTTCAATGCGTTTCAGCGCTTGCACGGCGATATCGCCAGCGGCGAAGGCATTGGCCTTGCGATGGTGCGCCGCGTCGTCGAGCGGCACGGCGGGCGCGTATGGGCCGAATCGATGGAGGGGGTGGGCACGACGTTTTATCTGTCGCTGCCCGATTCCGCTTCGCGTTTGCCGCAGGAAGACGAGGTAACCACCGAGGAGGCGGGTGCGACGCAAGACCTCGGCTTTGCGATCTGGCCGCTCAGCACGAGGTGAAGAGGCGGCGTGTCCTGAGAAGCTTCAGACCGCGGATCAGCCAGTAGGAGCCGCACGCGCACAGTGCCGCGGCAAAGATCAGCCATGCAAGCGGCGCTGCATCGCCGGCGCGATGCGCGCACGCTAGCGCAAGACCGTGGACGACGATCAGCGCCGCGCTCCACGCCGCCAGCACCGCTTGCGCAATGAGGCGCGTGCCGGCACGGCGCCGCGCGAGATTTTCGATCGACCAGTCCGCGCGGGGCCGCAGGCAAACAAACGCCACCGCAGTCCATGCGATGGCGAGAATGATGATCCAGTTGGTCAGGTCCATCACGAGGCCCTCAAAAGTCAGCCGCCGACTCTAGAGATGCCTTTGCCTTCAGACCATCGGATTACTCTCAATCGCGCGCGGTTGCGCGAAATTGCCGCACATTGGCTTGTGCTTGATGCCGCGCTTGGTTCCGCGCTTGGTTCCGCGCTTGATTCCGCACTTGATTCCGCACTCGCACCGCATGCTTATGCGGCGCGTTGCGCACAACGCTCAGAGTTCGATGCGTGTGCCGAGCACGACGAGAAACTGGCGCAGCCATTCCGGATGTGCGGGCCATGCGGGCGCGGTAACGAACTGACCATCGGTATGCGCGGCATCGATCGCGATATCGGCATATTCGCCGCCGGCCAGCGCGACCTCGGGCGCACAGGCCGGATACGCGGAAATGCGCTTGCCGCGTATCACGTCGGCGGCGGCCAGCAGCTGTGCCGCATGACAGATCGCCGCGATCGGCTTGCCATTCGACGCGAAATGGCGCACGACGTCGAGCACCTTCGAATTGAGCCGCAAGTATTCGGGTGCACGCCCGCCGGCGATTGCCAGTGCGTCATAGTTCGCGAGTTCGATTTCGTCGAACGTCGCATTCAACGTGAACTGATGGCCCGGCTTCTCGCTGTAAGTCTGATCGCCTTCGAAGTCGTGAATCGCAGTCTTCACGCGTTCGCCCGCGCGTTTGCCGGGGCACACCGCATCGACGCGATGGCCGACTGCCCGAAGCGCCTGAAAGGGCACCATCGTTTCATAATCTTCGGCGAAGTCGCCGGTCAGAAAGAGGATGTTTTTTGCCGCCATCGAATGCCTCCGTTGAGGATGGAACACGTTGGTCGCTGACGAGTCTACTCCATCGAACTCGACTCGGGCGCGACAGAAACGCGAATGGTGAAGCAATGGCAATCAATCATATTGAATGGCGCACTTTACGAGCCGGTGACACGCCCGTGCTTGCCGACCTGTTTCGCGACGCGGTGATGCAGCTTGCGGCGTCGCATTACGATGAAGCGGGCCGCGCCGCGTGGGCGGCATCGGCCGATGATCTCGACGTGTTCGGCGCACGTCTTGCGCAGGGCCTGACGCTCGTCGCGGTATCGAGCGATACGATCGCGGCGTTCGGGCAATTGCATCCGGCCGACCATGTATCGATGCTTTACACGGCGCCCGCGTTCGCGGGGCAGGGCATCGCATGGACGCTGCTCGCGCGTTTCGAGGCGGTGGCACGCGCGGCGGGCACGCCCGTGCTGACCGCCCATGCGAGCGCGAGCGCGAAGCGCAGCTTCGAACGCGCGGGGTTTCACGTGCTCGCGGAGGAGGACGTCGATCGCAACGGCGTATCATTGAAGCGTTTTCGCATGCAGAAGCCGCTCGTCGCGGCTCACATTCCTCAATGATCCCGTTCTCCCGATATCCGCTCGCTCGCTGTACCGTATTCGCCGCCATGCTGCTCGCAGGTCTTGCCGCATGCCAGAAAAACGACGCGTCGGCTGGCCAGACGGGCAACAGCACGCTGAACAGCGTCGCGCAGCAGGCGGGGCAGAAACTCGATCAGGCGGCGAGCTATGTCGGCCAGCAAACCGACGCGGCGCGTGCGGCGCTGCAGGGGAACGTCGCCACGGCGGCGTCCGACGCATCGAATCCGGCTGCAACCATCAAAATCGACCCGAGCCAGCTTGCGTCGACTGCGCAAGCCAATCTGCATGATGCGGCAAGCGCAACCAATGCGGCACTCGCCAAAGCAGCGAGCACCGCGGGCGTGGGGCTCGAAACCGCGGGGCGCAAACTGCAGCAATGGTCGAACGAGAACGCGGGCAGCAATTCCGCTGCGGCATCGTCGGGCGATACGAGCGCTGCGCAAAAGCAGATGGATAAATAGCGTTGCGTGAAATGCCGAAGCGCCAGAACCTCTTTGGTGCCAACGCTACGTGCAGTGCCAAAGCGTTGGAACGGTGATGCCGCATTGTTAGCGGCCCGTACTGGCGGCGCTTTTCACTTTTCATTTTCACTTTTCGATTTGTCTGCAGATGCTGCAGTGCAGAACGCGTATCGCGGATCCGTGCAAGCGTTCTAACATTCCGTTACGCATCCTTGTGCCCGTTTGCGGCTTGCCGGGTGCAACTGCGGCTAAACTTGGCCGTCTGCCGTTTAGCTCATCCGACCGTCATGAAGTCATGTCCGCCGCGACGCGAATGTCGAGCTGCGCCGAATGCCGGCGGCCGTTCGGCGCACTCTGCATTGTCTCGCGCCGTTTCCGCGTTTGCGATCTTTTCGTTCTGCTGTGCGCTTGCCTGTCTGCTGCTGATGCCGCGTGCCGCGCATGCAGCAGGCGGTCCTGTGCTGCCCGCGCTGCAAAGCCTCATCAATAGCGCAACCGCGGCGCCCGCGTCCGCGGCGTCGGCTGCCACAGCCGCATCCGCGCCGTCGCCCGCGAGCCAGGCCGAGCTCAATCATTCGCTCGACAGCGTCATCACGACGCTCGACAACGATCGTCAGCGCACCGCACTCGTCGCACAACTGAAGAAACTGCGCGAGGCGACGCAAACGGTCGGGCCGGTCGCGCCTGCGCAGCCTGGCCCGGGTCTGCTCGGCGCCATCGCTTCGGGTATCGCCTCGGTCGAGGCGGACGTCAATCGCGGGCGTACGCCGATCAGCTACTGGTCCGGACGTCTGAATGCGGCGGGCAACGAGCTCTACACCATCGTGTCGAGCCAGGGCCGCGAAAAATTCGGCCGCATTCTGCTCGACATGTTCGCGATGCTCGCGGGTTGGGGCGCATGCGCGGCCGCGCTGATCTACGTGCAGCGCAAGCTGCATGCGCGCTATGGCATCGTCGTCAGGCTCAACCCGAATCCGACGACGCGCGAACTGCTGATCTTCGCATTGCGCCGTGTCGGTCCGTGGATCGTGGCGTTCGTCGCCGCGTTGATGTTCGCGCGCTCGATGCCCGATGCGCTGGGCCGCACGCTGGCGATGGTGATCGCCTATGCGATCGTCGCGGGCGCCGTGTTTTCGGCGATCTGCCTGATCATGTTTTCGCTGTTCGGCTCGGGACATCGGCGCGCGGCCGTGCAGTTGCTGATCGAACATGCACGCCGGATGCTGTTTGCGATCGGTATCTGCAGCGCGCTCGGCGATGCGGCCACGAACTACGAGGTTGCGCATCAGCTTGGCACCAATCTCGCCGCATTGATCTCAACCGTGTCGAACATGACGGCGGCCGCGTTGACCGCGTACTTCGCGCTCGCGTTTCGCCGGCCCGTCGCGCACCTGATCTGCAACCGCTCATACGAGCAACGGCATGGCCACAAGGTCGCGACCGATGCATTCGACGTGCTCGGTTCGCTATGGCATCTGCCGATGCTCGTGCTTGCGATCGCGTCGGTGGTCGCGACGATCGGCGGTATGGGCAGCGGCGAGAACGTGTTGCAGATATCGGTGATCACGGCGCTGCTGCTCGTGCTCGCGTTTTTCCTGTCGGCCATCGTCATCCGTATCACGCGGCCGCAAAGCGCGCGCCGGCGCCGGCGTTCGCCGTATGTGACGCGGCTCACGCGTTTCGCGGGCACGCTGCTGATGCTGGTCATATGGCTTGCGTACTTCGAACTCGCGGCGCGGCTGTGGGATATCTCGCTCGCGCGCGTCATCGAGGAAAGCGTGACCGCGCGCGGCATCGCCCATGCAATGACGGCGATCGTCGCCACGCTGTTCCTGTCGTGGCTCGTGTGGATTCTCGTCGACACCGCGATTCTCGAAGCGCTCAATCCGGCCAATCCGCGCAACAAGTCGCACAACCCGAGCATGCGCGCGCGCACGATGCTGCCGCTGTTGCGCAACGTGCTGTTCGTGCTGATCCTGACGGTTGCCGGCATCGTCACCGCGGCCAATCTCGGCATCAACGTGACGCCGCTGCTTGCCGGTGCAGGTGTGATCGGTCTCGCGATCGGCTTCGGCGCGCAGTCGCTGGTCGCGGATCTGATTACGGGGCTTTTCATCATCCTCGAGGACACGATTTCGGTCGGCGACTGGATCGACGTCGACGGCGGGCATGCGGGCACGGTCGAGTACCTGTCGATCCGCACCGTGCGGCTGCGTGACGGGCAGGGCGCGATTCACGCGATTCCGTTTTCGCAGATCAAGATCGTGAAAAATCTCTCGCGCGACTTTGCGTATGCGGTGTTCGAAGTGCGCGTGCCGTTTTCGGCCGACGTCGATGAGGTGACGCAGTTGATCCGCGCGGTCGGTGCCGACCTGATGGCCGACTTCCGCTATCGGCGCGAGATGCTCGGGCCGGTCGAAGTGTGGGGGCTCGACCGGTTCGATCCGAACTGGATGGTCGTCAAAGGACAGATCAAGACGCGGCCGCTGCAGCAATGGAGCGTCGCGCGCGCGTTCAACCTGCGGCTCAAGCGCATGATGGATCAGGCGGGTATCGAGATTCCGGTTCCGCAGATGCGTATTTTCACCGGTGCCCAGGATCAGCAGGGCGAGCCGTTCTTCGATAACGCTGCGACGTCGCGGCGCGACGCTGCCGTCGACGAGGCCGATCATGAAGCGCTGCGTGCGGCGCACGAGACCGATGGCGGGCCGGCGCCGCGCGCGTCGCGAGCGAATGCGGCAAGCGTTGCCGACATGATGCCGGCATTCGCTGCAACGGGCGCGGGCCAGGCCAGTGCGGCGTTGGCCGCTGCGCCGGCGCGCGACGTATCGCACGAGCCGCGTCCGGCGCCGCCCTCGACGGGACAGACCGCATCGGTGCCGCCGCAGATTCCGACGGCGGGCGAATCAGGGAAGAGTTAAAAAAGCTCAGGCACGCATGGCAGGCTGCATGCTTTCTGGCGTGTGCGCCACAGAGCGGACCACGTCATTCACCCGAGTCGCGAACTCGGCTTCGGGCACGCCATATACATGCACGGAGATCGCGGGCGCGCCGCTCGCGTTGCCGAGCCGATGGATAGCGCTGCGTCCCGCGCGCGCGTACGAGACGGCGCCGCGGTCGCGCGCCTGCGTGCGAACCGGTATGGCGTAATCTTCTTCTTCGTTCCAGTCATAGAGTGCTTCGCTGAGCGTGCCATCGAGCACGACGTAGCCGCACCACGTGTGGTGCGCATGCACGGGGCTCGTCTGACCCGGCATCCACACCAGAGAGGCAATCGCGTAGCGGCCGAGCGGGTCTGCGGCAAGCAGATGGCGTTGATACTTTTCCGCCGCGCCTTCGCGTTGCGCGGGCGTTAGCAGATGCGGATCGGCGGCGGCTTCGACGAGCGCGGTGCGCACCGCGCGTGCGAAGCGGGCATCGCGCGCGAGGTCGGCTGTGTCGCGACACAGATCGAGTGCGGCATCGAGCGCCGCGCGCAGCCTTTCGATGGCGTTCGCGGGGCGCGCGGCGGTGTCGCCGGGCAGCGCCAATCGGGTCGCCGCGGCGCTGTGACGCGCGGCCTGCTTGCCATGACGATCGACGTTGAGCGGCTGGTTCGAGTGGCTCATCGGAGACTCCGGTGACTGCTGGTTTTGATGTGATCGGACAGCCACATTTATACCGGTTTGCGCGGAGAAAGAGTTTTCATATAATTTCCTCAGATCGTCACCGGGTAGAAGATTTTTCTATCTGTAAGCCAAAATTAAAACCAGCCCCAACCCATGGATATCATTGATAGAAAACTGCTCGAGTTGCTGCAGGAGGACGCGACCATGCCGATCGCCGAACTGGCGCAGCGCGTAAACCTGTCGCAGACGCCGTGCTGGAAGCGCGTGCAGCGGCTCAAGGAAGCGGGCGTGATTCGCGCGCAGGTCGCGCTGTGCGATCCGCGCAAGCTCGGTGTCGGGACGACGGTATTCGTCGCGGTGCGCACGAATCAGCACACCGAGGAATGGGCGCAGACGTTCACGCGTTCGGTGAGGGATATTCCTGAAGTGGTCGAGGTGTACCGCATGAGCGGCGAAACCGACTATCTGCTGCGTGTGGTCGTCTCCGATATCGACGACTACGACCGCGTGTACAAGCAACTGATCCGATCGGTGCCGCTCTATGACGTGAGTTCGAGTTTTGCGATGGAGCAGATCAAGTATTCGACGGCGTTGCCGGTGAGGCCGCAGGTTACGGCGTCCAATGGTTGATGCCGCGTTCAAGGGCTGCCTGAAGCGCGGTGCCGATGTCGGCGCCTGGCGCATGCGGTTGGCTTCATGCGGCTGGCTGCGTGCGGTTGGCTGCATGTGATCGGCTGAATTCGCGCCCGTACTGCAAGGCACCCGCAAGGCGCGGCGGCGTAGAATGCCCGCTTTGTCGATCAACCGCACGCAGGGCATGAGATGAACGAACCGCGCAAGAAAAACCCGACCACCCGTGTTGCCGTGCTGATCGTAGTCGTGGTGGGACTGGTGATCGCGACCGTGCTGTACAACGCGATCACCGAGAAGCGTGAGTTCGAGCGCGAGAACCCACCCGATGCGACATCGAGTGCTGCCTCGAGTACGGCCGAAGCGGGCGCTTCCGCCACAACGGCAGCTTCGGGCAGTGCGGCGCAGTGACGCAGCATGACTCCCGATCGAGCTGCGCGTAAGCAGGTTTCGAATCAATTCTCCGGCAGGCGGATCACGCTCGCATCCTTGCGGATCAGAAACGATGCCGCGAGCATCTGCTTGCACTGGTGCGCGAGCAGTTTCAGTTCACTGACCGCTTCGGCCTTGCCCGCACTGTCGGGCGCCTTTTCCGCTTCGATCACCATCGAGTCGAGTTCGCGCGTCAACTGCCTGACGACGTCGGTCTGATTGGTGGGCGGCGCGTTGCCTGCTTCCGCCTGTTCGAGATTTTCCCGCACGACGCTCAACGCCCGCTGCAGCGGCTGCTGAGACTTCCGGTCGACCTGGATGATGGTGCGCAACAGCGGCGCCGCGGCCGAGATTTCCGACGCCAGCACATGGCTGCGTACGAGTAGGTTGTTTAACTCGGGCACGAACTTCTGCGCGGACTTCGGCTCGAGCATCATGCGCTGGAATGCCTGGCCGAGGTTGGCGAAGGCGACGTGCACGTTCTTGCGCGCAAGACGGTAGCGATAGTCGCGATCGAGCGCGCTGGCCGCGGCGGAGGCGCCCGATGCAGGCGCTGCGCCGCGCGCGTTCGAAGCGGACGCCGGGGGTGAACCCGGCGCTGACGCGGGAACGGGCGGTGGCGCGTCGTCCGCGGGAATGGCATTGGCGGTCGCGGCCGCGAGTGTCGCGGTCAGCTCGTCCTTCCGGTCGATCCGGTTCTGCGGTTCGACACGGCTCGTGTCCAATGCGGTGTGCGGGTCGCTGCCGCTGGCCGACCGCGCCGCGCCGCCGACGGCGACCTCGACGCGAGCGTCCTGACGCGCGACAGCGGCGCCCGGCGCGCGCGCACCGGCTTCGGTTACCGCGGCCGGCGCGACTGCGAGCGCGGGCTTGCCGCTCCACCACCAACTCGCCTCGAGATACTGGCGCGTCGCCGCGATCATGCTGTTGACGAGCTTGCCCATCAGCCGGTATTCCCAGTATGGGAACAGATGGCTCGCAGCGATGGCGATCGCGCAGCCGACGACGGTGTCGATCGCCCGCTCGCCGATGATTCGCATGCTGCCCGGTGCGAGCAGATGGAACATCAGCAGCACGTAAGAAGACGTAAACACGACACTCGCCGCATAGTTGAAAAGCAGCAGGCTGTAGCTCATCACCATCGATGCGAACATCGCGACGAGCAAGATATGCGGCTCCTTCACGAACATCATCAGCGCGATACTCGCCGCGCAGCCGATCGCCGTTCCGACGATACGCTGCCCGTTGCGCTGCTTGGTCAGCGAATAGCCGGGCTTGAGGATGATGATGACCGTCATCACGATCCAGTATGCGTTGGTGAGCGGCAGTAGCCGCCCGAGCCAGAAGCCGATCGCGACGGCGATCGTCACGCGCAGCGCGTGGCGAAAGCTCGGCGATGCCATCGTCAGGTTCGAGAAGATCTGCCGAAAGGGCACGCGCCGGCTTGAGACGAATCGGGCGAGCGCCTGGTCGATTCTGAGTTCGGTTTCGGTCGTCGACGTTTCGTTCGCAAGACTGCGACGCATCCTGTCGATGAGCCGCGTCGCGCTCCACAGGCGTCTGAACGAGGCGGACACCGCCGCATAGGCTTCCGGGTTTTTGGCCGGCAGGCCGTGCTTGCGCAATTGATCGAGCTCGAATTCGATCGCACGCAGTTCCGCTTTCATATTGATGCGCCCGCGCGGCGGGCGGTCCTGCAGTACGGCGAGGCCGATATCCTCGAGATCGGCCGCCGCCTTGCGAATCAGATCGCGGTAGAAAACGAGCACGTCCGAGCCACCGAAGGTCGTGCGCACAAGCGGGTAGTCGGTATGCGCACCGACAAAGAGTTCATGCAGATCGACCGTATTGATGAACAGGTTGAAGAGCGTGACGCGCGCCGGTTCGAGATGGCCGCTTTTTAATTTCGCCAGGTTGCGCAGCACGATGTCGCGCGCGGCATCCTGGCGCTCGACCGCCGCGATCTGCTTGGCGACGAGATTGCGGTAGCACTCGTCGACGTCGTTGTCGAGATCGTAGAAGTCGGCGCGCGCGAGCAGATAGTCCGCGCATGCGAACACGCTTTCGGCCAGCGCCTGCTGCTCGATCCGGTGCACCATCCAGCGGCTCACGAGCGTCGACCAGTAGGTGTACCAGAGGCCGCCGAGCAGGATCCACGATGCATTGATGAGCGCCTGCAGCGGCGTGAAGTGCTCTTCGAGCGTCATCGTCATCATGAACAGCGTGGCGAAGCTGATCTGCGGCCAGCGGTTGCCGTACACGACGATCAGCGACAGCACGAACGTGAGCGGCACGACGGTGCACCACAGCGCGAGCGCGTTGACGGTGGCGAGGCCCGTTGCGAGCGCCGACAGAAAGCCGATGACGCTGCACGCGAGCATTTCGTTGTGCTTGTACTTGAGCGGGCCGGGCATATCGACCGCACATGCGCCGAGCGCGCCGGTCGCGATCGTGAAGCCGAGCTCGCGATCGTGAAATACCGTCAAACACAACACCGCCGGCAAAGACACACCGACCGCGATGCGCAGGCCGCCGTAAAAATACTGGCTGTATAGAAATTTCTTGATCTCGACCGAATAGCGCATCGAATTGACCGGGCCGCTTGCGTAGTGAATGTTGGGATGAAGCGTGGCAAAAACTGCAGGCGAGTCTAACTGATTTCGTCTGCGTTCTGACCTCGTCCGTTCGGCCAGGTTTCAGCGCACCGGATGTGTTTGCTATGCTGTGGCCGATCATGACCTATCGTTACGACATTCCGCCCGGTGAGATCGAGTTGACGGCGGTGCGCGCGCAAGGTGCGGGCGGCCAGAACGTCAACAAGGTGTCGAGCGCGATTCATCTGCGCTTCGACGTGCGCGCTTCGTCTTTGCCCGAGGTGCTGAAGATGCGCCTGCTCGCGCTGTCCGATAACCGGATTACGCGCGACGGCGTGGTCGTCATCAAGGCGCAGGAGTACCGCACGCAGGAAATGAACCGCGCCGCGGCGCTCGCGCGGCTCGACGAATTGATTGCAAGCGTCAGCGTGAACCGTAAGGCGCGTGTCGCCACGCGTCCGACACGCGCGTCGCAACAGCGCCGGCTCGAGAGCAAATCGCGCCGTGGCGATGTCAAATCGGGACGGCGCAGAATCAGCGACGAATGATCGACGCGAAGCGGCGCAGCGAGCGGCCAACACTCGAATGAGAGAACCGGCGTCGTGCGTCAGTGCGGCAGAAAATCGACGCAGAACACATGGAGTTCGCCGTCGCGCGGTACGGCTACAGCAGCGGTATAGCAGTCTTCGCCATCGGTAAGCGAACAGTGCGGCCCCATCATCGCAACGCGTCCGGGCGCGGCCAGCGCATGTTTGAAATACGCGCGCCGCGACCAGTTGTTGCGCGTGTCGGGAAAGAGCGGTGCAAGTCGCGGCGAGGGCGGTGGCGCATCGGCCGCGGCGATCGAGGGCTGCGTCTGCTCGCCGTGCTCGTTGAGCACGAACACGCGGCGCGCATCGGCAATCCTGAACACCGGCTGTGCGGCGAGGCACAGGTCGCCGGTCGCCGCAAAGATCTGTGCGCCGTTCAGCACGGCTTCGGTGAAGCCTTCGAATTCCGGGCGCTGATAACGCGTGTGCGTGCGCTCGTATTCGTTAAACCGTTGCCACATCTGATCGACCAGTTCGGGTATGCGCGCGTTGGCGGCCTCGATCAGCGGCTTCGGTTGGCCGAACCAGAAGCCCTGCACGAAATCGACGTCGGCCTGCATCAGCGTCATCAGTTCGTCTTCGGTTTCGACGCCTTCGGCGAGCACCATCGTGCCCGATTGATGCAGCATCGTGATCAGATGATTGATGAGCGCGTTGTCGCTTTCGCGCCGCCCGGCACGCGCGACGAGCGAGCGATCGAGCTTCACGATGTCGGGGCGGAAGCGCCACACGCGATCGAAGTTCGAAAAGCCCGTGCCGAAATCGTCGATAGCGATCAGGAAGTCGCGCGGTTGCGAAGCAGCCAGCATGCTGGCGACGGCGGACTCGTCGTCGGCCGGTTGCTCGAGCACTTCGATCACGATGCGTTCCTGCGGCAGTCCGAAATGCTGCGACAGTTCGTCGATGAACGGACGTTGCGGCCAGCCCGTTTCGAACACTTGCGGGCGCGTGTTCAGAAAGAGCCAGCCATTGTCGATATGCTGTTCCATGAAGTTCGCGACATGCAGACATCGTGCGAGCCGGTCGAGCGCACGCGCGTCCGATGTGGAGCGGGTGCCGGAGAAAAGCACGGCGGGTGAGATCGGATGACCGATGGGATCGAACGCGCGCAGCAGTGCTTCATACCCGACCACGCGCTGGTGGGTGATCGATACGACGGGCTGGAACACGCTGCGCAAGGTGATCGTGCGCCATGGCGCGGCCCAGCCGGTCTCTTCCAGCACCATGTGCTGCAACAGGCCAGTGAGCGTCGTATCGTCGACGTTTGGCATGGCGTCAGAATGTCCTATGCAGCGTGCGGCGCGTGGTGAAATCTGGATGCCGGAAATCTTTCGGCACGGGACTCGAGCTTCGGCGGCGGCAGTTGCATCGCGCCGGTCGGCGTGCGGGCGCACCAGCCTTGTGTGGCCCCATGTGCAGCCACGTGTACGGCCAGGTGAGGCTTCCCGCAAGCTTGCCCGAAGCAGTCTAGCAGTTCGAAAGCTACGCGAATGTTCGGGTTATCACAGACCCCGGGAACAATCGACGTCCATCCGGACGAAGTTCGCGTTCGCAGGTCGAGCGTGGCCGGCGAGATTTCGGCTTCGCGGGTATGCTCTTCGATTTTGCACGAAACACGGAGGTCGGCAATGAGTGAAATCGCAGTGGTGGCAATCTCGGTTGCGAAAGCGGGCTTTGAAGAGCAGTTGCGCGAGGCGCTCGAACGCATCGTTGCGCCGTCGCGTGCCGAGGCGGGGGCATTGCAATACGACCTGCATCGCGATCTGCGCGAGCCGCGTCGCTTTGTTTTCTATGAGCGTTGGGAAAGCGAGGAAGCGCTCGCCGCGCACGCGCAGTCCGCGCATATCGCGGCGTACCGGAAGGCGATTGCCGACTGGGTCGAGCATGCGGAAATCCGCGTGCTCAAGAAAATCAGGTGACGGATGCGGCGATCGCACTCGCATCGCATTCGCTGCGTGGCGATCAGTGCGCCGCCTGCGGCACGTCGAGAATCAGAATGATCGTCCAGTCCGCGTCGCCCTCGTGGTGATACTGACGCTCGGCCACGATGAACGGTTGCTGCTTGCCTTGCGGGCCGAGGAACAGCACGTCGCCTTCCATCGGCAGGCATTCGACTGGCGGCAAGGCAAGATACGCGTCCTGACTGCCGCGCGGCATCAGTTTTTCGATCTTGCGCGATGCGGCTTCAGTCCATTCGATGTCCAGCTGGATGTTGCTCATGCTTTCCTCCGCACCTCGGTGCGCGTGGTTGAATCGTCTATCCGTTGTATCGGATTCGGTGCGCGACTTTAGCATACGGCTGCATTGCCGCTACGCTGCAAGGCATGGGCAAATGAGCGTGGCAATACACCACAACGCGTCACGCAATCTGACGGTCAAAACGAGAAAGGCCAAAGCCGCGGTCCACGGCTTTGGCCTTTTTCTTCATTACGCATAACGCGTGATTGCGGACGCGCGATCTATGGCGCCCAACGGCCGCGTAAGACAGCGGCGAAGCGGCCATGGCGGCGGGCGCGCTTTATGCCGCGATGCGCATACCGCTTATTGAGAATCCATTTTCGGCTTCTTGTGATGCGTCTTTCCCTTCTGATGGTGCTGCGCCGGCATGCTTTCCATCTGCTGCTGACGGGCCTGCACGTCCTGTGCATGTTGCTCGATTTCAGCGGCTTTTTGCGGATCGGTGCTCATCGTGATGCCGCTACCGTCCTGCTGGGCGTACGCGGCGCCCGTCAATGCCGAAAGGGAAACCAGGACTGCGAGGGACACTTTCTTCATCGCTACCTCCGGAGAGTGGTTATTGACCCAAGTATGGCCTGTCCAAGGGGAAAGACAATGCATTCTATCCAGCAATGTCCGGTCCAGCGGTGGCGAAGTAACAGATTTCACAGACCGTTACATTTGGTAACGTACACGCCGCATGGCGGCAAACGCCCCGCCCATACGGCCTGCCGGCCCGCATGTTTCGTGCCGCGCCGGGTGTGGGCGCGCCGGTGGAGGTAAAAATGAGCGATTCGCGCGTGCATCGCGTCCCCTCGCAACGCTGCGAAACAAGCACCATTCTGCGATTGACGACGCTTTGGCAACATGAGGGCGTTTCACGGAAGCTGCGATTCGCTGATGTATCGGATCGCTAAATAATGCGTTGTCTTTAGCGCGCCGTGCGTCGTGCAGATGCGCGACGCTATCGGAGAGCGAGGCAATTGCTCAGCGCACGATAACTCGACATGAGCATTCGACGTGCATCAAAACCAGCCGGTCGCGCGATAAACATAGAACTGTGCGAGCCCGATCAACTCATGCAGCGCAATCTCGGCGCCGATCAGGTTTTCGTAACGCGGCAACACGCCGCGCCGCGCGTGCCGTGTGTCCGACACCACGGGCAGCGGCGTCATGCCGAAGCGGCGGAAATCGAGCAACGCGCGGGGCATCTGGTACGCAGACGTCACGAGGATCAAAGATTCGTAATATCCGTGCGGCAAAATAGCAGCGACGTTGCGCGCATTCTGATACGTGGTGAGGCTGCGGTTCTCGAGAATGATGTCCTCGCGCGGAACATGCTCGCGCAGTAACCACGGCAGATAGGTGTCGGCTTCGGCTGCATCGTGATGTTGCGGATTGCCGCCGCTTACGATCACGTCGCATACGGTAGCCGTACGCTTGCAGCGCGCGTAGAGGTCGGCGCTGACGGCGATGCGGACAGTCGCATCGCGCTTCGGAATCAGCGTACCGTTCTTCGCATATTCGGTGCCGCCGCCGAGCACGACGATCGCGGTGCGGGCAGCAAATGCAGAGGGCGGTAGATCTTTGCCGCTGGCGACGACGGTTTGCGCACTGGCCAGCAGCGGCGCGGTGAGCCACCCCGCGGCGATGAGCCAGAACACGGCGAGTGCCGTCAAGGCGACAGCGAGGCGCGCGCGCCGTATCAGCAGAAAAGCTGCGAAAAAAAGCACCAATAAAATGAATAGAATCAATTTGATTGGGGTAACGTATCGTTCTGGAACATCTGTTCTCGAGATTTGCGCGTTCGGTATCGCAGCGAAACAAACGCTGCATCGCCGCATTCTTTCATCGCGCAGCGAACGTTATCATGCCGGTCAACGGGGGCCGGAATGAAATAAATCGCGGCCGGTGTCACGGCCGCAGGGCGCGCGGCACGGCAGGCTTCGTGGGCGTCGCGGTAAGCCGTCTGGCAGGCCACTGTCGCGCGACATATACGATGGCTGCACTTTAAGAAAGAAGTGAGATGACCACTTATTCCAATGAAGCGGTACTCGAAGCATTGCGGCGTGTGCAATATCGCCAGGTGCCATGGGCGAAGCGCCCGGGCGTGTTCGAATATCTACGCTCGCTGGGCATGATGGATACGGTGCGCCAGCGTACTGTGGCGCCGGCGCCGGGCTTTCATGCGCCGGTCGATATTGCGGTGCTGACCGAGCGAGGTCGTGCCGAATTCGCGCGGCTTGCGCGCGATGAGCGAGCGCTCGACTGGGACGCGCGGCGCACCTCCAGCTACGTGGCGACCGAGCCGCGGGCGGCGGCCCTCTAGACGAAGCCGACCGGCCGGATTACTCCGGCCCGGGGTGACCGTTTCAGGCGTTTTTTTCAGCTGATACTTTTGATGTTGGGGTTGCGCGAACGGCAAGGGTCGTTCGTAAGCGCATGGCGCGCGAGCGGCGACATGCGTCGGCGGTGCTGCATCGGGCGGCGGGAGGGAAGGTGTGCCGATCCTTGCCGGCTGCAGATACGTCGCGTTCGCCGCGCGCAAAAAAAGCCCGTATCGCGCGGATACGGGCATACCGGATACTTCTGCCACGCTGTGCTTATGGCAAAAGATGAGACTAGCCGCCCAGCGCCTGGTTCCCGAATTCATCGTTGTACACGCCAAACGCCGGAAGCCGGGCACAAGCCTGGCACAAGCCTGGCAAAGCCGGCGCAGCCGCCCATGACCGTTACGGCCGCGTGCGCGGCGGCGGGTGGCGGCGCGATGCATCGTCGTCGCGTGGCTGCACCGGACGCGGCGCGCGCACGTTGCTGGCAATATCTCCGCGCAGATCGCCACGCGGTGTTGGCGGCGTGAAATCGTGATTGCGTGTTTGCGCCTGTTGCCAAGCTTCGAGCGTGGCCGGCTGGTTCGGCTTCCAGCTCCAGCCTTGTTGCGGCCGTTGCTGGGCCAGCGCGGTGGCAGCAAAGATTGAGACGACAATGCCGCATAAAAGCAGGGACATTGGTCGCATGGAAGGCTCCCGTCAGGACGGTCGGTTCCGACTGGTTTGCATACCGCAACGGTATGCCTGACGAAGAAAGCGCGCTGTAAATAATGGTAAATGGTTGTTTCATCCGCGGCAGGCAGACCGTCGGCTGCGGGCGCGAGATAAGGGCGCGACAGAAGGGCGCGGGGTAAAGGCGCGAGGCAGGCACGGGATCGGCGCGGACATGGTGCCGTATATGCTGTCTGACCGTCGCGGCGTTTGGACGGTCCGCTTGAAACGCGTCGGGCGCCCGAGGGCGCCCGATGGCAGCGAAGCAATATGCCCGGAGGGGATAGACGGGCAGCGTTTGGGGCGTCGGTTGGCGCTCAGGCCATTTTGACCGGGGCGCGCCACGATTCCGGATTCGTCCAGAACGCGCCGCGCAGGCGGTCGCGGCTCGGCGGTGCAGGCGGCTTGGCCGCGGTTGCGCCGATGCGTCCGCGCAACGAAATCTGACGGCCGCTCGTCGCGAGCCGCTTGACTATTTCGGCGAGAGTGCCGTCGGCCTGCCACTCGTCGAAACGGCGACGGCAGGTCGGCGGTGACGGATAGCGCCCGGGCAGCTTGGACCAGCCTTCGCCCGTCGACAGAACCCACAGCACCGCGTTGACCACGGCCCGCGCTTCCACGCGTGGCCGACCGCGACGTTCGCTCCGCGCCGGCTCCGCACAGAACAACGCCTCGACCAGAGACCACTCGTTGTCTTTCAAATCGTCGAACAGCATCATGTTTCACCTCAGCGAAGCTAACTCCGGTGCGCTGCCCCGCGCCGCGCACTCTCGATGCACCCGGTTGAGCGTGAAGCCGTATGAGTCGAGTACGGGATTCTCGCGAGCCGGATGCCAGGCGGGGTCGGGCTTGCCGCGGCGGGTGTTTATGAACCTCATTCGGCGCCGACCCTTGCGCGAATTCAACGCATGAAGTGTGCCAATCGGTAGCCGAACCGCCCGAAAGTCCCGTCGCATCAAGCCAAGACGGGCAGTAGCCAGGCCCGTATGAGAATCCAAAAAACCCGACACGCAAATCGGGACAATCACCAATCTTGTGCAGCAAGGCTCACCGCCCGTGCGTTTGCGCATTATTGCTGCGCCGCAGCGAAATGAGGGCGGCAACATCGCGCGCCAGCGCCGGGTCGATGAGGATTCCCGCATACAATTCGCATCAAACGAGGATATTGATGAGGTCGCTAAATGAATGTGACGCTGCGGCAACTGCGCGTCTTCATCGAGGTCGCGCGACGGCAGAGCTTTAGCCGCGCCGGCGACGAAATCGGTCTGACGCAATCCGCGGTCAGCCGCTGCGTGCGCGAACTCGAGGCGGAGCTAGGCCTCAAGCTGATCGACCGGACGACCCGCGAAGTGCAGTTGACGGACGCCGGCAGCAATCTGGTCGCAAGCGTGTCGCGCCTTCTGACCGACCTCGACGACGCACTGCGCGAGATTCGCGAGATCGGCGAGCAGCGGCGCGGGCGCGTGGTGGTGGCGGCGAGCCCGACGATCGCGTGCCGGCTCATGCCGCAGGTCATCGCCGCGTGCAGCCGGCAGTTTCCGTATATCGCGCTCGGTTTGCGCGACGACGTGCAAACCGATGTCGTGCGCAAGGTGAAGTCGGGCGAGGTCGATTTCGGCGTCGTCGTTGGGCCGATCGCGGCCGACGACCTATCGACGGAGACCCTGATGATCGACTCGTTCTGCGTCGTGTCGCGCGCCGATCATCGGCTCGCGCAGCTTGAGCAGGTCGAATGGAAGGCGCTCGACGGAGAGCGTCTCGTGATGCTCGATTACGCGTCGGGCAGTCGGCCGATCATCGACGCGGCGATGACCCAGCAGGGCGTGCACGCGTCGGTCGTTCAGGAGCTCGGCCATCCGGCCACGGTTTATGGGCTCGTCGAGGCCGGTATCGGCATCAGCGTGCTGCCATGGCTCGCGCTGCCGCTGCCGGCCGACGCGAAGCTCGTCGCGCTGCCGCTCGTGCCACGCGCGGAGCGCACCGTCGAGCTCGTGCGGCGCCGCGACCGGTCGCTGTCGCCGGCCGCCGAGGCAGTGTGGGGATTGATCACGCAGGTCCCGCCGCGCAGCGAGGACTTGCGTTGAACGCGCAGCGTCGGGCGTTCGACGCCGGTTGCCATGGCGGCCACCCGGGCAGCCCGGTCGACGGATCTGCCGTTGCCGCGTGCCTGGCAATGCGCGTGAGGTGATCGTCAGGCCGCCGTGGGGGGCACCGGGTTCACCATGCCGGAATGGATTGCCCGACAGAAATGGACGTGAAGATAAACTGTCGGCTTTTCAGTTCCCCGGATACTTCGATGAGCGAATCGGACGCAAAAGCGGAAACAAAAGCGGACATGGGCGCGCACGCATCCCCCGCCTCTTTCCCCAATGCGCGCGCTGCGGTGCGCGCGCTGCGGCCATCGCAGATTCGCGAGGTCGCGAATGCGGGTCTCGGGCTCGCCGACGTTTTGCCTTTCTGGTTCGGCGAATCCGACCGCGTGACGCCGGCGTTTATTCGCGATGCAGCTAGCGAGGCGCTTGCCGCCGGCGCGACGTTCTACACGCACAATCTCGGCATCGCGCCGCTGCGCGCGGCGCTTGCCGGCTACGTGAGCGGATTGCATGGGGCAACCGGGATCGACAACGTCGCGGTGACGAGCGCCGGCGTCAACGCCCTGATGCTGGCGGCGCAGCTTGTCGTCGGCGCGGGCGATCGCGTCGTCGAGGTCACGCCGTTGTGGCCGAATCTCGTCGAAATACCGAAAATTCTCGGCGCGCATGTCGAAACGGTGGCGCTCGACTACGGTCCGCGCGGCTGGGCGCTCGACCTCGAGCGGCTGCTCGCCGCGTTGACGCCCGGCACGAAGCTGCTCATGGTGAATTCGCCAAATAACCCGACCGGCTGGGTGATGACGCGCGACGAGCAGCGCGCGGTGCTCGACCATTGCCGCCGCCACGGCATCTGGATCATCGCCGATGAAGTCTACGAGCGCCTTTACTACGTGGACGAGGCGCACGGGGCAGGCGGGGCGGACGCGGGCCATGCCGGCGCGACCGGCGACGCGCGCCGCGTCGCGCCGTCGTTCCTCGATCTTGCGGCGCGCGACGAACGCGTGATCTGCGTCAACTCGTTCTCGAAGGCGTGGCTCATGACGGGCTGGCGGCTCGGCTGGATCGTCGCGCCCGCCTTGCTAATGGACGACCTCGGCAAGCTCGTCGAATACAACACGTCGTGTGCGCCCGCCTTCGTCCAGCAGGCCGGGCTCGTGGCCGTTCAGCAGGGTGAGGCGTTTGCGCAGCGGCTGGTCAGTGAAATGAAGACGTCGCGCGACCATCTGGTGCAGGCGCTGTCGACGCTGCCAGGTGTCGACGTGAAGGCGCCGGCGGGTGCGATGTATCTGTTCTTCACGCTGCCGGGGGCCGTGCGAGGCACTTCCGGCAGTCTTGAATTGTGCAAGGCGCTCGTGCGCGATGCGCGTCTTGGCCTCGCGCCGGGCAGCGCGTTCGGGCCGGAAGGGGAGGGCTTCGTGCGCTGGTGTTATGCGTCTGATACGGCGCGGCTCGATGAGGGCGTCGCGCGCCTGCGACGGTTTCTCGACGCACGGTGCCCGGGGTAAGGGCGCGCGTCTTGCCCCGAGCGGGCGAGCGCGCCGTCCGCCGGTGTTTTGCGGTCGTGCCCCCGTCGCTTTACGCACCGAATCTTTTTGCGTAATATGGCAGCCAGTCACGCGATTCCTTTCCGGAATATCGCTGCTCCGTCGTCCGGCTGGGAATGGCCTGAATGCCTGTTTTGCCTCCCCCCGGTGCGTGCTCCCATCAATATGACCGATCAAAATCGGGCGAGCGCGTCTTCTGTTCCATATCGTCTGCTTGTCGTCTGTTTGATCCGGTTCTTTTGACCACAGGGTCTGACCTAGCTGCATGAATACCCAAGAGGCGAAGATCGTCCTCGAGACTGCATTGATCTGCGCGCAGGAGCCATTAAAGCTCGGTGAGTTGCGTAAGCTTTTTGCCGACAACGTGTCGGCAGACACGATTCGCACGCTGCTGGAAGACCTGAAGCAGGACTGGTCGGGGCGCGGCGTCGAACTGGTCGTGCTCGCAACGGGCTGGCGTTTTCAGAGCAAACCGGCAATGCGCACGTATCTCGATCGTCTGCATCCGGAAAAGCCGCCGAAGTATTCGCGAGCGGTGCTCGAGACGTTGGCGATCATCGCTTACCGGCAGCCGGTCACGCGCGGCGATATCGAAGAAATTCGCGGCGTCACGGTGAATACGCAGGTCGTCAAGCAGCTCGAAGATCGCGGCTGGATCGAGGTGATCGGTCATCGCGACGTGCCGGGACGTCCGGCGCTGTACGCGACCACGCGCCAGTTTCTCGACGACCTCGGGTTGAAAGCGCTCGACGAACTGCCGCCGCTCGACGATCCGTCGGCGCAAGCGAACGTCGATCTGCTCGCGCAGCATTCGATCGAGTTCACGGAGGGCGACGCGGCGCAGACGTCGGAGGACTCTGCATCGGGCAACGCCGCGCCGGCCGGTGCGAACGCGGGCGAACCGGGTGTAACGCGAGGCGAAGCGCAATCGCATGAAGCGATGCAAGGCGGTGCCGAGGGCAGCGATGCCGGATTGGACGCGAATGCAGGCGCAGCGCTCGAGGTCGAAGCCCGGCAGCATGGCGATAGCGACGCAGGTTTGAGTGCGGCTGCTGCTGCGCCGGCTGAACGCGACGCGAATGGAGTCGACGCGCATGCAGCGGGCGATCGTATCGCGGGCGAACATGCGTCGATGACCGAAGTGATGGATCAGATACCGCAAGCGCCGCAAAGCGCGGACGCGGCCGAAGATGCGACACTCGCGTCCGCTGCGAGCAGCGATGCCGACACGCCTGCCAGCGACGCGGCGAGCGACGGCATTGGTCACGATATGACGTCTGCGCCAACTGGAGCGCAAACGAACGGGCAGGAAGCGCAGGAAGATCAGAAACAGCACGAAGCCGGCCACGCGTCACCCGATGCGGACGGCGACGCGGCGCAGAAGATCGGCGCCGCCGCGCGGAACGACGAACCAGACTCCGGCGCAGCCGAACATGAGGAATTCGCGGATCCCCACGTGCTTCACAACGAACTTCACGGTGAAGATCGCAGCGAAGCCGAACACGCGGAGCACGTGAAACACACAACCGGGCCGCAATCGACTCAAGCGGCTCACGGCGGCGGTTTGCAAGACCGCCGGGACGCCGCGCAGGACGCCGGCGTGCTGACGGACGACGAGCCCGAGTCACGCAGCGCCTGACGTAACAAACCTATGCCGCGCCCGCAACGGGCGCGCGACCTGACATTTTGAGGTTGTTTTGACAGACATCCACGATACCGATTCGCCCGAATCCGAGCGCGCGGTGCGCACTGCGCCCGTCGACGACATGCGTACGGCGGCGGCCCCGGCGAATGCCGCGGAACGACCCGGCGGCGCGGGCGCGCCCGCTGGTGGCCAAGGCGCGGCTAGCGCGCCAGGCGAGGGATCCGACGCGCAAGGCGATGAGCGGCCGCGCCGCGGCCTGCGCCGCGGACCGCGTAGCCTGATCGCACGCCGTCGCGCGGGCGCAAAGGGCAAGGCACCCGGCGACGCCGCGACCGCGCAGCAACCGGTGCCGGCCGTGCCCGAAGCGCCGCCCGATGGCGAGGTCGTCGCCCAGGTGCGTATGCCGCGCAAGGACGCCGCCGCAAAAGGACAAGGCAACCGCCGAGCCGGCGGCAAACGCGATGGACAACGCGATGGACAACGCGACGGGCAGCGGAATCAGGCACCGCGCGACGCTGCGCCGCGCGACGGCGCGCGCCAGCAGAACCGGCGTGGCGGCCAGAACGGTCCGCAGGGCGCGCCGGACGCAGGTGCGGACGACGACCTGTTCTCGTATGTGACGTCGCCCGCATTCGATGCGGATAATTCGTCGAATGTGCCGAACGGTGGTGCCGGTGGCGGGGTGCGCGCACCGATGCTGCGGCGCGGCCGGCCCGCGCAGCCAAAGCGCGTGCTCGCCCCCGACGACGATGCGCCGAAGCTGCACAAGGTATTGGCCGAAGCGGGCATGGGCTCGCGCCGCGAAATGGAAGAGCTGATTGTCGCGGGCCGCGTGTCCGTCAACGGCGAACCGGCGCATATCGGCCAGCGCATCATGCCGACCGACCTCGTTCGCATCAACGGCAAGCCGGTCAAGCGCAAGCTGCAGAACAAACCGCCGCGTGTGCTGCTGTATCACAAGCCGACCGGCGAGATCGTCAGTCACGCGGACCCGGAAGGCCGCCCGTCGGTATTCGACAAGCTGCCGCCGATGAAGAGCGCGAAATGGCTCGCGGTCGGCCGCCTCGACTTCAATACCGAGGGCCTGCTGATGCTCACGACCTCGGGCGATCTGGCGAACCGCTTCATGCACCCGCGCTATAGCGTCGAGCGCGAATATGCGGTGCGGGTCGTCGGCGAACTCGCCGAGGGTATGCGCCAGAAACTGCTCGCTGGCGTCGAACTCGACGACGGTCCCGCCAATTTCCTGCGTATTCGCGATGGCGGCGGCGAGGGCACGAATCACTGGTATCACGTTGCGCTCGCGGAAGGGCGTAACCGCGAAGTGCGGCGGATGTTTGAAGCGGTCGGTCTGATGGTGAGCCGTCTGATCCGCACGCGGCACGGTCCGATTTCGCTGCCGCGCGGTCTGAAGCGCGGCCGCTGGGAAGAGCTGGAAGACAATCAGGTGCGCAGCCTGATGGCAGCCGTGGGTCTTAAGGCGCCGAGCGAAGAGAAAGGCGGTAAGGGCAGCCGCCACGCCGAGCAGGAGCGGCGTCAGCCCGATCCGATGCAAACCTCGATGGGCTTCATTCATCGCGAGCCCGTGCTGATGTCGCACGGACGTTTCGATCAGCAGCGCGGCGGCGGTGCTGGCGGCGGTCGGCGAGGCCAGTCGGGCGGCGGCGCGTTCAACGCATTGAACGGCGGATTGGGCGGTAACTTCGGCAATCGCAACGGCAATCGCACTGATGGTCGTAGCGATAACAAGCGTGGTGGTCGCGGCGGACACGATGTCGACGGCAACCGTGCTCCGACGGGCGGCGGCAATCGCGCGCCTGGGGCGCAGGGCGGCGGGGCGCGGGCGGGTGGCGGCGGCAACCGCGCCATGGCCGGCAACCTGAACCGTCGCGGCAACGCCAATGCGAATCGCGGCGGCAATGGCGGCGGCAGTCCGAACCCGAACACGAATGGAAACCGCGCGCCGCGCGGTCGCACGCGCGGACGCTGATCCGCGGCCGGGCCGGTCCATGTAGCCGCCACCGGTTCTCAGCCGGTAAACGCCCAGCGCGTTGCCCGCGTGGAGCGGGCGCGATGCGCTGGTCCGACGTCTTGCCAGGGTCGGTTCCACACAGATGGCCGGTTAGCTGCAGGCCTTTGCTGGCCGACATTCGCGCGGTTTTTTCAAGCGACGCCGATCCGGTCGATTGCCGTCAGAACGAGCGCGGATGCGCTTTTGCGGCCGGCCGTGGTTTGCGTTTGTCCTGAAAAATGGCTACAATCACGAAGTCGCTGGGCGTGCGGTCGGGAGTCTGGTTTTTGCGAACGGCTCAGGTGCGACCACCGGCAATAAGATGATGGGCGTTTCGCCCATTTTTTTTTTGCCGCGCAAGTTCGTAAATCAATGCGTTCAACGGTGGTGTCGCACGCGGGCCGGCGGTATACGAAAGCGAAAGGCAACAGCGCGCTATTACGTGCAAAACGACATGCAATAACGCGCGAATAAGCGCGCCGGCCTGGCGCGGTCCGCTGCGGCGGTGTTCCTGTGGTGGTGTTCGGCGGCAGCTTCGTGGCAACCCCCCCGTGGCAACCCGGCAGGCGCGCCGCGCGAACATCTAGAGGGCACTTGTGCAACTGACGGAACTGATTGAAACGACGGTCGTAGGCCTTGGCTACGAACTCGTCGATCTCGAGCGCACCGGGCGCGGCATGCTGACCGTGTTTATCGACCAGCCTGCCGGCATCGCGATCGAAGATTGCGAAAAGGTCACGCGTCAGTTGCAGCACGTCCTGACGGTCGAGAACATCGACTACGAGCGGCTCGAAGTATCGTCGCCGGGTCTCGACCGGCCGCTCAAGAAACTGGCGGATTTCGAACGCTTCGCGGGCAGCGAGGCGGTGATCACGTTGAAAAAGCCATTGGACGGACGTAAATCGTACCGGGGCATCGTGCATGCTCCGCGGGGCGAGACGATCGGTCTTGAATTTGAAGGGAAGGAAGGCGCCGCGATGCTGGATTTCACGCTTGCGGATATCGATAAGGCACGCCTCGTTCCGAAAGTTGACTTTAGGAGCCGCAAACAATGAGTCGCGAAGTGTTGATGCTGGTGGATGCGCTGGCACGCGAGAAGAACGTCGACAAGGACGTCGTATTTGCCGCACTCGAAGCGGCACTCGCTTCGGCATCCAAGAAACTCTTCGACGAGGACGCGGACATTCGCGTCCATATCGACCGTGAAAGCGGCGAGCACGAAACCTTCCGGCGCTGGCGTGTGGTGCCGGACGAGGCGGGCCTGCAGGAGCCGGACCAGGAAATCCTGCTATTCGAGGCGCGCGAGCAGAAACCCGATGCCGAGATCGACGACTTTCTGGAAGAGCCGGTGCCGTCGATCGAATTTGGGCGCATCGGCGCCCAGGCTGCGAAACAGGTCATTCTGCAGAAGGTTCGCGATGCCGAGCGCGAGCAGATCCTGAACGACTTCCTCGAGCGCGGCGAGAGCATCATGACCGGTACGGTCAAGCGTCTCGATAAAGGTAATTTCATCGTCGAGTCGGGCCGCGTCGAAGCGCTGCTGCGCCGCGACCAGCTGATTCCGAAGGAGAATCTGCGCGTCGGCGACCGTGTGCGTGCGTATATCGCGAAGGTCGATCGCACGGCGCGCGGCCCGCAAATCGAGTTGTCGCGCACCGCGCCCGAATTCCTGATGAAGCTGTTCGAAATGGAAGTGCCCGAAATCGAACAGGGGCTGCTCGAGATCAAGGCCGCCGCGCGCGATCCCGGCGTGCGGGCGAAGATCGGCGTAATTGCCTATGACAAGCGCATCGATCCGATCGGCACGTGTGTCGGCATTCGCGGCTCGCGTGTGCAGGCCGTACGCAACGAGCTCGGTGGCGAAAACGTCGACATCGTGCTATGGTCGGAGGATCCCGCCCAGTTTGTGATCGGCGCGCTCGCGCCGGCAGCCGTCCAGTCGATTGTCGTCGACGAAGAAAAGCATTCGATGGACGTCGTCGTCGACGAAAACGAGCTGGCGGTCGCTATCGGCCGCAGCGGCCAGAACGTGCGTCTTGCCAGCGAATTGACCGGCTGGCAGATCAACATCATGACGCCGGACGAGTCTGCTCAAAAGCAGAATCAGGAACGCAGTGTCCTGCGCGACCTGTTCATGGCGCGTCTCGATGTCGACGAGGAAGTTGCCGACATCCTGATCGATGAAGGCTTCACGAGCCTCGAAGAGATTGCCTATGTGCCGCTCAACGAGATGCTCGAAATCGAAGCGTTCGACGAAGACACGGTGCACGAATTGCGTAACCGCGCCCGCGACGCGTTGCTGACCATGGCGATTGCGAACGAGGAGAAGGTCGAGGGCGTTGCGCTCGATCTGAAGAGCCTCGAGGGCATGGACGCCGATCTGCTCGCAAAGCTCGCCGAACATCAGGTGCAGACGCGCGACGATCTGGCAGAACTGGCAGTAGACGAGCTGGTCGAGATGACCGGCATGGAAGAGGACGCCGCCAAGGCGTTGATCATGAAGGCCCGTGAACACTGGTTTCAGTGACAGAGTGACATGACCATGAACCACTGACCTGAACGCGGCCGGCTTCGATGCGAGGCGTAGTTGAATCGCAATTCTTGAAATTGCGTTTCAAGCCTCATCTGAAGTCTTATGGCCGCACGACCCGATGCTAACCGCAAGGAATCGGTCCTTGCACTAAGAGGAATGAATGGCGAGTAACAACGTAGCCCAATTTGCCGCGGAACTGAAAATGCCTGCAGGCGTGCTTCTCGAGCAGCTGCAGGCAGCGGGCGTCCAGAAAGCGAGTGAGGACGATGCCTTGTCGGAAACCGACAAGGCGCGCCTGCTCGACCACTTGCGCAAGTCGCACGGCTCTCAGGACGCCGACAAGCGCAAGATCACGCTCACGCGACGGCACACGTCGGAAATCAAGCAGTCCGACGCGACGGGTAAGGCTCGTACCATTCAGGTCGAAGTGCGCAAGAAGCGCACGTTCGTGCGCCGCGACGAGACGGCCGAGCAGAACGAACAGTCCGCGGCTCATGCAGCGGCGGCCGCCGAGGCCGAAGACCTCGAGCTGCAGCGTCGTGAGGAAGAAGCGCGTCAGCAGGCTGAATTGCTCGAGAAGCAGGCTCAGGAGCTCAAAGAGCGCCAGGAGCGGCTCGAGCGCGAAGAGGCCGAGCGCCAGGCGCGCGAGCACGCGGCCGAGGCCGAGCGCCAGCGCGCGGAAGAGGAAACCGCGAAGAAGCGTGCAGCCGCGATGGCCGAGGCCGCGGCGCGCGAACAGGCGCAAGCCGAGCGTGCCGCCGAGCAGGAAGACGAGCGCGCCGCAGCGGAACGCGCGGCGCAGCGCGAAGCGGCGAAGAAGGCCGAGGACGCGGCACGCGCCGCATCCGAAAAGGCGCGTGCCGAGCAGGAAGAGATTTCGAAGCGCCGTGCGGCCGCCGAAGCCGAAGCGCGTGCGATTCGCGAAATGATGAACACGCCGCGTAAGGCGGCCCAGGCGAAGGCGCCGGAACCCGCGCCGCAAAAGCCCGCCGAGCAGCCGAAGGCGGCCGAGGCGAAGGGCACGCTGCACAAGCCGGCGCGTCCGGCCGGCGAAACAGCCGCGCGTCCGGCGGCGAAGAAGCCTGCTGCAGCAGCACCGGCATCGACCACGACGCCGTCGACGGCGCCTGCCGGCGACAAGAAGCGCGGCCCGGGCGGCAAGCCCGGCGGCTGGCAGGACGACGCAGCCAAGCGCCGCGGCATCAAGACGCGTGGCGACACGAGCGGCGGCGTCGATCGCGGCTGGCGCGGCGGTCCGAAGGGACGCGGCAAGCATCAGGATTCGGGCACGACGTTCCAGGCGCCGACCGAACCGATCGTGCGCGAAGTGCACGTGCCGGAAACCATCACGGTCGCCGACCTCGCTCACAAGATGTCGGTGAAGGCGTCGGAAGTCATCAAGGTGATGATGAAGCTCGGCCAGATGGTCACGATCAACCAGATGCTCGATCAGGAAACCGCGATGATCGTCGTCGAGGAACTCGGCCACCATGCGGTGGCGGCGAAGCTCGACGATCCCGAGGCGATGCTGATCGAAGGCGAAGTCAGCGATGCGGAAGCATTGCCGCGTCCGCCGGTCGTCACGGTGATGGGTCACGTCGACCACGGCAAGACTTCGCTGCTCGACTACATCCGCCGCGCGAAAGTGGCGGCTGGCGAAGCGGGGGGCATTACGCAGCATATCGGCGCATACCACGTCGAAACGCCGCGCGGCGTCATCACGTTCCTCGATACGCCGGGTCACGAAGCATTCACGGCGATGCGTGCACGCGGTGCGAAGGCAACCGACATCGTCATTCTGGTCGTCGCGGCCGATGACGGCGTGATGCCGCAGACGAAGGAAGCGATCTCGCATGCAAAGGCGGGCGGCGTGCCGCTCGTCGTCGCGATCAACAAGATCGACAAGCCGGAAGCGAATCCGGATCGCGTGAAGCAGGAACTCGTCGCGGAAGGCGTCGTGCCGGAAGAGTACGGCGGCGATTCGCCGTTCGTGCCGGTGTCGGCGAAGACGGGCCAGGGCATCGACGATCTGCTCGAGAACGTGTTGCTGCAGGCAGAAGTGCTGGAACTGAAGGCGCCGGTCGAATCGCCTGCGAAGGGCCTCGTGATCGAAGCGAAGCTCGACAAGGGCAAGGGTCCGGTCGCGACGATCCTCGTGCAGTCCGGTACGCTGAACCGCGGCGACGTCGTGCTCGCGGGCAGCGCCTACGGCCGTGTGCGCGCGATGCTCGACGAAACGGGCAAGGCGACGAAGTCGGCGGGTCCGTCGATCCCGGTGGAAATCCAGGGTCTGTCGGAAGTGCCGGCGGCCGGCGAAGAAGTGATCGTGATGCCGGACGACCGCAAGGCGCGCGAAATTGCGCTGTTCCGCCAGGGCAAGTTCCGCGACGTGAAGCTCGCGAAGCAGCAGGCCGCGAAGCTCGAGAACATGCTCGAGCAGATGGGCGAAGGCGAAGTGCAAAACCTGCCGCTTATCGTCAAGGCCGACGTGCAGGGTTCGCAGGAAGCACTCGTACAGGCGCTGCTCAAGCTGTCGACCGACGAAGTGCGCGTGCAGATCGTGCACAGCGCGGTGGGCGGCATCAGCGAATCGGACGTCAACCTCGCGACGGCGTCGAAGGCCGTCATCGTCGGCTTCAATACGCGGGCCGATGCGCAGGCGCGCAAGCTGGCCGAGACGAACGGCGTCGACATTCGCTACTACAACATCATCTACGACGCAGTGGATGAGATCAAAGCGGCGATGTCGGGCATGCTCGCGCCGGAGAAGCGCGAAGTCATTACCGGCATGGTCGAGGTGCGTCAGGTGTTCAAGGTGCCGAAGGTCGGCACGGTGGCGGGTTGTATGGTCACGGACGGCATCGTCAAACGGACGTCGTCGGTGCGCGTGCTGCGCAACAACGTCGTCATTCACACCGGCGAGCTCGATTCGCTCAAACGCTTCAAGGACGACGTCCGCGAAGTGCGCCAGGGCTTCGAGTGCGGTATGTCGGTGAAGAACTTCAACGACATTGTCGAAGGCGACCAGTTCGAAGTCTTCGAAGTCACCGAAGTCGCGCGTACGCTGTAACCGGAGCGCCGCGCTACCGGGGCGGAGCGGGCGCAAAGCCGCTCCGCCCTTTGTTTTTATGCCTGACTGAACATGCCGAAAAAACGCACTTCTCCCAATCGCAATGTGCAGATCGCGGACCAGATTCAACGCGATCTGTCCGAATTGCTACGCGAGGTCAAAGACCCACGCATCGGAATCGTCACGATCCAGAGCGTCGAACTGACACCCGACTATGCGCACGCAAAGGTTTATTTCACGACGCTGACCGGCGACGCCGAACAAACGCAGGTCGCGCTCAATCATGCGGCCGGCCATCTGCATAACCTGCTCTTCAAGCGTCTGCACATTCATACCGTGCCGACGCTGCATTTCCACTACGACAAGACGATCGAGCGCGCGGTACAGATGTCGCGGCTCATCGACGAAGCGAATGCGAATCGCGCGAAAGAAGACCCGGAAGCCTGACCTCTGCACGCGTTGGCCGATATGACGAATGCTTCTCCGAGCGCACCGCAGCAGCGCGTGCGCGTGCCGCGCCGCGCGCTCGACGGCGTGCTGCTGCTCGACAAGCCGGTGGGACTGTCGAGTAACGACGCGCTGATTCGCGCGAAGCGACTTTATCAGGCGAAAAAGGCGGGCCATACGGGCACGCTCGATCCGCTTGCGTCGGGCTTGCTGCCGCTGTGCTTCGGCGAGGCCACGAAGTTCTCGCAGGACCTGCTCGACGCCGACAAGACTTACGAAGCGACGATGCGCCTCGGCGTCACGACGACTACCGGCGATGCCGAAGGCGAAGTGCTGCTGACGCGCGACGTGCGTTGCAGCGAAGAGGATATCGCCGCGGCGTTCGAGCGGTTTCGCGGCGAAATCGTGCAGATTCCGCCCATGTACTCGGCGCTGAAGCGCGATGGCAAGCCGTTGTACGAATACGCGCGTGCCGGGCAGACGGTCGAACGCGAAGGACGCCGCGTGACGATTCACGCGCTCGAACCGATCGCATGCGCGCTGCCCGATGTCGCGTTTCGCGTGACCTGCAGCAAGGGCACGTATGTGCGCACGCTGGCGGAAGATATCGGCGCGTCGCTTGGCTGCGGCGCGCATCTGATCGCGTTGAGACGCACCGGCGTCGGCGCGTTGACGCTCGAACATGCAGTGACGCTCGACGCGCTGTCAGATGCGGCGCGAAGCGATGCGGCGCAAGGCGAACTCGATCGCTGGCTGCAGCCCGTCGACACGTTGCTCTCGACATTCCCCGCGGTGCATCTCGACGACGAAGCGGCACGCCGCTTCCTGCACGGCCAGCGGCTGCGTCTTGCCGATCTATCGATCAGCGACGGCATAACCGGCACGGTAAGCAGCACGATAAGCAGCGACCTGAACCGTGAACCGTCATGCGCGCCGCGCGTGCGCGTCTACGCGGCAACAGGAGGGCGCCTGCTCGGTGTCGCAAAGGCGGCCGACGGCGTGCTCGCACCGGAACGGCTCATCGTCGCAGCTGCGGCTACTTCCTGACGTCGTCGGGGTTATACGTGACGTAGAGCTTCGTATAGCCCTTCGTGTCGAACGTGCCGACCCAGCCCTTCGGCAGGCTCACGGCCTCGCCGGCGTGAACGGCGACGACCGAGCCGTCCGCCGACGTGAACGTCGCGCCGCCCGAAATGAAGTAGAGAAACTCGTTGTACGGATAGCCCGGCGCTTTCGAAATGACCTCGTGCAGCGGCCCGGATTTATAAAGCCCCGTTTGATAGCCGTTGTCTTTCGACGTGAACGTGACGACATCCGTTGTCGCATTGCCGTCCTTGTTCTCATGCACGGCGTCTTTTCGCTCGAAGATCGCGCCGTTGATTTCCGGCTTCGTTACCTTGACCGGCTTCAGAACTTCCGTTTGTTCCTGCGCCTGCGAGGCAGCCGGAGCAAGCGTTGCGAGTGCCAGCGTGGCGCTCGCAGTGGCGAAAGCTTTCGTCCAGTGTTTTTTCATGATGAGTGACCTGCAAATGACCAATCGAGGAGGGTGTCGGCGCGCGTCGTAACGACGATGCGACGATGTCGCGAATCTACCGCCTCGACCAGATCAAGTCACTTTATCGATGACGCGAATTCGCCGTGCAATGCGGCGATTCGCGTCTGCTCGCGTCACTGCCTCGCCGCGTCAATTTCAGTGTGCAGCGGAGGCTGCCGCGCCCGCATCGCCGCCGCCCGAACGCTCGGGCTTCGTGATCCAGATCAGCGCGATGAGCGCGATAAAGATACCGGCTGAAATATAGAACAGGTCGTTGACGCCCAATTGCGCAGCTTGTTGCGTCGCCATCGAATTGAAAAGGCCGTACGCCTGTTCGCGACTCAAACCGAGCTGGTTCATCTGCTGGATCGACGCATCGAAGGCCGGGTTATACGGGTTGGCCTGCGCGGCGAGCCGCGTATGGTGCAGAATCGATCGATGGTCCCACGCGGTCTGAAAGATCGATGTGCCGATGCCGCCGCACATGATCCGCACGAAGTTCGACAGGCCCGACGCCGCCGGAATCCGGATGCCGGGCAGGCCCGACAGCGTGATCGACACGAGCGGGATAAAGAAGCCCGCCATCGCAACGCCCTGGATCAAGGTCGGCACCGTCAGCGCGAACGTATCGACGCCGGTCGTATAGCGCGAGCGCATCCAGAAACACAGCGCGAATACGAGGAACGACGCGGTTGCGATATAGCGCGGATCGGTGCGCGGCAACACCTTGCCCGTCAGCGGCGACAACAGGATGGCGAACAGCCCGACTGGCGCCATGATGATGCCCGCGTCGGTGGCCGTATAGCCGAGATCGGTTTGCAGCCATAGCGGCAGCAGCACGAGATTGCCGAAGTAGAGCCCGTAACCGATGGACAGCGCGACGGTGCCGCCCGTGAAGTTGCGCAGCTTGAAGAGCGACAGGTCGACCACCGGATGGTCGGCAGTCAGTTCCCAAACTACAAAAAACGCAAACGCGATGATCGCGGTCAATGCGAGCACGACGATCGTCGTCGACGAAAACCAGTCGAGGTCCTTACCTTTGTCGAGCATGACCTGCAGCGATCCAACCCACGTGATCAGCAACGCGAGGCCGACGGTATCGATCGGCGCTTTCCTGATCACGGAATCGCGGTTGCGAAAGATCGCCCACGTGGCCGCCGCGGCGATCATGCCGACCGGAATGTTCACGTAGAAGATCCACGGCCACGAGATGTTGTCGGAGATCCAGCCGCCGAGAATCGGTCCCGCGACCGGCGCGATCAGCGTCGTCATCGCCCACATCGACAAGGCCATCGGCGCCTTCGCGCGCGGGTAACTTGCCAGCAGCAGCGTTTGCGAAAGCGGAATCATCGGACCCGCGACCGCGCCCTGAAACACGCGCGACGCGAGCAGAAACGGCAGCGTCGGCGCGAGGCCGCACATCCACGACGAGATCACGAACAGCACGATCGACGCCATGAACAGGCGCACCTGGCCGATGCGGTCGGTGAGCCAGCCCGTCAGCGGCACCGAGATCGCATTGGCGACCGCGAACGATGTGATGACCCACGTGCCCTGGTCGGACGAGACACCGAGGTCGCCCGAAATCGACGGGATCGACACGTTGGCGATCGACGTGTCCAGCACGTTCATGAACACCGCGAGCGACACCGCGATCGTGCCGATCACGAGTTGCGCGCCTTCGAGCGGCGGGTGAATGATCGGCGCTTGAGCCTGAGCCATTGAGCAGGAAGCCTCTGTGTGGTGTGAACTTGGGTCTGGCGTTGAAACGAAACGAGCCGGCTTACATCAGACTGGCCGCCGCCGCGCGTTTGCTCGTGCCGTGCGGCGCCGATGCCGCGGCGTTCTGCGATGCACTGCCGCCGCTGTGTCCCGCGTTTTCGGCGATGATGCGCGCGATCTCCGCGTCGGCCTCGTCGCCGTACTTGTCGAAGACCTTCGTCTGATAGACGGTGTTCGGCGCGTTGCCGAGCTGTCCGCCGTTGTCGTTCCGGATATCGACATCGACCTGCATCGACAGGCCGATACGCAACGGATGCTTTTCGAGCTGCTGCGGATCGAGTTCGATCCGCACGGGCAGACGCTGGACGACCTTGATCCAGTTGCCGGTCGCGTTCTGCGCGGGCAGCAGCGAGAACGCCGCGCCGGTGCCGGCCGAAAAGCCGACCACCTTGCCGCGATAGACGACCGACGAACCGTAAATGTCCGCCGTCAGTTCGACCGGCTGGCCGATGCGCATATGCCGGAGCTGACCTTCCTTGAAGTTGGCGTCGACCCACACGCCGTTGAGCGGCACGACCGCCATCAACGGCGTGCCCGGCGCTACGCGCTGGCCGACCTGCACCGAGCGTTTCGCGACGTAGCCGGTGACGGGCGCGGGCAGCGTGTTGCGCGCGTTGTTCAGATACGCGTCGCGCACCTTGGCGGCGGCGGCCATCACGTTCGGGTGGTTGGTGATCGTCGTGTTCGACGTCAGCGCGCGGTTGGCCGCGAGTTGCTGCTTCGCGGCGTCGAGCGCGGCCTGCGCGCCGCGGACTGCGTCGCGCGCGTGCGAGATTTCTTCGGCCGAGACTGCGCCGGTCTGCGCGACGCTCAGACGGCGGCGCAGATCGTCCTGCGCGCGCGACAGATCCGACTCGCGCAGCGCCACTTGCGCCTGATACTGGTTGTCGTCCACGTAGAGGCCGCGCACCTGGCGTACGACCTGGGCGAGATTCGCTTCGGCCTGCTGCAGCGCGACGCGCGCGTCGGCCGGATCGAGCACGACGACCGGGTCGCCGACCTTGACGGTCTGCGTGTCGTCGGCGTTGACCGCGATGACGGTGCCGGTCACCTGCGGCGTGATCTGCACGACGTTGCCGTTGACGTAGGCATCGTCGGTCGTTTCATGAAAGCGCGCGACGAGGAAGTAGTACGCGCCGTAGCCGATCGCGGCGAGCAGGATGATGACGACAAGCACCGTCATCATCCGTTTGCGCTTACCGCTGTTGTTCGAAGGGCGCGCATTCGGCGCGGGTTGTTGTTGAGGCGTGCTCATGATGTACTCCGTATTCTTCCGTGTCTCTTATGTGCTGCTTGCGTGTCGTGTGGTGTTCGATGCGCGGCGGGTGGAGCTGGTGCGCCGCAATCGGGCTTCCATGCCCGGGCAACCCGTTGCGGGCGGACGCTCAGTTCGCCATCTGCGCCGAAGCGGCTGTGGTCGACGCGCTATCGGTGCGCGCTTGCGCCTGCGTTGCGTCGCTGGCGCCGGCCGGCGAGTCAGGCGGTGCCGCGAGACCGACGGCCGTCGCGTCGAACCCGCCGCCGAGCGCCTTCACGAGGCCGATCTGCAGATCGCGGCGGCGCATCTTCAGGTTCGTCACCGCCTGCTCGGCGGCGAGCCGGTTGTCGTCGGCGTTGAGCACCTGCAGTTGCGGCGACAGGCCCGCGCGGTAGCGGATCACCGCGAGCTGATACGCCTTCGTCGATGCATCGAGTGCGCGTTGCGCGTCGCCTTCCTGCTTGTCGATCGAACGGATCGATGTGATCTGGGTGGCGACGTCGTTCAGTGCGTTGACGAGCGTCTGGTTGTAGTTCGCGACGTCGAGGTCGAAGTCCGCATAGCGGCCCTTGAGCTGGGCGCGCAGTGCGCCCGCATCGAAGATCGGCAGATGAATCGCCGGTCCGGCCATTACCTGGCGGCTTGCCCAAAGAAAGAGGTCGCTCCAGCCGAACGCGTCGAAGCCGAAGGTGGCCGCGAGGTTCACGTCCGGGAAGAATTCCGCCTTTGCTTCCTTCACGTCTTGCAGCGCCGCTTCGACCTGCCAGCGCGCCGCGACGAGATCGGGACGGCGCGAGACGAGATCGGCCGGCAGATTGCCGGGCAGTGCGACCGGGTCGCCGGCGTTCAGCACGGGCTGAGCGATCTGCAGACCGCGGTCCGGTCCCTTGCCGAGCAGCGCGCCCAACTGATAGCGCACGACGGTGATCTGGCCGTCGAGGTCGGTCAGCGACGACTGGCTCGTCGCGATGTTGCCGTTCGCGGTCTGCCGTTCGACGTTCGTGTCGAGCCCCGCGCCGACGCGGTCGTTCGTAATCGAACCGACCGTCTGACGGTTCTGGATCTCGCGCTGCGCGATGTCGCGTAGCGCATACAGCTGCGCGAGCCGGTTATACGTACTCGCGACCGACGCCGCGAGCGTCACGCGCACCTGCTGCATCTCGGCTTGAGCAGCTTTTTCCTTCGATACCGCGGCTTGCAGCTTCGCGCGGTTTTTACCCCAAAGGTCGAGTTCCCACGTCGCGTTCGCGATCACGCTGTTCTCGCTGTCCCACTTGCCGCCGATCGGCGGAACGAAGAGGCCGTTCGGCGAATAGCGCTCGCGTGTCCACGTATAGCTGCCCGTGACCTGCGGGAACAGCGCCGAGCGCGAGCTTTCGATATACGACTGTGCCTTCTCGAGGCGCGCCTGTGCCTGCGCGATCGACGGGTTGCCGGCGAGCGCCTCGTCGATCAGCTTCGGCAGCTGCGGGTCGCCGAACTGGTTGGCCCAGTCGAGCGACGGCCACGTCCCGCCTTCGTCCGGCATGCTTTGCGTGGCCTCGTATTGCGCGGGCGCGGCAATCTGCTTGTCGCTGCTGATGCCGATGTAGTTCGCGCACCCCGACAGGGCGAGGGCCGTTGCCGTCAGCGCGACCGACGCGACGGAAACGGCAGCAACCCGGCACGGCCGGCCGGGCGCGAACGAAAGGTACGACTTCATGTATCCGTCCCTTGCTTGTAATCAATATTGGTAATGGACACTGCAACTACTTTGCCGCGGCTTGGCCTCTTAATTGCTTGCCGTGTCACGGGTTATGCCGCTTGAATCGACGTTATTGGCGAGCACGCGCCTGAGCATGCTCTTAAGGAAGCCAACTTCCTCGGGCGTAAAGCCGGACAGCAGTTTGTCCAGCACGCTCGTGAAGATGGCCGGCAGCTTAGCCGCAATCGCACAGCCTTCCGCCGTAAGCGCAAGGCGCACGACGCGCCGGTCCTCGCTGCTGCGCACGCGGGTCAGAAGGCCGCGTTTTTCGAGGCGGTCGATCAGGCGGGTGACCGCGCTCGCATCGATGCCGTACTCGCGCGCAAGCTCCGCGGCAAGCAGGCACTTGCCGCTCGCGACCATGAACAGAATGCTGGCTTGCGTGCTGGTAATGCCGAGCTCGGCCATCGCCTTTTGCGTGACCATGTTCGACATCGTCGATTTCACGCGCGAAATCAGATAGCCGACACTTTCCGCGAGCTGATAGTCGCGAACCTCGGGTGGCGGCGTGGAGGACGGGTCCGTCATGTTTCTTATGCGACAGCAATGGTTGACTAGGCATGATTATAAGAACGCTTAATTGACATGGCAAGCGTTCTTACAGATTAGGAAAGGGTGTTTTGTTACACAAGCGGGCGACGCGTGAAGCTTGCGCGCCGTCAATGCGCGGCGTCGGCTAAACCGTCGCGGTCGCGGCTTCGCGCGGTGCCTATTGGGGAATACGAGGGCGATTGTGTTAAATGCGTCATAGGTCCGTGCTAGAATGTGCGGTTCCCGGAAGTGCGCCCACTTTGCGTTCTGAATGTGCCGAAGCTGTCTTCAGCACTCGCCGCCGGGCACTTCAATCGTCCTCAGGTTCCTATGTCCCGCGCTCTTCGCAATATCGCCATCATCGCCCACGTCGACCACGGCAAAACCACGCTCGTCGACCAGTTGCTCCGCCAGTCCGGCACCTTCCGCGAAAACCAGCAGATCGCGGAACGCGTGATGGATTCGAATGACATCGAAAAAGAGCGGGGCATCACCATTCTCGCGAAGAACTGCGCGGTCGAATACGAAGGCACGCACATCAACATCGTCGACACCCCGGGCCACGCCGACTTCGGCGGCGAAGTGGAGCGCGTGCTGTCGATGGTCGATTCCGTGCTGCTGCTCGTCGATGCCGTCGAAGGCCCGATGCCGCAAACGCGCTTCGTCACGAAGAAGGCGCTCGCGCTCGGCCTGAAGCCGATCGTCGTCGTGAACAAGGTCGACCGGCCCGGCGCGCGCATCGACTGGGTCATCAACCAGACGTTCGATCTGTTCGACAAGCTCGGCGCGACCGAAGAACAGCTCGATTTCCCGGTAGTGTATGCGTCGGGCCTGAACGGCTATGCAGGGCTTGATCCGAGCGTGCGCGAAGGCGATATGCGGCCGCTTTTCGAAGCGATTCTCGAGCACGTGCCGGTGCGCCCGGCAGACCCTGACGGTCCGCTGCAACTGCAGATCACATCGCTCGATTACTCGACGTATGTCGGCCGGATCGGCGTTGGCCGTATCAACCGCGGCCGCATCAAGCCTGGCCAGGCGGTTGCGCTGCGCTTCGGGCCCGAAGGCGAGGTGCTGAACCGCAAGATCAACCAGGTGCTGTCGTTCCACGGTCTCGAGCGTGTGCAGGTCGACGAAGCGCAGGCCGGCGACATCGTGCTGATCAACGGCATCGAAGACATCGGTATCGGCGCGACGATCTGCGCGCAGGACAAGCCCGAGGCGCTGCCGATGATCACCGTCGACGAGCCGACGCTCACGATGAACTTCCTCGTGAACTCGTCGCCGCTCGCGGGCAAGGAAGGCAAATTCGTCACGAGCCGCCAGATTCGCGACCGTCTGACGAAAGAACTGAACCATAACGTCGCGTTGCGCGTGCGCGATACCGGCGACGAAACGGTCTTCGAAGTGTCGGGCCGCGGCGAACTGCACCTCACTATCCTGATCGAGAACATGCGCCGCGAAGGGTTCGAGCTCGCCGTGTCGCGGCCGCGCGTCGTGCTGCAGGAAGTCGACGGCGTGAAGCAGGAGCCGTACGAGCTGCTGACGGTCGACGTCGAAGACGGTCATCAGGGCGGCGTGATGGAAGAACTCGGCCGCCGCAAGGGCGAAATGCTCGACATGGCGTCGGACGCCCGCGGCCGCACGCGCCTCGAATACCGCATTCCGGCGCGCGGTTTGATTGGTTTCCAGAGCGAATTCCTCACGCTCACGCGCGGCACGGGTCTGATGAGCCACGTATTCGACGAATACGGCCCGATCAAGGAAGGTTCGGTCGGCGAGCGCCGCAATGGCGTGCTGATCTCGCAGGACGACGGCGCGGCCGTCGCCTACGCGCTGTGGAAGCTGCAGGATCGCGGCCGCATGTTCGTGAAGCCGGGCGATCCGCTGTACGAAGGCATGATCATCGGCATCCACAGCCGCGATAACGACCTCGTCGTGAACCCGATCAAGGGCAAGCAGTTGACGAACGTCCGCGCGTCGGGCACCGACGAAGCGGTGCGCCTCGTCCCGCCGATCCAGATGTCGCTCGAATACGCAGTCGAATTCATCGACGACGACGAACTCGTCGAAGTGACGCCGGTTTCGATCCGCCTGCGCAAGCGCCATCTGAAGGAGCACGAGCGTCGCCGCGCGAGCCGCGAAGCTGCGGTCGACTGACCTTGCGCCCCTTTCCGCCTGAAGGCGCCAGCGCGTCGTTGCCGGGCGCTTTCGCAGTTGCCGGATCACAGAACCGCCCTGATTTTCGGGCGGTTTTTTTTATTTGTGCGCGCCCTGATATATCAATGGAAGCGGACGCAATCGTTGCGATTTTGCACAAAGTGTTCTGTGCGATTTGAGGCGTGACCCGAAGCGTCGTCGCAAGCGCGGTTCGAATCGACGAGGCGGCGATATTGCGGCGAGCGCCCCAGCAAGCCCGCAGATATATCGCAGCGATCGCGCCATTGTCCCGCGAACCCTTTTCCAACGGGCGTTCGGGGCCTTTGCATGCGGGCATTCGGGATGGTTATGTGCTATTCTCCGCGGATGCAAGTTTTAGGTCCTTCCAAGCAAGACTTGATTCGCGCAATCCGCTAAACGGTCAGGCCGTGTCGCGGAAGGTTCAACAACCCGCTATTTCTCGAGAAACTCGACGAAAGGTGAGCGTAAACATGATGAAGCAATTCCAGCTGAACTCGTATCTGTTCGGCGGCAATGCTCCGTACGTAGAAGAACTGTACGAAGCGTATCTCGACAATCCGGCGTCAGTGCCCGAGAACTGGCGCAGCTATTTCGACGCGTTGCAGAACACTCCTGCATCGGATGGCACCAGTGCTAACGACGTGGCCCACGGCCCGATCGTCGAATCGTTCGCCCAGCGCGCGAAAGCGAATGCTTTCCTGCCGCGCGTCGCAGGCGGTGCGGAAGAATCCACTGCCCGCAAACAGGTTTTTGTCCAGTCCCTCATCGACGCATACCGCTTCCTTGGCTCGCAATGGGCCAATCTCGATCCGCTGAAGCGCCGCGAACGTCCCCCGATCCCTGAACTCGAACCCGCGTTCTACGACTTCACCGAAGCCGACATGGACCAGGTGTTCAACGCGAATGCGCTGTACTTCGGCTTCGAGCACGCATCGCTGCGCGACATCGTGAAGAATCTGCGCGACACGTATTGCGGCACGATCGGCGCCGAGTACATGTACATCAGCGATCCCGAGCAGAAGCGCTGGTGGAAGGAGCGGCTCGAATCGATCCGCTCGACGCCGAACTTCTCGAGCGAGAAGAAGAAGCACATCCTGAACCGCCTGACCGCGGCCGAAGGTCTCGAGCGCTTCCTGCATACGAAATACGTCGGCCAGAAGCGCTTCTCGCTCGAAGGCGGCGAGAGCTTCATCGCATCGATGGATGAGGTCGTGCGTCACGGCGGCGCAAAGGGCGTGCAGGAAATCGTCATCGGCATGGCGCACCGCGGCCGTCTGAATGTGCTCGTGAACACGCTCGGCAAGATGCCGGCCGACCTGTTCGCCGAATTCGAAGGCAAGCACGTCGACGATCTGCCGGCCGGCGATGTGAAGTACCACAAGGGCTTCTCGTCGGATGTCGCGACCGAAGGCGGCCCGGTTCACCTGTCGCTCGCGTTCAACCCGTCGCACCTCGAAATCGTCAACCCGGTTGTCGAAGGTTCGGCGAAGGCCCGTATGGACCGTCGCGGCGACGACGTAGGCCTGCAGGTGCTGCCGGTGCAGATCCACGGCGACGCGGCCTTCGCCGGCCAGGGCGTCGTGATGGAAACGCTGAACCTTGCGCAGACGCGCGGTTATGGCACGCACGGCACGCTGCATATCGTCATCAACAACCAGATCGGCTTTACGACGTCGGATCCGCGCGACTCGCGCTCCACGCTGTATTGCACGGACGTGGTCAAGATGATCGAGGCGCCGGTGCTGCACGTGAACGGCGACGATCCGGAAGCGGTCGTGCTCGCCACGCAGCTGGCCATCGACTACCGCATGCAGTTCCACAAGGATGTCGTGGTCGACATCATCTGCTTCCGCAAGCTCGGCCACAACGAGCAGGACACGCCGGCGGTCACGCAGCCATTGATGTACAAGACGATCGCCAGGCACCCGGGCACGCGCGCGCTGTACGCGGAAAAGCTCGTGCAGCAGGGCGTCATCACCGCTGAACAGGGCGACGAGTTCGTCAAGGCCTACCGCAAGGCGATGGACGAAGGCCATCACACGATCGACCCGGTGCTCTCGAACTACAAGAGCAAGTACGCGGTCGACTGGGTGCCGTTCCTGAACCGCAAATGGACCGACGCCGCCGACACGGCCGTGCCGCTCGCGGAACTGAAGCGCCTCGCCGAGCGCATCACGACGATTCCGGAAAGCTTCAAGCTGCACCCGCTCGTCGAGCGCGTGATCAACGACCGTCGTGCGATGGGCCGCGGCGAAGCGCCGCTCGACTGGGGCATGGGCGAGCACCTCGCGTTCGCGTCGCTCGTCGCATCAGGCTACGCCGTGCGTCTGACGGGCCAGGATTCGGGCCGCGGCACGTTCACGCACCGTCACGCGGTGCTGCACGACCAGAACCGGGAGCGCTGGAACGACGGCACGTACGTGCCGCTGCAGAACGTCGCGGACGGTCAGGCGAAGTTCACGGTCATCGACTCCGTGCTGTCCGAAGAAGCGGTGCTCGGTTTCGAGTACGGCTACTCGACCGCCGAACCGAATACGTTCGTCGCATGGGAAGGCCAGTTCGGCGACTTCGTGAACGGCGCGCAGGTCGTGATCGACCAGTTCATCTCGTCGGGCGAAGTGAAGTGGGGCCGCGTCTCGGGTCTGACCATGCTGCTGCCGCACGGGTATGAAGGCCAGGGTCCGGAGCATTCGTCGTCGCGCATCGAGCGTTTCCTGCAACTGTGCGCGGACCACAACATGCAAGTGGTCCAGCCGACCACGCCGGCGCAGATTTTCCATCTGATGCGCCGTCAGATGATCCGCCTGTTCCGCAAGCCGCTGATTGTCTTCACGCCGAAGTCGCTGCTGCGTCACAAGGAAGCCGTGTCGGATCTGTCCGAACTCGCGAAGGGTTCGTTCCAGACGGTCATCGGCGAGGTCGACGATTCGATCGATCCGAAGAAGGTCAAGCGCGTGCTCGCATGCTCGGGCCGCGTGTATTTCGACCTCGTCGCGCATCGCCGCGAAGCGAAGTCGACCGACGTCGCGATCATCCGTGTCGAACAGCTTTATCCGTTTGCGCACAAGCAGTTCGAAGCGGAAATGAAGAAGTACGACAACGCGACCGAGGTGGTCTGGGTGCAGGACGAGCCGCAGAATCAGGGCCCGTGGTTCTACATCGAGCACCACCTGAAGGAAGGCATGAAGGAAGGCCAGAAGCTCGCGTACAGCGGCCGCCCGGCATCGGCATCGCCGGCCGTCGGTTACTACGCGAAGCACTACGAGCAGCAGAAGGCGCTCGTCGAAGGCGCTTTCGGCCGTCTGAAGGGCGCAGCAATCGTTAAATAACGGCAACGCGAACCGGGAAAGCGCAAGCGCGCTTTCCCGCGGCGCATCTCGCAGTGCGCACGCGGTTCGCTTCCCTTAGCGACAGAACGACGTCTCCAGAACAGAGCCTCAGAACACGCGCGAATCATGCGACGAGTCATTCGCTCGGTCATTTGCTGAATCACGCGCTGAATCACGCGGTTAGCCAAATACGCTCATATAGAGTCCCAGGAAAATCACATGTCTATTGTTGAAGTCAAGGTTCCCCAGCTTTCCGAGTCGGTGTCCGAAGCCACGATGCTGCAGTGGAAGAAGAAGCCGGGTGAAGCGGTGACGCAGGACGAAATCCTTATTGAAATCGAGACCGATAAAGTCGTGCTCGAAGTGCCGGCGCCGTCCGCCGGCGTGCTGGCGCAGGTCATCAAGCACGACGGCGACATCGTCGTCGCCGACGAAGTGATCGCGAAGATCGACACCGAAGGCAAGGCAGGCGCCGCAGCCGTCGAAGCCGAAGTGAAGCCCGCGCCGCAGGCCGAAGCCGCTCCGGCGCAGGCGGCACAGGCAGCGCCCGCCGCAGCGAACGCGAATGCAGCGTCGTCGCCGGCTGCCACGAAGCTGATGGCCGAGAAAAACCTGTCGGCCGGCGACGTCGCCGGCACGGGCCGCGATGGCCGTATCACGAAGCAGGACGTCGTCGGGGCAGCGGCGGCGGGTTCGGCATCCCCGGCCCCGAAGGCCGCGCCGGCACCGGCTGCCGCGCCGAAGGCTGCGCGTCCGTCGCTGCCCGACGTCAAGGCGCCGGGTGCGGATCAATGGCTGCAGGATCGTCCGGAGCAGCGTGTGCCGATGTCGCGCCTGCGCGCGCGTATCGCCGAGCGTCTGCTCGAGTCGCAGCAAACGAACGCGATCCTCACGACGTTCAACGAAGTGAACATGGCTCCGGTCATGGATCTGCGCAACAAGTACAAGGACCGCTTCGAGAAGGAACACGGCGTGAAGCTCGGCTTCATGTCGTTCTTCGTGAAGGCGGCTGTCCATGCGCTGAAGAAATTCCCGCTCGTGAACGCGTCGATCGACGGCAACGACATCGTCTATCACGGCTACTTCGACATCGGTATCGCAGTTGGCTCGCCGCGCGGCCTCGTCGTGCCGATCCTGCGCAACGCGGACCAGATGAGCCTCGCCGACATCGAAAAGAAGATCGCCGAATTCGGCCAGAAGGCGAAGGACGGCAAGCTGTCGATCGAAGAAATGACGGGCGGCACGTTCTCGATCTCGAACGGCGGCGTGTTCGGTTCGATGCTGTCGACGCCGATCATCAACCCGCCGCAGTCGGCCATTCTGGGCGTGCATGCGACGAAGGAGCGGCCGGTTGTCGAGAACGGCCAGATCGTGATCCGTCCGATCAACTACCTCGCGCTGTCGTACGATCACCGGATCATCGACGGCCGCGAAGCGGTGCTGTCGCTCGTCGCGATGAAGGATGCGCTCGAAGACCCGGCGCGCTTGCTGCTCGACCTGTAAGCCGCCGTACAGCGCCTCGCGCTTGCCTCGGTGGTAGCGAGGCAACGCGCATGTCGTTCACAGTACGCAGTCAGTACCGGAGCGTCGCGCGCCACGAAGCGTGGCTGTGCGGCGCCTTCCTCTCCAAAGGATTGTCATGTCCAAAGAATTTGACGTCGTCGTGATCGGTGCCGGTCCCGGCGGCTATATCGCCGCGATCCGTGCCGCGCAACTCGGCAAGAGCGTCGCCTGTATCGAAAAGTGGAAGAACCCGGCCGGCGCGCTGAAGCTCGGCGGCACGTGTCTGAACGTCGGCTGCATCCCGTCGAAGGCGCTGCTCGCCTCGTCGGAAGAGTTCGAGAACGCGTCGCACCATCTCGCGGACCACGGCATCAGCGTGGAAAATGTCAAGGTCGACATCGCGAAGATGTTGTCGCGCAAGGAAAGCATCGTCGAGAAGATGACGAAGGGCATCGAGTTCCTGTTCCGCAAGAACAAGATCACGTGGCTCAAGGGCCACGGCAAGTTCATGGGCAGGAGCGACGCCGGCGTGCAGATCGAAGTCAGCGGCGAAGGCGAAACCGAGACCGTCGTCGCGAAGAACGTGATCATCGCGACGGGTTCGAAGGCGCGCCATCTGCCGAACGTGCCGGTCGACAACAGGATCGTCGCCGATAACGAAGGCGCGTTGTCGTTTACCGAAGTGCCGAAGAAGCTCGCCGTGATCGGCGCGGGCGTGATCGGTCTGGAACTCGGCTCGGTGTGGCGGCGTCTCGGCGCCGACGTGACCGTGCTCGAAGCGCTGCCCGAGTTCCTCGGCGCGGCCGACCAGGCGCTCGCGAAGGAAGCCGCCAAGCAGTTCAGGAAGCAGGGCCTCGACATTCACGTCGGCGTGAAGGTGGGCGAAGTGAAGACCACTGCGAACAGCGTGTCGATCGCTTATACGGACAAGGACGGCAACGCGCAGACGCTCGACGCCGACCGCCTGATCGTGTCGATCGGCCGCGTGCCGAATACCGACAATCTCGGTCTCGAGGCGATCGGCCTGAAGGCGAACGAGCGCGGCTTTATCGACGTCGACGATCACTGCGCGACGAGCGTGCCGAACGTCTACGCGATCGGCGATGTCGTGCGCGGTCCGATGCTCGCCCACAAGGCCGAAGACGAAGGCGTGCTGGTCGCCGAAATCATCGACGGGCAGAAGCCGCATATCGACTACAACTGCATTCCGTGGGTGATCTACACCGAGCCGGAAATCGCATGGGTCGGCAAGACCGAGCAGCAGCTGAAGGCCGAAGGCCGCGAGATCAAGACGGGCCAGTTCCCGTTCATGGCGAATGGTCGCGCACTCGGCATCAATAAAGCCGACGGTTTCGTCAAGATGATCGCCGACGCGAAGACCGACGAGCTGCTCGGCGTGCATATCATTTCGGCGAACGCGTCCGATCTGATCGCGGAAGCCGTGGTGGCGATGGAGTTCAAGGCCGCGTCGGAAGATATCGGCCGCATTTGCCATCCGCATCCGTCGCTGTCCGAGGTGATGCGTGAAGCGGCGCTCGCCGTCGACAAGCGCGCGCTGAACATGTAAGTCCGAAGAGCCCGATTCCTCGCATTGGGTATCACGACGAAGGCGGGCAGGGTGCGAACCCTCCCGCCTTCGTCTTATCTGCTGTGCAAGTGCGTCGATCGCACAAGTCACATGAGCTACACAAGCCGCACACGATGAACGTCACCGAATACTACGAAAACGAGCTGCAGACTCGGGGTTATCAGTCCGACCCTGCGCAACGCGCGGCAGTCGATCGTCTGCAGCGATGCTATGAAGAGTGGGTGGCGTACAAGGCGCGCCGGCCGAATGCGTTCATGAAGCTGATCATGCATCCGGACTTGCCGCGCGGCGTCTACATGTGGGGCGGCGTGGGCCGCGGCAAGAGCTTCCTGATGGACAGCTTCTATATGATCGTGCCGCTCACGCGCAAGACACGCCTGCACTTCCACGAATTCATGCGCGAAGTGCATCGCGAACTCGACGAGCTGAAAGGGCAGGCCGATCCGCTCGACGAACTCGCACGCCGGATCGCGAAGCGCTACCGGCTCATCTGCTTCGACGAATTCCACGTGTCGGACATTGCCGATGCGATGATCCTGTACCGCCTGCTCGACCGGCTGTTTACGAACGGCGTGCAGTTCGTGATGACGTCCAACTACGACCCCGATACGCTGTATCCGGACGGTTTGCACCGCGACCGCATGCTGCCCGCGATCGAGCTGATCAAGAGCAAGCTCGATGTGATCAACGTCGATGCGGGTGTCGATTACCGTCAGCGCACGCTGTCGCAGGTCGAGGTCTATCTCACGCCGCTTGGCGCCGCCGCCGACAAGGCGTTGCGCGATGCCTACGCGCGACTCGCCGCGGTGCCCGACGAAAGTCCGCTGCTGCATATCGAAAAGCGCGAGCTGAAGGCGCTGCGCCGCGCGGACGGCGTCGTCTGGTTCGATTTCGCGACGCTGTGCGGCGGTCCGCGCTCGCAGAACGACTATCTGGAGCTCGCCTCGCGCTTTCATGCGGTGATCCTTTCCGACGTGCCGCAAATGACGCCGCGCATGCAGTCGGAAGCGCGCCGCTTCACGTGGCTCATCGACGTGTTCTACGACCACAAGGTGAAACTGCTGATGTCGGCGGCGGTCCCGCCCGAACAGCTCTACGTGGAAGGGCCGATGGCGAACGAGTTCACGCGGACCGTGTCGCGCATCGTCGAAATGCAATCGAAGGAATATCTGGATACGCCACGGCGTACCGTCGACACATCGCTTACGTAGTGATGGAATTCAACTGAACGAGATAACGCGCGGCGCGTTGCGCCGAATGGCGTCGGGACGCGTCGCATTTTCAAGATTCGGATTGTTCTGATATTCGGTGTGTGGGTCAGTCGATATCGTCGTCGGGTATCGACGAAGGAGGATACCTTGACCCCATACCGTGATCTAACCGATGAAGAGTGGCTGCGCGTCGCGCCGCTGCTTCCTGAACTACGGCCGCGTTCCGAACTGCGCGGCCGGCCTCTTGCCAACACCCGGGCCGTGCTCAACGGCGTGCTGTGGGTGATGTACAGCGGCGCTACGTGGTCCGCCATGCCGCGCAAATACCCGTCGTATCAAACCTGCCATCGCCGCTTCAAGGCGTGGCATCAGTCGGGCGTGCTCAAGCGCATGCTCGAGCAACTGTTCGGCGCGGCGGGCACGGACTTGTGCAACTCGATCGAAGCGCGCATGCGCGTACATGTCGCGGGTCAGGCGGACGAACTATCCGTTGCCGCAGCGCCTGTCGAGTACGCACAGGCGCCGTCCAGTGCGCCGGTGTACGAATATGGCGGCTCGCTCAAGCACGCGGCGTGACGGATGCGCGACGCCAGGCAGTCAGTCGAACGACGCGAGTCGCGCAAAGCGCATTTCCTTTGAAGAAGCAGCCGGCCGGCAGGTCCATACCGCCGGCCGTTTTTCATACGCGAAGGCATCGCACGTGCCGATCGCTCATTGCTCACGAATCCACGTCTGCGACCGGCCGAGCAGCGAGATGCCGATATAGCCGCGCACGACAAGCTTCTGTCCGCCGTCTTCGGTGTGCATCTTGCAGCGGTAGACCTTGCCGTTGTCGGGGTCGAGGATCTGCCCGCCGTCCCAGCCGTCGCCGTCCTTTTTCATATCGTCGATGATCGTCATCCCGATGATCGGCTGATCCTTGCGCGCGTCGGTACATGCGGTGCACCGGCGGCCGGGCGGCTCGTTCGGGTTGAGCCCCTTGATCACCTTGCCGGTTAGCGTGCCGTTCTCGTCCTGCGTGATCTGCACGATCGCCTTGGGCTGATGCGTATGATCGTCGACGGTCTGCCACATGCCGACCGGGCTGCTGCTTTGTGCAAACGCAGCAGCGGCGCTTGCGAACAGCACACCGGCCAGGGTCGCGTTGCGCAGGGCGCGACCAGAGAATTGCGTCATTGCTGTGCTCCTTGTTCGTATCGTCGCGAAGGCGAGACGCGTTGGTCCGCGTTGGTCATTTCCCAGTCATCTCGGCCGGATGCATTGTGAATCACATTCGCGGGAGGCTTCTTTCGGCCTTTCGTTTGTGCGCTTGCTTCTACGCGTGCAGCGTGCCGCGCGAACCGGCTTCGCTGCGGGCCGGTTCGGTCGATGTCGCAGAATACGTTAGAGGACGCGCGCTGTCTGATAGGAAGTCTTCTAATCGCCCGCCCGCGATGCCGGCGTTATTCGGTTCGAGAGATACAAGCTGCGACATCGATCCGCAGTTGACGGACGGATGGCCGACGTGTGTCTTCGACCCGCGGACGCCGGATCGATGGGCATGCCGCAATGCGAGTAATGATGCCCTGGTAGTGCGAAGCATCGACCGTCGCCTTGTCGATTGCCATCGTTCGGCACTGCCCCGACTGTGACGACGTTCGAGCATCGGCGCGCCTCTTTGGCATGGAGACGAGACGTCCGACTGCCGACCGGGTGACGCCAGTCCGTTTTCGCGATCGCCTGCAGACGCCGAGCGGCCGGGGCGATTGAAAGCGATGCCGGTGCCAGTATCGACCCGCTCATGCTCGAATAGACAGTGGACAGTGCGAGCGCGGTCGCGACATCGGCAAGGCGGTTACTCCGCGACAACCCTTGCACGTCGTTGATTGCGTCGACGACGGGCGTCGGGCGACTCGGACGTCGTCCGGTATGCCGTTATCGGCTGGTTGATGCGATCGGTGTTCCCGCTTTTCCGGCAACGTCAGCGAACTTCACAACGCGATGACTCGGATCGGCGTGAAAGTGCCTCTCGCCCGCGCGCGGAACGCGATGCGCTGCAGCGTCTTCTGACGCGTGCACGCAACGGTCGGCAGGCATCCGGCGCGCCGCGGCTGAAGTGCCGATCGACCGCGGCAAGCGCGATATCAACGAGCGAAACCGCATGCGGGCAGCGTCGAACGCGAACCGCTGCCGGCGCCACTCGCGGCGCGACACCTCGGCGCTCGTTCCAAGGTGCGAGAGAAGAAGATGAGGAAGTATCAAATTTTCGACGATGAACCCGAAACGCGAGAAACTGAGTAATAATGAGACGATTGGGTGAAAACAAAAAACTGTTCAAAGCAGGAATTACATGGACCAGAAGTCGAAAGCCCGGCAGATCGTGCTGTCGGTATTGATCGCGACCGGGGGAATGCAGGCCGCCTTTGCGCAGGAAGCGGTGTCGGACAGTGCCGCGAGCGGGGCGGCCGTGGAAACGACAGCGGCGGCGCAGCCGGACACGCTGGCGGCTTCGTCCGTCCCGTCGGGTCAAACGATTGCGCTGACGCCAGACGAGGCAAAGCAGTCCGCTACAGGCAATGTGGCGGAACTGCAACAGATGATCCACGGCCCCGATCTGACCGAAATGCGCACGACGTACAACGGCAGTTATGGCGCGAGCCTGATGTTCTACGGCAAGGAAGTGACGTACTACGTCGCGCTCTTCCAGAAGAAAAACTTCTGGCGTGTGATCAAGACCTCCGACGATCAGCGTGCCGAGATGATCTATCGCGACTTCGTGCGCCAGACCGCGCAACTGTCCGAAGTCGAAATCCGGCGCACGAAGCTCGAAGCGCAAAAGGCGTTCACGGATCACCTGATCGAATTGTCACAGGACCGCGCGAACCGGTTGCAGGCCGACCTGTCGATCGCACGCCAGCAGCAGACGATCGTGAACAGCCAGCAGGCGCAGAACCGCGCCGAAGCGAGCGCGTTGCAGCAACAGAAGACGCAGGCACAAGCCCAGCTGCGCGATACGCAGCGCCAGGTGCGCGAATTGCAGCGCCAGTTGGACAGCGGCCTGCCAATTCGTTGATCGCACGCGCCGTAGTAGTGCACGTGCTTGCTGAATGCGCTGCGCTACGGCGTGCTGCCGGATCTGCGCTGCAGTGGCGCCGGGCGGTCAGCACCGCCTCGGGCGCGTAGCACTTGGCTGAGGTGATAGGCCCGGCCGGTTCCGCTTATGGGTGCTTCGGCCGCGTGCCGTGTGGCGCAGGCTGTTTCGCCGCCCCCGCCTTCGGCTTTGCCGGAGGATGCTTCGGTTCTTCGGGATCGACGGCAATCGGATCGCTGGCCGGAAAGGTTTCCGCGAGTGCCTCGTCGAGGCGCCGCTCGACGCTGAGCTCGGCCGGTTGAGATTTCGGCTTCGACGTGGACATATCGCTCTCCGCTCGGACGTTGTCGAACAACCAGAATAGCGCAAAGCCACTATCGACAACACTCGACCGAACGGCATAAGGCCAATCTTAATCTTGCACAGTCACGGCCAAGGTCGCGGTTCGACCGCCGCTGCATTTCAATAAGCGTCGCATGAACGCCGCCGCAATCGCGTGCCCCGCGGGCCGCGCGGCGATCAATGGAATTTTCAGCGCGGGATTTCGTTTTAGCTCCACTGCGCGACAACGGCCGCCTTTTGCGAATCGTCTGGCCGAGACACATCGAGCCGTCCGCGGACACAACGACGAGGTGAGCCATGGTGGAGACGGACGGGTCGGACCGAATACCGCGCTGGAATGCGTCCCATGTGGTGGACGCGGAACTCGAGCATCTGGAGTGGGCGACGCGGCAACCCATGCTCGACATGTTCGACGCCCAGTACTGGCGCCGTCGTGTGCTGGCGGTTCAGGGAAGTTACCAGCTTACGCACCAGCAAGGGATGCGCATCGAGCGGATGCTCAAGCGCCTCGCCGGACCGAACGGCTAGGCGCGCTTTGCGGTTATTCGTTGTTGTTGTTGTTGTTGCCCGAGCCGCCGTGATTGTTGCCGTGGTTGTTGTTGCCGTGGCTATTGCCGTGGCTATTGCCGTGGCCGTGGTTGTCGCTCGAGCCCGCGCCGAACAGACGCCGGCGGCGCGTGACGACGACCGGTGTGTCGGAGCCCGAGCGTTCAGATGATGCTGGCGCGCCGCCGCCATACGACTCGCGCGGTTCGCGCGGCGAATCGCGATGCGACCCGTGCGAGCCATGCGGTCCGCGCGACGAATGCTCGCCATGCGACGGCCGGCCGGCGCGAGGCCCCGGACGCGTGCCGGTGTCGAGCTGGATGGTCGAGATGGCACGCTTGTAGATGCCCTGCAGCCCGACAGGCGTGCGCAGCATCACGAGGTACTGATCGAACGACTCGATGCATCCCGTCAGACGGATACCGTTGACGAGATAAATTTCGACGCGCTTTCTTTCTTTGCGCGCGGCGTTCATGAAGTCGTTTTGCGGGTGCGATTCTGCGGAAGGCATGGACGATTGTGTGTGGAAGTGCGGTTGTTCGCCGGGATTCTACATGGGTCGGCACATACGCGTACTAATCGACGAACTTGTCGACCACTATAACGGCTTGCGCGCGCATAAGCATCCGTTAAATACGATGTGTAACGTTGCGTTACGAATCTTTGCATTCGACATCGTCACGCACTGCCCGGCGAGCGGCCAGAGGCGAAAAAGACGTCGCTGTAACCGATTTGGCATAACTTTAAAAAACGGCGGGTCGGGACGGAATAAATCGCGCGGAACTCTCGTTTTGTTCAGGTGCAGTCCCGCTTTCACGTTCCACGAATATCCGTTCCCCGTTCACGAGGCCGCCCGGCCCGTACCCAAAGAAGAGGCTCATATGAAGTTGACTCGACTCGTCAGTACCCTTTGCATGCTCGTCGCGCTCGGCGCGGCGGCGCTTGTGACAACCGGCTGCAGCGATATGGGCAGCGGCGGCGCGAGCGGCGGCAGCGGCTCCAGTTCTTCCGGCGGATATTGATCCGCAGATGACGCGCGGTTTGCCAGCCGGGTGAGTTTCGAAGCAGAGGTCGTATCCTGGCTCCCGCAGCTACGTCGATACGCGCGCGCGCTGACGGGAGATCACGCTTGGGCGGACGATCTGGTTCAGGATACGGCCGAGCGCGCGCTCGCCCGCTGGAAGGCGTTCAGGCCGAACAGCAACCTGCGCGCGTGGCTGCTTACGATTCTCCGGCATCTCTATATCGACCAGCTGCGCGTGCGCCGCGAGGTGGCCGTCGACGAGGAAAGCGCGCCGTGGCGCAACCTCGAGGCGCCGCGCGGCGAAGTCGACGGACTGATATTGCGCGACGTGCAACGTGCGCTTTACAGTCTGTCGGTCGAGCAGCGCGAAGTCGTGCTGCTCGTCTGCGTCGAGGAGTTCAGTTATCAGGAAGCGTCGATTGCGCTCGGCGTGCCGGTTGGAACGGTGATGTCCCGACTGTCGCGCGCGCGCGAGCAGATGAGACTGATGCTGACCGAAGGTCCTGATCGGCCAGACTCGCAGGAAAAGCCGCACAAGTCCCCGTCGCTGAAAGTGGTGAGAAATTCTTCATGAACAACGACGCCCGCCATCCCGCATCCTCGCCCGACCTGCGCATGCTGTCGGCGTTCGTCGACAACGAACTGAGCGAGAACGACACGGCCGCGGTGCGAGAGCATCTCGAACGCGACGAGCAGGCGGCCGCGCAGGTCGCCGCATGGCGCGCGCAGAAGGAGGCGTTGCGCGCATTGTGCGGAGCGACGACGCGCGACGACACGCAATTCGTGGTCCTGCGGTCGCGTTCGTCGTGGTGGCAGCGCGCGGGCATCGCCGCGTGCTGGCTCGTCGCCGGCGCGGGACTCGCGCTCGGCGCGGCGCCGCTCGTGCCGCGACTCGTGGGCGGCGACACGATGTCGTTCGCACGGCGCGCCGATATCGCGTATGCGGTCTATACGCCGGAGCGTCGTCATCCGGTCGAAGTCGCAGCGGCCGAGGAAGAGCATCTGATTACGTGGCTGTCGAAGCGTCTGAACCGGCAGCTCTCGGTCCCGTCGCTTCAGGAATACGGCTACTCGCTGGTCGGCGGGCGGCTTCTGCCCGGCGAAGCGGGGCCGGCCGCGCAATTCATGTACGAGAACCAGACCGGTGCACGCCTCACGCTCTACGTAACCGGCGTGCCGAAAGACGAAACGGCATTTCGTCTCTTTCGCGACGGCAACCGCCGCACCTTCTATTGGGTCAACGATGGAATGGGCTATGCGCTGTCCGGCCCGATCGCGGAGGGCAAACTGCGCACGATTGCGATCGACGTCTGCAGCGCGCTCGGCGGCCGGCCGGAAGCGTGGCAATAGCACGCGAGCCTGCACGGACCGTGCCTCGATATCAGCCCGAGCGCGGATCGCTTGCTGAGCCCATGCCGCGAATCGCGGATTGCGCCGTTGCGCTTGCCCGGTGACACACGACCTGAGCGTTCGGAAATACCAGGTAACGAACCGGCTGCTGCGCGCCCGCAATGCGGCGGAATAGCTATATGCATCGTGTCGTTTATAGAAGTGCAGGCCTGCTGTTCCGGCGCATCGATGCGCCGGCGGCGCGGGCCACGCAGGCGAATCGACAGGGCCTGCACGGCGATGGCACGCGTTCGTGCCGCGGCGCCGCACCGTCGAGACGGGATAAACGATGCGCGATATTTTCGGACTTGCAGCAGGGGTTTTTGTTTGTGTGGGCTGTGCGATGAGCGGGCAGGCCGTGATGGCCCAGGAGTCCGGGCCGCCGATGTTCAATGCGCCTTCGGGCGCGCAACTCAATGTGCCGCCCAACGATTCGCAGACGGACGGCGACCAGCGGGCGCAAGGCTATGGGCGAAGCGGCGATGTTCCGCAGAACACGAGCAGCGCGCCCAACCCGCAGCAATACGCCCAGCAATTCGCCGAGCCGGCCCAGCAGGCGGAACAAGCGCAACAAGCGCAACAAGCGGAACAGGATCAGGCAAGACAGGAGTGCCGCGACGTCAGCGGCAATGCGCAGATCGACGGCAAGCAGCAGCAGTTCAGCGGACTTGCGTGCCGGCAGCCGGACGGCACATGGCGAATCGAGGAATCGGACGACGATGCGGGCGACAACGGTGGTGCTGCATACCCGGCACCCGGCGTGGCCCCCGACGGGGCGACTGAAGCGGCAGCGCCCGACGCGCCACCGTACGATCCATACTATGCGTATGGCTATCCGTATCCGTACCCTTATCCGTACGATCCGTTCTGGGGGCCGCCGTTTCTGTTCGGCGTCGGCGCGTCGTTCGTCTTCGTCGACCGGTTTCATCATTTCCATCACATCGATCATGTTCATTTCGGATATCCGCACGGTTTCGCGCATGGCGGGTTTCACCGCGGATTTCACGGAGGCGGCTTCCATGGGGGTGGATTCCATGGAGGCGGGTTCCATGGAGGCGGATTTCACGGCGGAGGAGGCGGTTTCCATGGCCGCTAGCGTGGCCGGGGCGTATACATCGCCGGGAGTCGGCGTATGACGTCGCCCGCGATCCGCATCCTGCCGCCCGATGTCAGCGCCGCTCAGTTCGAGCGTGCGCTTGCCGCATGGCAATCGATCGTCGGCGACGAGCATGTGCTCGACGGCGCCGCGCTCACGTCCTATCTCGATCCGTTCGCGCCAGGACCGGCCGGAGCGGCGTTTGTGCCATCGGCGGCATTGCTGCCGTCGTCGGTCGACGAGATCCGGGCGGTGTTGCGTATCGCGAACGAGTACCGCATTCCGCTGTGGACGGTATCGACGGGCCGCAACTATGCGTACGGCGGCGCGGCGCCGCGTCTCGCCGGTTCGGTGGTGGTCGACTTGCAGCGTATGAACCGCGTGCTCGCGGTCGACGAAACACTCGCATATGCGCTCGTCGAGCCTGGCGTCAGCTATTTCGATCTGTACAACTACCTGCGCGAACACGGCTACAAGCTGTGGGTCGATCCACCCGCTGCCGGCTGGGGCAGCGTGATCGGCAACACGCTCGAGCGCGGCTTCGGCTATACCGCCTACGGCGATCACGCGGCAAACCAGTGCGGCATGGAAGTGGTGCTCGCGAACGGCGATGTCGTGCGCACCGGCATGGGCGGTATCGAGATCGGCACGTCATGGCAGGTGTACCGGCCAGGCTACGGCCCCTCGTTCGATGCGATGTTCATGCAGTCGAATTACGGCATCGTCACGAAGATGGGCGTCTGGCTGATGCCCGCGCCGCCCGCGTATCTGCTCGGCGAAATCCAGTTTCACGATGAGCGCGATCTCGAGGCGATCGTCGATATCCTGCGGCCGCTGCGTCTTGACGGCACGATCACGAACCACGCGGTGATCGAAGGCGGCCTGCGGCGCGCGGCCGGTCTCTCGCCGCGCGCGCAGTGGTACGACGGCGACGGTGCGATGCCCGACAGCGCCATCGACGCGATGCTGAAAAAGCTCGACGTCGGCCGCTGGAATCTGCATTACGCGCTATACGGCACGGACGAACTGCTCGACGCGCGCAACCGGATCGTGCAGCGTGCGTTTGCGCGTGTGCCTCGCGCGACGACGTTCGCGAAGCAATACGCGGGCGATGCGCAGCCTGCCGGCGGCGGCGATCGCAACATGGCCGGCATTCCCGCGATGACCGCGTTCAGGATGCTCGACTGGCGCGGCGGCACCGGCGCGCATATCGACTTCTCGCCGATCTGCCCGGCCGTGGGCCGCGACGCGTTCCGGCAGTACATGATGGTGAAAGGGCGCGCTGCATCATTCGGTTTCGACTACTACGGCGGTTTCACGGCCGGCGGGCGGCACTTGCACCACATCTTCGCCGCCATTTTCAATCGCGACGACGCCATGCAAAGCGAACGGGCCGGCGATCTGCTGCGCGCGGTGATGAGCGACGTCCGCGCGGCCGGCTACGGCGAATACCGGTCGCATCTGATGCATATGGATTACGCGGCCGCACAGTACAGCTTCAATGACGGCGCATTGCTGCGCCTGTCCGAGACCGTGAAGGACGCACTCGACCCCGCGGGCATTCTGTCGCCGGGCAAGCAGGGTATCTGGCCGCGCGCATTGCGCGACAAGCGGGGCTATACGTGAATGCCTCGAGCGCGCGCCGCTATCGTCGTGCCGCGGGATAGGCGATGGACCGGCGTACCTTCATCGCGACCGGCACGTGGTACTCGAGCGCCGCATGGCTGCCGGCGTGGCTCGCCGCGGAAACAGCCGAAGCACGGGCCGCTGCGTCTCACGATGCCGCACGGCAAGACACGACGCTCGCGCGCACCGCACGGACTTTCGCGCTGTTCGATGCCTCGCTCGCTCGGGCCGATGCATTCGCCGAGCATGCGGCGCGGCTCGCCATTCCCGTCTTCGAGATCGGCGACGACATCGGTGCGCTCTGGCATACGTCGCTTGCGGCAAGCATGGCGCGCGCACCGTCGCCGACGCTGATCGGCTTCACACGCGCGTCGGATTTTTTCGTGCTGACGCGTCTCGCGCTGCGCCCCGGCCGCCTCGTTGCACGCACAACGGAATCGAGCCGGCCGCATGCCAATGCACCGGTTTCGTTCGTTATTTCCATATGACGGGGCGACCGTGCGTGCATCAAAACTTGTACGCGGGATTCTTCGGATCGAAGGTTTCGTCGTCGAAGGTTTTTGGCGTGATCGTCTGGAACACGATGCGCTCGAAGATGCGCCCGTCGTTGTCGTAGGATTCGACGGTGCGAAAGTACGGATGCCGTAGATCGAGACCGAGCGTCTCGCGCTTCGCGTAGAACTCGGGCATGCCGGCGCTCGTCTCGTAGGTGAATGCGACCACGCGCACGCCGTCGAGCGTCTTCACTTCGATGCGCTCCGGCCGCGTAATGCCGGCCTGTGCGTATTTCTCGCCTTCGGACAGGAACTGCTTCGCGATGTACTCGGTGCCGAGATCGCGAATCTGATGGTTCGATTGCGTGCGCGCGAGCGCGCCGTTTAGCGATGCCCATACCGGGATGATGTTCAGGAAGCCGCCGAGATGGCCGTACATCTCGTCGCTGCGCCGCGTTTCGTCGTAGATGATTTCCTGCCCGGTGTGCGGGCCGCCGGGCAGCCATTTCGCGTAGATGCGGATCGGGTCGCGCGTCACGCGCACCACCATACGATCGGGCCGGCTCGGCCATACGCCTCGAATGCGCTCCTGCCGGATCATCGTGAACTCGTATGACGGGTAGCCGTTCGGGCCGTCCTTGATGTAGCGCGGCACCGTCAACGGATCGAGCGACTGGAACAGCGCGGTGAGACTGGCATCGTCGAGTTTTTCGAGCAGGCCGCTTTGCGCCGCCTGGCGCAGCCATCGCACCTGTTCGGCGGGTTTGAGCCTGCCTGCTTCGCCGGGTGGAACGGTCGGCGGGCGGACTTCCGGTTTGGCGCCGCTCGCGGCAACCGCGGGGTCCGACGCGTTCGTTGTGGCCGGTGCGCTGGTCGAGTTGTTCGTGCCGGCTGCGCTGTCCGGCAAAGCCGTCGATGTAGCGAACGAACCAGCGGATGAACCAGCGGATGAACCAGCGGATGAACCAGCGGACGACGGGTTAGCCGCCGGCGTCTCGCCTGGCTGCTGCTCCGGCTGCGCGAGCGCGGCGCTTGTCATATACAGGGTTGCCGCGCAGGCGAGCCAACGCAACGCGCGCATGACCGGTGCGCGGCGAGTCGGATTCGTCGACGGCGGGTGCGGCATGAGTGGACTCCCACAGAAACCGGAAACGGCTGAACCGATGACGGCCGTTGGTGCCGCACATATCTTGCATCAGGCAGGTTTTTGCTTCGCGAGTTCCTGGGCGCGCAGTTCGCGTCGCAGAATCTTGCCGACATTCGTTTGCGGCAGCTCGTCACGAAACTCGACGAGCTTCGGCACCTTGTAGCCAGTCAGATTCTTTCTGCAATGCTCGATCACTTGCGCTTCGGACAGCGCGGGATTGCGCGCCACGATAAAGACCTTGACCCGCTCGCCTTGCGCCGCGTCGGGCACGCCGATCGCGGCGACTTCGCGCACGTCCGGATGCATGGCGATCACGTCTTCGATTTCATTCGGATAAACATTGAAGCCCGACACGAGAATCATGTCCTTCTTACGGTCGATCAGGCGGATATAGCCGTGCTCGTTCATCACGCCGATGTCGCCCGTTGCGAGCCATCCGGCGTCGTCGAGCACCTTCGCCGTCTCCTCCGGACGATTCCAGTAGCCTTTCATGACTTGCGGACCTTTCACGCACAACTCACCGGGCTCATCTATACCAGCCCAACTGCCGTCCTCCTTGCGAAAACGCACGACCGTCGATGGCGCGGGCAATCCGATCGAGCCGTCGAAGTCGCGCAGATGCTTGAGGTCGACCGGATTCATCGTGACGATGGGCGAGCATTCGGTGAGGCCGTAGCCTTCGATAACCGGTTTTCCGGTCACCGCCTTGAAGCGCTCGGCTACGGCTTTCTGCATCGCCATGCCGCCTGCCATCGCGAGCTTGAGCTTCGAGAAGTCGCGCCTGCAAAATTCTTCGTTGTCGAGAAACGCGTTGTAGAGCGTATTGACGGCCGTGATGCCGGTGAACGTTTCATGACGGATGACCTTCATCACGCGCTTCGTGTCGCGCGGATTCGCGATCAGGATATTGCGCCCGCCGAGCAGCATGAAGATCATCGCGTTCAACGTCAGCGAGTAGATGTGATAAAGCGGTAAGGGCGTCAGCACCGTTTCGATATCGCCGGCCAGCTCGCTTTCGGACCATGCTTTGGCCTGCAGCACGTTGGCGATAATGTTGCGATGCGTGAGCATCGCGCCTTTTGCGACGCCGGTGGTGCCGCCCGTGTATTGCAGAAACGCGAGGTCGGTCTGGTTGACCGCGACGGGCGCCGGCGCGCGGCGCGTGCCGATCGCAAGCGCCTCGCGCATGCGTATCGCCTGCGGCAATCGATATGCGGGCACCATCTTCTTCAGATGCCGGAGCAACGCATTGATGCAGCGGCCTTTGAGATTGAGCCCGTCGGCCAGCAGGTCGCCAAGCGCGGTGACGACGATGTTTTGCACGCGCGTGCCAGGCAGCGCGTCCTCGAGCGTCTTCGCGAAGTTCTCGAACACGACGATGGTCTGCGCGCCGCTGTCCTTTAGCTGATGCGCAAGCTCGCGCACCGTGTAGAGCGGATTCACGTTGACGACCACGGCGCCCGCTTTCAGGACGCCGAACAGCGCGACCGGATACTGGAACGTGTTCGGCAACATGATCGCGACGCGTTCGCCCGGCTTCACGCCGATGCCTTGCAGCCAGCTCGCGAATGCGTTGGCCTTGCGCGCGAGGTCGCCGTACGTGAGGTCCGAACCGACGCTCACGTACGCCACGCGGTCGCGATACTTCTGCGTGCATTCGTCGAAGAGATGCACGATCGAGGCGAACTGCGCGACGTCGATTTCGTGCGGCACGCCGGGCGCATACGACGCGTACCAGATGCCATCGGTATTGGGCACCGGCTGCGGGGGCGCATGCGAAACGCGTACTTCGGCGGGGCATGCCGGTAGCGGCTGCGGCGATGGGCTCATGGTCGTCTCCATTCCATTCTTGTCCTTTGGACTGTTCTTGTCTGTTCTACAGACAGTATGGCTGCCGTTTCAACGGTGCGTGGCTGTTTTCGATGTGCGCCATGCGTGGCTGACGAAGGATACGGACGACCACGGCGAACCGGCAAGCGATCGGCGTCGGGGAAGTCTTCTAACCGGCGGTCGTTGCACATCGACCAGATCGACGGCGCGGCGCACGCGCGTGTAGCGCAGCGGCAATGAAAAAGCCGCGCCGATCGGATCGGCGCGGCTTTCTCGGCTTTCGCGGTTTGAAGCGTTCTGCGGTGCGGCGGCGATTATGACGTGGTTGCCGCGACCGCCTCGGCCGATTTAGTCATATCGATGCCGCGCCGCTCGCGGCTAAAGAGGATCAGTACCGCGATGATGACCGCCACCGTGCCCGCGACCATGGCCATGGCGAGCCCGTAGTTGTTGTTGTGCGACACGGCGAACGACGCCTGCATCGTCGCGTTGACTGACGCAAGCAGGTTGCCGAGCTGGTAGACGAGGCCCGGGAAGGTTGCGCGAATTTCGTCAGGCGAGATTTCGTTCAGGTGCACCGGAATCACGCCCCACGCGCCCTGTACGGAGATCTGCATCAGGAATGCGCCGATCGCGAGCATGACCGGTGTCGACGAAAACGCCCACAGCGGCAGCACCGGCAGTGCAATCAGTGCCGCGATGCAGATCGCGCGGCGGCGGCCGATGCGCTCGGAAATCGAACCGAACAGCAGACCGCCGACGATCGCGCCGATGTTCAGCACGATGGCGATCAGCGAAACGGTGTGCGGATCGAAATGATGCTGCTCGCGCAGGAAGGTCGGGTACAGATCCTGAGTGCCGTGCGAGAAGAAGTTGAACGCGGTCATCAGGATGATCGCGTAGATCGAAAGCACCCAGTTGCGCTTGAGCGTGACGAGCAGGCCCGGGCGCGCTTTCTTCTCCATCGCGACCCATGCCGGCGACTCGTTCACGCTCGAGCGCACGTAGAGCACGAGCAGCGCGGGAATCACGCCGACGAAGAACATGCCGCGCCAACCGATGTACTGATAAAGCACGCCGAATACGATCGAGGCGAGCAGATAGCCGCTCGGATAGCCGGCCTGCAGGAGCCCCGACACGATGCCGCGCGACTTCGCGGGCACCGTCTCCATCGTCAGCGCGGAACCGACACCCCATTCGCCGCCCATTGCGATACCGAACAGCGCGCGCAGTACGATCAGCGTCGCCAGGTTCGGCGAGAAGCCGGACAGCAGTTCGAGCAGCGAATAGATGGCGATATTGACCATCAACGTCGGACGGCGGCCGTACCTGTCGGCGAGCCGGCCGAAGATCAATGCGCCGAGCGGGCGCATCGCGAGCGTCAGCGTGATCGCAAACGCGACCTCCGGGATTTTCGTATTAAATTCGGCGGCGATATCTTTCAGAATAAAAACCATCAGAAAGAAATCGAATGCGTCGAGCGTCCAGCCGAGATAGGCGGCGATCGTGACGTTTCTCTGTTCGCGGGTCCATGCCATCGTGTTTATTCTCCTCTTGCGATCGTGCTTTCGAGTGTTGAGCGTTGCTGCGTGACGCGCGCATCCCCGTGGCGCGGCCGCGGGACGAGTGTACGCCGACCGTCAAGCGGCTGCATGTGAATGCGCGCGATTCAGTGGTATTCCCTGGGAATCAACGTGCAGTGAATTGCCGGATGGTTGTTTTATTAATGTAATAAATGAATTTTATTTGATGGCTTTTAGTAAGTTGTAAGTAATTTGTCTGGCGCGGTTTCGGGTTCGGGTATTCAGCATTTCCACGCGAATTCGACTGAAGAAACTGCAGTACGCAGCGGCACGGAGGCGGCTCGCGAGGTGTTCGATTTCGAATTCGATCGGGCCTTTCTTGCACGTCCTTCGCCGGGGCGATGACGCCGCGTTTCTGGACGACGGGCATGATGTCGCCGCGCCGCCGTTCGTGCAGTTGCGCGCGCTCGAAGCCGCAAGCCTCGCGCTCGAGCGCGACGAGGACAACACGGCTGGCGCGGCGGACGAATGGCTGCGCATGCTGATCGCGCCCGGCGGTTCGTTGGGCGGCGCGCGGCCGAAGGCAAGCGTGGTCGACCCGCAAGGGCATCTATGGATTGCCAGATTTCCGAGCGTGCGCGACGAGCATGATGTCGGCGCTTGGGAGATGGTGGTCCATACGCTCGCCAGGGCATGCGGCCTCGACGTGCCCGATGCGTTGGTGCGGCGCTTTGGTGGTCCGCATCATATGTTTCTCGTCAAGCGGTTCGATCGAACGGAGGCAGGGCGGCGATTGCATTTCGCGTCCGCCATGAATCTGACCGGCCATCGGGACGGCGACGACGCGTCGACCGGCGCGAGCTACCTCGAAATCGCCCGCGTGCTGATGACCGATGGCGCGCAAACCGATCGCGATTTGCTGCAGCTGTGGTCGCGCATCGTCTTCAGTCTTCTGGTTTCGAATACCGACGATCACCTGCGCAATCATGGTTTTTTGCTGGTGCCCGGAAAGGGCTGGGCTTTGTCGCCGGCTTTCGACATGAATCCGAGTGCCGACGCGCACGGGCTCGAACCCAACATCAGCGAAGCCGACAATGCGATGGATCTGCAATTGGCGTTCGAGGTCGCGCCTTATTTTCGTGTGCGCGCTAAAGCGGCGGCTGAAATCGTCGAGCGGCAGCGGCGCATCGTGGCTCAGTGGCGCAAGATTGCGGAGCCGCTCGGTATCGCGTCGCGTCAGCAGCAGATGTCGGGCGCTTTTCGGCTCGCCTGACCGATGGTACCGATGGTGCGAGCTCGAAATGAAGAGGGCGAAATGAAGAGGGCGAAATGAAGAAGGCCGGCAATTTTGCCGGCCTTCTTTTGAATCTGCTGGTGCCCAGGAGAGGACTCGAACCTCCACGGTGTTGCCACCGCTAGGACCTGAACCTAGTGCGTCTACCAATTCCGCCACCTGGGCACGTCTCAAGCTAGACCGCTATTGTAGCGGCATGAGGCATTGTGTCAATGAAAGTTTAAAAACCGGCGGCCATGTTCGAGCCACGCCAAAAACGAAAAAGGCCGGCAAAAGCCGGCCTTTTTTGAATCTTTGGTGCCCAAGAGAGGACTCGAACCTCCACGGTGTTGCCACCGCTAGGACCTGAACCTAGTGCGTCTACCAATTTCGCCACCTGGGCAAGGTGTCTTTTCCGCCGCTCCGCTGAAGATAAACACACACGCGAAACAGCAAAGACCGCAATTATAGCGAGCTGACGGGTTCTGTCAAGCGTTCGGCAGAGGCCGTCCGCGCCGCGCCGAACGGGCTTCGAAGCCGGCCGCAAAGCCTTGCATACGTGCCTCGCGACGCGGTTTGCATTAAGAGACGGATGATAGAATGGCCCGCAGCAGTACGTTGACAGCAGGGCGAGCCCGACGCAGCGTTAGCGCCGCGCAGTGTAGCCCGGCACCTGATCCGCGACGTCCACGCACCGAGAAAAACCATCGATAAGCCCTTGAGCAAATATCCGTATCCCATCCCGAGCCGTGAAGAAATCCTCGGCGTGCTGCGTACGAGCGAAACGCCGCTTGCTGCGAACGACATCGCCGAGGCGCTTTCGATCAAGCGCCAGGAACGCGAAGGCTTCTTCAAACGTCTGGCCGCGATGGAACGCGACGGCCAGATCCGGCTCGATCCGCGCGGGCATTATCAGCTGACCCATCCGTCGAATTTCGTCGCGGGCCGTGTGCAGGGCCATCGCGACGGTTATGGTTTTCTCGTGCGCGACGACGGTCAGGACGACCTGTTCCTGCCGAACGGCGAAATGCAGAAGGTCATGCATAACGACCGCGTGCTCGCGCGCATCGTCGGCTACGACCGGCGCGGGAGACCCGAAGGACATATCGTCGAGGTCACGGACCGCGCGAACAAACGTGTGATCGGGCGCCTGCTCAACGAAAACGGCGCGCTGATCGTCGCGCCCGAAGACAAGCGCATCGGCCACGACATCCTGATTACCCAGAACACGAAGAAGGCGAAGGTGGGACAGGTGGTGGTGGTCGAACTCACCGACTTCCCGAGCCGCCATTCGCAGCCGCTTGGACGTGTCGTCGAAGTGCTCGGCGATATCGACGATCCCGGCATGGAAATCGAAATCGCAGTGCGCAAATACGGCGTGCCGCACGAGTTCAGCGATGCGGCGCTCGAGGCCGCCGCGAAGCTGCCCGACGAAGTACGGTCCGCGGATCTGCGCCATCGCGTCGATCTGCGCGACGTGCCGCTCGTCACGATCGACGGCGAAGACGCACGCGATTTCGACGACGCCGTGTACTGCGAGCCGATGAAGGTCGGCCGCGGCGACGGCTTCCGCCTGATCGTCGCGATCGCCGACGTATCGCACTACGTGATGCCGGGCAGCGGCCTCGACGTCGATGCGATCGAGCGCAGCACGTCGGTCTATTTCCCGCGCCGCGTGATTCCGATGCTGCCGGAAAAGCTGTCGAACGGGTTGTGCTCGCTGAATCCGCACGTCGACCGCTGCGTGCTCGTCTGCGACATGGTGATCACTGCGCGCGGCGAGATCAAGGCGTATCAGTTCTATCCGGGCGTCATGCACTCGGCCGCGCGTCTCACCTACACCGAGGTCGCCGCGGTGCTCGCGAATACGAAGGGGCCCGAGGCCGCGCGCCGTGCGGCGCTGTTGCCGTATCTGCAGAATTTGTACGGCGTCTACAAGGCGCTGTTCGCGGCGCGCCAGAAGCGCGGCGCGATCGATTTCGACACGACGGAAACGTATATCGTCTGCAATGCGCAGGGCAAGATCGAGCAGATCGTACCGCGCCATCGCAACGACGCGCACAAGCTGATCGAGGAATGCATGCTGGCCGCGAACGTCTGCGCGGCCGACTTCATGAAGCGCAACCGGCATGCGGGGCTTTACCGCGTGCACGCGGGACCGACGGCGGAGCGGCTCGAAAACCTGCGCACCTTCCTGCGCGGCATGGGCCTGACGCTGACCGGCGGCGAGACGCCGCACGCGAGCGACTACGCGGCGCTGATGGCGCACATCCGCGACCGGCCCGACGCGCAGATGCTGCAGACCATGCTGTTGCGTTCGATGCAGCAGGCCGTCTACAGCCCCGATAACATCGGTCACTTCGGCCTTGCGTACGAGGCCTACGCACACTTCACGAGCCCGATTCGCCGCTACCCGGATCTGCTCACGCACCGCGCGATCTACGCGATCCTGCAAGGGCGCAAGTACCAGCCGGCAGCGCCCGAAGGCGTGGTGCTGAACACCGCGTTGTCGCCGCGCGCGCGTGCGATGCAGGCCGACGACGAAAAGCGCGCGGGCCGCCGCCGCGAAAACACCGCGATCTGGGAAGAGCTCGGGCTGCATTGCTCGTCGAACGAACGGCGTGCGGACGAAGCCTCGCGTGACGTCGAAGCATGGCTCAAGTGCTACTTCATGCGCGACAAGCTCGGCGAAGAGTACGGCGGGATGGTGAGCGGCGTGACGTCGTTCGGCATCTTCGTGCAGCTCGACGCGCTGTTTATCGAAGGGCTCGTGCATGTGACCGAGCTCGGTTCCGATTACTTCCAGTACGACGAAATCCGCAACGAACTGCGCGGCGAACGCACGGGCATCCGCTACCGGCTATCGGACCGCGTGCGCGTGCAGGTGAGCCGCGTCGACCTCGACGCGCGCAAGATCGATTTCCGTCTCGTGCGCGACACGCCGATCAAGCCGCCGTCAAGCCGCGCCGCGGCGCTCGATAGAACGGTCGGCGAGCGTGGCGACGGCGGACCGCGCGTGCGCTCGCTGGCGCCGGGTGAAGGCGCGCATCGCAAGAAGGCCGCGCCCGCGCCGAGCGTCGCGGTGAAAGAAGCGCGCGCGGCGCGTGGCGCGGCGAAGAAGCGTTCGGCGTCGGCGAAATCGGCGAAGGGCCAGTCCAGAAAAAAGCGTTGATGCGCGAATGGCGTTCGCTAATAAAAGGTAGTTTCAGTCATGTCACGTCTTAAGGTTCTATACGGGTTTCATGCGGTAATCGCCCGGATGCGGCACGACGCGTCGACGATCGAAGATGTTTACTACGATCAGACGCGGCGCGACCGTCGCATGAACGAATTCCTGCACCTCGCGAAAGAAGCCGGTGTGCGCGTGATCGCCGCCGACGAAACGCGGCTGTGGGGATTGGCGCATACCGAGCGCCACCAGGGTGTGGTTGCGCGCGCAACCGATTTGCCGCTCGCGCAGAATCTCGCCGAACTGCTCGATGGTCTGAGCGGACCGGCACTGCTGCTCGTGCTCGACGGCGTGACGGATCCGCACAATCTGGGCGCATGCCTGCGCGTGGCCGACGCGGCTGGCGCCCATGCGGTGATCGCGCCGCGCGACCGCGCGGTCGGCCTCAATGCGACCGCCGCGAAGGTAGCGAGCGGCGCGGCGGACACGGTGCCGTATATCACCGTCACGAATCTCGCACGCGCGCTGCGCGAACTGAAGGATGCGGGCGTCTGGGTCGTCGGCACGGCTGGCGATGCGCCCGCGAGCCTCTATCAGACGAAACTCGACGGGCCCGTTGCGCTCGTGATGGGTGCGGAAGGCGAGGGCATGCGCCGCCTCACGCGCGATACCTGCGACGAGGTCATGCATATTCCGATGGCGGGGAGCGTCGAGAGCCTCAACGTGTCGGTGGCGAGCGGGGTGTGTCTGTTCGAAGCGGTGCGGCAGAGGGCCGCGCCGAAATAGTCCGATTCGCCGCGCGGCTTCCTTGCTGCGCGGCTTCCCACCGGTGCTTCGAGAACAAGAACCGTCACGATGATCTTCGCCCGCCCTCTCGCCCGCGTTCGCCGACCTGGACCGGCGCTCGTGCGTTCGCCCATGCGTGCTGCGTTCGCCTTCGCAGCGGCGTTGCTTGCCGCCTGCACGACCACGACGATCGATCGCGGCACCTATTACGCCGATACGAGCCATCATGCGCAGTACGCGGACACGCGCATCCGTTTCCTTGTCATGCATTACACGGAAATCGACGAAGCGCAGTCGCTGAACGTGCTGACCACCGAACAGGTCAGCGCGCATTACCTCGTGCCGGCAGCGCCGCCGGTCAGGAACGGCGAGCCCGTCGTCTGGCAGCTCGTGCCGGAATCGCAGCGCGCGTGGCATGCGGGCGTCAGCTACTGGCAGGGCACGACCGAGCTCAACGCCGCATCGATCGGCATCGAAAACGTGAACCTCGGCCCGATCGATACGCCGCAGGGCCGTACGTGGCAGCCGTATCCGCCCGCGCAGGTCGACGCGTTGATCCGCCTGTCGAAGGACATCGTCGCGCGCTACGGCATTCCGCCGACGCGCGTGGTCGGCCACAGCGATATCGCGCCGCAACGCAAGACGGACCCCGGTCCGCTTTTTCCGTGGAAGCAACTCTACGATGCCGGTGTCGGCGCCTGGCCCGATGCGGGGACCGTTGCCGCGGAGCTCGCAGGCCGCGCGCCCGACGCGCCTGCCGACGTGCGCGGCCTGCAGCAGAAACTCGCGCGCTACGGCTACGACGTCGCCACCGACGGCGTGCTCGACGAGAAAACCCGGCGCGTATTCGCGGCGTTCCAGATGCATTTCCGGCCGCGCGACTATGCGGGCAACCCGGATGCGCAAACCGATGCGATCGCGCAGGCGCTGCTCGACAAATATATGCCTGCCGCGGCCGGCGAGACGAAGCCGACACCGTGAGCGGCCGCAGGCCACCCATCGTCGGATGGCCGCAGCCCCGCCTGAGCGGCCGCCACGCGTGCTCATCCGGCGCCGGCGCGAGTCCGGTAAACTGGCGGTTTCTCCGCACGCCAGCATCCGGACTTCCATGACTCAAGACGAACTCAAGCAACGGGTCGGCCAGGCCGCCGCCGACTACGTGAACGCCAATGTGCCGGAGGGCTCGGTCATCGGCGTCGGCACCGGCTCCACCGCGAACTGCTTCATCGATGCGCTCGCGGCCCACAAGGGTCGATACCGCGGCGCGGTATCGAGTTCCGTGGCGAGCACCGCGCGTTTGCAGGCGCTCGGCATGAAGGTGTTCGATCTGAACGAGATCGACTCGCTGCCCGTGTATGTCGACGGCGCCGACGAAATCGATCGCCGCGGAGCGATGATCAAAGGCGGCGGCGGTGCGCTTACGCGCGAGAAGATCGTCGCGTCGGTGTCCGACGTATTCGTCTGTATTGTCGATGCGAGCAAGCGTGTCGATGTGCTTGGCCAGTTTCCGCTGCCGATCGAAGTCGTGCCGATGGCGCGCACCGCGATCGGCCGTCGCGTGACGGCGCTGGGCGGGGTGCCGGTCGTGCGCGTGACGAAAGAGGGCGCGCCGTATATCACCGACAACGGCAACGAGATCATCGACGTCAAGGGTCTGAAGATCGGCGACCCGCTCGCGTTCGAAGCGCAGATCAACGCGTGGCCCGGCGTCGTGACGGTCGGGCTCTTCGCGAGCCGTGGCGCGAACGTCTGTCTGCTAGGCGCCGAAACGGGCGTGGAGCGCATCGACTACCCGACGCGTTGACACGGCTCTCGCACTGATTCCGTCGCGCTCAAGATCGCGATCGGTTCTCCACGACGCCGTGCGCAGCAATTGCTGCGCACGGCGTTTTTCTTTTGCGGCGGCGGCGCAACATGGGCCCGCCCACCACATGCATCGCTACGCGTGCTGGCGCACCGTACTTCGATTTCGCTAAAGAGAAACTGAACGCCATCGGACGCAAGGGATTGTTTGCCGACGGTTCGGCGAAACAAACGTCTACATATTCAGGAATCTAAAATGTTGGATAGCGAACAGACTGAAGCCATCGCCCACACCCTCGACGAACGTTCGCGCGCCTGTCTCGCGGGACAGCTGCCGCCTTCGCAGACGCTCGCACTCGCGCCGGTCGTGCTTGCGGGCGGCTCCGGCACGCGGCTGTGGCCGATGTCGCGCGCAAACTGCCCGAAGCAGTTGCTCGACATCGTCGGCCCCGACTCGCTGTTGCAGACGACGGTGCGGCGCATGTCGAACTTTCCCGCCGAGCGCAAGGTGGCCGGTGCGCCGATCATCATGTGCGGCGAAGAGCACGGCTTTGTCGCGATCGAACAGTTGCATGCGAACGGTGTCGACGCGCGGCTCGTGGTCGAGCCGGCGCGCCGCGACACCGCGCCGGCGCTGACGCTCGCGGCGGCGGTGGCGTCGGCGCACGGCGAGGACGTGATTCTCGTCGCGATGCCGGCCGATCACTCGATCGCCGACGTCGATGCGTTCCAGCGCGCGATTCTCGCCGCTGCCTGCCACGCGGAGGGCGGTGCGATCGTCACGCTCGGCGTGCCGCCGACGCGGCCGGATACGGGCTTCGGCTATATCAGGATCGGCGCGGTGCTGCAGGACGGCGCGCACCATATCGAATGTTTCGTCGAAAAGCCCGCGCAGGAGCTCGCGTCGCAATACCTGGCGAGCGGCCAATACTGGTGGAACAGCGGCATCTTCGTGGTGCGCGCATCGATCTGGCTCGAGGCGGTCAGGCGCCTGCAGCCGGCCATGCACGACGCGTGCGTCGCCTCGTTCGCGGAAAGCCGCAACGACGGCGCATTTCTGCGCCCGGCTGCCGCACACTTCGAACGCAGTCCGTCCGATTCGATCGACTATGCGGTGATGGAGCATCTGGGCACCGACGAACTGCCGTGCCAGGGCGTGGTCGTGCCGCTCGAAGCAGGCTGGTCCGACCTCGGTTCGTGGGACGCCGTATGGGACGCGCACGCAAAGGACGCCGACGGCAACGTCGCGCGCGGCCGCGTGATGTTCGAAGGGGCGACCGCGAGCTACGCGCATTCGGAAGGACGCCTCGTCGCATGCGTTGGCACGACCAATGTGGTGGTGGTCGAAACGGCCGATGCGGTGCTCGTCGCGGACCGCTCGCGCGTGCAGGACGTCAAGGGACTGGTCGCGCGGATCAAGGCCGAACAGGCGCCTGAGGCCGATCAGCATCGCAAGGTGCGCCGCCCATGGGGCTTCTTCGATTCGCTCGATCGCGGCGAGCGCTTCCAGGTGAAGCGGATCGTCGTGCAGCCGGGCGCGCGGCTGTCGTTGCAGCTGCATCACCATCGCGCCGAGCACTGGATCGTCGTGCGCGGCACCGCGCGCGTGACGCGCGGCGACGAGCAGTTCCTGCTCGGCGAAAACGAATCGACCTTCATTCCGCTCGGTGTGCAACATCGCCTCGAGAACCCCGGCAAGCTGCCGCTCGAAGTGATCGAGGTGCAGTCCGGCGCGTATCTCGGCGAAGACGATATCGTGCGTTTCGACGACAGCTACGGACGCGGATAAAGCCGCAGCGGCGGGTCGCAACGGCGCGCCGCAAGGCGCGCTGCGCGTGCGTGCGCGCCGACGCTTACAGGCGAGGTGTGCCCACCGCGGTGATTTCGAGCAGGATCACGTGGTCGGGCACATCGACGGCTAGCTGGCTCACGTCACGATGGCTTGCCGACGGCGTCGTCGAAACGAGTGGATCGTACACGTCGACACGGCTTGCTTTCGCGCCGAAGTCGATGCCGACGCGCGCGGGCGGGCTCTCGACCGGTTTGCCGATCGCCCGGTCCCAGATCGGCGTCTCGTTCCATAGTGCGAGCACGAAGCGGCCGTCCTTCTTCTGCAGCAACAGGCTGTTCGCCGACACGGGCATGTCCGAGAGCGTATAAGCGAGCGAGCCGCGCATCGCCGCGGCGTTGGCGCGACGTGTCTTGCCCGCGTTCAGGATCGTCGTGAGATTGCGGATCGCGTGGGCGACGGGCTTGGGGCTGTTGTCGTTGCGAAAGAGCCCGAAGTGCATGCCGCTGTCCTTGTTCTGAGGGTCGGGCTTTTCGTCGAGCAGTTCGTACACGTAGGTCCGCTTCACGCCGGCCGCCGCCGCATCCATATAGCCGTTCAGAACGCCTTTGGCCTGCGTCGGCTCGTCGACGCCGATCATGTACCAGCCCGACTGCGGCATCGAGAAATAGCCGAATTCCGTGATGACCATCGGCAACTGGTATTTCTTGACGGCATCGATGGCCGCCGGCATCCACCGGTCGCCGTTCGAGTTATAGGTCGGTTGTTCGCCGTTCTGCGGGTAGACATGCTGGTTCGCGTAATTGGCCGACCCCGCACGCGACTCGACTTTGCGCGTGTCGAAGCCGGTCAGATCGTAGACGGGCACGCCCGCGAGCGCAGGTGCGGCGTGCACGCGCGCATAGATATCGCGCTGCTGGGCAAGGCCGGCAGCGGCACCCGTCAGGCCGTGGTACGAGACCGGCCAGTTATCGATCTCGTTCGAGCCTTCGACGGCCACGACGCTGCCGGGCACCGCTGCGTTCAACCGCGCCGCCGCGCCGACCGACCACGCGAAGTCCGGGTTCGTCAGCACGTTGAATTTGATGCCGAGCTGCGCGAGAAAGACATAGGTCGAAAACGGCGGCCTGTCGCCGGGCGGATAGTCGCGAACGTGCCGGATGCCGAGCCACTTCAGATCGTCGTAGACGTTGCGCACATTGGTGTAGGCGGTATCCATATAGGTGAGGTGGATGCCGACACCGAGTGTGTCGATGAACGCGTCGGCCGGCATCGCTCGCACGGCATCGCCTGCTTGTGCGGTCGATGCGCGCGCGAGTACGGAAAGCAGAACGGCGGCGGTGGCTACGGAATGCTTCACGGCGTACTCCTCGCGTGGGAAAGTTGCCGGTTCCGCGCGATCTGCCTGAGCCCGGCCTCTCGATGGCAGCCCCTCCCCGAGAGAGACAGGCGAACGCCATTCTGACGCGCCGGTGCGTCGTTCATGTGTGCGTCGGCGAACGGTCCGGTATTTCCACGGAATATTAAATTTCGCTTGCAAGGCATTGCGCGTTCGCAAGCGGGAACGAAGCCGGCAGTGAACAGATCGTCAACCGTAAGATACGGAATCCTCTCTATCAATCCGGCTCGGTGAAAGCCGGCCGTTTCGCAAAAGACAAGACCTTATGTGCGCGAGCGCGCACAACGCGACGTTTACCCATGTCCTGTCATGCCGCTCGCACGCGGCGCACACGGCAAGTCTGCGACGACCGCCCATGGTTGGTGGGATTGCGCACGGATTCGCCGTTGCTCAAACCTTAATGTGTCGCCATGGCTTATCGGGGCGGGCGATGCGAACGCGTGGATCTCCCGGGGCAGAGTGATCCGCATGTTCGCTTCGGGTTGACGACCGCGCCGGAGCACGAACGTCTGATGGACACGATACGCGCTGAGGTAGGGGACATGTCTGAGCTAACGCAACGTACGGTCGATATTGTGCTGATCGTGCTGGGCGCCGTATGCGGCGCACACCTTAACCTGAACTTCGCGATGATGGGCGAAGCGCGTCATCCCGATCCCGCCCTCGTGGCGTTTTGTGCGGCGCTTGCGTTGTCGGTGTTTCCCGCTTGCGGCACCTACGGTACGCGCGGCAGCCGATCGGTTTTCAACGTGGCAGGCCGCACGGCGTTCGCGTGGCTTGCCGTGCAACTGTGCGGACTCGTGCTGCTTTACGCGATTCATCATGACCGCCTGCTGCCGTTGCCGTGGTTTATCTACTGGACGCTCACGACAGGTATTTCGCTGCTGCTGTCGCACACCTTGTTCTTTTCGGAGTTCAGCGTGCTGCGCCTCGCGCGGGCATGGTGGACCCGCGAGCCGCTCGAGGTCACGGCGCGCCGCAGCGTGGTGCGCAGCGCTGTCGTGGGGCATGCGCTCAAGCGCCTGTTCGACATCGTTGCAGCGGCAAGCGCGCTCGTTTTGCTCGCGCCCGTCTTCCTCGTCATCGCATTGATGGTCAAGCGCGATGGCGGTCCGGCGTTATACGGACACACGCGCGTCGGCCGACATGGAAAGAAATTTCGTTGCCTGAAGTTTCGCTCGATGGTCGTGAATTCGGAGCAGGCGCTCAAGGATCTGCTTGCGCGCGATCCCGAGGCGCGCGCCGAGTGGGAGCGCGAATTCAAGCTCAAGAACGACGTGCGCGTGACGCGGATCGGTCATTTCCTGCGGCGCTCGAGTCTCGACGAATTGCCGCAGATCTGGAACGTCCTGCGCGGCGAGATGAGCTTTGTCGGCCCGCGCCCGATCGTCGATCAGGAGCTCGAGCGTTACGGCGACGCGAGCAAGTACTACCTGATGGCGACGCCCGGCATCACGGGTCTCTGGCAGGTGAGCGGACGCAACGACGTCGATTACGCGACACGCGTCTCGCTCGATGTCACTTATGTCACGAACTGGACCTTCCGCAAAGACATTGGGATTCTGTTCAAGACGTTTTTCGTGGTGATTCGCCGTAGCGGGGCGTATTGAGCGGGAATACGCCGACACGTCGGGTATCCGGGCCACACGGCATGGCCCGGAGCCTTGTAACGAAATTGGGGGTATTGCAATGGGACTCTATGCGATGGAATCGATCGATGCGTGCGCGCGTGGCGCGCGGCATGCCGGCGTCACGCGAACATTGCGCCGGGGCGCCGTGTGCGCCGCGTGGCTCGCGCTCGTGGTGCTGAGCGGCTGCGCGATGGCGCCGGGCATGACCTATGGCGGTCCGGGTTCGAACTCCGCTACCAGCGGCGGCGCCGCAGCGGCGAGCAACGCAGCCGCGGCGACGGGCGGTGCATCGGGCGGGGGCGTGCCCGACAGCGTGGTGACCAAGGGCATTCCGGGCGCGGCAAACGCCCAACTCGTCGAGATCACGAGCGAGCTCGTGCAAAAGGAACTGGCCGCGCGGCCCAAAGGCGTTCCCACAGACGTGGAGAAGCTGTTCGCCAAAGCCACGCCATACCAGATCGGGCCCGGCGATATTCTCAGCATCGTGGTCTGGGATCATCCCGAGCTCAACCTGCCGACCTCGAGCAGCGGCACCGACAGCGCCGCGGGAGACCGTTCCGTGTCTCCGGGCTACACGGTCGATAACGACGGCTTCATTCAGTATGCCTATATTGGTCCGCTGAAGGTCGAAGGCATGTCGGAGATGGGGGTGCGCGATGCGCTCTCCGAAAAGCTCGCGCGCTACGTGCGCAAGCCGCAGGTCACGGTGCGCATCCAGACGTACCGCAGCAAGCGCGTCTACGTCGACGGCGAGGTCAAGACGCCGGGCGTCGAAGTGCTCAACGACAGGCCGATGACGCTGCCTGAAGCGATCAACCGGGCCGGCGGCTTCACGAGCCTCGCCGACCGCTCGCGCGTCGCCGTGACGCGCGGCGATACGACCGTGGCGGTCGATATGCCGGAGATGATCCGCAAGGGCTTCAATCCCGATCGCATCGTGTTGCGCGACGGCGACCTCGTCCGCGTCTACGCGGCGGCGGACAGCAAGGTCTTCGTGGTCGGCGAGGTCGAGCGCCCCGGCGGCGTGGCGTTCAACAACGGACATATGTCGCTGAACCAGGCGCTCGGCAACGCGGGCGGGATCGCCCAGGCGTCGGCCGATGCGTCTCAGGTCTATGTCGTGCGCGGACAGGACAGCGCAAATCCGGTCGTATTCCATCTCGACGCGAGCAGTGCGTCCGCGATGGCCATGGCCGATTCGTTCGCATTGCAGCCCAACGATGTCGTGTTTGTCGATACCTCCACGCTCGTCAAGTGGAGCCGCGTCATCAGTCTGATTCTGCCGACTACCCAAGCCGCCGCCGCGAGCCGCGCGGTGGGTTACTGAAACCCGCATGAACCGAAGCTACGACACTCAGCGCGCACGCCACCTGGAGAACAAGATGAATCAGCGTGACTATCTGCTGGAAGGGCCCATCGAAACGATCATGCCGATCGCGCCCGACGGCGGACATATGGGCAATCTGCTCGATACGCTGCACTCTGGCCGCAAGACGATCCTGATCGTCGCGGCGGTCTGTACGCTGTTGGGCGGCATGTATGCGCTACTGGCGCGTCCGGTGTATCAGTCGGACATGCTCATTCAGGTGGAAGAAAACCCGAATCCCGCAAAAACGGCGCTTGCCGATATTTCCGCGCAATTCGCGATCAAGACCGGTGCGACGGCGGAAATCGAGGTGCTGCGTTCGCGGCTCGTCGTCTCGTCGGCCGTGAATGCGACGAAGCTCTATATTCACGCGACGCCGCGCTATTTTCCGGTTGTCGGCCGCTGGGCCGCGCAGCATCTGAACCTCGCCGGCTGGTCGGGGTGGCAGGGCTATGCATGGGGCGACGAAGCGATCGACGTGGCGCAATTCGACGTCCCGCCGCAGTTGCTCGGCAAGCCGTTCGTCCTGACCTACCGGGGCAACGGCGCCTACACGCTCGAGTATCGCGGCATCACGCTCGATGGACATGTGGGCGAGAAGCTGCATGCGCCGGCCGCGGACGGCACGATCGATCTGCTCGTGAACCGCATCGATGCGCAGCCCGGTACGGACTTCGATCTGTCGCGCAGTTCGGAACTGACGGCGATCAAGTCGCTGCAGACCGCGCTGGCGATTTCGGAGAAGGGCAAGGAGTCCGATGTGATCGGCGTGGTGCTCGACGGCGAAGATCCGGTTCTGACCGCCACGATCCTCAATGCGATCGGCAGCGAGTATCTGCGGCAGAACGCGAAGCGCACGCAGGAAGAAGCGGAAAAATCGATTGCCTTCCTCGATCAGCAACTGCCGGTGCTGAAGGAACAACTCGAGAAAGCCGAGAACGAGTACAACACGTTCCGTTCCGAGCATGGGGCCGTCAACCTGGGTGCCGAGGCGACGGCACTGCTGCAGAGTTCCGCGATCGCGCAGCAGCGTATCGCCGACCTGCGCCAGCAGCGCGCCATGTTGATGGCACGCTTCACCGAGGACAACCCCGCGCTCGTCGCCGTGAACGGGCAGGTCGCCGAAGCGGAGAAGTCGCTGAAAGATCTCGCGGGACAGACGCGCGCGCTGCCGCCGCTGGAACAGCACCTCGTGCGTTTGCAGCGCGAAGTGACCGTCGATACGAATATCTACACGAATCTGCTGAATAGCCGCGAGCAGATGCGCCTGCTCAAGGCCGGCCGCGTGTCGAACGTGCGCATGATCGATGCCGCGGTGCCGGGGGAGAGCCCGGTTCGGCCAAAGCGCGTCGTTTTGCTGCTCGCGGCGTTCTTCACCGGGATGTTGATCGGTTCGGCGATCGTGCTGTTGCGTCACCGGTTGAATCGTGGCGTCTCGCTCGTGGACGAGATCGAAGTGGGGACGGGGCTCGCGGTCTTCGCGGCCGTGCCGCGCAGCCGCATCCAGCATTCGCTGACGCGCCGCGTGCCGCGCGGTGCGCCGGGCACGAACATGGTGCTTGCGCACAAGGCCGTATTCGACCCGGCTGTCGAAAGCCTGCGCAGCTTCCGCAGCGCGCTCGAACATTCGCTCGTGGATGCCGCGAACCGCGTCGTGTTGCTGGCCGGGCCGACGCCGATGGTGGGCAAATCGTTCGTCTCGGTCAATCTGGCCGCCGTGTTCGGCGCGTCGGGCAAGCGTGTGCTGCTGGTCGACGCCGATCTGCGGCGCGGCTCGTTGAACCAGCACATGGGCGTGCCGAGCACCCCCGGCGTCACCAATATCTTCGAGCTGAACCAGGATTACGACCAGGTGGTGTATCGCGAGGTGATGCCCGGCGTCGACTTCGTCGCGACGGGCGGCTATGTGACCAATGCAAGCGAACTGCTGCGCGAAGGCAGCTTCAGGGAGTTCGTGGCGTGGGCCAACGAGGCCTACGACCTCGTGCTGATCGACGCACCGCCGGTGTTGCCGGTGGCGGATGCCGGCATTATCGGGAAGCTGGCGGGCACGGTATTCGTGATTGCGCGCCAGGGCGCCACGAGCGTATCCGAACTGCGCGAATCGGTGCGCCGTTTCGAACAGGTTGGCGTGCCGATTCGCGGCGTGATTTTCAACGATATGGTGTCGCGTCCCGGGCGCTATGGCGATGCATACGCCGCTTATGGTTATGCGAGCTACGGCGTAGTGAAGGAAGGGAGAAGAGCCGCTGCCGACTAGGGAAAGCACCATTGCCCGGATCGCCGATGCAGCGATCCGGCACGCGTAGATACGGCAATAAGCGGCGCCGCGCAGATGGGTCGCTGGCTCTTGCACGAGACGTATGCGTCCCTCGGCTACGAGGGAAACCCGTTGTCGTCGACCGCTTGAAAGCCGCGCCGAAAAACGGGCTGCGGCTCGTCGGGCCGCCGGTGAAGCGATCGGATCGAGCCCGACCCGGGAGGGCATGCAGATCAGCGCAGCTATGGGCGACGGCGAACATTCTTCGACGCGAAGACGGGTCACACTGGAAAACATGTGAACTGAATTGCCTCGCAGGTCGGTTCCGTTCGCGCGGTTGCGGTGATATGGCGCGCGCACGACTTCCCGCCACGAGCGATATCCCGGACCTTCGTCGATGAAACATGCTCCCAATCTGCTGATCAACGGCCGCTTTCTTGGACGCCGCGCCACGGGTGTCGATCGCTTCGCCTTCGAAACCTTGCGCGCGCTCGATCAGCTGGTCGAATTGCGCGATCCGCTTGTGGCCAGTCTCAGGACTGAGATCGTCGTGCCTCAGGCACTGGCCTGCATGTCCAACCCATTCCGGCACATCAGGCTGCGGGCGAGCGGCAAAGGCGGCGGTTTGCGCTGGGAACAGCTCGCGTTGCCGCAGGCGGCAAGCGGCCAGTTACTGCTCAATCTCTGCAATTCCGGCCCGCTGATGTACCGCCGCCAGGTGACGGTGCTGCACGATGCAGCACCCGCGCGCGTGCCCGACAGCTACAGCCGCTCGTTCGTCGCGTGGTATCGCCTGATGGCGCCGCGCATCGGCCGCGTTTCGCAGCGCGTGATCACCGTTTCGGAATTCTCGCGGCGCGAGCTGAGCGACGCTTACCGGATCCCGGCCGGCAAGATCGGCGTCGTGCCCGAGAGCGGCGAGCATATGTTGCGCGTGCAACAGGATGAAGGCGCGGTGGCGCAGACGCTGCACGGACGTCCATTCGTGCTGGCGGTCGGAAGCCTCAACCGGCACAAGAATTTTCATCTGGTGGCCGAGGCCGCGCGTCTGATTCGCGATGCGCAGTTCGACATCGTCGTGGTCGGCGGCGGCGATGCGCGCGTATATGGAACGGGCCAGCAGGCGTTGCCCGCATTCGTGAAGCACGTCGGTTATGTGAGCGACGGCGAACTGGCGGCGCTGTACCGGCGCGCGGCCTGTTTCGTCTATCCGTCGCGCTACGAGGGTTTCGGATTGCCGCCTGTCGAGGCGCTGGCGCTCGGCTGTCCCGTCATCGCATCGAGATTGCCGGCCGTGCAGGAAGCGTGCGGCGACGCCGTGCTCTACACATCGCCCGACGATCCCGCCGAGCTCGCGCGCCTGCTCGAGCAGATTACCGGCGACGACACGTTGCGTGAGAGCCTGCGCGAGCGGGGCCGCGCGCGCACCGCGGAACTGACGTGGCGCGCCACGGCAGTCAAGCTGATCGAGGAGATCTCGCCGTGGCTAATGTGACGCTTGCCGCCGCTGTAACGAACGACGCCAGTCGTTTTGGCCGGGTCGCCGTCGTGCACGACTGGCTCGCAGCGTATGCGGGTTCGGAAAAGGTGGTGGAGCAGATTCTGAAACTGTTTCCGCAGGCCGACCTCTACAGCATCGTCGATTTCTTTCCGGATTCGCAGCGCGCCGCGCTCGGCGGAAAGCATGCGCATACGTCGTTCATTCAACATCTGCCGTGGGCGCGCCGGGCGTTTCGCCACTACCTGCCGCTGATGCCGCTCGCGATCGAGCAGTTCGATCTGTCCTCCTACGATCTCGTGATTTCGTCGAGCCATGCGGTGGCAAAGGGCGTGCTGACCGGACCGCATCAGGTGCATGTGAGCTATGTGCATTCGCCGATCCGTTACGCGTGGGATCTGCAGCATCAGTATCTGGCCGAAGCCGGCATGCAGCGCGGCATGAAGAGCTGGATCGTACGCGCGCTGCTGCACTACATGCGTATCTGGGACCAGCGAACCGCGCATGGCGTGGACGCGCTGGTCGCCAATTCGGCCTTTGTCGCAAGGCGCATCAGGAAGGCGTATGGCAGCGACGCCGCCGTGATCTATCCGCCGGTCGATGTCGAGCGGTTCGAACTCGGCACGCAGCATGAAGACTTCTACCTGATTGCGTCGCGCATGGTGCCCTACAAGCGCATTCCGCTGATCGTCGAGGCGTTTGCGGCGATGCCGTCGCGGCGTCTCGTCGTGATCGGCGAAGGCCCCGATTTCGCACGCGCCAAGGCGTGCGCGACGCCTAACGTGACGCTGCTCGGCTATCAGCCCGACGCGGTGCTGGTGGACTACATGCAACGCGCGCGCGCGTTCGTGTTTGCCGCGGAGGAAGACTTCGGCATCTCGGTGGTCGAAGCGCAGGCATGCGGCGCGCCGGTGATCGCGTTCGGCCGCGGAGGCGTGCGCGAAATTGTCGTCGATTCGGCCGATCCCGAGCGCGGCACCGGGCTTTTCTTCGGCGAACAGACGGTGGCGTCGATCGTCGATGCGGTGGAGCGTTTCGAAGCGCGTCCGCCGTTGCGCGGGGAAGTCTGCCGCCGCAATGCGATGCGCTTCTCGGCCGAACGGTTCAAACATGAGTTCTTCGCTGCGGTGGAACGCGCGATAGCGCAGGACAACGGGTTGGCCGACGATACGCCGCCGGCGGTGCTTTACCGGCGCTCCGCGTGAGACGGCACATCAGGGCAGCTGACTGGAAGGGGGCGTAGCAAGTGGAACTGTCGATATTCGGGATCGCCGTGATCCTCACCGGACTGGCGGTGCTTTACATGTCGTATCGCGCCGCGATCTACGGAATGGCCGTATTCTCGCTGTTCGGGTGTGCGCTCGCCTTGGGCCTGGGCGGCATGGGTATCCTGCCGCCGCAACTGTTTCTTGCCTTCTTCGCGCTAAGGGCGTTCAACCTCGTCGGCGGAAAGAAGCTTGCCGATGCGTTCTCGCTGGACACGCCGGGTTTCTGGCTGCTCTGCACCAGCGTCTGGGCATGTATGGGCGCCATCGTGCTGCCGCGTCTGCTGCACGGTTCGACGCTCGTGTTTCCCGTCGATCGCAGCGTCGACGAGATCATGCTGCAACCGCTCGCTCCGGTGTCGGGCAATGTCTCGCAGGTCGTGTACTGCGTCGGCGACGTCGTCGTGTATTGCTGCATGGCTGCGTTCCTGAAATATCGCGGCGCATACCGGACCCTCGCGAACGCGCTGCTCGTGCTCACCGCGCTCAACGTGCTCTCCGGCGTGGTCGACTTTGCTTCGCACGCAGTCGGCGTCGATGCGCTCGCGTTTACCAAGACCGCGCAGTTCGCCGACCTGACCGGCGAGGAACTCGGCGGACTCGTGCGCATCAGCGGCACCTTCAGCGAGACTTCGGCGTTTTCGACCTTTTCGCTGCCGCTGTTCGTGTTCTGTCTTAATCTCTGGATACTCGGGTGGCGCCCGAAACTGGCCGGCGCGCTTGCTTTCGCGACGGGCGGACTGCTGCTGATCTCGACTTCCGGAAGCGCCTATGTCGGCCTCGCCGGGTATCTGGTCATCCTGCTGTTCAGCAGACCCAGCCTCGTCACGCGAGCGGCCGCCGCGCGCAAGCATCGCATGTGGATCATTGCCACGTGCATGGGCGTGCTCGGCGTGCTGTACGTCGTCCTGTTCCTGCCGGGGGTCGTGAAGGCACTCAGCGACTTTGTCGACATCACGGTCATGAGCAAAGCCGGCAGCTCGTCCGGCGTCGAACGGATGGGATGGAATGCGCAGGGAATGACCAACTTCTTCGATACCTACGGGATAGGCGTCGGACTCGGCAGTATTCGCGCGTCGAGCTTTCTGGTGGTCTTGCTTGGCAGCCTCGGAGTCGTGGGGACGTTCTGCTATGCGATGTTCGTCGGCAAATCGTTGCTTTCGCCGGTGTCGGCCGATTATCCGTTCACGGAACGCGCCGTATGCTATGCGGCGCGGCATGCTGTGATGGCGGCGTTGATCGTCGTATCGATTTCGGGTTCGGTGTTCGAACTCGGCTCGTGTTTCTATCTGTTCGCGGCCGCCGCCGGAGCGCTCTCGGCGCGCGTGCCAAGGCGCGTGTCGAGACGTCGTCAAGGTGCGGTCGCCGGGGCCGTCGTCAGGGGTTGAAACAGGGGGTTGAGACCGGCCCCTGAAACGGGGCCGCTTATACAGGGTACCTAACATAGTGCCCTGACATGGGGCTCCCGGCAAACAGCCTTCGTCAGAGCTTCTCGGCCCGCTCAGGCGTCAGTCTTCCGCGTAGAAAATCCCAGACGCCAATCAGATTGCCGTTCAGCCGGCCTCGACGGTCGACCCAGGACTCGGGCGAAATGCTGCGTGTGATATTGCTGAATACGTTGCGTAGAACGTGATCGAGCGCGTCGCGCAACGGCATCGTCTTCTTTTTCGCCAGATAGAGCGGATTGATGACTTGCGAATACCCGAGTCTGCGCCCTGACATCCGGCCGCCCTTGGTGCCGAGATGCACGCCGAGCGCCGTATTGATGCGCACGACACGATCGCCGCGGTTCCAGATCTGGCCGCCGAAATCGCGATCTTCCTGCCAGCCGTAGAGCACGAGCCGCTCATCGAAACGCAGGCCCGCGATGCTGCGGGCGCGAAAGGCCATGTTGCAGCCGTAGGGACCGCCGGTCGCGGCCGCGATCATCGTTTGCGGAACGTGGTTCGTTTCGGCGAGGATTTTGCTGCCTTCTTCGAAGGAATAGCCGGGTCCGTTGATGCCGTCGGCGAGCGTCATTCCTGTCACGCAGGCAATCGATGGATCGCTATCGAAGGCGTCAAGGACTGCGGCGACCCACGTGCGATGCATGAGGAAGTCGTCGTCGAGAAAGATCAGAACGTCGAACCCGGCCGGCACATGATTCAAGCCATTGTTACGCTGCGCGGTCAGACCGGGCCGGCCCTTGACCACCAGCAGTCCCGGTCGGCTTGCAAGGCCGCCGACGTCCTCGTCCGTGACGCACGAGACGATGATCAGGTCGGGTTTCACCGTCTGTATGTCGACGAACGAAATTGCTTTCCCCAGTAGCTCGGCGCGGTTGCGCGTCGCGAAGATCAGACAGACTTTAGGTTGCTTGCGAACAGATACACCGCTTTTGACGCTTGTTTCCACTGCTTCCATCCCCGGCCTCCATGCCTTGCCCCGATACCGCTATCTAGTCATCGGCTGAACGTCCCGGCTCCTCGTGAGCCATGCAGCCTTCATACAGGAGGCATGGTATTGCCGCGGCCGACGCGGCACTGCTACCTAGCGCACATGGAAGCGCACTCGCAAGCGTACGCATGGCGAATGCGCGTGTTATGCATACTGCGTGGGATAGGCCGCAGTGCGTGTTTGCCGAGCCGATACCATGATCAGGCGCATCGATATGCGGATCGTCTGGCGCATCCTCTATCGAGCGCAGGAGCCGTGGTTCGAATCCACGGCCACATATACACGTTCGAAGGGAATACTCCGGTGAGCGCAACGTTACGCAAGCCTGTGCAGGGCTATCGGCCTGACATCGACGGATTACGTGCGGTTGCGGTGATAGCGGTGGTCGTTTTTCACGCATTCCCGGCGGCGCTCGCGGGCGGATTCGCCGGCGTCGATATCTTCTTCGCGATCTCCGGCTACCTGATCACGCAGCACATCATCGAGACGCTCGATCAGCAGCGGTTCAGCATCGTGGGTTTCTACGCGAGACGTATCAAGCGTATTTATCCGGCACTTATCACGGTGATGGCGGCCTGTCTCGCGGCGGGCATCGTGATGATGGCATCGGGCGAACTCGAGCAGCTTGCATCCGATGCGCTCGCGAGCGTTGCGTTTGTCGCGAACCTCTATTTCTTCACGACGCGCGATTACTTTTCGCAAGGTGCGGGCGCGAGCGCGCTGCTGCATCTGTGGTCGCTCGGCGTGGAGGAGCAGTACTACATCGTCTGGCCGGTCGCGCTCTTCGTGCTGTGGCGATATACGAGCCGGCGCGTGGCGACGTTCGCGATCGCCGCGGTTATCGCGCTGTCGCTTGCAAGCAGCATTGTCTTGAGCGGTACGCACGCCGTCGCGGCGTTCTATCTGCCGGTGACGCGCTGCTGGGAGCTGTTATTCGGCTCCGCGCTGGCGTGGGCGGAGTTTCACGCGGGCGCATATCGCAGCGTGCGTGCAAGTACGATGGTCCTCGCGTGGACGCGGCGCGTGCCGCTGCGCGAGCTCGCCTCGTGCGCGGGTGTCGCGCTGATTGCGCTGAGCCTCGCGCTGTACGATCCAGCTAACGTGTTTCCGGGCTGGCGTGCGGCGCTGCCCGCCGGCGGCGCCACGCTCGTGATTGCCGCTGGCCCGACAGCGTGGCTCAACCGCCGCGTACTTGCGTTGAGGCCGATGACTTACGTCGGCCTGATCAGCTACCCGCTCTATCTTTGGCATTGGCCGATACTCGTCTTTCTTCGTCTATCGAGCGGCGGCGCGCCGACGGCGACGATGCGTCTTGCCGCCGTCGGCGTCGCCTTCGCGCTGTCGGTGCTGACATTCAAGTGCATCGAAGCGCCTGTGCGCTTCAGCCGTATCGCACGCAGCCACCCCGTGCGCATGGCGAGCGTGCTATTTGCGATGATGGCCGGCATCGGCGTGTCCAGCTACGCGATTTCGCGCGACAACGGCCTGCCGAACCGCTTTCCCGACGCGAGCTTCAACGAACATCAGGAGCACTGGGTCTATACCGACGCCTGCAAGAAAGCCTTTCCGGGCGCCGAATTCTGCATGATGCCCACGACCCACGGGCGCGCCGAAGTGGCGTTGCTCGGCGACAGTCATGCCAATCACTTTTACGAAGGGCTGCGACGCGAGTTGGCCGCGCGCGGAACGGGACTCCTTGCGGTCGGCGCCGGCAACTGTCCGCCGTTTTCCGGCGTCGATATTTATCTTGGCACGTACGTCAAACATTGCGCGGCGCTGTTCGATGGCGTGCTCGATTACGTGGTGAAGTCGCGCGATATCGATACGGTGATTCTGTCGAGCTATGCGATTTCGTCGATCGCAGGCGATTTCGACTACGGCAAGGGCGACTATATCCGTCTGGTGGCCGCACGCGATGCACAGGCCGCGCGAGGCGTGGCCCGACGCGGCGACGAGAGCAATATGGAGGTTTATCTCGCCGGTCTCGAACGCACGTTGACGCGGCTTCGCGCGGCAGGCAAGCGCGTGATTTTCGTTCTCGACACGCCGGAACTCGACTTCGATCCGAGCACCTGTGTGCGGCGCCCCGTGCAGATTTCGGTGCGCTCGCCTTGCGCGGTTCCGCGTTCGAAAGTGGAGCAGCGGCTGTCAGGCACGCAAAAGAAAATCCTCGTGGCGTTGGCGAGATTTCCCGACGTGAAGGTGTTCAACCCGCTTCCGCTTCTGTGCGACAAGCAGAATTGCTACGCGCGTCAGGGTGGCGAGTTCATGTACACGGACCGCGATCATCTGACTTCCGATGGATCGCGATACATCGGCGGATGGCTCATGCGGGACATTGCGGTCGAGGCGTGGCCTGCCAGTCGCTAAGCGCCGATTGTCGAGGCGCCGGCGACGTATGCGTGATAGACGCGCGCCGGCGCGAGGGCCGATGGTCGTACGCAACGCATTGCCGTCTTGCCCGGCAGAATGCGCGAGCACGGGCGGCGATGCGCGGCGGATCCTATTGGCTTTGTGCCGAACGCCGCGTGTAGTTGCGGATCGACGCGCACAGCTCGATCACGCGCACCCGGGCCCGCGGTTCGGTGTGCGCGCTCCATACGAGCGCGATGCCCGTCATGCCGAGCCACACCGCGATGCTCGGCCAGGTGAGCGGAGCGAACACGAGTGTCCCGACATAGGCTGCCGCGACGATCAGCGCAGGCGGGACCAGCATGCGTATCGGCCGCGCATCGAGGCGCGCGGCATAAAACAGCAGCAGCCCGTCCACGAGGCTGCGCACGCTCCAGGCGAGCGCCGCGCCGAGCACGCCGAAGTGCTGCAGCATCCACCACAGCAAGGCGAGGAACGGCAGTATTTCGTAGGTCTGCAGACGCGCGACGATGCCGGGTTTGCCCGTTGCCTGCAGATGAGTGGCAACGATCATTGTGAGCGAATTGATCCAGATGCCGACCAGAATCGCCTCTCCGACCGAAGTGGCGCGCGACGCGAATTCCCGGCCGAGCCACAGCGAGAGAAACGGGTGCATGAAAAAGATGCCGAACACGATCATCGGCGTGAGGACGGCGGCGAGGCCGCGTATTGCGCCGAACGAGAGTGTTGCAGCGCTTGCGGCGTCGAGTGACGACAGACGGGGAAATAGCGTGCGGATAACGACAAACGGAAAGAGCCGCACGCGCTGCGCGAGATTGAACGGCACCTGGTAGTAGGTGACCGCCTGCGGTCCGAGCGCGTGGCCGATCAGAAGGCGGTCGGCCGTTTCCAGCACGGGCGTGGCGAGGCGCGTCAGACTGATCCATGCGCCGTACGAAAACAGCGGGCGGACCAGATCACGGCGCGGGCCGTTCGCAAGCGACAGCGGAAATACCCGCCAGACCACGATTGCCGTCAGCACCAGCGCTACGATGCCGGCGCCGAGCGTACCGAACACCAGATAGCGCAGGTTGGGCCCGAACAGGAACGCCATGCCGAGCGGCGCGAGCTGATACAGGATGGCGACCGCGAGCTGTAGCGCGTTGAGCGCGCCGAAGCGCTCGCGTCCGACGAGCGCGCCGTTGAACACGCTGATCAGATTCGAGAGCGCCACGAGGCAGCCAACGTAGGGCAGCGCGGGCAGCAGCTCCGCCGAGAGCGACTCGCCGATGTCGAAGAACGCGAGCAGCGTGTGCATGAGCGCAAACAGCACGACGCCGCCGGCAATACCCAATCCGGCGTTGAGGATCAGCGCGGTCCATACGACGGCCTGGCGCTCGCTGTGCGGTGCGTCGTCGAGTTGCGCGATGCGGTTGGCCGTCGCCTGAGACAACCCCAGGTCGAGAAAGCCGAAATAACCCTGCACCATCCAGACGATCGCGAGCACGCCGTAACGCGCGGTGCCGATATGGTGCAGATAGATTGGCGTGGTTGCGAGCGTGACCAGGATCGGCAGGATGCTGCCGACGAGGTTGATGGTGGCGCTGCGTTTGAGACTCGGTTTGGTGCTCATGGAATGGTCCGGTATGCCGTCCTGGCATTCTGGCCGAGGCGCGCAGCGCAGTTTGTTCGTCGGCGCACGCCGCATTCAATGTCGAAGCTTGCGTGCGGTAGGCAGCAGTGGCGCATGCGCCGCATCGATACGATCCCTGCATAGAAAATCGCATCGCCCGCGCATGGCGCGCCTGCTGTATCGCGCGTCCCGCGCCGGAGTGTTGCATTGACGGTTTGGGGGTAGTTTAAGTGGCAATCTGGTCGGATTCCGCAAATAACTGCGAAGAAGATTGACGCTTGGGCGGACGGGAAGATGATGAAAACGATCGCATCGAAAACGATAGCGTTCAATGGCAAGTTTTTCGGTTCAGCGCCGACCGGTGTGCTCCGGGTTGCCGAGCAGCTTGTCGCGGCGACCGATGCGCTGATCGCGGGGCAAGCCGCCGATGGCGTCGACTATGCCGTTGTGGTCAGAGACAGCGCCAAGGTGCCGCCTTATCGAAACATTTCGTGTGTCCGCGAGGATCCGTGGGTTCGGAAGATTCACAGGACTGCGTGGGAGCAGCTGTATCTGCCGATGGCCCGCAGAAAAGATTTCATTCTCAACCTCTGCAATCTCGGGCCGCTGTTCCACCGCGACTGCGCGACGATGATTCACGACGCGCAGGTGTATTCCGCGCCCGAATCGTATTCGTTGCCATTCCGGCTGCGGTATAAGTTCCTGTTCTTTTTTATCGGCAAGCGGCACAAGGTCATCCTGACCGTGTCGGAATTCTCGAAGAGCGAACTCGTGCGCTACGGCATTGCGAGTGCCGACAAGATCGTGGTCGTGCACAACGGTTGCGACCATGTCTTGCAGATCCGGCCCGACGAAGGGCAGCTCGCGGTATTGAATCTCGAACCGCGGCGTTATGTGCTTGCGCTTGCGAATACGCAGAAGCACAAGAATATCGGCGTGCTGCTCAAGGCCTTCGCCCATGCGGAAATGAGCGATGTCGAGCTGGTGCTGTTCGGCGGCGCGACGCGGGCCGATTTCGAAAATCTCGGGCACGTCGTGCCGCCGAACGTCCGGTTCGCGGGCCGCATTACCGATCCTGAACTCGTCGGGCTGATGCGCAATGCGGGCGCGCTCGCGTTTCCTTCGCTAACAGAAGGGTTCGGTTTGCCGCCGCTCGAGGCCATGGCGCTCGGCTGTCCGGTGGTCGCGGCACCGTATGGCGCGCTTCCGGAAGTGTGCGGCACGGCGGCGCTGTATGCGGACCCGTTCAGTCCGCAGGCGTGGAGCGTGAATATTCTGGCGGCGCTCGATGACGAAGCGGTGCGCCAATCGCTGATCTCGGCGGGACGCGAACGGGCCGGCAACTTTACCTGGAAGCAGGCGGCGCGCCATCTGTTCGACGCCGTAAGCGCCGTGTCGCGCTGATTCGCGCTGATTCCCTGAACAAAGAGACTGAGGGTGAACCATGTCTATCGATGTCGATTTCTCGCTGGCGCTCAACGATCGGACCGGCAAGCTGTTTCTGGGGAAAGATATTATTTCGACGCTCGGCACGAGGGTGACGCGCGTTCGCTATGGACGATTTCACGAGTTTCCGCAAACCGATTTCATGCGCCGCGTGGCGGGCCGTCTGACGCTCAAGGAAACCGTCGCGCGCGTATTCAGACCGCGGCTGTCGTCTTTGCTGCCCGTCATCCGCGATCCTCGCCCCACGCTGCATCTCGATCCGCTTAGCGTCGTGCGTCATCGCCTCGAGGCACGCGATATCGTGCTGTGTCACGACGTCGGTCCGATCACGCATCCCCAATATTTTGCGCCGGGCGTGCACGAGTTCTATGTGCTCGCCTACGATCAGATTCGACGCATCAAGCCGCACATGGTGTTTGTCAGCAAGACGACCCAGCAGGAGTTTCACCGCCTGTACGGCGAAGACTACGCATCGTCGAGCGTGATCTATAACCCGACGCGCCTCGGGGTGAAGGAAGGAGAGGGACGTGCCGTGGATGGCGTTTCCTCCCGTTTTCTGCTGACCGTGGGAAGTGTCGGCGACCGGAAGAATCAGGCTCGTTGCATCGAGGCGTTCGCGGCAAGCGGGCTTGCGCAAGAGGGCTGGCAGTACGTCATCGTCGGGCAGTGCGAGCCCGGTGCCGAGGCCGCGATCGAACTCGCAAAGCAGAGCGCCGGTGTGATCATGCCAGGCTATACGAGCGACGATCAGCTTCGCTGGCTCTACCGCAATGCATCGGGCTTTGTGCTGATGAGTCTGCTGGAAGGATTCGGCATGCCGGTGATCGAGGCGATCGAGTATGACTTGCCGTGCCTCGTCTCGAGGTCGAGCATCCTGACGGAAATCGGCGGCGAAGCAATGATCGATGCCGATCCGCTCGATAAGGAATCGATCGCGGCCGGCATGAGGTCGCTGGCGTGCCTGCCTGACGACGAGCGGTCACGCCGGATGGCTCAGGCTCGCACGCATCTCGCCAATTTCGCGCGCGAACCGATTCTCGAGAGCTGGCGGCATCTCGTCGAGCGGATTGGCTGAGCCTTGCAAGAGGCCCAGTCGACAATCGACGCAACGCTATGAAGGGAGGTCCTGCACGACCTGCGTCAATTTTCCCGAATTGATTTCGTAGAAGAAGCCGTAGAGCTTGACGTTTTTCGGCACAGCAGGACTCGCGCGAAGCAAGTCGACGTCGTGCCTGATCGATTCCTCGAAATCGGAGATCGCGAGACTATCGTGATCGAACATCGCCGAGATGTCGGTATGGTGATGATCGTGGAACTCGTCGACGAGCGCGTCCGGCGTGAACGCCGTCGCGCCGCAGAACGAATGATGAACCACCACGACGTTCTGAACCTTGAAGAGATAATCCATGGTCGCGACCGATTGCAAAGCCGACAGAGCGCGGCCGCCCGCGTTCGACACGGCAAACAGCGTCCGCGTGTTACCGATCCGGTTACCGGCCTCGTCGAGAATGTTTTCGCCCGGATAGACCTCATCCCCGAAATAATCGGCAACGGCCTGTGGTATCTCGGAGGCCCGCGGATCGAAGCAGTGGATCACGATGGTTTTCATCGGGATGAACTGGCTGAATCCCTTGAAGTCCGACCGATCGAACCACGCCGGGTCAAACCAGGGTTGTGTCCTGAATTCGAATTCGCTGTATTTCGCCATTGCCTTGCTCCAGAGTGGTCGATGCCTGACCGATACGCATGCAGCTGTCGAAGGCTGCGCTCGCCACCAAGTATAGATTTGCGCAATGCTGGCAGAAATGACATTGCGCCCTCGATTTCTGCCAAAGCGCTGTCGCTCGAGATCGGCGTTCGCAAGCGCGCATCCGCATCGCCGCACATTGGCAGAAAAAGAGGTGTGGTTGTCATTGCTGCCGCCTCTGAAATGCCTATAAGCTTTGTCAGGGACGCACCGCCAGTTGCTCCAGTGTTCGGGTCATCGTGCGTGCCGGCGGACGTCGAAGCTCGCCGGCGGGGCCCGTGATCGGCACGACCCGCGGCATCTCGATACGTCAGATCAATGTCTGGAATCCACAATTCGGACGGGCAGGGGCCTCGCAAGGTTGTCATCGTCGCTTATGATGGTGCCAAACTCATGGACATATCGGGCCCGCTGCAGGCATTCAGCGATGCCTGCTTTCCCGATGGCCGCCCGGCTTATCGGGTGGTGCTCGCTTCCGAGTCAGGCGGCTCTGTCTGCACCGATACGCGTGTGAGGCTGGAAACCGTCCGCCTCGACGACACGGCGATCGACTCTGTCGACACGCTGCTCATTGCGGGCGGCGACCTGATCATGCCCGCCGCCGCGACTGCATCGCTTCGAACAAGGCTCGCGGACTATCTCGACCGGCCGCGTCGGCTCGGCTCCGTCTGCACGGGCGCATTCGTGCTGGCCCAGCTCGGTGTTCTCGATCGCCGCGATGCGACGACGCACTGGGCTGCGTGCAGCCGGCTCGAGAACCAGCATCCGACCATTAACGTCAAGCCCGACGCGATTTTTGTCACCTCCGACCATATCTGGACATCGGCCGGCGTCTCCGCCGGGATCGACATGGCGCTGGCGATGATCGAGGACGATCTGGGCCATCTGGCCGCGCTCGATGTGGCGCGCGGCATGGTGCTCTTTCTCAAGCGACCGGGCGGGCAATCGCAGTTCAGCATTGAACTGCGTCAGCAGATGCGCGATGCGCGCGGCCGGTTCGACGATCTTCATGACTGGATTCGAACCCGCCTGGAAGGGGACCTGTCCATTCCTGCGTTGGCGGACGCAGCACGCATGAGCCCGCGCAACTTTGCGCGTGTCTATCTTCGCGAAACGGGCGAAAGTCCGGCGCGGGCCGTCGAGAGGCTTCGTATCGAAGCGGCCAGGCGGTTGCTTGAATCCGCGCACGACCCGATTCAGGTCATCGCGCGTCGGACCGGTTTTGGCGATGACGAACGCATGCGCCGCGCATTCGCAAAAGCCTATGGCGTGTCGCCCCAGGACTATCGCCGACGCTTCGGGCGGCCGAAGGCTTGACGCGCAATTCGCCATGAACGCCGTCGCGCCGGCGGGGGATGCATGTCCTCGAACGAGGGGTGTTTGTCATTGCTGACAAAGACAGGATGAACTATTTTTTCGAATCAGACATTCGAGGAAAGTTTATGAAAGTTCCTGTCACCATCGCAGGCATGACTGCGCCGGACTCCGAGCTTGCGCGCCAGGCGGCGGCGCTCGTCGAGCGGGCCCATTCGAAGCCGTTTCTCAATCATGTTCACCGAACATGGTGGTTCGCCGAGTTCATCGGTAACAGGCGGCAAATGAAGTACGATCGCGAGCTCGTGTATCTCGCGTCGTTGCTTCACGATCTGGGCCTATCGGACCATCACGCTGCGCACAAGCGCTTCGAAGTGGATGGTGCCGACGCTGCGAGCAGGTTCCTGCATGCGCACGACTATCCGGCGACGAAGGTCGATATCGTCTGGGATGCCATTGCGCTTCACTCGTCCGCCGATATTGCCGATCGCAGGGAGCCGGAAATCGCGCTCGTGCACATCGGCGCCCACGTCGACGTGTTGGGACTCAGGATGGACGAGATCTCGCCCGAACTGATCGACGACACGCTTGCGCTCTATCCGCGGCTCGGTTTCAAGAAGGCGTTTGCGGAGGCGTTGGCCGAGGTCGCGAGGCGCAAGCCGCACACCGCGATCGGAACGGGGCTGGCGGATATCGGACGTCGCCTCGTGCCCGGTCTCGAGATTCCCAACGTCTGCGACCTGCTGCTCGAAGCGCCGTTCGAAAGCTGAGCGTGGCAACGGGGATCCGCAATCACGGATGTTTGGCAGCAAAGCTCGGTTCGAGAAAGCCGACAACCTCGGCATTCGTGATCGGTCTCAGATGCAAACCGAACGCGGCGTTCAACGAAGCGACGAGATGTTGCGCCCACAACGTGTTCCACACGACGCCCGCATGGCCATCGGAGAGCACGGCGTTGTGCGGATCGTCGCCCGACGAATTGGTGATCGCCCAACCGGGCTGCAGATGCACGGTCTTGTAAAGCGGACGGCCTTGCTCGTCGCGCGATCCCCACACGCTTCTGAACCACGCGCGATCGTCGAGGAAGTAGACATCGCGATGGGTCGCGGCAATTTTGCGCAAGCCGTTGTCGAACACATCCATGCCGGCATCGATATTGGCGATTGCCTGCGCCGATTGCCAATGGTCGAACTCGACCGCCCAGTCGGCATTGCTGAGCACGCCGACCAGTACGACACGGGTCTGCGGGTGCCGCTTGTGGATCAACGCGACTGTCTCGCCGATCGCATCGACACACCCGTTGATCAACGACATCGGATGCGATGCGCCCGGATCGTGCGACAGCTCGTCGAGCACGCCATGCCCGCCGACATCGTTGATACCGATGCGGATCAGCACGATGCCGCCTTTCCACGCCTGCGGTTCCCGGTCCATCAAATCGACAAGATTGACGGCCTGATGCTGCGGGGATCCGAGCAATTGATTGCACCACGCGCCGCTTGCGGCGAAATCGTAGCGATAGTCGTCTTTCGCGGGCGTGCGTGCGATGACGCCGAAAACCCTGTCGAAGCGCGCGCGATACTTGCCGGTTCCCCATGCGCCCCATTCGCCGAGATCGATCTGGTCGCCGCGCAGCCGGGCGAGGACCTCGGTCCACTGCCAGGTGGTGGCGCGCCACGCGCCGCCGCGCAGGCCCGGATTGCCGAGCATCTGCGTGTCGTGATACGACTGGCTGTCGGAATCGCCGAGCACGGCCAACCGGATCCGCGCCGACGGCGGCGCCGACCCGGCAGCGACGGCGTCGGCTGCGGCAAACGGTCGGCCAAGCCAGTCAGGCATGGCCGCGCCGACGAACATCAGGCCGGCTGCCGTCAGAAGACCGCCAAGCCCGACCAGCAACACGATACGCAAACGGGACATCATCGAGCCACCTTATCCAGTCCATCTCCGATCTAAGCCTCGGCACGGCTCGTGACCGCTGCGGCGGCGTTCTCTTCGCCAAAGCGGGCCGCCGCGCGCTTTCCTTCGATGGCGGCGAGGCGCTCACGCAGTTGCTTGCCAATGATCGCTGCGCCGTTGGCGCGGAACATCTGGTCATGCATGCCCGGAATCTCGGTGACGACGAGCTTGCCCGTCACGACCTGATGCCATCCGAGGTCGTGGGCGAACAGGCGCCCCTTGAGCGCCTGACCGCTGCGGAAAATCTGCACATCGCCGTCATACGGCGCCGCGCGGTACCGCACCTGTTGCATGCGCAGATGGCCGATATACCAGAGGTTTTCGGCAAGCTCGTTGTTCGGCCCATCGTTTTTGAACAGACCGAGCTTGTGACCGAGCTCGATCAGATGGAACCAGCGAACCGTACGGAACTGCTTGAGGAAAACCACCATCGAGGTCTCGCGCCGCCGGGCCGCGCGGAAGTCGCGCGGAATATCGTAGGCGCGCACGCGCAGCTTGCGCAGCAAACGGTCGTACCACGGCATCGTCTCGCGGTATCCGGGGCACCACGAATCGTTGAGGATCACGAGTTCGACGGTTTCGCCGTCGCGCCGCAGCTGATGGGCCGCTTCGATCGCCAGTGCGCCGAGCACGCAGTGGCCCATCAGGATATACGGGCCCGTCGGCCGCGCCAGCCTGATGAGCCGCACGGCGTCCGCGGCGATATCTTCGTAGGCGCGCGGCGGAAATTCACGCGGCGGACCTTCCGGCACCATCGGAATATCGATAACCGGCCGCTCGTCGCCGATTTGCCGCGCCAGTTCGTAGAACACGGCCGTGTTGTTGAGCGCGATGATCGGCGTGCCCGGCGCATGCTCGTTGAACTTCACGATATTGCGCGCCTTCGCCTCGAGCTGGGCCTGACTCAGAAAGCCGCTCGGGCCGACGCCGCCCGCGAACGTTGCGGCGGTTTTGCCGGGCGTGCGTGCCTGCGGATGTGCCGTTACGATCTCGACGGTTTCCAGCATCTCGCGCCACTTTTCCAGATGCCGGTCGATCGTGCCGATGTCGTAGAGGTCCGTATCGCCTTCACAAGAGATGCGCCAGCCGTCCGGGCGCCGCACCATGAAGAAGTTCAGATCGTAGAGCGCGCCCGCGTTGAAAGACGGCGAAGTCGTTGCGGCGAACCCGTCGCGGCGCACTTCGTCGCCTACGCCGACGAAGCTTTGCTGCAGGGCGAAATTGACCGAACACAATGGCGGCCGGTTGACGTCGGCCACCTCGCCCGCCATCTCCATCATCTCTTCGAACGGCACGTGCAGATGCTCGATCGCATCGCTGAGCTTGGCGCCGCATTGCGCGATGACGGAGGCAATCGTGCTGCCTTCGAGAATGTCGAGACGCAGGATCACCGTGTTGATGAGCGGACCGACCACGCCCTCGAGTTCCTGCTGGTCGCGCAACGACATCTGCGTGCCGATCGCCACGTTGGCGGCTTTGCTCTGGCCGGCCGCCGCTCGCAGCGCCATGGCGAGGCCCGCGGCCGCCACGCTGAAGAGCGTCACGCCCTGGGCCTTGGCGGCTGCAATCAGGCGCTCGCTCAACGCGTTGGGCAACAGGATCGAGCGGATCGCGCCCTGGAAGCGCCGCTCCTGCGCGCGGGGACGATCGCCTGGCACATCGAAGCGCGTAAAGCCCCGAAGCTCGTCGCGCCAGTGAGCGCGCGCGCGATCGAGCGCGCCGCTGCCGAGAAACTCCTGCTTCCACAGCGCATAGTCGCCGTGGTGCAGTTCGACGTCGGGATAATCGGGATCGTGGCCCGCATGCAACGCGGCCAGTCCTTCGACGAGTTCGCGCGTGACGATCGCAAAAGACCAGCCGTCCATCACGAGCGAATGGAAGGTCAGTTGCAGTTCGCCCTGCGTGCCCGACCTCGGCAGCCACACGGCCCGGAAAAACGACGACGACGACAGGTCGAACGGCGTGCGCGCCTGCTGCCCGCCGACGCGCTCGGCCTCGGCGAGCGCGGCCTTGTCGTCGAGACCGGTCAGGTCGACCACCTCGAGCCGGAAGGCGGCGCGGCTCCAGACCTGCTGACGCAAGCCCGCGCCCGTCATCAGAAAGCCGGTGCGCAGGATCTCGTGGCGGGCGACGAGTTCGCCGAGCACATGTTCGATGCTGGCGGCGTCGAGCGGCCCCGACAATTGCAGGCGCAGCGCGATGTTCAGCGCGGTGGCCTTCGGCGAAGCCTTCTGCTCATGCCAGAAGCGGATCTGGCAGGCGGTCGCCGGGAACAGCGCATAACCGGCTTCGACTGCCTGATCGACTGCCTGATCGACTGCATGAGCCGGGGCGATATCCAACGCTATCGAGTTCATCGCTCACAGTCCTCCTGCATTCCTGCGCTTGAAGTTGAGGATCGAGGGCCGTGCCACGGCCGGGACTTCGATCAGCGTCTGCGCCTGCGTGCCGTCGAGGCTCGCCGCCAGTTCGGCGATCGTCACGTTCTTCATCAGCTGACGCGCATCGACGCCGAGGCCGCGCTCGTTCATCCGCGCGACGATGCGAAACAGCTGCAGACTGTCTGCACCGAGGCTGAAGAACTGCTGGTCGGTGCCGACGTGCTGCAGGCCGAGCACGTCGCCCCAGATCGCCGCGAGCGTGGCCTCGGTAGGCGTCATGGCAGCAGGCTCGATCGGCGCGGCCGCGCGTTCGGCGGGCACGGTGATTTGCGCAACCGCCTTGAGCGCGGCTTGCGGCTGGCGCACGGGGGCGGCCACCATGTCCGCGGTCGGCACGGGCAGCGCCTTGCGGTCGAGCTTGCCGTTGCCGGTCTGCGGCAGCGCGTCGAGCGTCATCCACAGCGTGGGCACCATGTAGGCCGGCAACTGCGCGGCAACGTGGGCCGCGACCGCGCCCTGGTCGGTCTTGCCCGCGACGGCCTCGACGATGTAGCCCACGAGGCGAGGACTGCCGCTCACGGTATGCAGTGCGACGGCGGCTGCGGCCACGCTCGGCGCTTTGCGCAATGCCGCTTCGATATCCTCGATCTCGATGCGAAAGCCACGCAGTTTGATTTGCTGGTCGCGCCGGCCGAGATGTTGCAGCGAACCGTCGGCAAGCCGCCTCGCGAGGTCGCCCGTACGATAGAGGCGGCACGGCGCGGCGCCCTCGATCGCCACCGATCGGAACGCGGCATCGGTGAGATCAGGGCGATTGAAATAGCCGTTGGCGAGGCCTTCGCCGCCGATCCACAGTTCGCCGCTCACGCCTTGCGGCGCGAGACGCAGGTCGTCGGTCAGCACATGCAGTTGCGTGTTGGCGAGCGGCGCGCCGATCACCACCGGGCCGTTCGCTTCGACGCGCGAGGCGGAAGACCAGATCGTCGTCTCGGTCGGGCCATAGAGGTTCCACACCTGGGCGCCTGTCGCAAGCAGCGCGTCTGCGAGATCGCGCGGCAGCGCTTCGCCGCCGCACAGAATCTTGAAGCCGCGCGGCGCCTGGAAGCCGGCCTCGAGCAGCATGCGCCACAGCGACGGCGTCGCTTGCAGAACGGTGGCGGACTGCTCCTTCAGGCGCGTCACGAGCTCATAGCCGGTGCGCACTTCCGTGTGGCCTGCGATAAAGGTCTGCCCGCCGACGACAAGCGGCAGGAACAGCTCGAGACCGGAAATATCGAACGAGAACGTCGTGACCGCGACGATGCGATCGCTGGCCGTGAAGCCCGGCGTCTGCGCCATCGACAGCAGGAAGTTGCTCAATGCGCGGTGCGGAATTTCCACGCCCTTCGGTTGGCCTGTCGAGCCCGAGGTGAAGATCACATAGGCCGGATCGGCGTCCGGCACGACCGGCAGCCGCACGGGCTCGTGGTCGCCTTGCGCAAGCAGCAATTCGACCTCCAGCACGCGATGCGCGCCCGCTTCGAGCACATTCCGGCTTGCAGCGTCGCTGACGATCGCGGCGATGCCGGCGCCGTCGAGAATCTGGCGCAGACGCGCGGGCGGCATCGTCATGTCGAGCGGCACATAGGCGCAGCCCGCTCGCCACACGCCGATCATCGCGGCCACCGTCATCACCGTGCGGTCCATCGCGACGGCGATGCGCCCATGCGGCGCGATGCCCGCCGCCACGAGCCGACGCGCGATGCGGTTCGCGTATTCGTCGAGTTCGCCATAAGTGAGGCGCACCGTTTCATCCGATACGGCCATCGCATTGGGCGTTTGGCGCGCCTGCGAGGCGATCATCGCGGGCGTGGTCCGCGACAGATCGTAGGCGCGTTCGGACGCGTTCAGTTCGTCGCGAAGGTGACGGATCTCGTCTTCGTTCAGCAGCGGCAGCGCGGCCACGGTCGCTTCGGGATTCCGCGCGATCGCGCCGAGCAAGGTTTCATAGTGGCCGAGCCAACGCTGGATCGTCGTTTCGTCATAGACGTCGGTGTTGAAGTCGCAATCGAGACGAAGCCCCTGCGCCGATTCGATCACGTTGAGGAACAGATCGAAGTTGCTGAACGCCTTGGCGTTCGGCGCGAAGCGCGTGGTGACGCCGCCGGCCATCTCGAGCTGTGCGTCGACTTTCTCGAGATTGAACTGCAGGTCGGTCAGCGGCAGCCGGTTCAGATCGCGCTTGATGCCGAGGTCGCGTACGAGCGCGCCATATGTGTAGTTCTGCCGGTCGCCGGCGTCGAACAGATGATCGCGCACCGCCTTCATATGCGCGGCGAACGGCTGGTCGCGGTCGAATCGCACGCGCAGCGGCAGGAAGTTGACGCAGTGCCCGACGAGCAGCGCTTCGCCGGCCTGCGACTGGCCCGCCATCGGCGCGGCGATCACGACATCGTCGTTGCCCGACAGACGCCCGAACAGCACCTGGGCCGCGCCGAACAGCGCGGCGAATAGCGAGCAGCCCTGTTTCGACGCAGCGGTCTTCACCTGCTTCAGAAGATCGGCGCCGATGTGGCGCGTCGTCGATGCGCCGCTGAAGCTCTTGATCTCGGGGCGCGGCCGATCGCCGGGCAAGTCGGCCTGCGGCGCGGGGTCGCGATGCAGATTCAGCCAGAACTCGCGCGTGGCCGCGTCGACGCCGGCCTCGTCCTGCGCTTTGGCGAAGGCAAGGAAGCTTTGCACCTCGTCGAGCTCGGCTTCTTTGCCCGACACCTCGGCCGAATAGAGCGCTTGCAGATCGCGCAGGATGATGTTGATCGACCATCCGTCGCACACGATGTGATGAGCGGTGAAGACGAACGCCCACTTCTGCGCATCGAGACGGATCAGCGCGGCGCGCGCGAGCGGCGCGACCGTGAGATCGAACGGTTCGCGCGCTTCGCCGTCGACGAGGGCCTTGAGTTCCGCGGCCGCGTCGGCGTGGCCCGACAGATCGATATGGACGAGCGGCACGCTCGCCGCCGCATCGGCGAACATCGTGTCGCCGATACGCGAGAAGCGAACGCGCAACGCATCGTGACGCGCCACGGTGGCGGCGAACGCGCGTTCGAACGCGGCTTCGTCCAGATTGCCCATCAATTCGAGCGTGAACGACTCGTTGAACGCGAGCGAGGCTTCGTCGCCGACCTGGGCCGACATCCAGATTTCCTTCTGCGGTTCGGTCAGCGGCGACTGCGTGAGTTGCGGCTGCTGCGGTTGCTGCGGCTGCGGCCGTGCGTGCGGCTGCGCCGGGGCCGGCGCCGCGACAGCGGCGCTTTCATGCGTGCCGCCGAGAATGCCCACGCGCTGCAGTGCGTCGATGCTTGCGACGAAGGCGTCGCCGATTCTACGGATGTCCTCGTCCGAATGGCTCGTCGTCAGGAAGCACGGGAAGCCTTCCATGATGTGGACGCCGAGGTAGCGCATGTACGCGTAGAACAGACTGCCGAGGCGGTCTTCGCCGGCGAAGCTGACATAGAACCAGCTCGAGAACGTTTCGGCCCGCGTGGCGATGCCGACCTTCTCCAGATGCGCATTGATGCGTTGCACGAGGCCGGCCATGCGGCCGCTCAACGATTCCTGCAACGCCGGGCCGGCTTCCTTCAGATGCAGCAGCACGGACTTCATGGCGGCGAGCACGAGCGGATGGCGCACGAACGTGCCGGCAAAGAAAGTCGGCGGTACTTCGGGTACCGAAGCATCGCCGAATTGCCACTGGCCGCCGTCGAGCGCGTCCATATACTGGGCGCTGCCCGCGAGCACGCCGACGGGCAGGCCGCCGCCGACCACCTTGCCGTAGGTCGCCATGTCGCCCTTGATGCCCCAGTAGCCTTGCATGCCGGCCGGGTGGACGCGAAAGCCCGTCACGACCTCGTCGACGATCAGCGCCGACTCATTGGCCGCCGTGACGTCGCGCAGCTGCTGCACGAATTCCTTGGGACGCAGGTTCGGATGTCGCGATTGCACGGGCTCGATCAGCACCGCGGCGATGTCGTCGATGTTGGCCTTGATCCACTCGAGGCTTTCGGGCCGCGCATACGGCAGCACGACCATGTTGCCGACGGAGTGCTGCGGAATGCCCGGGGCGATCGGGAACGCGCGCGGCACACCGGCTTCGCTGCCCGGCTTGACGAGCACTTCGTCGAACTGACCGTGGTAGTCGCCGTCGAAGCAGACTACTTTTTCCTTGCCGGTGACCGTACGTGCAAGGCGCATCGCGGCCATCACGGCTTCGGAACCCGTATTGCAGAAGGTGACGCGCTGATGCCCCGTGATCTCGGCGAACATGCGCGCGACTTCGCCCGCGAGCGGCGATTGCGGGCCGATCGCGAAACCTTCCTGCATCTGCGCGTTGACGGCGTCGACGACGAAATCGGGCGTATGGCCGAACGCGGTTTGTCCGTAGCCGTTGACGAGATCGATGTATTCGTTGCCGTCGACATCCCAGATTTTCGAGCCTTTGGAACGCTGGGCGACGATCGGATAGACGAGTTCCTTCCATTCCTCGCGAAAGCCGCTCGCGGTGCGCGGATCGGCCAGCACGGCGCGATACGACTGCGTGCGGGCCTTGGAGGTCGGCGTTTTTGCCGAGTAGCGCGCGGACAGGTCCTCGATGAACGCCTTTTGTCCGTCCGTCATCTGGGCGGAGCTCGTTGCGCCAGGCTTGTAGGCGGCGAAGCGCGACGGCCGGTTTTCGTCGAATCTGATTTCGGGGCCGGCGGCGCGGCCAGGGGCCGCAGCGGGCGCGGCAGGTGCAGCAGGTGCGGGCAGGGCGGCCGCCGCAGCCGGCGCGGCGGTCGATGCGGGCACGGCGCCCGGCGCGGACGCCCGAATGGCCGCTACGGGCTGCGGGGCGGCCAGCGGCGCGCCTTGCAGCAACTCGAGCTGACGCGACATCAGCGACTGCATCGCGGCAAGCTGGTCGCGAAACACGGACTGGATTTCCCCCGTGGCCGGGACCGAGGCGAACGGCGCGGCCGTCGTTGGGGCGGACGACGCGACCATGGCGGCCGGTGCGGTCGCGACAGGCGCAGCCGCTGCTGCAATGGCGAACGGCGCAGCGGCGGCCGCGGCTTCGGTTGCGGCAGGAGCTGCGGCCACCGCCGGCTGCTCCGGATCGGGCGGCAACGCGCCATCGAGGAACTGCGCGAGCGTCGGCAGCGTCGGATAGTCGCTCATGATCTGCCGGAAGCTGATCGTCACGTCGTAGCGGCGCCGCAGTTGCCGCGAGACTTGCCCCATGAACAGGGAGTCGTAACCGAGATCCCAGAAGGTCACGTCAGGATTGGACGTATCGGGCGCCTCGCCGGACATCTCGGCAAGCAGTGAAGCGAGTTCGGCGATAAGGCGCGGTTTGCGGTCGATTTGAACGGTCTGGGACATGGCGGTCTGGGCGGTCTCGGTGATTGCGTCGGCTGATGCGGGAGCGGCAATCGCCGCTGCGGTCGTTGCCGCGGCGGTCGTTACCGGTTGACGTGAAGAAGCGGTGGCCGGGGCATCGATCCAATGCCGTTCCGGTTCGAATGGATACGTGGGCAGCGAGATGCGGCGCGCGCCTGCGGTCTGGACTGTTTTCCAGTCTGGCGTGACGCCGTTCAGCCACAGCCGCCCGGTCGCCTCGGCAAGCACCGCAAGTTCGCGCTCGCGCGTGGCGAAGTCGGGCAGCGAGGCAATCGCGCCTTGATGGCGGTCTTTGGGCAAGCCCTGCATGACGAACGTCGACAGCGTCCGGCCGGGGCCGATTTCGAGCAGGAGCGGCTTGCTTTCTCCCGTCACCGTGGCCAGTGCGTCGCTGAAGCGCACGACGTTGCGGCAGTGGCTCGCCCAGTAATGTCCTTGCACGGGCTCGTCCATCGATGCCCACTGTCCGGTGACCGACGACACATACGGAATTTTCGGCGGTGCGAAGGCGAGCGTATCGGCGACTTTGGCGAGATCGTCGACGACGCCTGACATCATGCGCGAGTGAAACGCATGCGACGTGTGCAGCCGGCGATGCTCGATGTCGCTCGCCTTGAGCTGTGCCTCGAACGCTTCGATGGCCGCGAACGGACCCGCCACGACGCTCAGCGACGGCGCGTTGATGGCCGCAAGGTCGACGTCGTCGGGCAGCACGGGCACGAGTTCGGCCTCGGGCAGGCGCACGACCAGCATCGCGCCCGGCTCGGCCGATTGCATGAGCGCACCGCGCCGCGCGATCAGATACAGCGCGTCCTCGAACGAGATCGCTTCGGCCACGCAGGCCGCGACGAGCTCGCCGACGCTATGGCCGATCATCGCGGCCGGCTTGATGCCGCGCGAGATCCACAGTTGCGCGAGCGCATATTCGACGAGGAACAGCGCGGGCTGCGCGTAGATCGTCGAACGGATCGGGTGCGGCGTATCGTCGCCTTCGGGCGTCTCGCTGAAGAGCAGGGTCCTGATATCGAGACCGACATGCGCGGCCAATGCTTCGGCACCCTTATCGATCCAGTGGCGATAGACGGGCTCGCTGCGGTAGAGTGCGTCGCCCATGCCCGGATACTGCGCGCCCTGTCCCGGAAACATGAAAACGACCGCAGGGGCGGCCTGCGGCGCCTGCGCTTCGATTGCGCCTTTGCCGAGTCTGGCCTGCGCCTGCTCGACGCTGTCGGCGATCACGACGGCGCGGCGCGGGAAAGCACGGCGGCCCGTTTGCAGTGTCGTGGCCACGTCGGCGAGCGAGAGCCCGGGATGCGTTGCGAGGTGCTGCGCGAGATTGGCCTTCGCGCGTTCGAGCGCGGCCGCGCTGCGTGCCGACAGCGGCAGGATCTGCAGACCCGATTCGGATGCGCGCATGCATGCATCGACAGGGCGGGGTGCTTCCTCGAGCAGCACATGGACGTTGGTGCCGCCGACGCCGAACGAACTGACGCCGGCCCGGCGCGGCGTCGGGCCATCGGCCCACGGACGCGCTGCCGTGTTGAAGAAGAACGGGCTGTTCGCGACATCGATGGCCGGATTCGGCGTGCCGAAATGCAGCAGCGGCGGCAAGACGCGGTCGCGCAGCGCGAGCGACGCCGCGATAAATCCGGTCACGCCGGCGGCCGCGTCGAGATGTCCGACGTTGGCCTTGGCCGAACCGAGCGCGCAGTACTGGCCGCCTTCGACGCCGCCGAGGCGAAACGCCTGCACGAGGCCGGCGAATTCGATCGGGTCGCCAAGCGGCGTCGCGGTGCCGTGGGCCTCGATATAGCCGATCGAGGCCGGATCGATGCCGGCTTCGGCGTGCGCGATCGCAATCGCGCGCGCCTGCGCATCGACGCTCGGTGCAGTGAAGCCGACCTTGTCGGCGCCGTCGTTGTTGATGCCGACACCGCGGATCACCGCATAGATCGAATCTGCGTCGGCGAGCGCGTCCTCGAGACGCTTGAGCAGGACGACGCCGGCGCCGCAGCCGAACACCGTGCCTTGCGCGTTGGCATCGAACGGGCGGCACACGCCGTCGGGCGAGCCCATTCCGCCTTCCTCGTAGAAGTAGCCGCGCTTTTGCGGGAACGTGACCGATACGCCGCCGGCCAGCGCCATGTCGCAACGTCCCGAGCGAAGATTCTCGACGGCCATGCCGATCGCGGTCATCGAGGTCGAGCATGCGGTCTGTACCGAAACGGCGGGCCCCGTGAGGCCGAGCTTGTACGCGGTGCGCGTTGCGACGAAATCGCCGGCGCCGACCAGCTTCTGATACTCGCCGATCTGGAACTGGCTCGTGAATTCGTCGATGACGCCACGATCGGACAGCACATGCTTGAGGAAATACGTGTTCATCGACGTGCCGGCGAACACGCCGACTGCACCGGCGATCGTGGCCGGGTCATAGCCGGCGTCTTCGAATGCTTCCCACGCGATCTCGAGGAACAGGCGCTGTTGCGGATCGGTCAGCGCCGCCTCGCGCGACAGCACGCCGAAAAAGCCCGCATCGAAGCGGTCGACGTCGGCGAGGATCGGCCGCGCCTTCACGTAATGCGCTTCGCGGCGTGAACGTTCGTCGAACGTGTCTTCGAGCTCGGTGACGTCGAAACGCGTGATGCAGTCGCGGCCCGCCAGGATATTGGCCCACAGTCCGGCGACATCGCGTGCGCCGGGAAATCGTCCGGACATGCCGATCACGGCGATCGCGCCGCTGTGTGCGCTGCCGCGCGTATGTCGGCTGCGCTGGAATGTTTCATTGCTGTTCAACTCGAGCGTGGTGCGCAGATGGGCGGCCAGCGCCTCGACATTCGGATGCCGGAACAGATCGACGAGCGCGACGTTCGCCGCCACGTCTCGCACGATGATCGCGTGCGCGCGCATCAGATCGAGCGAGCGCAATCCGAGATCGAAGAAGTTCGAGCGGCGCTCGACGGGGTGGCCGAGCAATCCTTCGAACACGGATGCGAGCCTGCCGGCGAAATCGTGGTCCGCCGCATCGTCGTCCGCCGGTGCCGCTGGTGCGGCGGCAGGCGTATCGAGGCTCGCGAGCAGCGCTTTGCGGTCGACCTTGCCGTTCGGCGTCAGCGGAAACTCCGCGAGGACACGCAGTTCCGCCGGCACCATGTAGTCGGGTACCACAGCCTTGAGATGGGCGCGCAGACCGTCGACGAAGACGGTCGCAGCGTTGGCATCGGCGGCGCCGGCCTTCACGAAGCCCGCGATGGACTTGCCCCGGCGGCCTTCGAATGCGGCCACGGCCGCATCGGCGACGCCGGGCGCCGCACGCAGCGCATGCTCGATCTCGTCGAGTTCGATGCGCTTGCCGGCGATCTTGATCTGACGGTCGTTGCGGCCGAGGAAATCGATGGCGCCGTCGGGGCGCCGCCGGACCAGGTCGCCGGTGCGATAGAGCTTGCCGCCGGGCGCGAACACATCGTCGATGAATTTTTCCGTCGTCAGTTCGCTGCGATTCAGGTAGCCGAGCGCCACGCCGTCGCCGCCCGTGACGAGCTCGCCGATTTCCCCGTCGACCACGGGCGCAAGCTTGTCGTCGACGATGTAGACGCGCGTGCCGGCGATCGCGTCGCCGATCGGAACGGCCTCGCCGTTTGCGAGGGCGTCGCCGTCGCGCGGAATGCGGTAGCAGCAGGTGAAGGTCGTGTTCTCGGTCGGGCCGTAGCCATTCACGATCTGCAGGCCCGGATGCGCCTGCATGACCTTGCGCACGTGCGCAGGCGAGAGCACGTCGCCGCCCGTCAGCACCTCCTTGAGCGGCATGAACGCTTCGAGCCGATAGTCGGCGAGTGCGTTGAAGAGGCCGGCCGTCAGCCACGCGCTCGTGACGTCGAGCCGTGCCATTTCGGTGGCGATCGTATCGAGCGAAGGCTGAACCTCGTTGATGATGGCGGCGCAACCGCCGTTCAGCAGCGGCCCCCAGATTTCGAGCGTGCTTGCGTCGAACGCGAGTGGCGCAAGATTGAGAAAGCGCGTGCCTGCCGACAGCGCGGCGAAGCTCTGGCCGCGCACGAGGCGCAGAATCGCGCGATGCGGCACGATCACGCCCTTGGGCTTGCCGGTCGAGCCCGATGTGTACATGACGTAGGCAGGGTCGTCGGCATTGCACGTCGCGAGCGCAGCGGGAGCGGCTGCCTGCGACGAGGCGACGATATCGGCGAGATCGACCATCGCTGCGTCGAGCTCGCCGATGCTGGCGAGCGCCGCGGCTTCTGCGATGACGAGCTTCGGCGCGCAATCGGCCACGATGAAATCGAGTTGCGCTTTCGGATAGGCCGGATCGAGCGGCACATAGACCGCATCGAGGCGCAGGATCGCAAGAATCAATGCGAGCGTGTCCCGGCTGCGCGGAACCATGATCGCGCAACGATCGCCGCGCGCAAGACCCATTTCGCGCAGGACCGTTGCAATGCGGGCCGAGCGAACGCCGAGTGCGGCATACGTTTCGTCACCGGTCGCGTCGATCACAGCAAGATGATGGCCAGATTCCGCACATACGGCATCGAAGCGCGCTGCGACGCCAGGTCCATGAGCGGTCCAGCCCGGCGTGTCGCCTGGAAATCCATCTCTGTGTGACATTTGCCGCTCTCCAATTATTTCGATGAAAGCCTTGTACCTGGCTACGTCTGGCGATAAGCGCGCAGCGAGCACACACAACGGCGGCGGTCACGGGAGGCAAGCGGCAGGAGCCTTTGCGCGCCCGACCCCCGTGTCTCGAGCGCGAAATCCGCCGCAAGTGAAAGTTAGTCTTCCGCGGCATCGCTATCCGTACGCCGTCGCACGAACGATGCAACAACGCAACAGCCGCGAACGCCCGTGCGCAGGGCGTCTATCCGCGTTGGACGAAGCGCGGCATGGCGGGCTGAAAATGGCCACCGTACCCGGGCGGTTACCCGAAGCTTTCATGTAGCAACGTGGTGAGTGCCGTGGCCGTGAATGCCGCGCGCGGTGGGCCGGTTCGAACGCATCCCGTCGCGTGCGCCGCCGTGCCGACGCGCCGACGCGCCGGCGGTCAATTCATCCTGACAATCGACCAGTCGGTGCAGCGCGCAGCCACCGCTCCCGCGCACGTCGGACTCAAAGAGAGGTCGCCGATGCGCCAATGCGCCGCCTCTTCGGCTTCGCCGCCGACAAAACGCGGGACGGTATCGCCGCGAATAGAGAGATCGAATTCGAAATGATCGGGTGGCAAGGTGAAGCCGGTGCCGAGCGCCTTCAGGCAGGCCTCTTTGCGCGCCCAGCTTTCGAAGAAGACCGCTTGCTGTTGCGCGTCTGGCAATGCGATGAATTCCGCGTGTTCGCGAAAGGAAAAAACTTCGACCGGCACGCACGCCTCGATCGGGCGCACATGCTCGACATCGATGCCGACTTCGAAACCGCTCGAGACGGCAAGCGCGGCCGTATGCTCGCTATGACTGAGGTTGAAGCAGATCGGCCGTCCACGCGGCGCGGATGTGCAGAAAGGTTTGCCATCCGAACCATAGTCGATGGAGACGGCGTGCGGCGGCAACCCGAGATAGCGGCCGAGCAGCCGCCTCAGTTCGGCTCGTCCTGCGACGTAACGGCGGCGATGCCGGTCGAAACGGAACTGGTTGGTGCGCTCGCGCTCCTGCGTCGATAGCGTTTGCCAGTACCGGTCGATATCGTCATCGCCGACATCGAGATGCCACTGCCAGACATGCACTTCGTGTGCGGATGGCGGTGTCAGCAAAGCAGACATGGAAGCCTCGATTGAACTGACGGCGGCCCGATCTCGCGTCGTGAAACGTTGCGTGCGCAACGTGATTCGACGTGGCCGGCGATCAGGCATCTGCGCCAGACCGGCAAGGCAGGAGCCGCACATGCGGCCGCGGCCCGCCGTTTCCCCGTTCATTTGTTGTTGCGTTGTTGCGAGAAGCGCTGCCACGCGGCGATCCACGCGCCCGCACGCTGGCGGCGTGCGTCCAGGCGGCGCGCAGTGCCTGGGAAGTCGAACTGTTGTTGTCGTTGTTTTGAACCGCTACGACGCGATGGCCCGCATGGTGGCCCGCTGCGACGGTCTTGTCGCGACCCGCTCAGCTGACCGCTTCGGCCTGGCGCAGACGCGGCAGCAGACGATCGAATTCGCGCCGCACGAGTCCGTAGCATTCGCATGCCTTTGCTTCGAGTCCCACGCGGTTGAGCACCTTGATATGGCCGCGGCTGTGATGAATGAGCCCTTCGTTATGGAGCTTGCCGGCCGCTTCGGTGATCCCTTCACGGCGCACGCCGAGCATGTCCGCGATCAGCTGCTGCGTGACGGTCAGCTCGTTCGACGCGGTGCGGTCCACTTCGATGAGAAGCCAGCGGCACAACTGCTGGTTCAGCGAATGGTGCCGGTTGCACGCCGCCGTTTGCGCGACCTGCGTGAGCAGCACGTGCATGTAGAGCAGCATCAGGCGGCGCAGGAAGTCCGAACGCGCAAACTGCTGCTTGAGGCACTGTGCGGTCATGCGGTAGGCGAAGCCGGCCGATTGCACCTGCACGCGGCTCGGCATCGTTTCGCCGCCGGTCAGAATCGGTACGCCCGTCATCCCTTCGCGGCCCACAGCGGCGATCTCGACCGAGCCGCCGTCTTCCATCGTCGAGAGCATCGAGATGATCGCGGTGGTCGGAAAGTACACATGGTGAATGCGCTGCGCGGAGTCGCACAACAGTTGCTCGGCGCGCAGGTGAACGAGTTCGAGATGGGGCGCCAGCGCCTGCCACTCATGCGACGGAAGAGCCCCGAGCAGGTGGTTGCCGTGCAGATCGGATTGAAGGGTGAGCATAATCGGTCCTCGCATCGAAGCCGCTTGCGGCTTCTGTTGTATTCCGTTTCCGTCGCCTCGCGCTGCGCCGCCTGGCGGGCGGCCGAGGGGGCGGGAACGGCCCCGTAATGCGGTGCGCGTCGAGCGTCAAGCGCCATTTGCGTCCGTGCATGTGTGTTGCGCCTCACTTTTAGCGAGGACTATGCCAACCGGTCGCACAACGAGCGCTGATGCGATGCAACGAGCGCGGCGGGCGTCCTGGACCGGGCGAAATGTGTGTTTTTGTTTCAATTCTGTAAAACGCAATCTGCGCCCAGTAGAGCCTTCGAAATCTAATTTCGTCTGATGCAAGTGATTGATAATATTAGATTTATCTGACTTCATTCGCGTTGTGGGACGCGTGCGCTCGCGCTCCCGACACGCGATTCAACTGGTTTTACACGCGCGACCGGGTTGTGCCAGAAATGATTCAGTTGTGTTCTATCGCTTGCGTGCGCTGGCGAACACAACAGCGGCGCGAACTGCGCTTATCGCGTCGGAAAAAATCCGGCTGTTGGACGCGCTCCGACACTCGACGCGCGTGACACGAGGCGCTACGCACACCACAGGGCCGATCTTGCGGCTGCATGCGAATATTCGCCGTTCAGCACCGCACTGTTCGCATCCGATGGCAGTATCGGCAGACTTCCGGACGTGCGGTGTCGCACTTGTATCGTCAACTTTAAACAGAGTAATGACGGTATCCGCTCCGCTTCTTCGCCCGGCCTTCTGGCGCCCTCGTCGCGCATATATCTCATGAATAGCGAGGATAACGAATGAATTTACCGCCGCCGGACGTCGCGTATGTAGCGCATAGCGAGCGAGGCTTTCAGGCGCGCCGTGAACACATGATTGGTGTCCGATTCGCGCGCATGCACAGCGCGAAGAGAAATACGTCACACGTTACGTGTGTTGTACGAGCAATCACGTTTGGCTGTGTGTTCCCTCGCACAGAATTTGCGGTTAATCGTCTGTTCCAATCGATTGCGGGTACTGCATAAGTTTGCTGTCGGGGACGCCAGGCAATGCAAAATTTCCAGCTCGGCGTATGTGGTATCGCGGCCAGGCGTGCTTCGCTTCATCTCGCGTTGCACGAACGAAACAATTCGTAAGAGGGATAACCCTGTTAGGAAGTTTCCTAACTGGCGCATGCGTATCGAAGCAAGCAACGTGTCGAAATAAGTACGACTACAGGCACATGAAGCGCGTGATCAACGGGTACCAAACGCCGAGTCGGGGAGAAAGATATGGAACAGGCAACGAAGGAGCGGTCGCTCGTCAGCAAGGTAATGGACGGTCTCGTTACGGGGATCGTCGAAGAAAAATACGGTGCTGTATTGCCTCCGCAAGACGTGCTGTCGAAAGAGTTCGACGTGAGCCGCACCGTGATGCGCGAGGCGCTGTCGATGCTGCTCGCCCGTCACATGCTCGATGTGCGTCCGAAGATCGGCACGCGCATCAGGCCGATGCGCGACTGGCGGATGATCGACGAAGACGTCGTGAGCTGGCGGTTTCGCGCGAAGCCCGATCCCGAGTTCCTGCGCGACGTGATCGAGTTCAGGATGCTGATCGAGCCGCGCGCGTCCGCTCAGGCGGCCAAACGCGGCAACGCGGCGGATATCGCGGCGATCCGCGAGGCGTTCGAGAGCTTTCGCGTCATGCGGCCGGACGACCCGGGTCACCAGGCGGCCGACGAACTGTTGCACACGCGGATAGTCATTGCCAGTGGCAACCAGTTCTTCCAGCAGATGGCTGCGATCGTGCGTGGCGCCTTATCGGCATCGACCCAGTTCGTGAACGCGGACCAGGCGGTGTGGGACGAGGTGATCCGCAAGCACACGCGTGTGGTCGAAGCGATCGAGCGTCACGATGCGGCCGAAGCCGAGGCGGCCTCGCGCGACCTGATCGAGTTCGCGGCTGACGAGATGGGCGACAGGAAAGCGCCGAACGGCAGGCACGAGTGACGAAGAGGTCCCGTCCCGGCTGACCGGTTCGGTAATCGTCCGCGCGTGCGCGACAATAGCGCTTTCGCACAACCGGACCGGATCCGAACAACCGATGAGTCACGAAACTGTCGTTCGCTGGGGCATCGTGGGCGCGGGGCGTATTGCACAGCGCTTCGCACAGAGCCTGGCCTTCGTGCCGGGCGCCGAGCTGGGCGCGCTATGGTCGCGGCGCGCCGAGGCGACTGAAGCGTTTGCGCGGGAATACGGCGGCGCGGTTTGCGTGCCGTGCGCGAGCCTCGACGCATTGCTCGACAGCGATATCGACGCCGTCTACATCGCCACGCTGCAGGACAGCCACGCGCAATATGCGCACGCGGCGCTGCGGGCAGGGCGTCATGTGCTGTGCGAGAAGCCCGCGACGATCAACGCGGCGCAACTCGACGACGTCTTGCGCGCCGCGCGCGACGCCCGGCGGCTGTTCATGGAGGCGATGAAGCCGCCGTTCTATCCGCTCTATCGCAAGCTGCGCGCGCAGCTTGCGGCAGACCCGATCGGCGAGGTGGGCCTGGTGCGCGCCGGCTGTTCGATTGCGAATGCGCCGGCCGATCATCCGGCCTTTTCATTCGAACATGCGGGCGGCGCGCTGCTCGATATCGGCATCTATGAGCTCTTTCTCGCGGTCGACTGGCTCGGCGCGCCGCTCGACGTGCAGACGCTCGGGCGCCTCGGGCCGACCGGCGTCGATACGTTCGCGAGCCTCAATTGCCGGCACGAGCGCGGTATCGCGCAACTGTTCTGCGGCCTCGATCTGCACGGCAAGGGCGATGCGTTTATCGCGGCAAGCCATGGCCACGTGACGATTCACGAGAACTGGTGGAATCCGGTGCGGGCGACCGTACGTTATGTCGATGGGCGGGTCGTCGAGCTGGACGCGCCGTTCGAGGGCGGCGGGCTCAACTACGAGACCGCGCACTTCTGCGAACTGATCCGCGCGGGGCAACTGGAAAGCCCGGTGATGCCGCACGCGACGTCGCGCCATATGATCGCGATGGCCGATGCGGCGCGCGAAGCGCTTGGATTGCGCTTTGCGGGGGAGTGAGCGGGTGAACAAGCGGCGCGAATAAGCGTGGCAAGCGAGCGTGGCAAGCGAGCGTGGCAAGCGAGCCGGCGATGCAGATCGGCGCGAGCAGCGCGCGGGCCGATGCGACGCGTTCGCTGCCGCGCTACGCGGCGTGTACTCGCGCCAACGCGTCCGCACACTCGGCGACGAGCGACGGCCCGCGATAAACGAAGCCCGTGTACAACTGCACGAGCGATGCGCCGGCCGCGATCTTCGCGAGCGCGTCGGCGCCCGAGAAAATGCCGCCGACGCCGATAATCGGCAGCGCGTCGCCGAGTTCGCTGCGCAATTTGCGGATCACCTGATTCGAGGCGTCGAACACCGGCTTGCCTGACAGGCCGCCGGCCTCGTCGGCGTGCGGCAGTCCGGCGACCGCGCTGCGCGAGAGCGTGGTGTTGGTCGCGATCACGCCTTCGATCTTATGGCGCAGCAGGGTATCGGCAATCGACCTGATCTGCTCGTCGTCGAGATCCGGCGCAATTTTCAGCGCGAGCGGGACGAGCTTGCCGTGCAGATCGGCGAGGCGCTGCTGCTTGTCCTTCAGCGCAGCGAGCAGTTGGTCCAGTTCGCCCGCGCCCTGCAACTGGCGCAGGTTCTTCGTATTCGGCGAAGAGATGTTGATCGTCACATAGCTCGCGAACGGGTACACGCGCTCGAGACAGTAAAGATAATCTTCCGCAGCGCGCTCGATCGGCGTGTCGGCGTTCTTGCCGATGTTCAGGCCCAGCACGCCGCGATAGCGAGCGGCTTGCACGTTCTTCACGAACTGATCGACGCCGGCGTTGTTGAACCCCATGCGGTTGATCAGCGCGTTTGCCTGCGGCAGCCGGAACATGCGCGGCCGCGGATTGCCCGGCTGCGCACGCGGCGTGACGGTGCCGACTTCGATAAAGCCGAAACCCAGCGCGGCAAGTCCGTCGATGCATGCGCCATCCTTGTCGAGACCTGCCGCGAGACCGACGGGATTGCGAAATTCGAGGCCCATCACGGTGCGCGGCGCGTCGGGCACGCGCGCGGCGAGCGCGCTCGCCATGCCGGTGCGGCCGGCGGCGCCGAGCATGCGAAGCGTCAGATGGTGGGCATCTTCCGCGTCCATGCGAAAGAGTTGGGCGCGTACGAGCGGGTAAAGGGAACTGAACACGAAAGGGCGGCGCTGGAGATGGTAACCCGCTATTTTACGACAACGCGCCGGGCGCTTTCGGGCACGGCAGTCTACAGGTAGACCGGGCCGCGGCGGCCGTGTGTCGCGGCATCGATGGCCGACTCGAGCGGATTCGAAGGATCGAGCACTTTCCAGTTGCCGTCGACGAGTCCTTCGAGCGGCCGATAGTTCGACTTGTACGCCATCTTCGGGCTTTCGCGGATCCAGTAGCCGAGATAGACGAACGGCAGATGCAGGCTCTTTGCCTGCTCGATCTGCCACAGAATGTTGTAAGTGCCGAAGCTGCTGCGCGGCTGATCCGGATCGAAAAACGTATAGACCGAGGAGAGTCCGTCACCGAGGATGTCGATCATGCTGATCATGCGCAGCGCGCCCTGGCGGCCCGCTTCGGGCGGGTTCGTGCCCGGTTGTCCCGCGCCCGGGTATCCGCCCTGGTCCGGCGCCGGTTCGCGGAACTCGACGAGCCGGGAGTTGATCCTGCTTTGCAGCAGAAACTGCTCGTACTGGTCGCGGCTGTCGCGGTCCATGCCGCCGCCCGCGTGACGCGCCGACTGATAGCGCATATAGAGCGCGTAGTGCTCTTCGTCGTAGTGAAGCGGCGTGACTTTTGCGACGAGCCCGCTGTGCAGCTTGCCGATACGCCGCTGTGTGCGGTTCGGCGCAAACCGCTCGACCGGCACGCGCACGGGAATGCAGGCGCGGCAGCCGTCGCAGTAGGGCCGATAGGTAAATACGCCGGAGCGGCGAAAGCCTGCCTTGACGAGATCGGTGTAGACGTCGGAATTGATCAGGTGGCTCGGCGTCGCGACCTGCGAGCGCGCGATGCGCCCTTCCAGGTAGCTGCAGGGATATGGCGCCGTTGCATAAAATTGCAGCGCGGAAAGCGGTGAAAGCGGCAGCTCGTTCGGGTGAGTCACGTTGGCAGCTCTCGAAGCGTCTCTATCACGGGCACGTCCGCAATTGCGGGCCGGGGTGTTCTTCGCATCGGTGTTTCAGTTGCACCGGATTGCGCTGTTCGGCGGCGCTGAGTGGCGGCTCGATTTGCCTCATGAATTCGTGTCACGACTTCGTGTCACGAATTCGCTTCGCGGCGCGTGAGATCGAGCAGCACCGATTTGTCGAAGCGCCAGGGAATCGGCGGCCCATCGACCGATGCGCGGACATGCGCGACAAACGCCTTGCGCGCGATCTCGCGGCCGCCCAGCGACGCCAGATGCGACGTATTCTGCTGGCAGTCTATCATTTCTATTTCATGGCGTTGCAAGTGCGCGACGAGTGCGGCCAGCGCTATTTTCGATGCATCGGTCGCTTCGGCAAACATCGATTCGCCGAAGAACATCCGGCCGAACGACACGCCATACAATCCGCCGACACGCATGCCGTCGCGCCAGGTCTCGATGCTGTGTGCATCCCCGCGCCGGTGCAGCGAGGTATAGGCATCGATCACATCGGCGGTGATCCATGTGCCGCGCTGCCCGCGGCGCGGCGCCTGCGCACAGGCGCGCATCACGGCCGCGAAGTCGTGATCGACGCGCACTTCCCATGTGTCGTCGCGCACGACGCGCTTGAGCGTCTTGCGAAGCGACGGCGACACTTTGAATTCGCGCGGCCGCAGGATCATCCGCGGGTCGGGACTCCACCACAGCACCGGTTGACCGTCCGAGTACCACGGGAAGATGCCGCGGCGGTACGCATCGATAAGGCGCGACGGCAGCAGATCGGCACTCGCGGCGAGCAGGCCTGGCGCGCCGCTCGTCTCGCCGAGCGCGCGCTCGACGGAGGGAAACGGGTCGTCGGGGCCAAGCCAGGGGACCATGCGGCCGCTCAGCCTTCGCGCAACGAGCGGAAGATGTCGCCGGTGTGAAGGCCGAAGCTGCCCGAATTCCGGTCGGCGAAGAAGAAGCGCAGCGTCTGCCCGACAGTGGGGAATGCGATGTCGTCCCACGGGATGTCGCGTTCGTCGAAGAGCTTGACTTCAAGGCTTTCTTCGCCGGCGGCGATATCGAGATCGAGCAGGCGCGCGAGGTAGAACAGATGCACCTGATGCACGTGCGGCACATTCAGAAGCGTGTAGAGGCTTTGCACCTCGACGCGCGCGCCGGCCTCCTCGAGCGTTTCGCGCGCCGCCGCTTCCGCGGTGGTTTCGCCCATCTCCATGAAACCCGCGGGCAGGGTCCAGTAACCGTAGCGCGGTTCGATTGCGCGACGGCACAGCAGCACCTTGTCGTCCCAAACCGGGACGGTGCCGACTACATTGCGCGGATTCTGATAATGCACGGTGCCGCAATTCGCACAGACGAAGCGCTCGCGGTTGTCGCCGGGCGGAATGCTCACGCTGACCGCGTGGCCGCAGACAGAACAGAATTTCATGGAAACAGGGACGGGAATCGGTGATGGGAGTTTATCACCGGGTCGAAATTCGGGGACGCGCGGTGCTTGCGAGAGGTATGTGTAGTGGTCGAGGGGGGGGGCGGTTGGCGATGTGGGGGCAAGGTCCGTGAGGCTTGAACTCTGCGTGTTGTTCATGGTCGCCTGGCTGGCGCCAGAGAACCTGGTGAAGCGCGAGGGGATTGAGTTAGGATTGCTACTATATTGAGGCGACGTAACAGAGGAGGTTACTATGGCTTGTTTCGGCGATAATTTCGCAAGGCCAGTTCTAGCGTGAGCTTGAAGAGGTCGACGCCACGTTTGAAACAATCAATCAGGATGGCGAATTGATTGGGTACGGGGGAAGCGGTCGAGGGGAAGCGGTCGAGCACACGCAAAGCGAACGGACAACAAAAAACCCGCCGTAGCGGGTTCCATAATTGTGAGACTTCGCCTAAAATCCGCCGGGTTTGCCCTCAGTTTGCCCTAACAGTCAAACCGGGCAACTCACACAGGATGCAAAAACCGGCTCGAAGCCTTGCTGCACTTGGTTGCGGGGGTAGGATTTGAACCTACGACCTTCGGGTTATGAGCCCGACGAGCTGCCAGACTGCTCCACCCCGCGTCCGTCGAAGAAAAGATTATAGGGCAAACCCTCTTCGCGCGCAACACCCTTGTTCGCTTCGACATGTTCGCGTTTCGAGCGGCGCGCAATCTGCACACACGTTTTATTACGCACATATCGCCGCGCCCATCTCGCGTCCGGCATCGCGGATGTCGCAAGCGGCTGCGCTAGAATCGCTATTCGATCTGCCGCAGCGGCGCCTCATTGCCGTAGCGTTCTTTCTCCCTCTCTCTGCCAATCAATCGCACATGGACATCGTTCACGATCTGCAAGCGATCGCCGCTCAGGAAAAGGCGCTGGTGTTCGCGCAATTCGATCCCGATCGCGCATGGCAACTCGGCGCGTACCTGCATGAAATCGCCAAGGCGCGCGGGCTCGCACTTGTCATCGATATACGCACGTTCGGCCAGTTGCTGTTCTTCAGCGCGCTCGACGGCGCGACGCCGGACAACGTCGAGTGGGCACGCCGCAAAGGCAACGTCGTCGCGCACTTCCGACGTAGCTCGTACGCAGTCGGGCTCAAGCTGCAGCAATCGGGCGCGACACTGGCCGACAAACATGGACTCGCCGTTGCCGACTACGCCACGCATGGCGGCGCCTTTCCACTAGCGGTGACAGGCGCCGGCGTGATCGGCTCGATCACCGTATCGGGCTTGCCGCAACGCGCCGATCACGAGCTCGTCGTCGAGGCGCTGTGCGCGCAACTCGACCAGGACTATAGCAAGCTCGCACTCGCGAAGGCCTGAAGCGATGCGCTTGCCGCCTTATGCGTTACTCGCGATTGCGATCGTCGCGGAAGTAATCGCCACGTCCGCACTGCGCGCATCCGATGGCTTCACGCGAGGGTTGCCGGCCGTCGTCGTCGTGCTCGGGTACGGCGTGTCGTTCTACCTGCTGTCGCTCACGCTGAAGAGCATTCCGGTCGGTGTCGTCTATGCGATATGGTCGGGCGTCGGCATCGTGCTGATCACCCTCGTGGCGCTCGTGATGTACAGACAGGTGCCCGATCTGCCCGCGGTTGCGGGGCTCGGACTCATCGTCGCCGGCGTGGTCGTGCTCAATCTGTTTTCGAAGATGCAGACGCACTGACACGCGAATCCATATCGACGGACGCAGCGAAATCCGCCATCGCGCGGGCGTCGCGGCAGCGCGTTGCACCGCGTCGCCCCTACTTGCAGCGAATGATCATCGAGCGGTTCTTCACGTTGGCCGACACGACATTGGTGATGCCGCCGCCCGCCGTGCCGCCTGCGTCGTTGTCCTTCGAGACGATGTCGTACCCTGTCGGGCCGCACGCCTTGCCCGCTTGCACATAGCACGAAGCCCAGCTCGATCCCGCATCGGCGCCGCTGCAGTTGACCGCGAAGCCGGTCTCGCCGTTCGGCAGGTTGATCAACGACGTCGTGTTCGACGACGCGCACGCAGCGAGGCTCGCAGCGACGAGCGCAATGCCGGGTAGCAGCGCGGCGCGTACGTGCGCCGCACTCAGACGCCTGGGACGCGATGCCGTGCGCGGCGAAAGCGCCGGGTCAAACGCAGATCGTGACGAACGCAAGCGCGTCGTGAGGTACTTCATGGCATGTCCTCTTGTGATGAATTCGTGGCTGGCGACAACGCGATCCCTCAAGCCGATGCACGGATCGGCAAGCATCGAAACGTGTATGTCGACGGGTCGACGATTTACGCCCGCCGGGAAAAGATCGCGTCGCACATCAGCCCACGCCCGGTTCGATGCGAATACCCGCCTTTCCGACCGCCCGCCGGCTGTCGCCGCCTTCTTCGCTTGACGCGTCTTCCCAGATGCTGATCGCTTTCGGCATATCGATGCCGTGTTCTCCCGCATAGGAAAACCACGCGTTTGCCGCATCGGGTTCGGCCACTTCTGTGTTCCGAAGGAAATATTTTCCCATATCGCTAGTTCCGGTTGACGAATATGCACGACTGACGCTTCGCGCCGACCGTGCGGCGCTCCATTGTCGTATGCCGGAGCGGCACGCGGGGTTCGACCGATGTGCGGCGAATTAGTGCATTGCGCAACGGACACGCCGCGGCCCGGCCGGCGCATCGCGCGACAGCGGCACGCGGGTGGCACGCAGGTGGCGCAAGCAGGTGCACAGAACTAATTTTCCTTGCAGGCGCCTTATATCCATACGCACGAGCGTCGATGCAAGAGCGTCAAACGGAGGTTGAAATGGCAGAACGCGTCAGCGGACCCTATCGCGGCTACTACATCAGCGCGGCCGCGCGGCTCGTCCATGCGAACGAATCGGCGCCATCGCCGGGTACGGCCGCCGGGAGCACGGGCGGAATCTATGTCGGCTCGGTCAGTCTGTCGCAGCGCGGACCGGACGACGTGCACCGCATCGAGACCTTGCTCGATCTTGGCGACGAACAGCGATTCGCGACCGAAGAGTGCGCCCTCGAGCACGTCGAACGAGCCGCGCGTGCCTATATCGATCGTCTGTTGCAGGTATCGTCGGCGTGAATACGCTTTAGCCGCAATGGCCAGCGGCCGCGGCGGCCGATCGCACATGGATGCGTGGGTGCACCGGTGCGTGGGCGCGGCCGCGGCGCCCGGCTAGACTGGCGATTGCCGGGACGAGTACCATAGCTCCCCATCAGCCCGACAATGCCGATCGGCTCAGGCAGCTCGAGCTGCATCGCCGTGCGGCCGTGTCGGCTTTTGCACGATCATTCAGATGATGAGGCGAACATGGACATCCGCTTTCCCGCGGACGCGCCCGCGTACCGCGATTCGAATCTGACCGTCGTCTTTCGCGCGCTGGTGGACGGCGAGCCCGTGCCGTGCGCGATTTCGGTCGAAGCGCTCGAAGATCACTTCGGTGCGCCGACCTACGATCGCGACGGCTGGATGCGCGCATTCGACAATGGCCGGCCACGCATCGAGGCGGTTGCGCGCGAGCACTTGCAGATCAGCAAGGGCACGCCGGTGCTGCTCAAGAGCGGCCATTTCCCACCCGGCGACAACGTGCGGTCGTGAATGCGGGTCTTGCCCGCGTATCTTGGTGCAGGCGGAGGTGCAGGCAGGGGACGCAGGCAGATTTCACGCGCCGCGTGATTGCCGTGTGATCGATCCGCTTGCGCCGTGTCGCGAGACATCGCGTCGAGCGAGTCGATCCGAAGTTGCTTCCTCATCGGCTGTGAGATTTGCGGCCCTGCAGATCCAGCGCGCGCTGCGCGGCTTCGAAAGACAGTCGAATCCCTTCGTCGTATGGCGTCTTGCTGATCGGACCGATCAACGCCTCGAGGGCCGAGTCGTCGAGGATGACCGGGTCCGTCAGCAGATAGTGCATTTCGACCAGTTCGCGCATCAGCGGATTGAAGAGGCCCATCGCGCGCAGCATTGTCTTGCCGGCGACCATCAGCTTCGGTTCGCGGCCCGCCAGCGCATACGCGCGCGTTGCGACCTCGCGCGGCGTGATCGTGCCTGCACCCGCGAGATGAAGCACGCGGCCGTAGGCCGCCGGCGTTTGCGCAAGCGTGGCGACGACGGGTCCGAGGTCGGGCATGAAAATGAATTCGTGCGGCATGTCGATTGGCCCGATCATCTGAGCGCGGCCGCCGCGCGCCGCGCCTTCGAAAACGCCGTGCAGGAAGCTGCGTTCGACACCCGGGCCGTAGAAATCGGGCAGCCGCAATACGAGCGTCGACAGGCCGTTGCGCCCGTGCGCATCGAGCACGAGATCTTCCTGCTCGCGTCGCATGCGGCCCTTGAACGTATGCGGTTCGCGCGGATGAGCTTCGGTAACCGGTCGCTGCCGCGGGCGCCCGTACGGATAGACCGTGCCGATCAGGATCAATCGCTCGACACCAGCCGCATCGAGCCCTGCCAGCGTGTTGCGCATCAATGGCGGATGCGTCGCAAAGCGGTCGTAAGGCACGCCGACAAGGTAGACCGCGGTTTGCAGTCCCGCGGCTGCCGCGGCGACCGACGACGGGTTATCGGGATCCCAGATCACGATGTCCGCGCTCGGATCGTTGCCGAACGCGGCCTCGAGTGCCTGCCGCGAACGGCCGATAGCGCGAAAGCGCATGCCTCGTGCGCGCAGCGCCGCGGCGATGCTGCGGCCCGCCGCGCCGGCAGCGCCGAACAGGCCGATGCGAGCGGGAAGGGTGCGATCGTTTTCCATCAGAACTCCCGGGTGTGGTTTCAATGAACACTGTTCAGTAAACGGTGTTCAGTTTAATTTGACATTTCAATTTGTCAATCCGAAAATGCAGCGCATGGGAATTGCCGAACGAAAAACCCGCGAAAAGCAGGTACTGCGCGAGCGCATCCTCGAGGCATCGCGCCGCATCGTGATGCGCGAGGGCTTTGCTGCGCTATCGATGCGCAAGATCGCCGACGCGATCGAATATTCACCGGCCACGCTCTATCTGCACTTCGAGAATCGCGACGAAATCGCGCGGGCCCTGTGCATGGAAGGTTTTGCGCAGCTGATCGAGACGCTCAAGCCGCATATGGCCGTCACCGATCCCGCTGAACGCCTGAAGGCGATCTGGCGCGCATACGTGGCATTCGGTATCGAACATCAGCAAACGTACCGGCTGATCTTCATGGAAGATCCGACTTACGTCGGCGCCGCCTTCGAAAGCGCCGCACAGGCCGGCGACGATACGGGCGAAGCCACGTTCCGGCTCGTCGCCGATGCGCTCGATGAAATGAAATCGCAGGGCCGTTTGCCCGCGTCGGCGGATAGCGACGTGTGGACCGAAGCGTTGTGGGCGACGATGCACGGCATTGTCGCGTTACGGCTGACCTGTCCGGTTTTTCCCCGCACGTCGCTCGATACGGTGGTGGACACGGCGCTCGATGCATGGCTCGGAGAACGTTCGACGCGCGCTACGGAAATCGCGAAGCCGGCGCGCAAACGCGCGACGCGCACGTCGCCGACGGGTAAAACGTAACGCCGAAAGCCGCGCGTCACGTTGTATGCCATCGGTACGTGTTACCGTTCACCCTGTCGCCTGTCACTATTGTCTGCGTTATTCCCATGTCGACTCACTCACCGCTAGCCGCTGGCGATGACGTCGCGACTTACGTCGCGAATCGCATCGGCTTCATCGAACTCGACCGTCCCAAGGCGTTGAACGCGCTGTCGACCGCCATGATTCGCGCGATGCACGCCGCGCTCGACCAGTGGCGCGACGATCCGCAGGTGCTCGCGATTGTCGTGCGCAGCGCGAACCCGCGCGCGTTCTGCGCGGGCGGCGACATCCGCTTCCTGTACGACGCGCATCGGCGCGGCGAGCGCGATGCGCTCGATACGTTTTTCATCGAGGAATACCGGCTCAACCATGCGATCTTCACGTATCCGAAGCCGTATATCGCGCTGATGAACGGCATCGTGATGGGCGGCGGCATGGGCATTTCGCAGGGCGCATATCGCACGGGCGGCCTGCGCGTCGTGACCGCGTCGACGCGCATGGCGATGCCCGAGACGCGCATCGGCCTGTTTCCCGATGTCGGCGTCGGCTGGTTTCTCGCCCGCACGCCGGGTGCGATCGGGCGTTATCTCGCGGTTACAGGCGAGTCGTTGGGGCCGGCCGACGCGCTCTATGCGGGATTGGCCGATGCCTATCTCGAGGACGAGGCACTAGCCGCGCTCGTCGAGCGTCTGAGGACCGAAGCGTTCGAGCGCGGCGCCGACGTCGTGAGTTGCGTCGCACGCGAAGCGGCCGCGTACAAGGTCGTGCCGACGCCCGATACATCGCCGATCGCCGACGCGCGTGCGCTGATCGACCGGCATTTCGCGCTGCCCGACGTCGCGCAAATCATCGCGTCGCTCGATGCGGAAGGCGATTGCGCGAATGCGGATTGGGCCGAGCAGATCGGCGGCGTGTTGCGCGAGCGCTCGCCGCTTGCAATGGCGGTCTCGCTCGAAGTGGTCACGCGCGCGGAAGGCACGATGGCCGATTGCCTGCGGCGCGACCTCGATCTGACGCGCTCGACGTTCGAGCGCGGCGATGTCAGCGAAGGCATCCGCGCGCGCATCATCGACAAGGACAACCGGCCGAACTGGCGTTTCGCGCGGGTCGAGGATGTACCGGCCGAGTATGTGGCTGGCATGTTCGAGAGCCCGTGGCCGGCGAACGGGCATCCGTTACGCGACCTCGTCGGCTGAAGCGAAGCGGCGAGCGCGAGCCAGCGAGCCTCGCGCTACGATTCGCTGTCGCGGGCCATGAACGCGCGCATGAAAACGAGCGCGCCCCAGCCCCACATCGCATTGGCCGCAAAGCCGACCGCGAGGCGCGGCAGCATATTGCCGGCGGGCCAGATGCCGCGGATCGGATCGACGACGAACACGCTGCCCGCCGTCAACACGATGCCGCCGAACAGGAACGCGGGCACCCACGGCGCCGTGCGTTCCGGCGAGACGCGCAGCAGCCACGCCATCAGCACGCCCCATACGGCGCTCCAGATCGCGTTGGCGATGAATTCGGGTATGTCGAGCGGCGCGAACGGCGCGGTCGAAAAACCGCTCAGGTCGATCACGCCGGCCGCGTGCAGCAGGCCCAGTGTCGCGTCATGGAAAAACAGCGCGGCGAGAAATCCGGACACGAACGGCAGTATGAGTTTTTGCATCTATCGCACACGCGCGAAACGCAAGGCCGGCGCGGCCAGGCGGTATTGAAAGCGGGAACAGCGAGCGGGACCAGCGGGATGGTCGCAAAGCGAGCGTCATTATATAGACGGTGCCTCGCTATCCGGTCCGATTCGACGCGATTCGTGGCGCGTGGTGTTGCATAAATGCAAGCGCGCGGCGGGCTGTCGTCATCGACACGCGATACACCGTGAATGCGTCAAATCACGAAAGCGCAAAACCTAAGCTCAAAAAAATCGTTCTAAAGACGCCGGCCCATCCATAGACTGCTTTCGATGCAGACGGCGCGTGCGCCGTGCTCCGTTGCCATGCCGCGCAGTCGACACGCGGACAGTGCAATTCCCTTTCCTTAATGGTTTGACCGATGTGCCGCGGCGCGCGGCCCGGGTGCGCTCGCGCGTCGCGCGAGCCGCGCACGGGCAACGTTTTTCCGCACGCTTTATTCAACTAATCGAACGGCAAATTGGCGATATGCAGGAGTTTCAGATGAACGTCTTCTGGTTCATTCCCACGCACGGGGACACGCGCTATCTCGGCACGTCCGAAGGCGCGCGCGCCGTCGATTACAGCTATTTCCAGCAGATCGCGAGCGCTGCCGACACGCTCGGCTACGAAGGCGTGCTGCTGCCGACCGGACGCTCGTGCGAAGACGCATGGGTGGTCGCATCGAGCCTGATTCCGGTCACGAAGCGGCTCAAGTTTCTCGTCGCGATTCGCCCCGGCATTACGTCGCCGGGCTTGTCCGCGCGCATGGCGGCGACCTTCGACCGGCTCTCGGGCGGGCGTTTGCTGATCAACGTCGTGACGGGCGGCGATACGGTCGAACTCGAAGGCGACGGCCTCTTCGTCGATCACGACACGCGCTATGAGATCACCGGCGAGTTCCTGCATATCTGGCGCGGTCTGCTTGCGGGCGCGCATCGCAAAGCATCGCTCGACTTCATCGGCAAGCATCTGAGATCGAGGGGCGGCAAGCTGCTCTATCCGCCGGTGCAGGACCCGCATCCGCCGCTGTGGTTCGGCGGCTCGTCGCCGGCCGCGCATGACATCGCCGGCGAGCATATCGATACGTATCTGACGTGGGGCGAGCCGCCTGCCGCGGTCGCGCTGAAGATCGCGCAGATCCGCTCGCGCGCGCAACAGTACGGGCGAACCATTCGCTTCGGCATCCGCCTGCATGTGATCGTGCGCGAGACCGAAGACGAAGCGTGGGCCGCTGCCGACAGGCTCATCAGCAAACTCGACGACGAGACGATTGCACGCGCGCAGGCGTCGTTTGCGAAGATGGATTCGGAGGGGCAGCGGCGCATGGCCGCGCTGCACGGCGGCAAGCGCGGTAGTCGCGAAGACCTTGAAATCTATCCGAACCTGTGGGCCGGCGTCGGCCTCGTGCGCGGCGGCGCGGGCACGGCGCTCGTCGGCAGCCCGCAGCAGGTCGCGCAACGCATGCAGGAGTATGCGTCGCTCGGCATCGAGACGTTCATCCTGTCGGGCTACCCGCATCTCGAAGAATCCTACCGTTTCGCCGAGCTCGTGTTTCCGCTGCTGCCGGGCCGGCAGCGCGCGAGCGCAAACGGACCGCTGTCGGGGCCGTTCGGCGAAATCGTCGGTAACCACTATGCGCCGCAGGCCGCGCAAAGCTGAAGCGGGGAGGGCATATCGATGTCTACTACTGCGGCGCTCGCCGTCGACAAGCGGTACTTCAGCGCGTCGTATGGCGCGCGCATCGCGCCGTGGCTCGTGCCGCTCGCGATACTGATCGCGTGGGAATTCGCCGCGAGAAGCGGCGTGCTGTCGACGCGCGTGTTGCCGGAGCCGCTTGCGGTCGTGAAAGCCGCGTGGTCGCTGATCCGGTCGGGCGAAATGTGGGACGACGTGAAGGTCAGCACGTGGCGCGCGCTATCGGGTTTTGCGCTGGGCGGCGGCATCGGTTTCGCGCTCGGACTCGCGACGGGGCTTTTCAGGCCCGCCGAAGTCGCACTCGATTCGACCCTGCAAATGATCCGCAATATTCCCGCGCTCGCGATGATTCCGCTCGTGATTCTATGGTTCGGCATCGAGGAAGAAGCGAAGGTGTTTCTCGTCGCGCTCGGCGTGTTCTTTCCGATCTACGCGAACACGTTTCACGGCATCCGTTCGGTGGACGCGAATCTGGTCGAGATGGCGCGCAGCTATGGCGTAAAAGGCGTTGCACTGTATCGCGAGGTGATTCTGCCGGGCGCGCTGCCGTCGATTCTCGTCGGCGTGCGTTTCGCGTTGGGACTCATGTGGGTCACGCTGATTGTCGCGGAGACGATCTCGTCGCAGTCGGGCATCGGCTATATGACGATGAATGCGCGCGAGTTTCTGCAGACCGACGTGGTGGTGGTCGGCATCCTGCTATATGCGGTGCTCGGCAAGCTGGCGGACCTGCTCGCCAAAACGCTCGAGCGCGTCACGCTGCGCTGGCATCCTGCTTATCAACAAGGGACAAAGACATGAGTGCGAGCGGGTTTTCAACGTCGTGGCCCGGCGGCGGTTCGGTGCGTGCCCGGCTTGAGCGCGGGCAGCAGCGTGCGCGTGAAGCGGTTGCTGGCGCGCCGACGCAGCAGACGCAGCAGACGCAAGCGCACGGCGCAGCGGTCCATGGCGCGTTGTTACGCGAAGAGGTCGTGCAGCGTTCGCGCTGCGCGGGGCAGCACGCTGTCACCGAACGGCGCAACGCCGATTACTCGGTCGAACTGCGCGGCGTACACAAACGATACGGCGAGCGCACGGTGCTTGCGGATCTCGATCTGTCGGTCGAACGCGGCAGTTTCGTGTCGATCGTGGGGCGCAGCGGCTGCGGGAAGTCGACGCTGTTGCGGCTCGTCGCCGGGCTCGAAACGCCGACGGCAGGCACGCTCGAAAAGCGCGCTGAAAGTAGTGTGTCGAACGAAGCGGCCGGCACGGCCTCGAACGCCGCGCGTTTCGATACCCGCATCATGTTTCAGGACGCGCGCCTGCTGCCGTGGAAGAGTGTGCTGCAGAACGTAATGCTCGGCCTCGGCCGCGGTGCGCGGGAAGATGCGCGCGCGATACTTGCCGAAGTCGGCCTGATCGAGCGTGCGAACGACTGGCCCGCGCAACTGTCGGGTGGCCAGCGGCAGCGCGTTGCTCTGGCGCGTGCGCTTGTGCACCGGCCGCACCTGCTGTTGCTCGACGAACCGCTCGGCGCGCTCGATGCGCTCACGCGCATCGAAATGCATGCGCTGATCGAACGCCTGTGGCGCGAGCATCGCTTTACGGCATTGCTCGTCACGCACGATGTGCAGGAGGCCGCTGCCCTGGCCGACCGGATCCTGCTGATCGAAGCGGGGCGCATTGCGCTCGATCTGCCGGTGCCGCTCGCGCGGCCGCGCGAGCGCGCGTCGGCGGGCTTTGCGCGTATCGAGGACCGCGTGCTGCGCCAGGTGCTCAGGCGCGACGCCGGCAGCAGCGATGCACTATCGAAAGACGGGCCTGCCAGTTCGTATGCCGGTTCGCTTTTCACGACAGACGGATCGATCGCACGGCTTTGACCCGCTCCGATCCGTTCCGGACTGTGGCGCGGTCTCGCGAGCATGCACACGAAGGCAGCTCGCGCGATCGCGCTACGACGGCATCACTTCGCGTTGGCCGCGCTGGCGGGCGGGTAGTGCATCATTTTGTCGTTGGTCGGTTTGCGCGGTTTCTTGACCGGCATATTGTCCGGATTTTCGCCGCCTGACGCGGCCGAAGGCGGTTTGACCATCGATGCCCCGCTGTCCTCGGCGGGCGCATTTTGCATCGGGGCTTGTTGCGCGAACGCAGCACCGCTCGCCAGTGCGCTCGCAATCAGAACGACGCCCGACCCTACTGCTGGCGCCAGCGTTTTTCGCAGTTTCATTCCGTTCATCGATCCTCCGGTTTTTTGCCCAGTTTCCGTTCATTTTCTCTGCGTGTCATGCATCATGCGCGACCCGTCCCTTCGTAGACAGCCGGCCGCTATGAAGATTCGCGCGCGCGTGCGCGTGCAACACGCGCATTGCTTGCGGCGACGGCCGGCAAGCCTCGCTGGAAGTGCTAGCATGAATCGGGCAACGAAGGTGGATGCAGGCCGCAAGTAGACGCCGCGAACAAGGCCGTTCCTTTTGCGGAGGTAGCAATGATGAAAGCGCTGAGTCCCGATGCGATCGACACGTTGCGGCACCTGAACGATGCGCCATCCGGCGCGCAGCCCACCGCGCCGCCGGCCACGGTGGTAGCGGAACTGCTCGGTGCCGGCCTCGTCGCGAAGGCTGGCCGCGATGGCATCGAAATTACCTGCGATGGCAGGAAGTACCTGTCCGGCGATTGCGATTGACACGCTGGATGCGAGGCGCGAACTCGTGCGCTTGACGCCGTCTGACGTTTGACCGACGCGGCACGAGCCGCATCAAGGAGCCGGACATGGAGCCGACGGGGTTCGACATGGGCGACTATCAGGAACGGTACAAGGAATTTGATATCGAGGTCGCGGTCGAGCAGGTGCTTACTGGCGTGAAAGCGCACTTCCGCGTGTTGAAAGATGGCACTGTCGCATTGGACTGGCGCCTCGTGCACATCGACCGGTTCTGGCCGACTGAACGCGCGGCCGCCGAGGCGGCGCTTCGAGCGGCACGCGATATGATCGACAAGGGGCTGGAAGACGCCGCGTAGTCACGCGATTGCCGCAAGACGCAAGACGAAAAAAACGGGCGTCCGATTCGAACGCCCGTTTTCCCGGGGACCTGCCTTCGGCTACGAGCGGTTGACCTGACGCGGTCGACCGGCTGCCGTCGGCTTAGTGACCCTTGAACACGCCATTGTTGTTGCCCGATGCCGATTGGGGCGCGTTCGAAACGCGGTAGCCCGTTTGCGTCTCGCCCGAACGCACACCGCCGTAGGCGACTGCGTTGTCGTCGATCTGTTGCTGTTCGGCAGCCAGCGTTTGTGCGCTTTCGCCGCGTTGCGAGGCCGGTGCACCAACGTTCGGACGGTAGAACGGAGCCGGACCATAGCCGCTGGCGAAAGCCGGAGCGGCGACAACGGCGGAAGCGGCGAGCAGGGCAGCAGCGATAAATTTGGTCTTCATGACAACCTCCAGTAAGTTTCGATATTTGCTAGATGTCGCGGTCATCGGCTAGACGAAAGGTTTGCGACATCGTTGGAGCGCAGTGTATACCCTTACTATCGAAGTTTTGTGCGCGATATCTCGAAATTACTTTTCTGTCAATCGAAACAATCCCTCGGCCTTATCTGGCGGGGCTTTCAAGGGTTTTCCGTCGTTATTCCCGTCTGACGTTATCCAATAATTGAGAAGCCGAAGACGGGAAAACACATGGGGACGGCTGCTCGGGTCATAAGCTGGCCTGCGTTAAAATGCGCGTCCATCCGAGCCTTGAGCGCAGCGCGTTGCGCTGCTTCGCATTTGCCATACATTCCGATGTCTTCTTCTTCGAACCAGGCCCCGAATCAGGCCCCGAACCGGGCCTCGAGTCCTCGCCGCGTCAGCGTGGCGCCCATGATGGACTGGACGGACCGTCACTGCCGTTCGCTCCATCGCGCGATTTCACGTCATACGTGGCTGTACACCGAGATGGTGACCACCGGCGCGCTGATTCACGGCGACGTCGCGCGCCATCTCGCGTTTACGCCCGACGAGGCGCCCGTTGCGCTTCAGCTGGGCGGCAGCGAACCGGACGACCTCGCGCGTTCGGCGCGTCTTGGCGAGCAATGGGGCTACGACGAGATCAATCTGAACTGCGGCTGTCCGTCCGAGCGCGTGCAGCGTGGCGCGTTCGGCGCGTGCCTGATGAACGAGCCGCAGCTCGTCGCCGACTGCGTGAAGGCGATGCGCGATGCGGTGTCCGTGCCGGTAACGGTCAAGCACCGCATCGGCGTCGATGCGGTCGAGCACTACGAGTTCGTGCGCGATTTCGTCGGCACGATTGCCGAAGCGGGCTGTGGCGTGTTTATCGTGCATGCGCGCAACGCGATCCTGAAGGGCTTGAGCCCGAAGGAAAACCGCGAGATTCCGCCGCTCAAGTATGAATACGCGTATCGGCTCAAGCGCGATTTTCCGGATCTCGAGATCATCATCAACGGTGGGATCAAGACGCTCGATGAAGTCGCACTGCATCTCGAGCATGTCGATGGCGTGATGCTGGGTCGCGAGGCTTATCACAATCCCTATCTGCTCGCCGGCGTCGATGCGCGCTTCTACGGTTCGACCGATGCGGCGCCGACGCGCGACGAAGTCGAGGCGAAGCTCATCGACTACTGTGCAACCGAACTCGCGCGCGGCACCTATCCAGGCGCGATCGTGCGCCATGCACTTGGGCTTTATCGCGGGGTGGCCGGTGCGCGCGGGTGGCGTCGTGTGCTGTCCGATAACCGCAAACTCGCGGCGCGCGATCTGTCGATCTTCGATGAAGCGCGGCAGCATCTGCGTGCAGTCGCCGAAAGCGACGACGACAAGGCGGGTCGCAATGACGTGCAAAGCGCTGCCGCGGTCGAAATGTTGGAATAAGGGCTAGGCAAACACAGAACGTGTTTGTATAATCTCGCTTCTTCGTCGGTGAGCCAGTTCTGGCAAGCCAGATAGCAGTTCCAGTGGTGGCTGTAGCTCAGTTGGTAGAGTCCAGGATTGTGATTCCTGTCGTCGTGGGTTCGAGTCCCATCAGCCACCCCATCTCGTTTCTTTCATCGCTGCTTTCGATTTTTCCCGTTGCTTCCCGAGTCTTTCAGTTGCAGGTCGTTGCGCCTCGCCGACTTGAATCGCGCGCCTGCCGCTTGCGCAGCGAACCCCGCATTGGCGCGCCGCTGAACCTGATCCGACACCTGTCCCGAACAAAAGCTACTATTCGTGTCTGCCACCAAACATAAGGGACTACGGGAGAACCCATGAACGTTGCCGATCTGGAAGGTCCGCTGCTCGATTACTGGGTCGCGCGTGCCGCGCAATTGCCGAAGCCGCGCGTCGATGACGGCTTTTGCTGGATCGAAGAGCCCGCGTGCGACGGCGATCCCGCTGGCGCGCTTGAAGCCGCGTTCGCGCCGTCCACGGACTGGACGCACGGCGGGCCGTTCATCGAACGCGCACTGATCTGCATCGGCTACTCCGATGCGCATGCATGGGGTGCCGGACCGACTGGCGAAGCTCCGCAGTTCCGCGCTTATGGCGCGACGCCGCTCGTCGCCGCGATGCGCTTTTACGTCGCTAACCGGTTCGGCAGCGAAGTGCCCGACGAAGATCAGCCGGCAGCCGATTAACCACTGGCGTTTCGTCCGGTTTGGACCGGCACGGCCACTCGGCGCGTGCTCATCGCAAGCCCGCAGCGCATGCTAGGATTCCTGAAGAACGACCGCCGGGAGCCGAACATGTGGGATCGCATCGAGCACAACGGTTACGAAATCTGGGTCATGCCGGTGTTGGCCTACGGGCCACCGGCGCCCGATACGCTCTGGCACTACACCGCGTATTTTTGCCGGCATGGCGCGGATGCGCATCTGGCAGGCCAGAGCACACGCTTTCAGGAAATGGTCACGACCTTTCGCAGCGAAGACGAAGCGCGCGATGCGGGGTACGCCGAAGGTAGACGGCTCGTCGATATGATGCCGCGCCGCGATCCGCCTCATTTAGCCCGTTGACGAAAAAAAACCCCGCTGAAAGTCGGGAGCGGGGCTGCGCATGAAAAAGGTTCCTTGGAGATCAGGCGCCGCACTACAGTATCCGCTTAAAAGATTGATTTCAACCGCAGAAAAATGACGAACTGTTACGAAAGAGCGTGTTTCGGATCGCTTCGTTTCGCAATTTTGGCAGATTTCGCCTATTCAGCCAGTTTTAGCGGCGCGATTTCGCCGCCTTGATATCCACATCGGCGCACCGGCGCACCGGCGCGCTGCCATCGCGCGCTCTACGTCTTGCGACGCAGCGGTTCGAGTATCGGCTTGAGCCCGTTGTGATCGATCTCCTGCATCAGCGCGAGCAGCCGGCCGATTTCGCCGGGTGGAAAACCTTGCCGCGCAAACCAGTTCAGATAGTGGCCGGGCAAGTCGGCGATCACGCGATCCTTGTATTTGCCGAAAGGCATGACCCGCGTGACGAGCAGTTCGAGGTCTTCAGGCTTCATCGCGTTGCCCCGGCGCGTGACGCGCGATGCCCGCTCACATGCGAGCCGGCGCGCGCATCGAGCCCGAACACGTCGAAAATCGACGCGAATCCGACCGCGGAAACGAGCAGGAAGGCCACGCTGAAATCGGCATTCGTGACCGATTGCGCGCCATGTCCGTGAAGCCACGCGGCGATGCGCAGCGCGATGGCGCCGAGCGCGACACCCATGCCGATCGTCAGTTGCTGGACCGTGCTCGAGAGCGTCGATGCGCCGCTCATCTGCGCTGTCGGCACGTCGGCGAAACTCAGTGTGTTGATCGCGCCGAACTGCAACGAGCGCACGAGGCCACTCGCGAACAGCACCGCGGCGATGATCCAGTACGGTGTCTGCGCAGTAAGCAGGCTCATCGCGGCGAGCGACAATGCGGCTAGCACGCCGTTGACGAGCAGCACCGAGCGAAAGCCGTAGCGCCGCATCACCTGCGTCGTGACGAGCTTCATCGACAGGTTGCCGGCGAACACCGCGAGCGTGAGCAACCCGGAGCGAAACGCATTCATGCCGAAGCCGATCTGGAACATCAGCGGCAGCAGAAATGGCACCGCGCTGATCGACACGCGGAACAGCGACCCGCCCGCCATCGAGACCGCGAACGTCTTCACGCGCAGCGCGCTCAGATCGATGACCGGGTGCGCGGTGCGCCGCACATGAAAAAGCGCGGCCGTGCCCGCCGCGACTCCGGCGGCGAGAAACGCGAGCGCTTGCGGCCAGCGCGTATCGACGCGGCCGAGCAACTCCATTGCGTACATGATCGCCGTGCCCGAGACGCCGCACAGCACGAAGCCGGCCACATCGAACGGCCGCCGCTCCGTGCTGCCGGCCGCATGGATAAAGCGCCACGCGAGCACGATGCCGATCAGCCCAAGCGGCAGATTCAGATAGAAGATCCAGCGCCACGACGAGTAGGTCGTGATGAATCCGCCGAGCGGCGGCCCGATGACGGGTGCGATGAGCCCCGGCCACGTGATGAACGCGATGGCGCGCATCAGATCGTCTTTCGGCGTTGCGCGCAGCACCGCGAGCCGTCCGACCGGCACCATCATCGCGCCGCCGATGCCCTGCACGACGCGCGCCGCCGTAAAGCCGACGAGGCCATTGGTCATGCCGCACACGACCGACGCAGCGGTGAAGACGGCAAGCGCCGCGGTGAACACGTTGCGCACGCCGAAGCGGTCCGCGACCCACCCGCTGATCGGAATGAATACCGCGAGCGTGAGCAGATACGATGTGATGCCGATGGACAGGTCGACCGGATGCACGCCGAATGACTGCGCCATCTGCGGCAACGCGGTGGCGATGATCGTGCCGTCCAGATTCTCCATGAAGTACGCGGCCGCGACGAGCATCACAATCAGTGTGGAGTCTTCCGGGCGGGCAGCGGCGGTCGGCGAATCTGACATTGGGATAACGCTCCGTGCAGCGGGTAGCAGAGTGCGATGAATGCTGGAAAAGCTTTCGGAGCGACATTCTACTGATCGCCACACGTTTCGTCGCTTCCGCATGCGCCCGCATCGCCTCGCAAATGGCGACGGGGCGACGCAACGCCGCGCCGCATGTACGCGGCACCGCTCTTCGCCGATGGGCATCGCATGAGATAATCCCGGATTCGCAGAACCCGTGCGCACGCCCACCGCCGAGTGCGCGCCGGAAATGCCCTTTATTTCGCGTGTCCAAATTGAAAAGTCTGCTTGCGCCGCTCGACGACCTCGCGCGCTTCGATGAAATCATCGACGTGCGCACGCCGCTCGAATTTGCCGAAGATCATATTCCGGGGGCATTCAATGCGCCGGTGTTGTCGAACGAAGAGCGCGTGATCGTCGGCACGATGTACAAGCAGGTGTCGCCCTACGAAGCGACGCGCCACGGCGCCGCGCTCGTGTTACGCAATATCGCCCACCATCTGGACACGACCTTCGCGGACCGGCCGCGCAACTGGCGCCCGCTCATCTACTGCTGGCGCGGCGGCAAGCGTTCCGGATCGATGACAACGCTGTTCAACATGATCGGCTGGCAGGCGCGGCAGCTCGACGGCGGCTACAAGACGTATCGCCGCTCGGTGGTCGACAGGCTCGCGACCTTGCCGCGGGAGTTCGACTACATCGCGCTCGTCGGTCATACGGGCACGGGCAAGACGCGGCTGTTGCACGCATTGCGCGACGCGGGTGCGCAGGTGCTCGAACTCGAAGGGCTCGCGTGCCATCGCGGGTCGTTGCTCGGCGCGTGGCCGGGCCGGCCTCAACCGTCGCAGAAGGCGTTCGACAGCGCGCTGATCGGCGCGCTCGCGCAATTCGATCCGGCGCGTCCGGTGTTCGTCGAGTCCGAAAGCCGGCGCATCGGCGCGATCACGTTGCCCGATGCGCTGCTCGAGCGCTTTCATCGCGGCGCCTGTGTCGAGATTCGCGCGGCGCTCGACGAACGCGTGGCGTTCCTGCTCGAAGACTATGGCCATCTGTTCGACGACCGCTCGGGCTTCAAGCATCAACTTGCGCATCTGATCGGGCTGCATAGCCGCGAACAGGTGACGCGCTGGCAGCAGATGATCGATGACGATGCACGCAGCGAGTTGTTCCACGAACTGCTCGAGCGTCACTACGATCCCGCGTATCAGCGCAGCAGCCGGCAACACTTCACCGAGCTCGCGCATGCGCAGCGGTTCACGTTCAGGCCGACTGCCGGCGACACGCTCGATCAGGCGCACGCGCTGCTCGCGCAGTTATCGGTATCGGTCAGCGCCGATGAACCAGGGATCGCGCACGCGTCTACTTGATCGATTGCGCAGCATACCTGGCGGACACAGGCACGCTACATAAGCAAGCACTACGACTCGAACAGAAGCAACCGGCAACATACGCATCAGAGGACAATCCAGATGAATACCACGCGACAGACCGCCCCGGCATCGGGGTGGCTGATCTTCCTGCTGCTTGCGGTCGCGGGACTCTTTTATGTGAAGTGGTTCCCGTACTATCACCGCGCATTCACGGCGGCGTCGACCCATTCGATCGGCTCGTCGATCCTCATGGGCAGTGTGTCGAGCCCGCCCGCGCCGTCGCTCTCCGCGGCGCTCGCCTACGCGTGGGCATACGGCAAGGCGATCTGGCAGGCGATGGTGCTCGGCCTGCTGCTCGGCTCCGCGGTACAGGCGTTGCTGCCTGCGCACTGGGTCGCAAAGGTGCTCGGCAAGACCGGATTCGGCAGCGTGGCGGCAGGCGGCTTGCTCGCGGTTCCCGGCATGATGTGCACCTGCTGCGCGGCCCCGGTCGTCGCGGGCTTGCGTGCGCGCCACGCGTCCCCGGGCGGCGCGATCGCATTCTGGCTCGGCAACTCGGTGCTCAATCCGGCCACGCTCGTTTTCATGGGCTTCGTACTCGGCTGGCAATGGGCGGGTTTGCGGCTTGCACTCGGTGTGCTGATGGTGTTCGGTCTGGGTTACCTCGTAAACCGGCTCGTCACGCCCGGCGAGGCCAGCGCGGCCGACGCGCGCCTTGCCGAACAGGTTGCGCGTCAGCAGGAAGGCAGCGCGTTTGCGCGCTGGTTGGGGATCCTCGCGCGCATGACCGTGCGCCTCGTGCCCGAGTATCTGGTGCTGGTCTTGCTGCTCGGCGCAGCGCGCGCGTGGCTGTTTCCGCAGATCGGGCCGGCGATTGGCAACGAGATCGGCTGGATTGTCGCGTTCGCGGTCGCCGGTATGCTGTTTGTGATTCCGACGGCGGGCGAAGTACCGATCATTCAGGCGATGCTGACGCTAGGCATCGGCGTCGGTCCCGCCGGCGCGTTGCTGATGACGCTGCCGCCGATCAGCGTGCCGTCGCTCGCGATGCTCGCGCGTTCATTTCGCCCGCGCGTGCTTGCTATCGTCGCGGTCGCGGTGGTCGCATTCGGTATCGTGGCGGGTCTGCTGGCGGTCGGCATGGGCCTGTAAATGACGCGCTGCAACAGCGGATGCGCGGGCGGCTGACGTAACATCGCCCATGTCATCGAGCGATTCGGCACGTCAAATGGTTTCAAACCCGTTTCAGGCCGTTTCAACGGTTTCAAGCGGTTTCAAGCGGTTTCAAGCGGTTTCAAGCCGCCTCCACGGTCGAATCTCGACCTAAACTGGGTGGAGCCGGGTGCTCAGGGGCGGCAGATTGCCGGTCGGCAATCCGGCAGGCGATTATTCATAGTCAAAAGACGATCGAACTCAGGACAAACGCATGGCGCAACAGAAGACCAATCCGAAGCTCGAGCAGGCGCTCACGCGCGGGGACCTCGCGATCCGCCAGGCCAATTCGGCGCGTGCAACCGCTTTGCTGCGAGCGCTCGGCAAGATGATCGTCGACGCATCGGCGACGATCGGCGTCGAGGCGTCGACCTCGATTCCCGATGGCGACCGCATCTACGACCCGGACGAGGGCGTGTGGCCGCAGGCATTGCTGGTCTCGCTCGACGGTCCCGTCGAAGAGGCCGATCCCGACGAAGTGCGCACCGTGCGCCTTCTCGCCAACGATCCGGGCACCGTGTTCCGCGTCGAATGGCATCGTGCGGACGGCAAGATCGGCCGCCAGGAAGGCGGGCCGTTTGCAACCGTCGCATTCATTTCCGACGTCGATATCCCGTGGTCCGACGACGAAGATTAAGCCGGCTCGATGACTGAAACGACGAGCAGCGGCTTACCGCATCATCCGGCGGCGCAACAGCACGGCCGAGATCAGAAACGGCACGATCACATAGAGCGTGAGCACGGCTACGTGCAGCGCCGCATCGTCGATCGGCCGCGCGAGCATCGCTGGCCGGATCAGGTCCACCGCATGCGCGAGCGGTAGCAGTTGCGTCGCGTATTGTGCGGCGGGCGGCAGCTGCGACACGGGAAAGAACACGCCCGAGAGCAGCAGCATCGGCGTAAGCGCGAGCGTCTGATAGAACATGAAGAAATCGTACGACGGCGCGAGCGCCGTGACGATCATCGCGAGGCCCGCGAACGCCAGACCCGCGAGCACGATGACGGGCAGGGCGACGAGCGTTGCGGGGAATTTCGCGTAGCCGAGCAGACCCGCGACGATCAGGATTGCCGTGCCGGACAACACCGATTTGCTTGCGGCCCAGACGATCTCCCCGAGTACGATGTCGCCGAGCGTCAGCGGCGTATGCATGATCGCTTCCCATGTGCGCTGCACGTGCATTCGCGAAAAGCCCGAATACATCGACTCGAAGCTCGCCGACATCATCACGCTCGAGGCGACCGTGCCTGCCGCGAGGAACGCGATATACGACACGCCGTCGACGCGCCCGACCATGAGCCCGAGCCCGAAACCGAGGCCGAACAGATAGATCATCGGATCGGCCAGATTGCCGAACATCGACGCGAGCGCGAGCTTGCGCCACACGAGATAGTTGCGGCGCCACACCGCGAACCAGTTCAGCGCATTGGCGGGTAGTGCCGCGAAGCGTTCGCGCGCGGGCTCGAGCGGGTGGTCGGGGGTATCGTATGAGCGGGCATCCATGGTCGATGAGTCCTGCTGCGTGTGTGCTGCTGTTTTGAGTTCCGGCGTTTGAGTCGTGCCGTTCGATCGTGCCACGTCAGTCCTGCATCTCGCGGCCGGTGAGGCGCAGAAATACGTCTTCGAGATTCGCGGGCCGATGCAGATAGCGCACGTCGTCGCGCTGTTTCAGTTGCGCGTGCACGGGCTGCGGATCGTCGACATAGCAGAAAAGCGTCTCGCCGCTGATGTCGATACGCGTGGCGAACGGCGCGAGCGCATCGCGCAGCACCAGCGGATCGGGGCCGTAGACTTCGATCACATCGCAGCCGATCTCCGATGCGATCAGCGCCTTCGGTTCGCCCTCGGCGATCTTGCGGCCTTCTTCGATCACACAAAGCCGGTCGCACAGGCGTTCGGCTTCTTCCATAAAGTGCGTCGTCAGAAGAATCGTCTTGCCGCGCGACAGCAGCGAGCGCAGCCGTTCCCAGATCAGATGGCGCGCCTGCGGATCGAGACCTGTGGTCGGCTCGTCCATGACGAGCACATCGGGATCGTTGACGAGCGCGCGCGCGAGCGTGAGCCGGCGTTTCATACCGCCCGACAGTTCGGCGACACGCGAATCGGCCTTGTGTTCGAGCCGCGCGAATTCGAGCAGCGAGGGCACGCGCTCGCGTATTGCCCTGGCGCTAAGGCCGAAGTAGCGGCCGAACACGAGCAGATTCTCGCGAACGGTAAAGTCCGGATCGAGATTGTCGAATTGCGGAACCACGCCGATGCGCGCGCGGGCGATGCGCGCACGCGCGGGAATCGGTTCGCCGCACAGACGGATCGCGCCGGCATCGGGCGCGGCAATGCCGAGCAGCATGCGCAGCGTCGTGGTCTTGCCGGCGCCGTTCGGACCTAGCAGACCGAAACATTCGCCGACCCGCACATCGAACGACAGGCCGTCGATGACCTTTCTGCCGCCGTAACGTTTTTCGACTCGATGGAATTCGATCGCGGCGTCGGACATAAGCGGAGCGTTCGATGACGATAGTTGATTGGACAAAGATCGCAATGACTCGCGATCGCTACGGGCGACGGCGAGACTGCGAGACAGCGCAACAGAACAGCGGACGACGAACGACGAACGACAGCTAGCGGCGAGGCGACACGAACAGCAGGCGCGACGGGATGTCGAATAAAAACGAAGCAGTCGTTCACGAGCTGGCCGCTTCGAAGCGTCGCCTATTCTAGGCCACGTCTTCGGGCGCGGGGCGGTCACCGCAAGGCTGCGACGGGCTTTCGTGCGGTGCCGCATGCGGCATCGAACGTGCTTGCGCGCACTTAGCGTTTTCCAGCCCTTGCAAGCGCAATTGCGGCGCACCATGATTGACTCGACGTCCGCGATTGGCGCGGAAGGGAGAAACGACAATGGCCAGCTACCAGAAAATTCTGCTGTGCTACGACGGTTCGCGCGAAGGCCGCAAGGCACTGCGCTGCGGTGCGGATCTGGCATTGGATCTGAAAGCGGAGACTCATCTGCTGTCGGTCGTCGACATGCGCTCGAGCATCGCGCAAAGCGCGGGCCTGCTGACCGACGTGGCGTGCGGCAGTTTCGAAAAGACGGCGCGCGACATCCTGCAAGAAGGCGTCGACTGGCTGACCGAGCGTGGCGTCAGGGCGCAAGGGCACTTTGCGTTCGGTCATCCGATCGATGAAATCGCGGCGCTTGCGGAAGAGCTGAAGGTCGATCTTGTCGTCGTCGGCCATCGCTGCCGGCATGGACTCTCGCGATGGTGGATGGGCGCGGGCAACACGCCGCTACTCGATCGCGTGTCGTGCAGCATTCTCGTTGCGTGTTCGTCGCCAGGCGAGGAGCAGTCGGCCGCGGCATGAGGCTCTAGCCGGCAGAACCGGCGCTGCCTACTCGCCGAGATCGACTGCCGCAAGCTTCCACGTGAAAAGCCCTTCGCGATGGAAAATCGCGGCATAGCGCGTGTCGCCGACACCGTGCCGATACGTGACGACGAACTCGTTGACGCCGCGATATCCGGCTGTGGTTTGCGGAGGCTGAGGCGGCTTCGAGCCGTTCGCGGCCGATGCTGTCGGTGCCGGTGATACGGGTGGAGCAGAGCGCGCAGCAGCGGGGTTGCCACCGTTTGACGACGAATCAGACGACGAATCGGACGACGAAGCCGACGCGTCCGGCGGCGCAGGCGGGCGCTCGCCCGGTTCGCCGCGTGGCGGCATTCCGTTGAGCAGCGCGGCGACGCCGTCCGGCGTCGCATACGCGTCGACGAGCGGCCCGATCAACGCGACACCGATCATGGCGCCCAGCGCGGCGAGCGGATTGCCGTGACTTTCCGCGCCGATTCTGCGTCTTAGCAAGCCCCCGAGCTGTTCCTTGAGACTCTCGCGAAGCGCCGGGAAATCGACGTATTCGTTGACTGTTGCCGCATCGCGCGCGTCGGCTGCGCGTTTCAGGCGGTTGAGTGCGATATACGGCGATGCATACGCGAAGGCCAGCGCGATCAGCACAACGATGACAACGACCGTGACCAGCACGGACCGCCTGACGCTGCCGGTCATCTTGTGATTCATGTGGCCACCGATGCGGTCATTTATCGCGCGTTGCGCGCAGCTTGTGCGAACCATCATCGTGCGGAACGTTCCTTTCATGGTGAATGGGGTGGTTTACCGTGGACCCCATTCTCGCTGAAACGATCCCGCAATCTTATGTACTTCATCGCGCCTCGGCCGTTCTCGACATGCGCGTTGGCGACATGCGCGTTGGCGACATGCGCCGAGACATGCACCTTCGCGATATGCACGTTCGCGATGAACGGGCGCGCTCACGCCGCTTGCGCGTGCTCCTCGGCGATGCAGCGGTCGATCATGCTGCACACGGCATCGACGGTGCCGACCATGATGAGCCGCGACGGCCCGTGATAGACGCGCACCGGCGCGCGGCGTGCGGGCTCGGCGTTGAGCGCGGCGTTCAGCGAGACGCGTGCAAACGCGGGGAGCGACGACGGCAACGACGCGTCGGCTTCGACCATCGACCGCTCATGCTCTTCGAAATCGAACAGCGAGCCGGTACGCGGCACATGCATCGCATCGAGCACGGCGCATGGCACGAGGTTGCGCAGGTGGCGCAGACGGCCGAACTGACGGAAGGGCAGCAAGCGGGCAAGGCGTTCCATGAATCTCTCCAGACGGTATCTGAAACTGAGCGAAACTGAGCTGAAACCGAGCCGAAACTGAACGGAAATCCGCTAACACTCGGCGCTAAATCAGCGGGAAATCAGAATTCACCTGGCCGGATCAGGCCGACCGCGATGCCTTCGAGCGCGAAATCCGCGCTGCCGGCCTCGACGAAGATGTTTTCGTAATCGGGGTTTTCGGCGATCAGTTCGATGCCGTTCGGCCGTCGCTTCAAGCGCTTGACCGTGACGTCGTCGCCAAGGCGCGCAATGATGATCTGGCCGTCTTTTGCTTCGCTGCGCTTTTGCACCGCGAGCAGATCGCCGTCGAGAATGCCCGCGTCGCGCATCGACAGGCCGCGCACTTTCAACAGGTAATCGGGCTTGCTCGAGAACAGCGCCGGGTCGCACGCATAGTGCTGCGCGATGTGCTCCTGCGCGAGGATCGGGCTGCCGGCTGCGACGCGGCCGACGAGCGGCAGCGACAGCTGCATGAGCGCCGCATGCGGCAGCGTGAACTGATGAGGCGCGTCGTCTTGTCCGGCCAGCAGCCGGATGCCGCGCGACGCGCCGGCCGCGAGTTCGATCACGCCTTTGCGAGCGAGCGCCCGCAGATGCTCTTCCGCCGAGTTGGCCGAACTGAAGCCCAATTCGGCCGCGATCTCGGCGCGCGTGGGCGGAAAGCCCGTGCGCTCGATCGCGCGGCGGATCAGATCGAAAACCTGCTGCTGTCGTGCGGTGAGTTTGGTCATGGCGCCACTGTATGGATGAACAGGTGACTGTATTTTTATACAGTATCCGGCGCTTTTCAAGCTTTACTTTAAGTTCGGCTCCCGATCCCCTCGTCGACAAGCCCTATCTTTCTTCACTTCGGAATTTCCGTCCGAACGCCGTGTCGGGCCGGCGTTACCACTTTTGCGTATTAAAAAATGAAGAAACATTATTTTTAATGATGAAGCGCCGCGGATAGACTGGCCTCAAATCGATATGAGGCCCGGCGGAGTAAGCAATTCGCGGGATCGGGAAACAGCGGCGAGCGGAGAAAACATCAATGAACGATCGCACTACGGGGTTCGCAGAAAGCGCGTCTGAGCGCAAGAAAACGTCGACGCCAAACATGGCGGCACGGCGGGAGACGACATGGCGCTCGACGGTGCGCGCGAAGCAATTCTTCGCTTCTCTGGCCATCGGTGCGGCTGCGGTGCTCGGACTGGCCGCACAGGCGCATGCTGATACGACGTTGCTCAATGTGTCGTACGACCCGACGCGCGAACTGTACCAGGACATCAATGCGGCATTCGGCAAGCAATGGAAGGCGCAGACCGGCGAGTCGATCACCTTCAGGCAGTCGCATGGCGGCTCGGGTGCACAGGCGCGCTCGGTGCTCGACGGGTTGCAGGCCGACGTCGTGACGCTCGCGCTCGCCTACGACATCGACGCGCTCGCGAACAAGGGTCTCGTCGATAAAGACTGGCAGAAGCGCTTGCCCGATAACGCCTCGCCGTACACGTCGACGATCGTATTTCTCGTGCGCAAGGGCAACCCGAAACACATCAAGGACTGGGACGATCTGGTGAAGCCGGGCATCGCGATCGTGACGCCGAACCCGAAGACGTCGGGCGGCGCACGCTGGAACTATCTGGCTGCATGGGCGTATGCGCTGCATCAGCCCGGCGGCAGCGAGCAGACGGCGAAGGCGTTCGTGTCGAAGCTCTACAGGAACGCGGGCGTGCTCGATTCCGGCGCGCGCGGCGCGACGACGAGCTTCGTGCAACGCGGTATCGGCGACGTGCTGATCGCATGGGAGAACGAGGCGTTCCTGTCGATCAAGGAGTTCGGACCGGACAAGTTCGAGATCGTGGTGCCGTCGGTCAGCATTCTCGCGGAGCCGCCCGTCGCGGTGGTCGACAAGGTCGTGGACCGCCATGGCACGCGCAAACTCGCCGAAGCGTATCTGAAGTTCCTGTACAGCGAAGAGGGGCAGGAGATCGCCGCAAAGAACTTCTACCGTCCGCGTTCGAACAAGGTGCCTGCGGCGCTGACCGAAAAGTTTCCGAAGCTTAAGCTCTACACGGTCGACGATACGTTCGGCGGCTGGACGAACGCGCAGAAGACGCACTTTGCCGACGGCGGCGTGTTCGATTCGATTTACTCGCCGCAGTAGTACTCGCGCTGCGGCGGATGCAGTCAGGCAAGCGCGCCTTCGGGCGCACTTTTGAGCGTGTAACCGAAGTGCCTGTTGCGCAGTGCGCGCACTGTGCATGACAGCGACCCGCGCAAGACTTTTGAAAGAGTACCCAGCATGACGACGTTGACCTTCCGCAAGCCGAGTGCGTTGCCGGGCTTCGGCCTGACGCTCGGTATCACGGTGGCGTATCTGAGCCTCGTGGTGCTGATCCCGCTTGCGTCCACGTTCCTCAAAACCGCAACGCTCGACTGGAGCCAGTTCGTGCGCGCGGTCGGTTCGCCGCGCGTGCTCGCGTCATACCGGCTCACGTTTTCCGCGGCGCTCGGCGGCGCATTGATCAACGCCGTGTTCGGTTTTCTCGTCGCGTGGGTGCTCACACGCTATACGTTTCCGTTCAAGCGCGTCGTCGATGCGATCGTCGATCTGCCGTTCGCGCTGCCGACCTCGGTGGCCGGCATCTCGCTTGCGGCCGTCTATGCGGGCAACGGCTGGATCGGCCGGTTTCTGGAGCCGCTCGGCCTCAAGATCGCGTTCACGCCGCTCGGCGTGCTCGTCGCGCTGACGTTTATCGGCTTGCCGTTCGTCGTGCGCACGGTGCAGCCCGTGCTCGAGGAGTTCGAACGCGAGCAGGAGGAAGCGGCCGCGTGCCTCGGCGCATCGCGCTGGCTGACCTTCCGGCGCGTGATCCTGCCGGCCGTGTTTCCGGCGCTGCTGACCGGCTTCGCGCTCGCTTTCGCGCGCGCGCTCGGCGAATACGGCTCGGTGATTTTTATCGCGGGCAATGTGCCGATGAAGTCGGAGATCACGTCGCTGCTGATCATCACGAAGCTCGAGCAGTACGACTATCCGGGCGCGACGGCGATCGCGGTCGTGATGCTGGTGGTGTCGTTCATCATGCTGCTGTTGATCAATACGCTGCAGTGGTATTTGCAGCGCCGTACGAGCCGCAGCGCATCGGCACCGGTGCCGGCCGCGGGCCATCTGCCGGCAGCCACGGCGCACGACGGAGGTGCGCGATGAGCGACGACTCCGTCGTGCTGTCGAACACGCGTCGTACGGCCTCGAAAGCCGCGCGCGCCGACAGTCCGGTTACCGAGCCGCGCGCGGTCCGCTGGATTCTGACTACTGTCGCGTTGCTGTTTCTCGTGCTGTTTCTCGTCGTGCCGCTGGCCGCGGTGTTCTATCAGGCGTTGAGCAAAGGCCTCGCGTTCTATTTCGAGTCGCTCGCCGACCCCGACGCATGGTCCGCGATCAAGCTGACGCTGCTGACCGCGGCGCTCGCGGTGCCGCTCAATCTCGTGTTCGGGCTCGTGGCCTCGTGGTGTATCGCGAAGTTCGAGTTCCGCGGCAAGGCGCTGCTGACGACGCTGATCGATCTGCCGTTTTCGGTATCGCCCGTCATTTCAGGCTTGATCTATGTGCTGCTGTTCGGCGCGCAGGGCTGGTTCGGCCCGTGGCTGCAAGCGCATGACGTGCAGATCGTATTCGCGGTGCCGGGCATCGTGCTCGCGACCGTGTTCGTCACGTTCCCGTTCGTCGCGCGCGAACTGATTCCGTTGATGCAGGCGCAAGGCACCGACGAAGAAGAAGCCGCGCACGTGCTAGGCGCGTCGGGCTGGCAGATTTTCCGCCGCGTGACGCTGCCGAACGTGAAGTGGGGTCTGCTGTACGGCGTGATTCTGTGCAACGCGCGGGCGATGGGCGAGTTCGGTGCGGTGTCGGTCGTGTCGGGCCATATTCGCGGGCAGACCGACACGATGCCGCTGCACGTCGAAATTCTCTACAACGAATACAACTTCTCGGCGGCGTTCGCCGTGGCGTCGCTGCTCGCGTTGCTCGCGCTCGTGACGCTCGGCCTCAAGCTGCTTGCCGAGCGGCATATGTCGGAAGAGTCTTCGTCGTCGCGTGCCGGTGCGCAGGCCGCTGCCGCGTCCGGCATCGTGGCCGGCGTGGTCGCCGCTCAAGCGGGCGCGGCGGTGCCGTCGAGCGCGGCCGCCGGCCGCCGGGTTCAATAAGGAGCGCAACAGATGGGCATCACCGTTCGTAACTTGCATAAGCGCTTCGGCGATTTCACGGCGCTCGACAACGTGTCGCTCGACTTTCCGCCCGGCGAACTCGTCGCGCTGCTCGGGCCGTCCGGTTGCGGCAAGACCACGTTGTTGCGCGTGATCGCCGGTCTCGAGTTCGCGGACGACGGGCAGGTCGTGCTGCAAGGGCAGGACGTCGCCGAAGTCCGCGCGCGCGAGCGCCAGGTCGGCTTCGTGTTCCAGCATTACGCGCTGTTCCGGCATATGACCGTGTTCGAGAACGTCGCATTCGGTCTGCGCGTGAAGCCGCGCAACGAGCGGCCGTCCGAAGCGGCGATTCGCGAGAAGGTGCATGAACTGCTCAAGCTCGTGCAGCTCGACTGGCTTGCGCCGCGCTATCCGTCGGAGCTGTCGGGCGGGCAGCGGCAGCGTATCGCGCTGGCGCGCGCGCTCGCGGTCGAACCGAAGGTGCTGCTGCTCGACGAGCCGTTCGGCGCGCTCGACGCGAAAGTGCGCAAGGAGCTGCGCGGCTGGCTGCGCCGCCTGCACGACGATCTGCATATTTCGACGATCTTTGTCACGCATGATCAGGAAGAAGCGCTCGAAGTGGCGGACCGCATCGTCGTGATGAATCACGGGCATGTCGAGCAGGTCGGCAGCCCGCAGGATGTGTACGACCATCCGCAGACGTCGTTCGTCTACGAGTTTCTCGGCGCGGCGAACCGTCTGCACGGCAGTGTCGACCGGCGCGGCTTCGTCGTCGACGGCGCGGCGCAGCCGATCGCCGTCGATGCGGGCTTCGAGGGGCCGGCGCTCGCGTATGTGCGACCGCACGATCTCGTGCTGTATCGCGAGGCGGCGGGTGGGCAATGTGAGGGCATCGCGCTCGGCGTGCGGCGCGTGGTGACGCTTGGCGGGTCGGTGCGTGTCGAGCTCGAAGGGCGTAAGCGCGGCGGGGGGGAAACGGCGGCGGATGCACCCGGCGCACCGGTGCTCGAAGCGGAGCTTGATCGCGAAGCGTGGCGCGAATTGCAGCTTGCCGTCGGCGATACGGTGACCGCGGTGCCGCGTTCGCTGCGTGTGTTCCCGGCGCGGGATTGAACAGGATTGGCTGACGGGTCCAGCTAAGCGCTGAAGCGCTAAGCTGGACCATCGTCAGCATGGGGCCCGAGTAAGCGCTGAAGCGCTGACTCGGGTCGACAGGAGACCCCATGAACTTCCAGCAGTTGCGCTTCGTGCGCGAGGCCGTGCGCCAGAATATGAACCTGACCGAAGTCGCGAACGTGCTCTACACGTCGCAGTCGGGCGTGTCGAAACAGATCAAGGACCTCGAGGACGAACTCGGCGTCGATGTGTTTATCCGGCGCGGCAAGCGTCTCACCGGCCTCACGGAGCCGGGCAAGGCCGTGCATCAGCTGATCGAGCGGATGCTGCTCGATGCGGAAAATCTGCGTCGCGTCGCACGGCAATATGCGGACCAGGACAACGGCCACCTCGTCGTCGCGACCACGCACACGCAGGCGCGCTACGCGCTGCCGAAAGTGATCCGCCAGTTCACCGACGTGTTTCCGAAAGTGCATCTGGCGCTGCGCCAGGGCAACCCGCAGCAGATCGCGCAGATGATCATCAACGGCGAAGCAGATCTCGGCATCTCGACCGAAGCGCTCGACCGCTACCCCGATATCGTGACGTTCCCGTGCTATTCGTGGCATCACGTCGTCGTCGTGCCGAAAGATCATCCGCTCGTCGGCCGCGCGAACCTGACGCTCGAAGAGATCGCCGAATTCCCGATCGTCACCTACGACCAGGACTTCACGGGCCGCTCGCATATCGACCAGGCATTCACGAAGGTCGGCGCGATGCCCGACGTCGTGCTGACCGCCATCGACGCGGACGTGATCAAGACTTATGTCGAACTCGGCATGGGCGTCGGCATCGTCGCGGCAATGGCGTTCGATCCGAAGCGCGACAGCGAACTCGTCGCGCTCGACACGCAGCATCTGTTCGAAGCGAGCACGACGCGCGTCGGCTTGCGCAAGGGCGCGTTTCTGCGCGCTTACGCGTACCGGCTCATCGAAATGTTCGCGCCGCAATTGAGCGAAGCGGAAATCGCGGCGCAATTGCGCGAGACGGCCTAAGCGTGGCTGGACTCGCGGCAGGCGGTTTCAGCGTTCGCCTGACGCGAGCCGCGCAGGGCAATGCGTTTCGCTGCGGACCGAAGCGGCGCATCGCTTACAATCGCCGGCATGAATACCTCTTCTTCGTCGCCTTCCGCCGCGTCCTGTAGCGCATTGCCGCGCATCGCCGTGCTCGCGACCGGCGGCACGATCGCCGGCTCCGCACAGGATGCGACCCGCACCGCCGGCTATCAGGCCGGCGTCGTCGGTGTCGGGCAACTGCTTGCGGCCGTGCCCGCGCTTGCGGCACTCGCGAACATCCGGGCCGAACAGGTCGCGAGCATCGACAGCAAGGACATGTCGCTCGCTTTGTGGACCACGCTCGCGCAACGCGTCAACGCGCTGCTCGCCGCCGACGACATCGACGGCATCGTCATCACGCACGGCACCGACACGCTCGAGGAAACCGCCTATCTGCTGCATCTGAGCGTGAAGAGCACGAAGCCCGTCGTGCTGACCGCGGCAATGCGGCCCTCGAGTGCGCTGTCGGCCGATGGCCCGCTCAATCTGCTCAATGCGCTCAGCGTCGCGGCGAGCCGCGCGGCCCACGGCCAGGGTGTGCTCGTCGCGTTCAATAACCGCATTCACAGCGCACGCGATGTGGTGAAGACGAGCACGTTCGCCGTCGACGCATTCCAGTCGCCGGAAGTCGGCGCGCTCGGTTGGGTGCAGGATGGGCGCGTCGAATTTCAGCGCCGCGTCGTGCGCCCGCATACGACGGCCACCGCGTTCGCGATCGAAGCGACGGCGAACGATAGCTGGCCTGCTGTCGAAATCGTCGCGAGTTACGCGGGCGCAAGCCGCGTGACGGTCGATGCCCTCGTGAAGGCCGCTGTGCGCGGCATCGTCGTCGCGGGCACGGGTAACGGGTCGATTCACGCGTCGCTGCAGCAAGCACTCGCAGACGCGGCTGCGCAGGGCATCGCAGTCGTACGCGCATCGCGTGTCGGTTCGGGGCATGTGATGCACAACGGTGCGGCATCGGACGACACGCTCGGCTTTGTCAGCGCGAATGCACTGAATCCCTATAAGGCGCGTGTTCTGCTGCTGCTGGCGCTGGCGGCCGGCAACACGACGCAAGCGGCGTTGCAGCGCGTATTCGATCTTTACTGATTGGGTACGCGGCCTCGCACGCGCGGTGCGTGCGCTAGAAGCACGTCGCGTTGCGCGCGCGCTCGATTGAAATCCGACAGGCGGACACCCGACGACGACGTCTGACCGACCAAGGCTTCCCCGTCGCCGACGGGTGCCGCTGCGGACCCCACTAGCCGCCCTCAGCCCAGAGCGGCTTGATTTGTCCAGCCCGTTGCGCGATGCGCTTCGGACCGGACGCCCCACGAGAGGGCTGTCGCTGCCTGTTGCGGCAGATGCGACAGCCCGAGTCCTGCTCGACTGCTTTATCAGGTGCAAGAACGCGTCAGGCTGCCTTCGCGTCGCTCGCCGGCGCCTGCGCGACTTCGAAGTTGCCCATGATCTCGAGCGCGCGCACCATCGCCGAGTGATCCCATGCCTTGCCGCCGTTCGCCGCGCAGACGCTGAACAGTTGCTGCGCGCTCGCCGTATGCGGCAGCGCGATGCCGAGCTTGCGCGCGCCGTCGAGCGCAAGGTTCAGGTCCTTCTGATGCAGTTCGATGCGAAAGCCCGGGTTGAACGTGCGCTTCGTCATGCGCTCGCCGTGCACTTCGAGAATGCGCGACGCCGCGAAGCCGCCCATCAGCGCGCGGCGCACGCGCTCCGGGTCCGCGCCCGAGCGCGCCGCGAACAGCAGCGCTTCCGCAACCGCCTCGATATTGAGCGCAACGATGATCTGGTTCGCGACCTTGCACGTCTGGCCCGCGCCGTTGTCGCCGATCAGCGTGACGTTCTTGCCCATCAGATCGAAGAGGGGCTTGGCCTGATCGAAGGCCGTCTGCGGACCGCCGACCATGATCGTCAGCGTCGCCTCGCGCGCGCCGATTTCGCCGCCGGACACGGGCGCATCGAGATAGTCGCAGCCGAGTTCGTTGATCTTCTTCGCGAACGCCTGCGTTTCGAGCGGCGAGATCGAGCTCATGTCGATCACGAGCTTGCCCTTGGCGAGGCCCGCCGCGACGCCGTCAGCGGCGAACAGCACGTTCGCGACGTCGGGCGTATCGGGCACCATGATCACGATCACGTCCGATGCCTGCGCAACGGCCGTCGAATCCTTGACCACGGTCGCGGTTCTGGTCAGATCGTCCGGCACCGGATACGCGCCGTTCACGAACAGCGTGTGGCCGCCCTTCAGAAGGTTGCGCGCCATATGCGCGCCCATGATGCCAAGGCCGATAAAACCGATGTTTGCCATTTACGTACTCTCCGTGATAGCTGGAAATTGAGGTCCTGAGGTTTTCGCTGTGCTTACGCCGTCGCTTTCGCGCCGTGCGCCGACTTCGCCTGCCGGAACCAGCCGAGTCCTTCGGCGGTCGTCGTGCGCGGCTTGTATTCGCAGCCGATATAGCCTGCGTAGCCGAGCGAGTCGAGCAGATCGAACAGGAACGGATAGTTGATTTCGCCGGTGCCCGGTTCGTTGCGCCCCGGATTGTCGGCGAGCTGGATGTGGGCGATCGACGCGACATTCTTTTTGATCGTCGCGGCGAGTTCGCCTTCCATGCGCTGCATGTGATAGATGTCGTATTGCAGGAACAGGTTGTCGGAGCCGACCGCGCGGATCACGTCGAGTCCTTCGGCGGAGCGGTTCAGCGCGAAGCCCGGAATGTCGTACGAGTTGCACGGCTCGACGAGCAGCCGGATGCCTTCCTTCTGCAGTTCGGCGGCGGCGAAACGCAGGTTGTCGACGATCGTCGCGCGCGCCTTGTCCGCATCGACGCCGGCCGTCGGAATACCGACGAGGCAGTTCAATTGCGGCACCTTCAGCGCCTTCGCGTATTCGATCGCGCGCCCGACGCCTTCCTGAAACTCGCCGACACGATCGGGCAGGCATGCGATGCCGCGTTCGCCGGCTTCCCAGTTGCCGGCGGGCAGGTTGTGCAGCACGAGCTTCAGGCCGTTCTGCTGCAGGCGTTCGGCGAGTTCGGCCGTCTTGTACGGATACGGAAACAGGAATTCGACGGCGTCGAAACCCGCGTTCGCCGCGGCGGCAAAGCGCTCGAGGAACGGGACTTCGTTGAACAGCATCGTCAGGTTTGCGGCGAATTTCGGCATTGTTGCTCTCTGGTCGGTCAGGTGGACAACGTCCCGCGGGCGGTTGTCGCTAACCGCCGCACGGGCATGGCAAAAACAGAAACGGACTGGTAGATGTGCCGCGACGGCAACGCGCGGCACAGGCGAGGGCGGCGCGCCGGCGCGGCGCAATCCGCCGCTCGTTTCGTCAATCGAGCGCGCTCAGTGCGGTGATCGACGTCGGCGCATCCTCGTGCGACGCGGCCAGTTCTTCGAACTCGTTGACTGCGTCGATTTCGGCGCCCATCGAGATGTTCGTCACACGCTCGAGAATCACTTCGACGACGACCGGCACGTTGAATTCGGACAGCATCGCCTGCGCTTTCTTGAGCGCCGGCTGGATGTCTTCGGGCTTGAACACGCGCAGCGCCTTGCAGCCGAGACCCTCGGCAACCTTCACGTGATCGACGCCGTAGCCTTCCACTTCGGGCGCGTTGATATTGTCGAACGCCAGTTGCACGCAGTAATCCATCTCGAACGCGCGCTGCGCCTGGCGGATCAGGCCCAGATACGAGTTGTTGACCACCACGTGCACATACGGCAGCTTGAACTGCGCACCGGCCGCCAGTTCTTCGATCATGAACTGGAAGTCGTAATCGCCGGACAGCGCGACGATCGGGCGCTGCGGATCGGCCGCACGCACGCCGAGCGCAGCGGGAATCGTCCAGCCGAGCGGGCCCGCCTGGCCGCAGTTGATCCAGTTGCGTGCCTTGAACACGTGCAGGAACTGCGCGGCGGCGATCTGCGACAGGCCGATCGTGCTCACGTAGCAGGTGTCGCGGCCGAACGCCTTGTTCATCTCTTCGTAGACGCGCTGCGGCTTGACCGGCACGTTGTCGAAGTGCGTCTTGCGCAGCATCGTGCGCTTGCGCTCCTGGCACTCCTCGACCCACGCGCCGCGGTTCTTCAGCTTGCCCGCGGCCTTCCATTCCTTTGCGACCTCGACGAACAGTTCGAGCGCGGCCTTCGCGTCGGACACGATGCCGAGATCGGGGCCGAACACGCGGCCGATCTGCGTCGGCTCGATATCGATGTGCACGAATTTACGGCCCTTCGTATACACCTCGACGCTGCCCGTATGGCGGTTGGCCCAGCGGTTGCCGATGCCAAGCACGAAGTCGGAGGCGAGCATCGTCGCGTTGCCGTAGCGGTGCGACGTCTGCAGGCCGACCATGCCGGCCATCAGCGGATGGTCGTCGGGAATCGCGCCCCACGACATCAGCGTCGGAATCACGGGCACGCCGATCGTTTCGGCGAACTGCACGAGCAGATCTTCGGCAGCCGCGTTGATGACGCCGCCGCCCGAGACGATCAGCGGCTTTTCCGCGTCGTTGAGCATCTTGAGCGCGGCTTCGATCTGCGCGCGCGTCGCCTTCGGTTTGTAGACCGGCAGCGGTTCGTAGGTGTCGATGTCGAACTCGATCTCGGCCACTTGGACGTCGACCGGCAGGTCGATCAGCACGGGACCCGGACGGCCCGAGCGCATCAGGTGGAACGCTTGCTGGAACACGCGCGGCACGAGCGCCGGCTCGCGCACCGTGACGGCCCATTTGGTGACGGGCTTCGCGATCGATTCGATATCGACGGCCTGGAAATCTTCCTTGTAGAGGCGGGCGCGCGGCGCCTGGCCCGTGATCGCGAGAATCGGAATCGAGTCGGCCGATGCCGAGTAGAGGCCCGTGATCATGTCGGTGCCCGCGGGGCCCGACGTGCCGATACAGACGCCGATGTTGCCCGGCGCGGCGCGCGTGTAGCCTTCGGCCATGTGCGATGCGCCTTCGACGTGGCGAGCCAGCACGTGGCTGATGTTGCCCGCCTTGCGCATCGCAGAGTAGAACGGATTGATCGCGGCGCCGGGTACGCCGAACGCGGTGTCGATTCCTTCTTTTTCAAGCACGAGTACGGCTGCGTCGACGGCTCTCATCTTGGCCATGAGTGTCTCCTCGGGAGGTCCTGCAAAGTGGGAATGGGGCGTTCCATGCACTTTAGGCTCGCACCAAAGGTTTGATAAGATCGGTTTGGGTCGTTTATTCCGATACAAAAAGTATCGAATCGGGTTGGGCACGGAGACAGCAGATGGACCGCTTCAAACAGATCGAAACCTTCGTGCGGGTGGCCGACTCCGGCAGCCTCGCGGCCGCGGCGCTCGAGGAGGGCGTCTCGCCGGTCATTCTGGGCCGCCGTATCGACGCGCTCGAAAAGCGGCTCGGCGTCAAGCTGATGTACCGGTCGACGCGGCGGCTCGTCGTCAGCGAGGAGGGCGCGGTGTTTCTCGAACGCTGCCGTGGGCTGCTGGCCGAATGGGATCAGGCGGAAAACGAACTGTCGGCCGGGCACCGCGCGGTCGGCGGCCACCTGATCGTGTCGGCGCCGGCCGCGTTCGGCCGCAAGCACGTCGCGCCGCTCGCGCCGCCGTTTCTTGCCGACAAGCCGGAGTTACAGGTGTCGTTCAATCTGACCGACCGCGTCGTCGATCTCGTGCGCGAAGGCTACGACCTGTCGATTCGCATCGGCGGCGCCGTCGATCCGAACTTCGTCGCGGTCAAGCTCGCGTCGAACCGGCGCGTCGTGTGCGGCACGCCCGAGTACTTCGACAGATATGGCCGGCCGAAAACGCTCGAAGACCTGCCCGGGCACAATTGTCTCGCTTTCAACCTGCAAGGCGGCCAGAACCGCGGCTGGTATTTCCGGCGCAACGGCAAGCGCGCGACCGTGCGTGTCGGCGGCTCGCTCGACTGCAACGACGGCGAGCTGCTCCATCGTTGGGTATCCGAAGGCCTCGGCCTCGGCTGGCGCTCGACGTGGGAAGTGCAACAGCAACTCGCGCGCGGCGAGCTCGAAACCGTACTCGACGAATACGCGCTGCCCGAGTACGACATTCTTGCCGTGTATCCGCAGCAGCGCTTCGTGCCGGCCAAGGTGCGCTATTTCATCGACTATCTGAAAGACGTTTACGCGCGGCCCGGCTACTGGACGGGCGAGGCGTAGCGTTCATCCGACGACCAGCGTGCCGTTCATCGTTTCGTGCCCCGATCCGCAAAAGATGTCGCACAAGAACTCGACGGTGCCGGCGTCGCCGGCTTGCGCGGCGAGCCGTACCGGCGGTCCCGGCAGTACGTCGGCGCGCACGCCGTATTGCGGTATGGAGAACCCCATGGGTACGTCTTCGGCGGTCAGTTCGAAGACGACTGCTTCGTGCGGGGCGAGCCTGATCTGATTCGGGGTGAACACGAAGCGCTTCGCGCGCACCTCGATCACGCGCGGCGCGGCGGCACGCGCGGGTATGCGCGACATCGCGGCGAGCGCAGCGGCCGCGCCGGCCAGCATCAGCCATCTGCGCCGTGCGGGCGCGGCGGCGAGCCTGGCGGCGGGTTGCGCAGCGGCGGGTTTCATGACCGAATGGCCGGCACGTTTGCCCGGCGCCGTAGCGGTGGCGTGGCGGGCGGTGGATTCGACTGGTTTTTGCATCGCGCTTCCCCACGATCACGAAAGGTTGCGAATCGGCTTCTCGTCGAGCGCGAACGCGTCCGGCGACCTGTCCACCTCGACCTGGCGCCAGCCGAGTCCGCGATAGGGCGCGGCCGCGTCCCACGGCACCGGCAGCCGCTTCTCCTGCGAGCCCGGTGCCGGCAGCGGGAACATCAGCGAGCGCGCCGCGTGGTGCGCGATATTGCCGGTCATCGTGTGGTGTTCCTGATGGATGTGTCCGTAGAACACGGTCACGTTCTGCCGGCGCGTCAGCACCTCGATCACCTGCGCGCCGTCGCGCGTCGCCCAGTCCCATTGCGGCGCGAGATCGAACAGCGGCCGATGCGTGAAGACGACGATGCGCGCATCTCCCGGCTGCCTGTCGAGATCGGCGGCAAGCCACGCGAGCTGCCCGGCGCCGACGCGGCCCGCCGGGTCCGATACGTTGTCGAGCGTAATGAAGTGCACGCCCTTGTGATCGAACGTGTAGTGGGTGTCGCCGAAGCGCTCCCTGAACGCGGCGCCTGCGTCGAGGCTCGCGTCGTGCTCGCCGGGCATCAGGTAGAGCGGTTTCACGTCGAGATTGAGCACGATCGCCTCGAACTGCTTCATCCGCTCGCGGCGCAACATCGGATCGTCGGTCGTGTGCGTGAGATCGCCGGTGAAGATCACGAAATCCGGCTTGACCGGCAGCGCGTTGACGGCGGCAATCGCTTTCGGCAGCGTGCCTTTCGCATCCGGATTGACAGCGGGGCCTTCGAAGCCCCAGTGCGCATCGGATAGCTGGACGAAATAGAAGTCCTGGTCGCGCCCGTACGTGAAGCCGGGCAATGCCGACGCGAAGGCCGCGCCGCCGAGCGCGGCCAGCTTCAGGAAATCGCGCCGTTTCAGATGACGAAGGGTGCTTTGCATGACTGCCTCCTTGGTTGCCGCTCGGACGTGACCCGGACGTGACCCCGACGTCACCCGGATGTGACCCGCTTGCCGTTGAATGTCGCGGTTTGTCTGTCGAACCTGGCGGGCACACCGTTTATTCCCGTTTGAAATTTTTCGCTGAACGACGCATCTCGCGGGAATAAACTCGTCGCGTAGCCGGTACAGCAGCCGTAACGATCGGAGGGCTCCGGTGACCGAAACCGACAGTGATGCCGCACAGCGCAGCGCCCGCTTCCAGCAGATGGCGCTGCCGCATCTCGATGCGGCCTTTAACCTCGCACGCTGGTTGTGCGGCAATCCGAACGATGCCGAAGACATCGTGCAGGACGCCTACGTCCGCGCGTTCCGATACTTCGATATGTTCCACGGCGAGAACGCGCGGCCGTGGCTGCTCACGATCGTGCGGCGCACGTGGTACAGCGAGTGGCAGAAGCGCGAGATGTCGCGTCATTCGGTCGAATTCGACGAAAACCTCGACGACTCGACCTTCGAAGGCTGGAGCGATTCGAACGCCGACCCCGAGACGCTGATGATCCGCGACCAGGACACGCGGCTCGTGCATGCGGCGCTCGAACAGTTGCCCACCGAGTATCGCGAAGTGATGGTGCTGCGCGAACTCGAGGAACTCAGTTATCGCGAGATCGCGACGATCGCCGACCTGCCGGTCGGCACCGTGATGTCGCGGCTTGCGCGCGGGCGAAGGCGGCTGGCGGCAGCGCTTGCGTCGATGCAGGCGCGCTCGGGGAATCCGGGTGGCGGGTCGGCGCCGTCGCGCGCGGCCGCCGGCGGCAGCGGGGTGTCGTCCGCGGCGGGTTCCGGCGGGCGCAGCGCGCGCGACAAGCGGTGCGCAGCGAGCTTCGCCGGCGCGGCTGCGGCCATGCCGGCATCAAATGCCGCGCCGATGCAGCCGTCCCGCGCTGTTCCAACGCTGCCCGCGACGGCCGACCGGACCAATCGAGCCAATTGGACCGGCGCACGTACGCCGGGCGCATCGACTTCCACCAACTCGCAGGACCGGATGCCCGGCAAGACCGCCGAACCGCCGGCAGGCAGCCCCGGCAATCGCGGTGCGATGCCGGGCGGCATCGCAGAGGAGAGCCCAGATGGACTGTAACGACGCCCGCCCGCTCATCGACGCGAACGTCGACCGGGAACTCTCGCCGCCCGATGCGCATGCGCTGCAGCAGCACATCGACGGGTGCGCCGCCTGCCAGCGCGAAACCGACGCGATCCGCGCGCTCGGCGCCGCGGTGCGCAACGCGGCCCAATATCATCGCGCGCCGCAGGCACTGCGTGCGCGCATCATCGGGGCGCTGCCGGCGACGCAAGCCTTACAGCCGCGCGACGACGAGACCCGCCGGGCCGCCGCGGAGCGGAATTCTGGCGAACCACGGCGTGGCGACGCGCCGGAAAGAGCGCGCGATGCGGCGTCGGACCCGGCTCGCGCCGGCCAGCGCAATACGCCCGCGAGAAACCGCTGGCTCGATTTTCTGCGCGGCGCGCGGCCGGCAAGCAATCCTGCGCGCGGCGGCCCGTCGGACCCGGCGCCGCTCGCGCAGCCTTTCGGCGCGGCCGCGTGGCGCGGCGGGGCGATTGCGTTGACGGTATGCGCGGCCGCCGCGCTCGGCGTGCTTTACACGCAGCAGCGTGCGGCCGCGCCGCCGGGGCTCGTCGACGAACTCGTGTCGAGCCATGTGCGCGCGCAGATTTCGGGGCGCGATATCGACGTGATTTCATCGGACCAGCACACGGTGAAGCCGTGGTTCAACGGACGCATCGACTACGCGCCGCCGGTCGTCGACCTCGCGTCGAGCGGCTTTGCGCTGGCGGGCGGACGGCTCGACTACGTCGGCCATCGGCGCGTGGCGGTGCTGACCTACACGCATCGCAAGCACGTGATCGACGTCTATGTGTTTCCGGACACCGATCCGGCGGGCGGCAAGCCGGGGCCGTCGCTGTCGAGCGACGGCTACTCGGTGGCGCGCTGGCGCGACGCGGGCATGATGTGGTGGGCGGTCACCGATGCGTCGCCGGAATCGCTGACGCAGCTCGAGGCGGCGCTGCGGGCGCGGCTGCAGCTCGGCGGCGGGTGATCGACCGCTGATCGACGGCTGATCGGGCGCTGATCGACGGCTGATCGGGCGATGCCAGCGCTGGAAAACCGGGCGGTGCCCGCGAGCAAAACAGAACGGATACGGGGGAAGCAGCGCAAAACCGCGCCGGACGTTGGTCCGGCGCGGCGAGGGCAATAGCGCGGCAGACTGGGACCCGGTCGCGCCGGCGTACGGTAAATCGTTGAAATTCAAAGCATAATCACGCCCTGCAAGCATCGATTCCAGCTTGCATTCGAGCCCCATTCAGGTTAGACTTTCGGGCTTCTCACTTGCCGCACCGGTTCGACGCCCGGGCGGCTTTATATCCATAAGCGACACAAGGAGTGTGTATGCGTCATTATGAAATCGTCTTTATCGTGCACCCCGATCAGAGCGAGCAAGTGCCCGCCATGATCGAGCGGTACAAGTCCACGATCACGTCGCACGGCGGCCAGATCCACCGCATCGAAGACTGGGGCCGTCGCCAGCTGGCCTACATGATCGAGAAACTCGCGAAGGCTCACTACGTCTGCATGAACATCGAGTGCGACCAGGCCACGCTCGAAGAGCTCGAGCACGCATTCAAGTTCAACGACGCCGTGCTGCGCCACCTGATCGTCAAGATGAAGAAGGCCGAAACCGGCCCGTCGCCGATGATGAAGGAAGTGCAGCGCGAAGAAGCCAAGAAGGCGGCTGCTACGCAACCGTCCGAAGCGCAGGCTTAAGACTCTTTATTTAAGCCATCAGAGTCACGCAACGCCGTCAATCATGAATCAATGAACCGGCTGCAACTCACAGCCAGCGTCGTCGAACGCGAACCGGTGCGATACACGCCCGCCGGCGTTCCGATTGCAGGCTGCACGTTGCAGCACCGCGCCGAAGTCGTCGAAGCGGGCATCGCCCGCGTGGTTGAACTGACGATGCCGGCGGTAGCGGCCGGTGAGGCGAGCGGCAGGCTGGAACGCTGTGCGATGGGCGTCGAAACGCTCTTCACAGGCTTTCTGGCCAAGAAAAGCCGCAATGCGAGAACTCTGGTGTTTCACATCACAGATTTGCAGGACATAGGAAAGGACTGAACATGCCCCGCCCGACTGGTAAGAAATTCGACAAGCGTCGCCAGCAACAAAACCCGCTCTTCAAGCGCAAGAAGTTCTGCCGCTTCACGGCTGCCGGCGTCGAACAGATCGACTACAAAGACATCGAAACGCTGAAAGACTTCATCGGCGAAAACGGCAAGATCACGCCGGCGCGTCTCACGGGTACGAAGTCGCACTATCAACGCCAGCTGGACACGGCCATCAAGCGCGCGCGTTTTCTCGCGCTGATGCCGTACACCGACCAGCACAAGGCCTAAACCCGACGGCGCCATTAGGAGCATTTGAATGCAGATCATTCTTCTCGAAAAAGTCGTCAACCTGGGCAACCTCGGCGATATCGTCAAGGTGAAGGACGGCTACGCACGTAACTTCCTGATCCCGAACAAGCAGGCGCGCCGCGCAACGAAAGATGCGATCGCCGAATTCGAAGTCCGCCGCGCGGAACTCGAAAAGGTCGCTGCCGAAAAGCTCGCAGCCGCTCAGGCACAAGGCGAAAAGCTGAACGGCCTGACGGTTCAGATCGGCCAGAAGGCGGGCGTCGATGGCCGTCTGTTCGGTTCGGTGACGAACGCGGACATCGCCAATGCGTTGTCGAAGCAAGGCTTCGCGGTCGAAAAGGCGCAAGTGCGCATGGCGGAAGGCCCGCTCAAGATGGTCGGCGACCATCCGGTGCAGGTTTCGCTGCACACTGACGTTCTCGTCGACGTGACGGTGTCGGTGCTCGGCGAGCACGTGTAAGCGGCAACCGGCGCTGAGCCGGATCGCAAGAAAAAGTCGCCGGGCATCAGTGAGGCGCGAGGGCAGGGGCCGGGAAACCGGCCCCTGCTTTTTTTATCGCCGGGTCGCGCACCGGCGGTCTTTGCTGACACGGCTAATTGCCCGATAATCCCACCCCATGAACGCACCGCCGAAAGACCCCCAACTCGAGTCGCTGAAAGTTCCGCCGCATTCGATCGAGGCCGAGCAATCGGTGCTTGGCGGTTTGCTGCTCGACAACGCCGCGTGGGACCGCATCGCGGACTTTCTGTCGCAAGGCGACTTCTACCGGTACGACCACCGCATCATCTACGAACACATCGGCCGGCTGATCGCGGCAACGCGGCCGGCCGACGTCGTGACGGTGTTCGAGGCGTTGACAACGTCGGGCAAGGCCGAAGACGTCGGCGGTCTTGCGTACCTGAACGCACTCGCGCAGAACACGCCTAGCGCCGCGAATATCCGCCGCTATGCGGAAATCGTGCGCGACCGCGCGGTGCTGCGCCGGCTCGTATCGGTGGCCGATGAAATTTCCGCAGACGCGTTCAATCCGCAGGGCAAGGAAGTGCGTCAACTGCTCGACGAAGCGGAATCGAAGGTGTTTTCGATCGCCGAAGACGGCGCGCGCGGCACGCAGGGCTTCCTCGAAATCGGTCCGCTGCTCACGCAGGTCGTCGAGCGGATCGACACGCTTTATCACACGGCGAACCCGAGCGACGTGACGGGCACGCCGACAGGCTTCGTCGATCTCGACCGGATGACGTCGGGCATGCATGGCGGCGAGTTGATCATCGTGGCGGGAAGACCGTCGATGGGGAAGACCGCACTGTCGATGAACATCGGCGAATACGTCGCGGTCGAGTACGGCCTGCCGGTTGCGGTGTTCTCGATGGAAATGCCGGGCACGCAACTGACGATGCGTATGCTCGGTTCGGTCGGCCGCCTTGATCAGCATCGGATGCGCACCGGGCGTCTCACCGACGAAGATTGGCCGAAGCTCACGCACGCGGTGCAGAAAATGAGCGAAGCGCAGGTCTTCATCGACGAGACCGGCGGCCTGAACCCGATGGAATTGCGCTCGCGCGCGCGGCGACTGGCGCGGCAATGCGGCAAGCTCGGTCTCATCATCGTCGACTATTTGCAGCTGATGAGCGGATCGTCGGCGGGCGAAAACCGCGCGACGGAAATCTCCGAAATCTCGCGTTCGCTGAAAAGCCTTGCCAAAGAGCTCGACGTACCGGTGATCGCGCTGTCGCAGCTCAATCGCGGCCTCGAGCAACGTCCGAACAAGCGACCCGTCATGTCGGATCTGCGCGAATCGGGCGCCATCGAGCAGGACGCCGACGTGATCCTGTTTATCTATCGCGACGAGGTTTATAACCCGGACAGCCCGGACAAGGGCACGGCCGAGGTCATTATCGGCAAGCAGCGTAATGGGCCGATCGGCACCGTTCGGCTCACGTTCCTCGGGCAGTACACGAAATTCGACAATTTTGCAGGCGCGCAGGCATTCTACGGCAGCGAGTAGAGGCCACGCGTGGAAACAGTGGCGCGAAGGCGGGCAGAAACGCGGCCGCGACCGACGACGATGCGACCGAACGCCCGGAAGTCGCATGGATGCCACGGAGAATGCTCCAAAGTCAGTGTCTCGGTGTGCGACGAACGGTACAATATGTCGGATTTATGACAGACGCACCGTCGTTTCTACATCGGCGGACTGACAGCTCTCCTTCAGGTACCCCATGTTCGGTCGCTTCATGCCCACCGAGGGCAAATTCTTCGAAATCTTCAACGCGCATGCGAAGCACATCGTCTCGGCGAGCCATGAGCTCGAACTGCTGATCGATAATCTCGCCGACGCGGAAATCCATAAGCAGAACGTCCAGTCCGCCGAGAAAGCCGCCGATAAGCTCACGCACGAAACGATCGATCTGCTGCACAAGACCTTCATCACGCCGCTCGACCGCGACGAAATCCACAAACTGATCAGCACGATGGACGACATCCTCGATTTGATGGAGGACGTCGCTACCGCCATTTCGTTGTACGACGTACGAGCCGTCACATCGGAGGCGAGCCAGCTCGCGCATATCTGCACGTCGACATGCGAGCGCGTTCAGGCGGCGGTCGGCATGCTGTCCGACATGAAGCAGGCGCGCACGATCCTGAAGGCCTGCGAAGACATCGATCGTCTCGAGTCCGAAGCGGACCGTGTGCTGCGCGCGGCGATGTCGAAGCTGTTCCGCGAAGAAGACGACGTCAAAACGCTGATCAAGCTGAAAGCGATCTACGAGTTGCTCGAGTCTGTCACCGACAAATGCGAGGATGTGGCGAACATCATCGAAGGCATCGTGCTGGAAAACGCCTGATGCATTCGATACATCTCGCCATCTGGGGCGTCGCGACGCTCGTAGCGGTCGCGCTCGTGTTCGACTTCATGAACGGCTTCCACGACGCGGCGAACTCGATCGCCACGGTCGTTTCGACCGGCGTGCTGAAGCCGCAACAGGCGGTCGCGTTCGCGGCGCTATTCAACGTCATCGCGTATTTCATCTTTCACCTGAAGGTCGCGCAGACGGTCGGCAGAGGCACGATCGATCCGGGCATCGTCGACCATTACGTCGTGTTCGGCGCGCTCGTCGGCGCGATCGGCTGGAATATCGTGACGTGGCACTACGGCATCCCGTCGAGTTCGTCGCATGCGCTGATCGGCGGGCTGGTCGGCGCGGCGCTGGCGAAATCGGGGTGGGGCGCGCTGAATATCGACGGTCTGCTGAAAACCATCGCGTTCATTTTTATCTCGCCGCTACTCGGCTTCGTGCTCGGGTCGTTCTTCATGCTGAGCGTGTCGTGGCTGTACTTCCGCACGCCGCCGAGCAAGGTGGACCGGCGCTTCCGGCGGCTGCAACTGCTGTCGGCGGGTCTGTACAGCCTCGGGCACGGCGGCAACGATGCGCAGAAGACCATCGGCATCATCTGGATGCTGCTGATCGCAACCGGCTATGCGTCGGCAGGCGCCGATGCACCGCCGCTCTGGGTGATCGGCGGCTGCTATCTGTCGATGGGGCTCGGCACGCTGTTCGGCGGCTGGCGCATCGTGCGCACGATGGGGCAGAAGATCACGAAGCTGAAGCCGGTCGGCGGTTTTTGCGCAGAAACCGGCGGCGCGCTGACGCTGTTTCTCGCGTCGTGGCTCGGCATTCCGGTGTCGACGACTCACACGATCACCGGCGCGATCGTCGGTGTCGGCGCGACGCAGAAGCTGTCCGCCGTGCGCTGGGGCGTCGCGGGCAATATCGTATGGGCGTGGATTCTGACAATCCCGGCGTCCGCGATACTCGCGGGCGCCGGCTGGTGGTTCGCCCATCGGTTCCTGTAACGGCGGTGCTCAGATCAGCGGCGTGCTGACACCGTCCATCGGGATCAGCGCGCCGGTCACATAACTCGCGCGGCGGCTCGCGAGGAAAAGCGCGACATCGGCGATTTCTTCAGGCTTCGCAAAACGCCCGAGCGGCACTTTCGCTTCGCCGCGCGCCCGCGCTTCGGCGATATCGACGCCTTGCTGCTGCGCCTCGAGCGCGAGCGCTTCCTCGACACGCTCGGTCAGCGTCGCGCCCGGGTTGATCGCGTTGATACGGATTCCATAGCGGGCGTGATAGTGCGCGAGGCCGACGGTCGCCAGCATCAGCGCCGCGTTCGCGGCGCCGCCGGCAATATGGATGTCCGTCGCGTATTTGCCGCCCATCCCGATGATATTGACGATGGTGCCCGGCTCGGCCGCCTCGCCGGATTTCACGCGCGCGACCATGCGTCGCAGCACTTCCTGCTGCGGGTAGATGTACGGGAAATATTTCGCATCCATCGTGGCCTTGAACGCGTCGGCGTCGAGCGTTTCGGGGTCATAGCGGCGCGCGGCACCCGCGCTGTTGACCAGCACGTCGATCTCGCCGAGTGCCTGCGTCGCTTCTTCGACGACATCGGCGGCGCTGTGCGCATCGTGCAAATCGGCGCGCGCGAGGTGAACCTGCAAGCCCTCGTTTTTCAACTGCTCGCGCGCACGCGCGAGATTGGCCGGATCGCGTGACACGATCGCGACTTTTGCGCCTTCGACCGCAAATGCGCGCGCACACGCGAGGCCGATTCCTTTGCTGCCGCCCGTAATCAGGACGACCTTGCCTTTGAGTCCGAGATCCATCGTGACACCCGCTTTTTCTGAAAATATCGGACACGATAGCAGACGCGATTGCGGTGCGCGCGGCGGCGTGCATGGTTCGGGGTCGGGCCTCGAAGTAATGACGAGTGGCGGCGCTGACAGAGGGCTTTCAGTTCGAATTCGATCCGCGATGGCGGGTCCGGCGCGAGGTCGCGATGCGTGACGATGGTCCGTAAGACGAGCCATCGATCTTTCAGTGTCTGGCGGCGCCGCGCGTCTCGTGCCGCACGGGAAACGCGGTCAATAACTGCTGTTCGCGAAGCCGGCAATCGGATCGTCGTTGGTCTGTGTCGAAGCCGGAACGCCGCGCGAGTCGGTCGACGCACGCATGATCTGCACGCTGCCGCCCGGTGCCGGCCGTTGCCATTCGGCTGCTTGCGGCGTTCGCTGCGCGGCCTGCGCCTGGCGTGCCGCCGCGATCGCGGACGAGGGTGGGGGCTCGTAAGCATCGGCGGCGGCGTCGATCGCGTCGGGTGCGCGCGCGCTGGCCGTGACCGGCAGTGTCGGCGCGGATGCGGATTCCGGTGCTGGCGTAACGGCTGGCGACACGGCGCCTGCCGCGCGTGCCTGCGATTGCGCGGCGCTCATCGCGGAGGGTGGTGGTTCGAACGCATCGGTGGATCCGGCAGCGGGCGCACCGGCAGCGGTTGTCGCGGTCGTCGCGCTTTCCGGCGCACGCGCGGCCGCTACGCGGCTGTCGCGCTGCGCGGTGAGCGGCGTCTGTTCGGCCGCTGCACCCAGCGGCGCCGTGCCCGGCGCGCCGACCGATGCGCCTCCCGGCGCGGCCAGCGCGACTCCGGCGGTCTCGCTCACGGCCCGATTCGCCTTCGGCGCTGCGGCCTCGTAAGTCGGCTCGTCGAACGGCGTCGGCTTCGACGGCGCGAGCGGCGGCGCAACGCGCCGGATGCCGTCGAAGTGCTTCGCCCAGTACGGATTGGTCAGGTAGTCGAGCCGTACCGTGCCGCCTGTCGACGGCGCGTTGACGAAGCGCAGCTTGCCGACGTAGATGCCGACGTGCGAATGTGGCCGCCCGGTCGTGTTGAAGAAAACGAGGTCGCCCGCCGCGATCTCGTCGGGGGCGATCGACGTGCCGCGCGAACTCATGTCGGCGGTCGTGCGCGGCAGATTCACCGAGGCCGCGCGCTGGACCACATAGTGGACGAGTCCGCTGCAGTCGAAGCCGGCATCGGGCGTATTGCCGCCCCACCGGTACGGCACGCCGACGAGACTCATCGCCTGAATCGAGATTTCCTCGCGTCCGATGCTGTGATCGACGAAGTGCGGGAAGCCGGGCGGCGTGCGGTAGGCGCCGGCCGTCGACGATGCGCCTCCTGCACTGCCGCGTACGGTCCGCTGCGGCGCACTGGAGCAGGCGGCGAGCAGCACGGCCAGCAGCAGCGTCAGGAGCCTCAGGAGGGGCGTGAACCCCGGAGCAATCGAACCGGCACGGCGCATGAATGGCGAGGCGAGCGCCAGGCTCGCCCTGAAACGGACGATGTTCGATGGTAGCCCGTCCAGCTTGGCCTGAGCAAGAAAACTTGATGAATTACTTGAGGTTTACGCGCTAACTGTTGCTTTTGAGCTTTGCCCGTAAAAATGCCGCTTCCAGCCTGGGCCGGAAGCGGCATTCGCGATGCTTCGACTGGAACCGCTCGACTGCCTACAGAATCTCCGACGCGTAATCGGCCAATCTCGAGCGCTCGCCGCGCGCGAGCGTCACATGTCCGCTGTGCGCCCAGCCCTTGAACCGGTCGACGACATACGTCAGTCCCGAGCTGCCTTCGGTCAGATACGGGGTGTCGATCTGCGCGATATTCCCGAGGCAGATGATCTTCGTCCCCGGACCCGCACGCGTGACCAGCGTTTTCATCTGCTTCGGCGTCAGGTTCTGCGCCTCGTCGATGATCAGATACTTATCGACGAAGGTTCGCCCGCGCATGAAGTTCATGCTCTTGATCTTGAGGCGCGAGCGGATCAGCTCCTGCGTCGCCGCGCGGCCCCATTCGCCGGCCGCATCGTCGGTTTTCTGCAGCACTTCGAGGTTGTCGTCGAATGCGCCCATCCACGGCTGCATTTTTTCCTCCTCGGTGCCCGGCAGAAAGCCGATGTCCTCGCCGACCGGCACTGTCGCGCGCGTCACGATGATTTCGTTGTAGCGCTTGTCGTCGAGCACCTGCGCAAGACCCGCCGCGAGCGCGACGAGCGTCTTGCCGGTACCGGCCTGGCCGAGCAGCGTGACGAAGTCGATCTCCGGATTCATGAGCAGATTCAGCGCGAAGTTCTGCTCGCGGTTGCGCGCCGTGATGCCCCACACATTGTTCTTGTGGTGGCCGTAATCGCGCAACGTCTGCAGCAGCGCCGTCTTGCCGTTGATCTCGCGCACGATCGCATGGAACGTCGGCTCGCCGTTCTGCGGCTCGAGATAGACGAACTCGTTGACGAGCATCGACGCGCACAGCGGGCCGGTCACGCGGTAGTACGTGGTGCCCGTCTTCGTGTCCTGCCAGCTTTCCATGCCTTTCGCGTGGCGCGTCCAGAAGTCCTGCGGCAGCGCGCGGATGCCGCTGTAGAGCAGGTCCTTGTCTTCGAGAACCTGGTCGTTGAAATAGTCTTCCGCGGGCAGGCCGAGCGCGTGCGCCTTGATCCGCATGTTGATGTCTTTCGACACCAGCACGACCTGGCGATCCTGCCGGTCGCGCTGCAGCGCGCGCACGACGCCGAGAATCTGGTTGTCGGCCTTGCCTTGCGGCAGGCCTTCGACCGGCTCGATATCGGTCAGCTTCGTCTGGAAATACAGATGCCCAAGTGCTTCGCGGCTACCCAGACGCGCGAGCGGAATGCCTTCGCTCATCGCGCCCGCGTTCGCGACGAGCGCATCGAGCGTGCGGCTCACCTGGCGTGCGTTGCGCGCGACTTCCGACATGCCTTTCTTGTGGTTGTCGAGTTCTTCGAGCGTCATCATCGGCAGATAGACGTCGTGCTCCTCGAAGCGGAACAGGCTGGTCGGATCGTGCATCAGCACGTTCGTATCGAGCACGAAAAGCTTGCGGACTTCGACCGCGGCGCCCTTCGTGTCGCGCTTCTTCGTACCGCCGCGCGGCGTGGACGCAGTCTCCGCCACGTCGGTGTCGGCGCCGGCGGGCGCCTTGCCGCGACGCGCGACCGCGGGGGTCGCGAAACCGGCTTCGTCTTCCGTCGAGGGCGCGGGCGGCATCGGTTGCAGCAATGCGGCCGTCTGCTTCGTCTTGCGGCCGCGGGCCGAACTGCCGGGACCGGCCAGTTCGGGCGGCACGGCGGGCGCGTCGATGCCGGCGAGCGTCGCGGCCGCAACGGGCACCGGCCGCAGCGTGGTGGCCGCATTTGCCGCGTCCGTCATCGGCACGGCGACATTCGCACGCCCGTATTCGGGCGACTCTGCTTGCTCCCCTTCATGCCCCTGTTTTCGAGCAGGCCGTGCCGGATGGGCTTTGGCCTTGTATTCGTCAGGCGGCAACAGATTACCGAGTTTGCTGGGCGGAGTAGGCAAAGGCATGGTTTTCCTCGAATGGAATCGGGGGCATAGACCGGTTGCGTCGGCTGGCGATGAGCGGCGATAACCTGCGCAATGATCTGTGCAACATATCGTGTGCGCCGGCTGCCGCATCCTGAACGTGCCGGTGTTGCGCACGCAGTTTGCGCCGGCAGGCGCGCTTCGGTTAGTGATGCCGGTTCCGCGGTTTTTCGATCGGCTCCTTGACGAGGGCGCGCGGCGTCGCAACGGACGCAACGAAGCTGCGCGCAATTAAAAAAGCCGCCGCCCCGGTGAACGGGGCAAGCGGCTCGACTTGGGGCGTTGCGTTGCGCCTCATAAGCCTCGCGGCTCTCACGTCGCTTCTGCTTGCGTTGTTGTCAAGCGTGTGACGAACGTGATGACGGCGCGCGCAACAGCGCAAAATATAGGGTGGACAGGCAATCATTGCGGCCCAATATAACGCGCCTCACAGCGCTTGTACAGCCTCCAGAATCTCATTGACGTGACCCGGTACTTTCACGCCACGCCACTCGAGGCGCAGCACGCCGTTCCCGTCGATGACGAACGTCGAGCGTTCGATCCCACGTACTTCCTTGCCATACATTTTCTTCAGTTTCATGACGCCGAAGAGCGTGCAGAGCGTCTCGTCCGGGTCCGATACCAGCGTAAACGGCAGTTCCAGCTTCGACTTGAAATTTTCGTGCGAACGCACGCTGTCGCGCGAGACGCCGACGATGTCGGCGCCCGCCTGCTTGAACTTCGGATAGAGGTCGCGGAACTGCAGACCTTCGGTCGTGCAGCCTGGCGTGTTGTCCTTCGGATAAAAATACAGCACCACCTTCTTGCCCCGAAGCGTGGATAGCGTGAAATCGCCGCCGGTTGCAGCGGCGGTGAAGTCGGGAACGGGCTGGTCGACTGCGATGGGCACGAGTTTCTCCGATTGTTATGGCCGGTGCGGATCATGTGCCGGTTCTGGCATGCACGCTCGCGCCGGCTCGAGCTTGGCGAGACCGAGGGGCTTGAAATGACCGATGTGGATCGACGCGGACCATCGAGACCATGGCGGCCGCGCATGACCGTCGCGAGCGCGTGTCGCGGATGAGTGTCCCAGATGGGTGTTCCAGATGAGCCTCACAAACCAGCGTCGTCGCGTCAGTCGGGCTGGACGATCAATTCGCCCGAGCGGCCCGGAATTTCGCCCCACGTGACAGGGTACGATGGCAGCGTGTCACGGTCTAGCGCGGCGTGATAATCGCCCATCGTCGCAAACGTGTGGCCCTGTGCGCGCCAGCCTTCGAGCAATCGCTCGAACACCGGCGCGAGCTTTTGTCCTTCGAGTTCGGCGTGCAGCGTGAACACCTGGTCGTGCGGATTGCCGGCGGTCAGTTTCAGCATCCACGCGGCGACATTGGTTTCGTCGATGCCATCGACGCCGAGCACTTCGTCGAGCGTCGGCAAGGTAGTGGGCATCTGCACGTGCGCGAGCGTCTTGCCGTCGACCACCGGGAAGTACGGCGCATGGCCGCGTCCGTCGGACGCGTAGCGCATGCCCCACCGGTCGATCTGCTCGAACGCGTGGACGTTCATCTGCCAGCCGGCCGCGCCGTGCGTCGCGGGCGGCATGCCGAAAATGTCGATGAAACGTGCATGGCTTTTTTCCATCTGCGCGGCGGTCCAGCCGCGCTCGCGCGTGCGCACGTTGTCTTGCCAGTACACGTGGTCCCACGTGTGAATGCCGCATTCGAAGCCGGCCTCGTGAATCGCGCGCATCTCGGCGGCGGCGCGCACGCCGATGTCGGGCCCCGGCAGCAGCACGCCGTACATCAGTTGACGGATGCCGTAATGCTCGACCACCGACGTGCGCGATACCTTCTTCAGGAAGCCCGGCCGCAGCACGCGGCGCATCGCCCAGCCCGTGTGGTCGGGGCCGAGGCTGAACAGGAACGTCGCGCGCGCCTTGAAGCGATCGAAAATGCGCGCGAGGTTGGGCACGCCTTCGCGGGTGCCGCGCAGCGTATCGACGTCGATCTTGAGAACGATGCGAGCCAAGGAATCAGGCCTTCTTCTGCGAACGGGCGGAGCCGGTCAGACGCTTACTCGACGAGCGCGCGCGCGTCGGCCACATGGCCGCGGTACGCTTCGAAGATCTTGCGCAGCGCTTCGTCGAACGTCGACTTCGGCGCCCAGCCGAGTTCCTGCATCGTGTTGTCGATCTTCGGCACGCGGTTCTGCACGTCCTGATAGCCGGCGCCGTAGTACGCGCCCGACGAGGTCTCGACGAGCTGCACCTTCTTCGCGTTGTCCGCGTACTCGGGGAACTCGGCCGCGAGCGCAAGCATCTTGTGCGCGAGTTCGCGCACCGAGTAATTGTTCTTCGGGTTGCCGATGTTGTAGATCTTGCCCGACGCAATGCCGTTGTCGTTCGCGATGATCTTCATCAGCGCGCCGATGCCGTCGTCGATATCGGTGAACGCACGCTTTTGCGCGCCGCCGTCGACGAGGCTGATATTCTCGCCGCGCACGATATGGCCGAGGAACTGCGTCACGACGCGCGAGCTGCCTTCTTTCGGCGTATAGATCGAGTCGAGCCCCGGGCCGATCCAGTTGAACGGACGGAACAGCGTGAAGTTCAAACCCTCCTGCATGCCGTAACCCCAGATCACGCGGTCCATCAGCTGCTTCGAGCACGCGTAGATCCAGCGCGGCTTGTTGATCGGGCCGTAGGTGAGGGCGGACGCGTCCGGATCGAATTCGTCGTCGGCGCACATGCCGTACACCTCGGACGTCGACGGAAACACGAGGTGCTTGCGGTACTTCACCGCCGAACGCACGATCGGCAGGTTCGCCTCGAAGTCGAGCTCGAACACGCGCAGCGGCTGCTGCACATAAGTGGCCGGCGTGGCGATCGCGACGAGCGGCAGGATCACGTCGCACTTCTTCACGTGATACTCGACCCATTCCTTGTTGATCGTGATGTCGCCTTCGAAGAAATGCATGCGCTCGTGCTTGACGAGGTCGCCGAGGCGTTCCGTTTGCATGTCCATCCCGAACACTTCCCAGTCGGTCGTTTCGAGAATGCGCTTGGACAGGTGATGGCCGATAAAGCCGTTCACGCCCAGAATCAGGACTTTTTTCATCAGTTGCGGGAAGGTTGGGTGAGCCGTGTGAATTCGACGGGCGTTATGGGTATGACTGCGGGCTTGACCGCGGGTACGGCCGCGGGCACCACAGCGGGCACCCCAGCGGACGTGACCTCGTCCGTGGCGGTGGGGCCGCGGCGCTCGTGCCAAAGTTCGTGAATCGCGATCGCGCGACCGTCGCCGCATGTCGCAAAAAAGACATTATCGCTTACGTGGATGCCCGGCGGCAAATTTGCGGGTCCGGTGCCGGGCGCCATCAGACGCGCGCGCGCAACGATAAAGCGGTGATCGCCGAGATCGGTGAAAGCGCCTGGATACGGCGGCGCGACCGCGCGGATCAGGTTGTAGACGCGTTGCGCGGGCTGCGTCCAGTCGATGCGGCCGTCTTCGGGCTTGCGGCCGCCGAAGTAGCTGCCCTGCGCGAGATCGTTCGGCAGATGCGGCGCTTCGCCTGCGAGCAGTGCCGGCAATACGCGCCACAGCGTTTGCTCGGCGGCGACGGTCACCTTGTCGAATACCTGCGCGGCCGTGTCGTCGGGCAGAATCGGCACGGGCGTCTGCGCGACGATCGCGCCGGCATCGGGCTTCGCGGCCATTTCGTGCAACGTCGCGCCGGTTTCGGTTTCGCCGTTCAGCACCGCCCAGTTCGTCGGCACGCGGCCGCGGTATTTCGGCAATAGCGAGCCATGCATGTTGTACGCGCCGCGCCCGGCGATCGCGAGCAGATCGAGCGGCAGCATGTGCCGGTAATAGAACGAGAAAATAAAATCGGGCTGCGCCGCGCTGAGCGTCGCGCGCAGTTCGGCGCTGCGCGGATCCGCCGGCGTCACGCACGCGATGCCGTGTTCGGCCGCAACCTGCGCAACGCTGCCGAACCAGATGTTCTCGTTCGGATTGTCTTCGTGCGTGACGACCAGCGCGACATCGACGCCGCGCGCGAGCAGCACTTGCAGGCAGCGCACGCCGACGTTGTGATACGCGAACACGACGGCGCGCGGCTTCATGGGTTTTGCCCCTGATCGACGATGTGCGCGGGCTGTACCGCCTGCACGACCGATTGGCGCGGCGTGCCCGAGACCGCTTCGCCGTTGCGTTGCTCGAGGATGGTTTGCACGAGATAACGCGGTCGCGCACGCACCTGCTGATAGATGCGGCCGATATATTCGCCGAGCAGCCCGAGCGCGAAGATAATCACGCCGAGCAGGAAGAACGTGATGGCGAACAGCGTGAACACGCCTTGCACTTCCGCGCCGATGATAAAGCGGCGGATCAGCAGCAGCATGAAGAGTCCCGCCGAGCCCATCGACAGAATCACGCCGATAAACGACAGCCATTGCAGCGGCACGACCGAGAAGCCGGTGACGAGGTCGAAGTTCAGGCGAATCAGGCTATATAGCGAATACTTCGATTCGCCGGCAAAACGCTCTTCGTGCGCGACTTCGATTTCGACGGGGTTCTGCGAAAACGTGTACGCCAGCGCCGGAATAAACGTGTTGATCTCGCCGCAACGGTTGATCGTATCGATGATGTGCCGGCTGTACGCGCGCAGCATGCAACCCTGGTCGGTCATCTTGATGCGCGTGATGCGCTCGCGCAGCCGGTTCATCACCTGCGACGCCTTGCGGCGCCACAGGCTGTCGCGGCGCTGCATGCGGATCGTGCCGACATAGTCGAAGCCCTCGCGCATCTTCGCAACGAGCTTGCCGATCTCCTCGGGCGGGTTCTGCAGGTCCGCGTCGAGCGTGATGACGATATCGCCGCGCGACTGCTCGAAGCCCGCGAGAATCGCCATATGCTGGCCGTAGTTGCCGTTGAGCAGGATCACGCGCGTCGTGTCGGGGCGCGCGCGAAACTGCTCGGCGAGCAGCGCCGCCGATCTGTCGCGGCTGCCGTCGTTGATGAAGATCGCTTCGTAGTCCGTGCCGAGCGCGTCGAGCGCCGGATAGAGGCGCGCAAAAAGTGCGTGCAGCCCGGCTTCCTCGTTATAGACCGGGATGATGATCGACACTTCGGGTCGTCCCCGGCGCTGTTCCGTTTGGCTCATGTCCGCTTGTATTCCGCGTGGTGTGTCCGTGGTTTGCCTGATGTCCGTTCAGCGTCCATGCTGCTCGCAGATCTCGTCGACTGCGCGGCAGACGCGCGCGACGTCGCCTTCGTTCATCTGCGTGAAGAGCGGCAGCGTGACCGTCGACGCGCCGAAGCGCTCGGCATGGGGGAACATGCCTTCCCTGAAGCCGCGCGCACGATACAGCGAAAACAGATGGATCGCCGGATAGTGCACGCCTGAACCGATGCCGCGTTCCTTCAGCGCGCCCATGAAGCCCGCGCGATCGACGCTCAGCTTCTCGAGCGGCAGCGTGATCTGAAACATGTGCCAGTTGCTGTTTGCGAAGTCGGCAAGCGGCAGGCCGATGCCGAGCTTCACGGCGGCGCCGTCCGCGAAGCCGTTGAAGTAGGCGCGCGCGAGTTTTCGGCGCTGCGCGGTAAAGCCCTCGAGACGCGGCAGCTGGCCGAGACCGACGCGCGCGGCGACGTCGGTCAGGTTGTACTTGCCGCCGAGCACGTCGCAGTCCATGCCGTCGAAGCCCGTGCGCGTAATGCCTTGCAGACGGTACTTCTGCGCGAGCACGGCTTCCGCTTCGTCGTTGAGCACGAGCGCGCCGCCCTCGATCGAAGTCAGATTCTTGTTCGCGTGGAAGCTGAACGAGACGATGTCGCCGAGCTTGCCGATACGCTCGCCGTTCCAGGTCGAACCGAACGCCTGCGCGGCGTCTTCGATCACGCGCAGCTTGTGCTCGCGCGCGATCGCGTAGAGCCGGTCCATATCGACGGGCAGGCCTGCGAGGTAGACGGGAATGATCGCCTTCGTGCGCGGCGTGATCGCCTGCTCGACGAGGTTCAGATCGATGTTGCGCGTACGCGCATCGATATCGACGAAGACCGGTGTCGCGCCCGTTTCGAGAATCACATTGGCCGTCGCGACCCACGACGCGGGCGTCGTGATCACCTCGTCGCCGGGGCCGACGCCGGCGATCCGCAAGCCGACCTCGAGCGTCGCCGTGCCCGAGTTGAACGTGCGCACCGGGCGGCCGCCGCAGAATTCCGACAACGCCGCTTCGAATGCCTGGTTCTGCGGCCCGGTCGTGATCCAGCCGGAGCGAAGCACGTCGGCGACGCCGCGGATCGTTTCTTCGTCGATATCCGGGCGGACGAACGGCAAAAACGGGACGGATGACTGGGTCATGAGAACCTTGAGCGATAAGGAAGACGGCGCGATGCCGACAGCATAAAGAATACTTTCAACCGCGTGACGCAAAGCTTAAGCCATGGCGAGCGGCGCGCAGAGGCGCACGGCATTTCGCGCCGATCTGCGCGGCGCCCGCCGCGTGGCGCCGAAGCACCCGCCGTACTGCCTCGCACCGGCTTGCTAGCTGCGCGCCAGCACGAACACGCCGACCAGAATGATGCCGATCCCGACGAGGCGCTGGACCGACAGCACTTCGCCGAACAGGTACCACGCGGCGACGGCGTTCAGCACGTAGCCGAGCGAGAGCATCGGATAGGCGATCGAGACATCGACGCGCGACAGCCCGACGATCCACACGACGACGCTCACCACATAGCAGCACAGGCCGCCGATGATCGGCCATTGCGTCGCCAGCCTGAAGCCGATGGGCAGGATGTTCGCACGGGTGAATTCGAAGTGTCCAACGGCATTCGTGCCGGCCTTGAGCAGCAGTTGCGCGCACGCGTTCAGCGTGACGCCCGCGAGAATGCAAAAGAGGGAGATCGGGTTCATCGAGGGGGTGGGCGTGAAGGTCAGGGTGCGGCGCCGGACGCTGGCGCCGCGGGTTGCGCATCCTGCTGCGCATGCGGTAGTGCAGCGGCGGGTTGCGCCTGGGCAACGGGTTTTTCGACGATGACCCGCCGCGCATCGCGCGCGACGACCTGCATCGGCAGATGCTGCGCCGCAAGATCGGCATAGCGGTCGGGCGGCAGCAGCGCAAGTGCATAGCGGTCCGCGTTCCAGCGCTTGATCCATTCGCCGACCGTCGGCACCCACTTTTGCGGTTCGACGCTGATGCCGAACGTCAATTCGTCCCCGTGTTCGACCATGATCATCGTGTGGCGCACATAGAACGGCATCGTATGGTCGAGTACGCCGACCGAGTAGAACGGCGTGTCGGGCGGCAGTTTCGCGAGCGCGGCGCGTACCGCCGGCGCAAGCGGCGCGCCCGAACTGAGGCGGCCGAACACATCGTGGCCGGTGCCGGCGATCGTGGCGAGCAGAAGCCAGGCGGCGCCGTACGCGAGTGTCGCGCCGACAATGCCGTGGCGACTTTTGCGGTTGATCCAGATGGCCGCGAGCGTGAGCGCGAACCCCACTGCGAGCGCCGCGAAAACCCATGTGCGGAACTCGATGTAGAGCGCCGCCGGATTGCGATCGTCGCCGAGGCGGCTCAGGAACACCGCGCCGAATGCGGCGACGACGAGCAACAGCGCATAGCCCGTGAGGTGCCGGTGAAATTGCGCCTTCGTGACGAGCGGCAAATACATGCCGATCACGAGCGCGAGCGCCGGCGCGATCGGCAGCGTGTACGACAGCAGCTTCGAATGCGAGGCGCTGAAGAACAGGAAGATGAATGCCGACCAGACAAGCAGCATGACGATCGGCGCGAAGCCATTCGCCTGGCGCGGTGTTTGCAGCGCGCGGCGCATGCTTTGCACGCTGACCGACAGCCATGGCAGAAACCCGACCAGAATGACCGGTACGAAGTAGTAGAACGCGCCGGGGCGGTTCTGTTCGGGCGTCAGATAACGCCTGAACTGCTGGACCACGAAAAAGAAGTTGAAGAACTCGGGGTTGCGTTGCTGGACCAGCACGAACCACGGCGTGACGATCGCGAAAAACACGATGAGCCCGCTGACCAGGTAAAGGCGTCTCCAGATCGCCCAGTCGCGCGCGACGAGCGTGTACAGCACGAGCACGGCGCCCGGCAGGATGATGCCGACCAATCCCTTTGACAGTACCGCGAGCGCCATCGCGGCCCAGCACATCCACATCCAGCCGCGCACGGCACGCGTGGGCAGGTCCGGGCGCTGCGCGAGCAGCAGCGCGCAGAGCGACAGCTCCATCCAGAACGACAGGGCCATGTCGAGCGTGTTGAAGTGGCCCATCAGGTACCAGTACGGCGAACATGCGAGCACGATTGCCGCGAAGACGCCGGTGGCCGCGTTGAACACGCGCGCGCCGGTGAAGCCGATCAGCAGCACGCCCGCGAAGCCGGTGAGCGCCGTATACAGGCGCGCCTGCCACTCGCCGAGCCCGAACCACGCGAACGTCAACGCGTTGGCCCAGGTCTGCAGCGGCGGCTTCTCGAAGTACTTGTAGCCGTTGTAGCGCGGCGTGATCCAGTCGCCGGTAACGAACATCTCGCGCGCCATTTCGGCGTAGCGGCCCTCGTCGCTCGGCAGCAGATGGCGCCAGTCGAGCGGCACGAACCAGACAAGCGCGAGCGCGATCAGCAACAGCAGAATGACGGTGCGATTGAGCGGTAGCCTGGAAGGCGTATCGTTCATTGATTTCAACCTTGTTTGGTGCCTGATTAATGCTTTTTTTGCCCGGTCCCGATGCTTGCCGGGGCGCTTGCCCCGGTGCGGCCGGGCCGCATCGTTCTGTTACGCGGCACGTCCCGGCGGCCGTTGCGCGCGGCGCCGCGCCGTGAGTATGCAGCGGTGAAGCTTAACGGAGCCTTATCGACGCACCTTACAACGGCGTCAAGCCGGAACATCGAGCCGCACATCGAGGCTGCGCGCGCGGCGCGTCGCGGTGTGCGTCTTCGGGAAACGCCGCGCAGTTTACTCGATCGGCGCGGCGCTGCCGACCTGCGCGCGCCGTTATTGCTCGATAAGAAGCGCGGCGGCGACCTTGCGGCCTTCGGCCATCAGGATGTTGTAGGTCCGGCAGGCCGCCTTGAAGTCCATCGTTTCGACGCCGATGCGCTGTGCCGCAAGCGCCGATGTGAGCCGCGGATGAGGAAAGCGCAGCCGTTCGCCGCTGCCGAAGATCACGACTTCGGGAGCCGGCCCGATCAGCAGCGCGAAATGCTCGGGGGCAAGGTCCTCGAACGACGAAACCGGCCATGCGATCACCGGTTGTTCGGGCAACACGATGATGCTGCCGGTATGACGTTCGAGATTGATTTCGACGTAGTCGGCGCCGTAACCGGTGACGGTATTGAGGGCACCGCTCGAATCCTGGTGTAATTTCAAACTGGTATTCCGTGAGTTGCGACGAATAGGTGGCGAACACGCTTGATGCCCGACGCGACGCCCGGGCGGCGGGCCTTGCGCGCAAGTGGTGCATTGCGGAAGTCGGTCAAAATCCGCTAAATTATAGCTTTTTGGCCGCCCGGCGGCCCTTCGCGCTGTGCACGCGGCCCGCGGTCAGCGCGATCGATAGATCAACAAGCCGCGCACGGCGTCCTGAATCACTCGTTCATCCGGTTTGGCTGCCAGCCTGCGTGTTTGTTCCACGCGTGTTCCGGGCGTTTTTGCGGTTCGTTCCATTATTTGTTGCGCGCGTTGTCAGTGCCGCGTGTGCCCGTCGAGAAACCCGCCGTGAAACCCATACTCAAATCCAACAAGCTGCTCAATGTCTGCTACGACATTCGCGGGCCCGTTCTCGAACACGCGAAGCGGCTCGAAGAGGAAGGCCATCGCATCATCAAGCTGAACATCGGCAACCTCGCGCCGTTTGGCTTCGAAGCCCCCGACGAGATCATTCAGGACATGATCCTGAACCTGCCTACATCGTCCGGTTACTCCGATTCGAAAGGCGTGTTCGCGGCGCGCAAGGCGATCATGCACTACGCGCAGCAGAAGGGCGTGCACGGCGTCGAACTCGACGATATCTACATCGGCAACGGCGCCTCCGAACTGATCGTGATGGCGCTGCAGGGCCTGCTCAACGACGGCGACGAAGTGCTGCTGCCGGCGCCCGATTACCCGCTGTGGACCGCGGGCGTAAGCCTCTCGGGCGGCACGCCGGTGCACTACATCTGCGACGAATCGAACCGCTGGATGCCGGACCCGGACGACATCCGCGCGAAGATCACGCCGAACACGCGCGCGCTCGTCGTGATCAACCCGAACAACCCGACCGGCGCGCTGTATTCGAACGAATTGCTGCTCGAACTGATCGACATCGCGCGCCAGCACGGTCTCGTGATCTTCGCGGACGAGGTATACGACAAGATCGTCTACGACGGCCGCGAGCACACGGCGATCGCGTCGCTGTCCGAAGACGTGCTGACGGTCACGTTCAACAGTCTTTCCAAGAGCTACCGGTCGTGCGGCTACCGCGCCGGCTGGATGTGGGTGTCGGGCCTCGGCGGCGACAACCGGCGCCGTGCGAAGGACTATTTCGAGGGGCTCGGTATTCTTTCGTCGATGCGGCTGTGTCCGAACGTGCCGGGCCAGTACGCCATTCAGACGGCGCTTGGCGGCTACCAGAGCATCAACGAACTGATCGCGCCGGGCGGGCGGCTCTACCGGCAGCGCGAACTCGCCTACGACATGCTGACCGCCATTCCGGGCGTGACCTGCGTGAAACCGGAAGCGGCGCTCTATATGTTTCCGCGGCTCGACCCGAAGCTCTATCCGATCCACAACGACCAGCAATTCATCCTCGACCTGCTGCTCGAGGAGCGTGTACTGCTCGTGCAGGGCACGGGCTTCAACTGGAAGGCGCCGGACCACTTCCGCGTCGTGTTCCTGCCGAACGTCGACGACCTCGCGGACTCGATCAACCGCATCGCGCGCTTTCTCGACGGCTACCGGAAGCGGCACGCGGCCTGACGTAGCGGCCTAAAATACAGGTCCTGCGCTTACCCGTTCCCTCAAACTCTCACTAGAAACACACACGCTGCATGGAACCGATCAAAGTTGGACTGCTGGGCTTCGGCACCGTCGGCTGCGGCACCTATACGGTGCTGCGCCGCAATCAGGAAGAAATCAAACGGCGGGCCGGCCGCGACATCGAGATTGCGCGCCTTGCGGTGCGCAATCCCGAGAAAGCGAAGCGCGCGCTCGCCAACGCGGATGGCGCCGATGCGTCCGGCGTGGCGGTGACCGACGACTTCAACTCGGTCGTCGACGATCCGTCGATCGACATCGTCGCGGAGATGATCGGCGGCACGGGCATCGCGCGCGAACTCGTGTTGCGCGCGATCGCGAATCGCAAGCATGTGGTGACGGCGAACAAGGCGCTGCTCGCCGTGCACGGCACGGAAATTTTCGAAGCCGCGCACAAGAACGGCGTGATGGTCGCGTTCGAAGCGGCGGTGGCGGGCGGCATCCCGATCATCAAGGCGCTGCGCGAAGGGCTCACGGCGAACCGCATCGAATACATCGCGGGCATCATCAACGGCACGACGAATTACATTCTGTCGGAGATGCGCGATCGCGGGCTCGATTTCGCCACGGCGCTGAAGGCCGCGCAGGAGCTCGGCTATGCCGAAGCCGATCCGACGTTCGATATCGAAGGCGTCGACGCCGCGCACAAGGCGACGATCATGAGCGCGATCGCGTTCGGCGTGCCCGTGCAGTTCGACAAGGCCTACGTCGAAGGCATCAGCAAGCTCGCGGCTATCGACATCCGTTATGCGGAGGAACTTGGCTACCGCATCAAGCTGCTCGGCATCGCGCGCCGCACCGGCAAGGGCATCGAACTGCGCACGCATCCGACGCTGATTCCCGCCAAGCGCCTGCTTGCGAACGTCGAAGGCGCGATGAATGCGGTGGTCGTGCATGGCGATGCGGTCGGCACGACGCTCTACTATGGCAAGGGTGCGGGCGCGGAGCCGACGGCCTCGGCTGTGGTCGCGGACCTCGTCGACGTGACGCGGCTGCATACGGCCGATCCCGAGCATCGCGTGCCGCATCTCGCGTTCCAGCGCGACCGGCTGTCCGACACGCCGATCCTGCCGATCGACGAAGTGACGAGCGGCTATTACCTGCGTCTGCGCGTGGCCGACGTGACCGGCGTGCTGGCCGATATCACGCGCATTCTCGCGAACACCGGCATTTCGATCGACGCGTTGCTGCAGAAGGAATCGGAGCAGGTCGACGATCACGGCAAGGGCGAAACGGACATCATCCTGATCACGCACGAGACGGTCGAAAAGAACGTCAATGCGGCGATCGCAGACATCGAGGCATTGCGCACGGTCGTTTCGAAGGTGACGAAACTGCGTATGGAATCGTTGAACTGAACTCGAGCGGACTTCTCTCATGAACTACATTTCCACGCGCGGCGCCGGGGCAGGCGAACGCCATTCGTTTTCCGACATTCTGCTCGGCGGCCTTGCGAAAGACGGCGGCCTGTATCTGCCGTCCTCGTACCCGCGCGTGTCGGCCGAGGAACTGGCGCGCTGGCGCGCGCTGCCGTATGCCGACCTCGCGTTCGAAATCCTGTCGAAATTCAGCGACGACATTCCCGCCGACGACCTGCGCGAACTGACGCGCCGCACCTACACCGCGCAAACGTACTGCAACGTGCGCGACGACGAACAGGCGGCGCAGATCACGCCGCTCAAAACGCTCGGCATCGAGGACGGCGCGCCGCTTTCGCTGCTCGAGCTGTCGAACGGGCCGACGCTCGCGTTCAAGGACATGGCGATGCAACTGCTCGGCAACCTGTTCGAGTACACGCTCGCGAAGCATGGCGAAACGCTGAATATTCTCGGCGCGACCTCGGGCGACACCGGCAGCGCGGCTGAATACGCGATGCGCGGCAAGCAGGGCATTCGCGTGTTCATGCTGTCGCCGCACAGGAAAATGAGCGCGTTCCAGACGGCGCAGATGTACAGCCTGCAAGATCCGAACATCTTCAATATCGCGGTCGAAGGTGTGTTCGACGATTGCCAGGACATCGTGAAAGCCGTCTCGAACGATCACGCGTTCAAGGCCGCGCAGAAGATCGGCACCGTCAATTCGATCAACTGGGCGCGCGTGGTGGCGCAGGTCGTCTACTACTTCAAGGGCTATTTTGCCGCGACGAAGTCGAATCAAGAGCGCGTGTCGTTCACCGTGCCGTCGGGCAATTTCGGCAATGTGTGCGCCGGTCATATCGCGCGCATGATGGGCTTGCCGATCGAAAGGCTCGTCGTCGCGACGAACGAAAACGACGTGCTCGACGAGTTTTTCCGCACCGGCATCTACCGCGTGCGCAAGGCCGCCGAGACGTATCACACGAGCAGCCCGAGCATGGATATCTCGAAGGCGTCGAACTTCGAGCGTTTCGTGTTCGATCTGCTCGGCCGCGACCCGGCGCGCGTGCTGCAGCTGTTTCGCGATGTCGAGGAAAAGGGCGGCTTCGATCTCGCGGCAAGCGGCGATTTCACGCGCGTCAAGGAATTCGGCTTCGTGTCGGGCAGCAGCACGCATGCGAGCCGCGTCGAGACGATTCGCGATGTGTTCGAGCGCTACGACACGATGATCGACACGCATACGGCCGATGGCCTCAAGGTTGCGCGCGAGCATCTGCAGGCCGGCATCCCGATGATCGTGCTCGAGACCGCGCAGCCGATCAAATTCGGCGAGACGATCCGCGAGGCGCTGTTGCGCGAGCCGGAGCGGCCCGCGGCATTTGTCGGACTCGAAGCGCTGCCGCAGCGCTTCGATGTGCTGCCGGCCGATGCCGAACGTGTGAAGGCGTATGTCGCGAAGCGTGTCGCCGGGTCTGTCGCGTCATAGACGCGCGCACTACAATAAATAACCTTTCGTCCCGCCCGCGCCCGCTACCGATGTCCACACCCACGCCTGCCGCACCTCGCGCCCCGATGCTGTCGACTGCCGATGCGCTCGCCACTCTGCTCGGCGCCGCCGTGCAGATCGACGGCGAAGAAACTTTGCCCACGCTCGACGCATTGAACCGCGTGCTCGCGGCCGACGTGATCTCGCCGCTCGACGTCCCGCCGATGCACACGAGTTCGATGGATGGCTACGCGGTGCGCATGGCCGACCTGGCGCATGGCGACCGGCGCCTGCCTGTATCGCAGCGCATTCCAGCCGGTCACGCGCCGCAGCCGCTGGCGGCGGGCACGGCGGCGCGCATCTTCACCGGCGCGACCGTGCCGCCCGGCGCCGACGCGATCGTCATGCAGGAGCAGACCGAGGCCGCCGGCGACGCCGTCACGCTGCTGCATACGCCGAAGGCCGGCGAATGGATCACGCAGCAAGGCGCCGATATCCGGCGCGGCGCGGTGATTCTGCCGGCCGGCACGCGCCTTACGCCGCAAGCGCTCGGCCTCGCTGCCTCGGTGGGTTGCGCGGAACTGCGCGTGAAGCGCCGCGTGAAAGTCGCGGTGTTCTTCACGGGCGACGAACTGACGATGCCCGGCGAGCCGTTGAAGCCGGGCGCGATCTACAACTCGAACCGCTTCACGCTGCGCGGGCTGCTCGAGAGACTCGGCTGCGACGTGACCGACTACGGCATCGTGGCCGACCGGCTCGATGCGACGCGCGCGACGCTGCGCGATGCGGCGCGCGAGCACGATCTGATCCTGACCTGCGGCGGCGTGTCGGTCGGCGAGGAAGATCACGTGAAGCCGGCCGTCGAGGCGGAAGGGCGGTTGTCGATGTGGCAGATCGCGATGAAGCCGGGCAAGCCGCTCGCATTCGGCGCTGTGCGGCGTACCGCCGCGGGCGACGCCGCTCATGCCGGCAGCAGCGCCGGTGACGCGGCCAGCACGGCAAGCACGTCCACCGCACGCGCCGAAACGTTCTTTATCGGTCTGCCCGGCAACCCGGTCTCGAGCTTCGCGACGTTTCTGCTATTCGTGCGGCCGTTCGTGCTGCGTCTGGCCGGCGTGCGCACGGTCGCACCGCGTGCGCTGTCGCTGCGCGCCGATTTCACGCAGCACAAGGCCGATCGCCGCAACGAGTTTCTGCGTGCGCGCGTCAACGCGGCCGGCGGTCTCGACCTGTTTCCAAACCAGAGTTCGGCGGTACTGACGTCGACGGTATGGGGCGATGGGCTCATCGACAATCCGCCGAATCATGCGATCAGTGCCGGCGAGACCGTGCGCTTCATTCCGTTTTCCGAACTGCTGAACTAGCGTCGCGAAGCCTGTCACGACTCAATCGAAGCCGCCGATGAAAATCCAGCTCAAATATTTTGCAAGCGTACGCGAAGCGCTTGGCCTGTCCGACGAGGCGGTCGACGTGCCGGCCGAGGTCGCGACCGTCGGCGACGTGCGCGCATGGTTGCGCGTGCGCGGCGGCATCTGGGCCGATACGCTTGCCGAAGGGCGCGCCTTGCGCATGGCCTGCAATCATGTGATGACCGATGCGGGCACGCGCATCACCGACGGCTGCGAAGTTGCGTTTTTCCCGCCGGTTACCGGCGGCTAGGGGTCGAACCATGACGGTACGCGTTCAGACCGAAGACTTCGACGTCTCGACCGAGCTGGCCGCGCTGCGCGCGCAAAATCCGAAAGTCGGCGCCGTCGCATGCTTTATCGGCACGGTGCGCGATCTGAACGAAGGCAGCACGGTCGAGACGATGGAACTCGAACACTACCCGGGCATGACCGAGAAGTCGCTCGAAGGCATCGTCGACGCCGCGTGCGAACGCTGGCCCGGCACCGACGTGCTGATCGTGCATCGCGTCGGCAAGCTTTATCCGCTCGATCAGATCGTGCTCGTCGCAACGACGTCCGCGCATCGCGGCAACGCGTTCGCCTCGTGCGAGTTCGTGATGGATTATCTGAAGACCCACGCGCCGTTCTGGAAGAAAGAAAAGACCGAACACGGCGAGCGCTGGGTCGATGCGCGCGTTACCGACGATAAGGCGCTCGAGCGATGGGGTTTGGACTCCGGTAACGCGAAACCGGAATGACGCGTCCGGCGGCGCGCTTTGCTGGCGCGGCGCTGTTTGAGTGGCTGAACAGTCGAGCGGCTGAACAGTTGAACTGCGCCTCGCGCGGACGCGGCGCCGGCGGCGCGCTTACCGGTCGTCCCGTCCGCGTCCGACGAACTTCGCCGGAAACGGCTCGCCGCGCGGCCGCGCTGGCAAAGCGTCCGCATCATGCGCATGCGATGCATCGCCTTCCTTTTTCGGCCGCCTCGGCGCCACGCGCTCGAGCAACGCCTTTTGCTCGGCGGGAATTTCGTAGTCCCACCCGAACTTGCTCAATTGCAGGCTCTGCGCGATACGCAGCGCCGGTTCCATGAAGCGCACGGCCGCCGCAGGCGCGTAACGCGCTTCGACGGTGTCGAGAAACAGGTAGAGCCACCGGCTGAAGTGCCGCGGCTCGATGCCTTCGAGCGGCTCATGCTTCTGCTGCACATTGCCCCGGTACTGCTTCGAGCCGAGTACGAGGCTGCCCCAGAACAGGCACATCTTCGGCAGATGCTCGTCCCAGCGGCCCGCGATCTTCTGCTCGAATACGGGCCCGAGCAGCGCATCCGCGCGCACGCGCTCGTAGAACGCGTAGACGAGCTCGCGGATATTCGCTTCAGTTGCTTCGGATTGCCGCACGACGGCCGCGGCAGGCTCGAAAGACGGATTCATTCAACGTTCGCAAGTAAGCCGGTCGACAAAGACCGGGCGGTCAAATGCAAAAAGACATCATCAAACTTGTAAAAAAGTCCGCATGCAAAGAAACCATAACGTTTATAGTTACGCGAAATAACACGACAAACGCAGCAATAAGATGCGCAATGCAAGCATCTTATTGCAATCAGACGTGCGACCCAGCATGCGATGAACAGCGTTCACGGCAACCTTGGAAAGGACGAGTCCCGACTTTTGTGCGGCCCCGCCTTCGCCGATCGCGACTTGGCATACATGAGACTGACAGACTATACCGACTACTCGTTGCGTGTGCTGCTGTACCTCGCCGTACGTCCTCAGGGACTTGCAACGATCCAGGACATTTCCGACTCGTACGGAATCTCCAAAAATCATCTGATGAAAGTCGTCCAGCGGCTCGCTGAGCTCGGCTGGGTCGAGACGGTGCGCGGACGCAACGGCGGGCTGCGGCTGTACGAGCACTCGTCGGAGTTGACGGTCGGCGAGGTGGTGCGCGCGGCCGAGAACGACTTCGCGTTCGTCGCCTGCCTGCCCGACGGCGAAGGCGCGCATCGCGACTGTACGATCCGCTCTCATTGCCGCCTGAAGGGCGTGTTCGAAAGCGCGCGCGACGCGTTTTTCGCCGAACTCGACCGCCACACGATCCGCGATATCGCCCAGCCGAGCGACCCGTTGCTAAGATTGCTGGGTCTGATGCCTGCCGCGATGCCGGTCGCGTCGATCGTCCCGGTCTCTCCCGACGTATAAGTGCGGGCGCGGCGCCTCGCCGCACCCGACGCGGCGTCAGGCCGCATGCTGTCCGTACGGCGTCCGCGGCGGCGCGAAGCCCGCGCGCACGCAGTCGGCGGGCGGATTAGCGCCGTCGGCCCGACCAATTGGGCGAATTGTTATCTCCCGGCGCAAAAAACCGCTTGAAACGCGAATAACCTCCCTCACTTTGGTGACATTCGAAATTGGAGGTCTCTTGTGAGAATCGACAAACTCACCACCAAATTCCAGGAAGCGCTGGCGGACGCGCAAAGCCTTGCGGTCGGCCATGACAATCAATACATCGAGCCTGTTCACCTGCTCGCGGCGCTCGTCGCGCAGCCCGATGGTTCGGCGCGCTCGCTGCTGTCGCGAGCAGGTGTGCATGCGCAGGCGCTGCAAAGCGCACTGAACGACGCGATCGCGCGCTTGCCGCAGGTGCAGGGCACCGACGGCAACGTGCAGATCGGCCGCGAACTGACGGGCCTGTTGAACCAGGCCGACAAGGAAGCGCAAAAGCTCAACGACACGTACATCGCGAGCGAGATGTTCCTGCTTGCCGTCGCCGACGACAAAGGCGAGGCCGGCCGTCTCGCGCGCGAACATGGGCTCACGCGCAAATCGCTCGAAGCGGCGATCGTCGCCGTGCGCGGCGGCTCGCAGGTGCACAGCCAGGATGCCGAGAGCCAGCGCGAAGCGTTGAAGAAATACACGATCGATCTGACCGAGCGCGCGCGCGCCGGCAAGCTCGACCCCGTGATCGGCCGCGACGATGAAATCCGCCGCTCGATCCAGATCCTGCAGCGCCGCACGAAGAACAATCCGGTGCTGATCGGCGAACCGGGCGTCGGCAAGACGGCGATCGTCGAAGGGCTCGCGCAGCGCATCGTCAACGGCGAAGTGCCGGAAACATTGAAGGGCAAGCGCGTGCTGTCGCTCGACATGGCGGCGCTGCTCGCGGGCGCCAAGTATCGCGGCGAATTCGAGGAGCGCCTGAAGGCCGTGCTCAACGACATCGCGAAGGACGAAGGCCAGACCATCGTCTTTATCGACGAAATCCACACGATGGTCGGCGCGGGCAAAGCCGAAGGCGCGATGGACGCGGGCAACATGCTGAAGCCGGCGCTGTCCCGCGGCGAACTGCATTGCGTCGGCGCGACGACGCTCGACGAATACCGCAAGTACATCGAAAAGGATGCGGCGCTCGAGCGGCGTTTCCAGAAGGTGCTCGTCGACGAGCCGAGCGTCGAGGCGACCATCGCGATTCTGCGCGGCTTGCAGGAGCGTTATGAGCTGCACCACGGCGTCGATATCACGGACCCGGCCATCGTCGCGGCCGCGGAGCTGTCGCATCGCTACATCACCGACCGTTTCCTGCCGGACAAGGCGATCGACCTGATCGACGAAGCCGCGTCGAAGATCAAGATGGAGATCGATTCGAAGCCCGAAGAAATGGACCGGCTCGATCGGCGCCGCATCCAGCTGAAAATCGAACGCGAAGCGGTGAAGAAGGAGAAGGACGAAGCGTCGCAGAAACGCCTCCAGCTGATCGAGGAAGAAATCGAGCAGCTCGACCGCAAATATTCGGATCTCGAAGAAATCTGGACCGCTGAAAAGGCCGCGGTGCAAGGCGGAGCACAGCTCAAGGAAGAGATCGAGAAAACGCGTGCCGAAATCGCGCGGCTGCAACGCGAAGGCAAGCTCGAGAAGGTTGCCGAGCTGCAGTACGGCAAGCTGCCGCAGCTCGAGCAGCGCCTGAAGCAGGTCACGCAGGCCGAAGCGCAGGAGCAGAACAATCCGACGCGTCCGCGTCTGTTGCGCACGCAGGTCGGCGCGGAGGAAATCGCGGAAGTCGTGTCGCGTGCAACGGGCATCCCGGTCGCGCGCATGATGCAGGGCGAGCGCGAAAAGCTGCTGCAGATCGAAGAGAAACTGCATCAGCGCGTGGTGGGTCAGGACGAAGCGATCAGCGCGGTCGCCGATGCGATCCGCCGGTCGCGCGCGGGCCTGTCGGATCCGAACCGTCCGTACGGCTCGTTCCTGTTTCTCGGGCCGACGGGCGTCGGCAAGACCGAGGTGTGCAAGGCGCTCGCTTCGTTCCTGTTCGATTCGGAAGAGCATCTGATCCGCATCGACATGAGCGAATTCATGGAGAAGCACAGCGTCGCGCGGCTCATTGGCGCGCCGCCCGGTTATGTCGGCTACGAGGAAGGCGGTTACCTGACCGAAGCAGTGCGGCGCAAGCCGTACAGCGTGATCCTGCTCGACGAGATCGAGAAGGCGCATCCGGACGTGTTCAACGTGCTGCTGCAGGTGCTCGACGACGGCCGCATGACCGATGGCCAGGGCCGCACCGTCGACTTCAAGAACACGGTGATCGTGATGACGTCGAACCTCGGCTCGCAGGTCATTCAGTCGATGGTCGGCGAGCCGCAGGATGCGGTGAAGGATGCGGTATGGGAAGAGGTGAAGCTGCACTTCAGGCCTGAGTTCCTGAACCGGATCGACGACGTCGTCGTGTTCCATGCGCTCGACCGCTCGAACATCGAGTCGATCGCGAAGATCCAGCTCGAGCGTGTGCATGACCGGCTCGCGAAGCTCGATATGCAGCTCGTCGTTTCCGACGAGGCGCTCGAGCTGATCGGCAAGGTCGGCTACGATCCGCTGTTCGGGGCGCGGCCGCTGAAGCGTGCAATCCAGCAGGAGATCGAGAACCCGGTCGCGAAGCTGATTCTCGCGGGCAAGTTCGGACCGAAGGATGTGATTCCGGTCGACGTGCGTAACGGCAAGCTCGTGTTCGAGCGCGTCGTACACTGATCGCACGTTCGGCGAGCGGTACTCGCCGCGCGCAGGTCAAGCGGACAACGAAGCAATTCGTTGTCCGCTTTTTTTTGCCGCTCATGAATAAGCATTGCACCCGTGCGGTAGCGCGTCTCTAGCATCTATGCATGCGACGAATGGAGATGTGCTATGTACCCGTTGCCGATGCATCCGAACACGATCCGGGCGCCCGAAGCGCGCCCCGCGAATGTGCCTGTCGATACGCGCCCGCCCGCTGTCGTGCGTGCGCCGGGCGCAAACGTGCGCAGCGGCGCGCGTGCGCGTGTTTCCACGCCTTATGTGCCTTTTCCGCGGACGCAGCCGCCGTTCGCCGGGCAGTCAAGGCCGCCCACCGCTCGCGCTTTGTCCGCGCCTCCATCCGAATACGAGTCGTCGGAAACGCCGGGAATTTTCATCGACCGCAGCAACGGGATGCGGTTTTTCATCGAGGACGGGCGAGCGTTTCCGGCTTCGTCGGGACCGGCCGCGGACCGTGGCGACAGGCCGATATCCGCAGACCGCAACAATGCGCGCGCGCCGGGTTCGATGCCCGGACCCGATTTCGTCGGCCAAGGCTATGACGCAGCGTCTGCGGGGGTGCGCTTTCATCCGTATCCTCGATCGCGGGCGATCGATAGCCGCGATTTCGCCGCCGCATTCGCAGCGCAGGCGCAGTCGATGCCTCAACGACGGAACACAGGGCAAGGATTGTTGCCGACCCCGCGGCAGCGTTTCGAGCCCTATGCGACCCAATGGCGGGTGGACCTCGCACCGGCTTATGGCCGCGAACCGGTCGCCATGGCGCGGCCCGACCGCGAGCCCATGCTGTGGGAGCGGCGGCGATGGCTTGATCAGCAGATCGAGCATGGCCGCGCGCTCGATGCCGACATACATGGCCGGCAGTACGCGGTCAAGCAGCATGGCTTTGTCTGGAACCGGATTGCGCGGGCATTCGCGGACGCCGGCAGGACCACCGGGCGCGACATCGAGCAGTTGAGGCGTGCCGCAAACGCAGGCGATCTGATCGCGATGCGCCATTTGCCCGCGGTGGAAGCGGTGCGGCCGATGCTGCAGCAACGTTGGATGGTCGCCCGGAACGACGCAATGCGCTTGAGCGAGGACCGCAGGGTCTTGCTACAGGAGCAGGATCAGAACGCCGAGCGGATTCAGCAACTGGTAGCGGAACGTTTGAAAGTCGATCTCGAACTGGACGCGTTGGAGCGCTGGCGACAATGGCAAGCGCCGAGATGAGCGCGTGGCCGGGCGGCGCGCGCGGTTTCGGCGCCGCCGCCCCGGCCACGCACGACGGCGCGACGGGACACGTCAGGCGTTTTTGTTGCCGAACAATCCCGACAACGCGCTCAATGCGCCGAGCGCGCCCGACAGGTTCGCCGGTTCGATCTTGCCGTCGGCGGGTACTTCGCCGTTCGGCGTCGCGGCATTGACGACGTGCGGCAGGATTTGCGACAGCAGTCCCGTAACCTGCTCGGGCTCGACGCCCGTTTTTGCCGCCAGATTCGTGACGGTTTCCGAACCGAGCACGTTGTGCAGCGTGTCGGCGCTGACCGCCTGGTTTTCGCCGGTGCTGATCCATGAACCGATGATCTCGCCGGCGCCATTCTCCCGGAAGCGCTGGATCAGGCCGTTCAGACCGCCAGGCTGGTTGTTGATGAATTCGAGCACGCTTGCAACGAGCGCCTGCTGACTTCCGCCGCCTTGCGGCGAATTGCCGAACATCGAACCGATCGTATCGAGTAGGCTCATGACTGTCTCTCCTGAGGGCCGGTGCGCGCCATGCGACCGGTTGTGGGGGATAACGCCGCGAGCATCGCGCGGCACGGAAAGTGCCGGCAAAGGTCGTTGTACGGGCAACGACCGGTGCAGCGGCGGTGGACATACGGGCAACGTCAGGACTGCGACGCTTGCCACCGGGAAACGACAGCGTACACGTGCGCGTCACGTCAATCGTAAAAGACGATTGCGAGCCGAAACACGGGTTTGGGTCAGGCGCCCGACGACGCCGCAGGCGCCGATGCGGCGGCCTTGTTCTTCTTCTTCGATTTCGATGCTTTGCCACCCGATGCGGCCGCGGGCGCATCGGCGGCAGGCGCCTGGGGCGTGGTCGCGGCAGAGGGCGGTGCGGACTTCGTCGACTTCGATGCCGACTTCGATGAGGACCGTGCCGCGCCTGTCGGCGGCGCGCCCGATCCGTTGATTGTCAGACCCGCTGCTTCGAGATTCTTCACCGACTTTGTGCCGATGCCCTTGACGCGAGCCGCGAGATCGTCGGCATCCTTGAACGGGCCGTTTTTCGTGCGCTCGTCGATGATCGCCTTCGCATGGACGGGCCCGATACCCTTCACCGATTCGAGCGCGGCCTGATCGGCCGTGTTGACCTCGACCGCAGCGGCGAGGCCCGCGCACAGCACGAAAGCCAGCGCAACGCACAGCATCCAGAGCTTCTTCAACATGGCAAGCACTCCATTGAGGGCAACAAGGCCGGGAACGGACCGCGCATGCAGTCAGCAAGCACTGCGACTCAAGCATAGGACACTTTGTGCGGCACGATTGCGAAAACCGTTGATTCGTCGTGCCATTGGACGATTGGGTGCGGGTCGTGTGCGTCGGCGGCTGCTTCGCGCCGTCAGGTTTCGCTTCGCACGGGCCATGCAGTTCGAATCATCTGCGCAATGGTTCAGCGGCAGGCGTTGCGGAAGATGGATGGCCCGATGCGGCGGCCGATGTGCGCGGATGGCCGGCGGCGTCGCGCGCACTCGCCGCGCGCGCGGTCGCGCCGCGCACCTCGAAGCGCACGCTGTCGGCGATGCGTCCGTTTGCGTCGACGAGTTCGAGCGTGTGACGCCCTGGCCACGGCGGCCACATTACGCGCTGCGCATCGCCGAGCCGCTTGCCGTCGAGCTGCCATACGCTATGCGCGGACGTGCCGTTTGCGCGTTCGAACGCAATGCGCTGGTTCGCGGGCGGAATGTCGGGGTCGAGTGCGAACAGCGTGCCGTCGGCCGGTGCGCCGATGCGGGGCGCGGCAGCGGGCGAGGGGGTGGCGACAATCGCGGCGGTCGATCGTGTTGCCGCGGTTATCGCCGTTCTTGTCGCACCGGCCGCTGTGCCTCGCTGCACGAGCGGCGCCATGAGCGGGTTCGCTGCTTCGTCGCCGCGCGCGCCCGCCGACAGCGCGACCGTCGGCATTTGCGTGCCGCGCAGAAACCATTCGTCACGCGCGGGTTCGAGCGCCTGCTCGAACGTCACACGGGTGCGGATCACGCCCGCGGGGGCCGCGGGCGGCGTACTGGCCACGCGCCGATGCAGATAACCGGCGACGGCGGCCCAGACGGGCGCTGCACCCGTTACGCCCGATACGTCCCACATCGGCGTGCCGTCGGCATTGCCGACCCAGACGCCGATCGTATAGCGCGACGTGAAGCCGATCGTCCAGTTGTCGCGCATGTCTTTGCTCGTGCCGGTTTTGACGGCGGAGAAGAAGCGTGTCGCGAGTGGACTGTCGAAGCCGAACGTGCGCGTGCGCGCATTGTTGTCGGACAGCACCGACGTCACGATAAAGCTCGCGTCGGCGCTGAATACGCGCCGCATTGCGAACGCGGTGTCGTTGGCGCGCGCCGCGCTTGACCGCATCGCGAGATCCGCGGTTGGCGACACCATGCCGCCGTTGGCGAGCGCGCGATATGCGTTGGTCAGCGACAGCAGCGTGACGTCCGCGCTGCCGAGCGCGAGGCTGTAGCCGTAGTAGTCGCCGCTTTGCTCGAGCGGCAGCCCGAGCGCGACGAGCGTATCGGCAAAGCGATGCGGCGTGACCATCACGAGCGTGCGTACCGCGGGCACATTCAGCGACGACCCGAGCGCGGTGCGCACGCTGACCCAGCCCTTGAAGCCCTTATCGTAGTTCTGCGGAATGTAGAGGCCGCCGCCCGCCGGCAGATCGAGCGGCGCATCGTCGAGCAGCGTCGCGGTCGTTACGCGGCGCTCGTCGATGGCCTCGGCGTACAGAAACGGTTTTAACGTCGAGCCGGCCTGACGGCGCGCGAGTACCGCATCGACGTCCGGTGCGGCCGACAGATTGCCGGATGAGCCGACCCACGCCAGTACGTTGCCGCTCACGTTGTCGAGCACGACGACCGCACCGTCGTGCACGTTGCGCGCGTGTGCGCGCGCATTCAGCTCCGCGAGCGTACGCGTGAGCGTATCGCGCGCGAAGCGCTGCAGGTTCGCGTCGAGGGTCGAGCGCACGCGCGCACCGGCGGCCGGATGCACTTCATTTGCGACGCGGCGTGCGAAATGCGGCGCAAGCGATTCGGCGGCGGGCGACGTGCTCAGCAACGCCGGGGCAGGGCGCGCGAACGCGAGTTGCACGAAGCTGTCGAGATTCGCGCAGCGCGCGGCCGCCTGCATGTCGCGCAGGATCCGGCACGCGCGCGCGGCGACCTTCGGATACGGTGCATTCGGCGCGCGCACGAGCGCCGCGGCCACAGCGGCCTCGCGATCGTCGAGGCCCGAGGGCGCCTTGCCGAACAGCGTGAGCGAGAGCGCGGACAATCCGACCGTCTCGCCGCGCAGCGGCACGAGATTCAGATAGGCCTCGAGGATCTGATCCTTGCGCCAGCTGCGTTCGAGACGCAACGCGTCGAAGGCCTGGCCGGCCTTCTGCACGAGCGAGCGTTGCCCCGAGCGTCGCGGGTCGTCGTCGAGGAGCCCTGATAATTGCATTGTCACCGTCGACGCGCCGCGCGTGCGCGTATTCCACAAGTTGCCCCAGGCCGCTGCGGCCGCGCCGCGCCAGTCGACACCGCTGTGCGCGTAGAAGCGTTTGTCTTCGGATACGACGATCGCTTCGCGCAGCGCCGGCGAAACATCGGCGAGCGCGACCCATTCGCCGCGCCGCTCGCTCAGATCGATGCGCGTGCGCTGCAGCGGTTCGCCCTCGCGCGATAACAGCAGCCAGTCGGAGCTGCGCCATTGCGCGCGCACATCGTCGAATGCCGGCATGGCGTAAGCGGCGAGCGGCGTCAGCGTCGCGAATAAGGTTGCGCATGCAACCGCCGCGCGCGCGAGTGCGCGTGCCTGCGCGGGTCGGGTTCGTAGCGAGCTGGGCGCGCGGCGCATGATGGTCCCGTTCCGTTCGCGGCTACTTCGGGGCCGACGCGGACGCAGGGGCGGAGGCGGAGGAGGCGGCGGAAGACGATGCCGACGTCGTGACCGCCTGAGTCGCGCCCGGCGCCGCCGCCTCGCGCACGACGACCGGCGCATTCGGCCATGCGCCGTAAGCCGACGGCGCGTAGAGCGCCTCGACGCGCGTCGGCGGCAGGCCGAAGGTGCCGGCGTTATTGAGCCGCACCGTGTATTCGATCGACAAGCGGCCCTTCGGCACGTACTCGTAGTACGCGCGATACGCGTCGAAGCCGCGTTCGACGAACGTGGGCCACGCGGTATGCGGCGCGTTTTCGTCGTTCCGATCGTTCCGGTTTTCGCCGAGCACGGCTGTCTGCGAATCGCGGCCGAGCCCCGACCCGAGAATCGTCGCCCCGGCGGGCACCGGATCGTCGACGACGACCCACGTCATATCGCTTTGCGCATCGATGTCGAGATGGACGCGCACGAGGTCGCCGCGCGTGAGAACGCCTTTGACGGCCGGATCGAGCGGCGTGACGGTCTTCGCAATCCGGTAGCCCGAGGCGAATGGCGCTTTCAGCGCCACCGCCGCGAGGCTTTCGATCGTCGCCCACGGCTTGCCGGCGCCTTCCTGCGTGAGCGTAAGCGGCTGCGTGCCCTGCGCGGCGGGCGGCCACGGCAGCAATGCGCTGCGCGTGGCGTTGCCGGCGGCGGTGGTTTTCGTGGCCGCGCCGCTCGCCGGCGATGCAGCCGAAGTAGTGGAAGCCGAGGCGGCAGCAGAACCGGAAGCCGCAGTCACATTGGCAGCACCGGACACCGAAGGCGCCGGCGCGTTCCACGCAATCGTCCTGTCGAGCGCGCCGAGCCGCACCGTCGTGCGCCCGCTCACCGGCTCGCTTTCGAACACACGCGAAAAGCGCTCGACGGCAAGCGAGCCCCAGACATTCGACGTCGTCGTTTGCCATGCGCCGTTACGCTGCAGCGCGAGCAGGCCGCCGACGAGCCGTGGCATCTCGTCTTTCCAGCCCGGTGCATCGGCGAACGTCAGCGCGAAACGTGCCGCATTCGTTTCGGGACCGGTCATGAGCCACCAGAGGTCGTCGCCGGATCCGGTCGAAAACGTGAGCCGCGTGCCCTGATACGTGAGGCGCGCGCGCAGTATCTGTTCGAGTTGAGCGAGCTTTTCGTCGCGCTGCGCAATGCCTTTGACGCGCGACAGTACCGCGTAATAGTCGAGCACCGCCGAGGTCGGCCACTGGTTCGGCGCGATGTCGATGGAATCGAGCATGCGCGGTTGAACCGCGCCGAAGCGCGACAATGCTTCGAGCGCACCGAGCTTGCGCAAATCGAGATCCTTGCGCGGCGCCCACGCATTGCGCTCGATGCGGCCTTCGACGAAAGCGGCGAGACCCGCCTCGAGCTTGCCGCGCAACGCGTCGGGCAGCGCGAAGCGCGTATCGAGCCTGGCGGCTTCGTCGCTTGCCGACAGCAGATACGCGGTCAGCACCGTGCTGCCTGTGTCGCGGCTGCCGTCGCCGGGCGGGAAGTAGTTTGCGAGGCCGTCGCGATCGAGATAGGCAGGCATCTTCGCGACCACCGACTGCCACAACTGCGCGTCACGCAGGCCGATTGCGCGCGAGCTTTGCTGTTCGAGGCACGTGTACGGATAGCGTTCGAGCCAGCGCCGCACGCCGGGTAGGCCGTCCGCGAGCTTCGGCTGCAGCGACACCGCAATGCCGCCGCGCAATGCGCCGTTGCTGCCCGCGCTCGCATCGGGCGGCGCAGCGACGGGCAGCGACAGCGTTGCGTCGACTTGCGCGAGCGTCGCCTGCTGGACCGTGACCGGAATCGCCGCGGCGACGCGCTCGGTGATCTTCAGCGAGTCGGCCGCGCGCGCTCCTGCCTGCTCAGACGCGCTCACATTCCACGCCAGCGCGGGGGATGCCGCATCGGCGAGCCCGTCGGGCGTCGTGACATCCCACGCGACTTCGCGCGCGGCGTCCGGTCCGACATCGACCGTTTGCGGCGGCAATGCAAGCCCCGGCACATTCGCGCTGACGACCACCTTCATCGCGCGTGCCGTCGTATTGCGCACCGTGAATTGCGCGCGAAACCGATCGCCTTCGCGCACGAGCGGCGGCAGTCCCGAGATAAGCTGCAAATCCTGCGTGCTGCGAATCGTTGCGCTGCCGGTGCCGAACGTGCCGGTGCCGACGGCGGCGATCGCGACGATCCTGAAGCGCGTCAGCGAATCGTTGAGCGGTACGTCGAGCGAGGCGGCGCCCTGCGCGTCGAGCGTGACGCGCGGGTTCCACAAGAGCAGCGTGTCGAACAGTTCGCGCGTGGCCGCATGTCCGCCGCCGCCGCCGGCGGGCACCGCCTTGCGGCCGAAGTGCCGGCGTCCGACGATCTCCATCTGCGCAGTCGAGGTTTCGACGCCGTAGGCGCGCGGTTGCAGCATCGCGTCGAGCAGATCCCAGCTGCGGTTCGGCATCAGTTCGAGCAAGGCTTCGTCGACGGCGGCCACCGCGATCTGCGTGCCGGCCGGCGCGGGCGCGCCGCCTGGCATCCGCACGCGCAGCTTCACGTGCGCCTTGCCGCGTACCGTGTAGGTTTGCGCATTGGGCGTCACGTCGACCGCGAGCCGGTGCGCGGCGGTGCCGACCTTGATTTGCGCGAGGCCATAGCGGAAGGCCGGTTTCGACAGATCGACGAGCGGCGTCGGCGGCTCGTAGCGCCGGCCTTCATACCAGAACGCGCGCGCCCATTCGAGCGGCGCTTTCCAGCCCCATGTGAAGAACGAATACCACGGCACGTCGCGAATCCGCCCGCGCAGCGCGAGCACCGACACGTAGACGTTGGGGCCCCACGCTTCGTTTACCTTGAGTTCGATCGTCGGGTCGGTGCCGTTCAGTTGCACGACGCGCGTGTCGATAATGCCTTCGCGCTCGACCGCGACGAGCGCGGTCGCGAAGCGGAACGGCATGCGCACCTGGAAGCGCGCGGTTTCGCCGGGCTCGTAGCTGGTCTTTTCGGGCAATACGTCGATACGGTCCGTGTTGTCGCCGCCGAACCATAATTCGTCGGCACGCGTGACCCACACTGACGTGGTCGCCGTCGACTGGCGGCCCTCGCCGTCTTTCGCGGTCACGACGAGGTCGATATTGCCCGCTTCGCGTAGCGTCGCGTCGCACGACAGCAAGCCGTGCGCGTCGCTCGTGCCGCTGCAAAGCGAGCCGAGATCGTGTGTTTCGGTGTGGTTGTCGTAGGCATAGAAGCCGCCGACCATGCGCTTGCGCGAACTGCTCGTGATGCGCGCGATCGCGCGCACGTCGAGCGCCACGCCGGCGCGCGGTTTGCCTTGCAGATCGACGGCCAGCGCCTTGACCGGCACGGTATGGCCAACCGACACCCATTGCCCCGACTTCACGCCCGCGACGACAGCGGCGGGCCACAGCGTCGTGCCGCCGCTGATCGTCTGGACTTCGCCATTGGGATCGGCGAAGGTCGCTTCGAGCACGAGGCGCCTCGGCGCGTCGAGCGGCGGCAGATTCTTCAGCGTCAGCGTGCCGGACCCGTTGCGCTCGAGCGTGACCGGTTCCTTGTCGGCCACGAGCTTCGTGCTGTCTTCGTTCGACGGAGATGACGCGCCGCCGTCGCCGCCGCCCTCGTCGCCGTCGTCTTCGTTCGCGGAAGACGCGGCATCGTCGTCGGACGGCTTGCGATACGGCATGAAGCTGAAGTCGGGATACGTGTGGGCGAATGCGGGCGATGTGCTTCTGGTTAGCGCCGAGACCTGCACCGGCAAGCCCGATGCCGCGCCGCCCGATACGTAGTCGATCTGCAATGCGAGCGGCGCTTCGCGCGCGGCGATCAGCGGATGCGAATTCTCGTCGCGTACTGCGATCGAGCCTTTGAAGACGGGCAGACGGAACGCTTCGACGCGAAAGCTGCCCGACTCGTAGCTCATGTGCGGCGCAGGGCCGCCGTCCGCATCGGCTTCGTTGCCGTCGTTGCTTTCAGCATCGTTGTTGCCGTTACCGGCCGCCGCATTCGGGTCGTCATCGTCGAGCGATACACTGTATTCGCCGAGCTTCGCCGCGGCCGGGATGGCGAAGGTGGAATCCGCCGTGTGATCGGCGGCCCACTTCAGCGGCAAATGGTAGGTCTGTCCGCTGCCGAGATGCCGGATCGTCACGCGCGCCGGATACCGCTTCGGCAGCGCGAAGCCGCTTAAGGTCTCGACGCGCAGCATGTGCTTCATCGATACCGTTTCCCCCGCGCGCAACAACGTGCGATCGAAAATCGTATGCGCGCGCACCGTCTCTTCGCGACTCATATCGGTCGGCACATTGAAGCGCCACGACTCGATGCCGCGATTCCATTCGCTGCGCACGAACGCCATGTCCGCGCCGGTCTTCGGATCGTCGATGCGGGCCGAGACGAACAGGCCTTCGTAGTTGTCGTCGTTGCAGCGCTCGGGCGTCGGCAGCGGCTTGCCGATCGTGAGCAGGCCGCGCGCGTCGGTGTTGCCGGAGGCGAGTTCGCTGCCGTTGCAGTCGCTGACGCGGACGGCCGCATTCGGCACCGGCTGGCCCTTGTCGAGCGTCGTCACCCAGACGACGCTGTTTTCGCGTCCCTGTTTGAAGTGCACGCCGAGGTTCGTCACGAGCACGGCCGTGCGCACGTACATCGGCGCGGGCTTCGCGAGCAGCGATGCGCCGAGCGCTGGCGAGGCGAGTTCGATCACATAGAAGCCTGGCTTCGCGATCGGCACGCCGATCACTTCGAATGGCCTCAGCGTTTTCGGGTCGGCCTTCGGCAAGGTGAGCGTTGTCACGCCGCGCTCGCCGGCGAGCAGCGACAGCGAGCGCACATCGATCAGCCGCTCGCGCTCGCTGTTATTTTGCGCGTTGTTCGGCGTTTCATCGCGCGCACGCGGCACGAACACCGGATGCGGGTTGCGCTCGAGCAGATCCGGCATCAGCTTCGCGATCGATTCGCGCGTCATTCCATACTGATCGAAACGATCGACGACACGCATCCAGCTGCGGATGTCGGTATCCGCATCGACGCGCATTTCGCTGAACTGCGGGTTGCCTGCGTTGAGCCCTTCGACGTGCAGATCCGCTTCGACATTGCGCAGCGTGACGGGCACAAGCGCCGGCGTATCGGGCTGCGCATAGCGCTCGATAATGCCGAAGGTGCCCGATGAGAACTTCGCGAGCGGCGGCAGCGGCGCGGTCGTCGTCTTCAGCGGAAAGAGGTCGGCATTCGAGAGCGCGCGGCCACTGACGTCTTTCAGATGCGCGGGCACGTCGATCGTCAGTTCGGCGTGTTCGGGCAAGGGCGCGGCGAATTCGACCGTGTCGACTTCGGCGCTTTTGTCGTCGCGCGGGAAGGTCGGGGCGATGTTCCGCCCGGTGCTTTCCTCGGTGCTTCCGTCAGCGCGTTCTTTGGACGCCTGCAGCCGGATCTTTACGGCGTCGGCACGCGCGATCGGTGCGTTGAACTTCACGCGCAACGGACGCAATGGCGTGCATGGCGCTTTCGCGTTTTCGCGCTCGCACGAGAAGCTCGCGGCGAAAGGCTCGCGCACCGTGTAATCGAAGCGCCGCTCGACATCGTTGGCGAGGCCGCTCGGGCCCGCGACGCCGGCGCCATAGACGAGCTGCATCTTCGTGCCCGAGGGCAGCGTCTGCTGGCATTGCAGCGTCAGGATGCGTGCGGCGTCTTTCTGCAAGCGAAAGCGCGCGAGCAGGGCGCTACGCACGGAGGGCTCGGCTGCTTTGACGGGGATGCGATTGCCGAGACCGCTCGATTCGCACCAGATATGTTCGCGTACCGAAGTATCGGTGGCCGGGCCGTTCAGACGCACGATAAACGCCTGGTCTTCTTCGATTTCGCCGCCGCCGGGCATCACGCTCTGTACGAACGGTCCGCCGGTTTCGAATGCATATCGGCGCGGGCCGGTCAGTGGCTCTCCGGACGACGATTTCAATGCGTCGTCAAGGTCGACCGAACAGCGCATGCCCGGCGGCAAATCGGCCTTGAAGTCCCACGCCCACGTCTTTGCGTCGATCCAGCGGCCGCTGCCCGTGCTCGCCGATGCGTCGTCGCAATGCACGCGCGCCGGCGCCGCTGCGTTCGCGGCGCCGAACGCGCTCATCGCCTGATCGAACTTGACGACGACCTGACGCACCTGCGCGACTTTGCCTTGCGGCGACACCTGCGCGATGCGGGCTGCATCGGCCTTCCATGCAAACGCGGCGAAGCCGCACAGCATGAAGAACGTCCAACATGCCGACCGCCATGTCCGCCGGCGGGTCCCGCGTTGCATCGCCAATCGCATCGAGCGAGCTCCAGATTGCTTACAGAACGCTGGCGATTCTAACTGAGGACGAGGCGGGTTCCCAACCGTCAAACGGTGTGGGCGCAACCCTACGCGGCGCGAGAAACCGGACGACGTCTTTGCGTACCGACGGTTCACGAAGCGGCGCGCTTGACTTAGAGTGCACTCGAACTCCTAACCTTGGTGCTGTCATGTCCATACCACTCACGATCGGTCAGGTTGCCGCTTCGAGCGGCGTTTCCACCCACACGCTGCGTTACTACGAGCAGTCGGGCCTGCTGCGCGCCGTCGGACGCAGCGAGGCGGGGCATCGCCTGTATTCGCCGGCCGACCTCGACTGGCTGCAGTTCGTGATGCGGCTCAAGGCGACCGGCATGCCGATCGCCGGCATGCAGGCGTTCGCCGCCTTGCGTGCCCAGGGCGACGTCAGCGTCGGTGCGCGCCGCGACATGCTCGTCGCGCATCGCGAGGCGGTCCTCGCGCGCATCGCGCAATTGCAGGCGAACCTTGCGGCGATCAGCGACAAGATCGACCACTACGAAGCGATCGAACGCGGCAGCGAATCGGGCGGCAGGCAGGGCGGCAAGCGGGGCGGCAAGCGGGGCGACGCGCAGTGAGACATGACATGTCGATCAAATTTGAGCGGAGCGAAAGATCACGATGCAACACACTCACCATGAACTCAATGCGCGGGACGAGCGCTATGCGCGGGGCTGGGACAAGCTGAAGGAAATCGACGGCGCGGCCGGGGAAAAAGTGCTCGCATCGCTGGCGCCGATCGCACCGGATTTTGCGCGTCTTCTGATCGAATTTCCGTTCGGCGATATCTATAGCCGTGCGCAGCTCGATCTGCGCTCACGCGAGATCGCGACGATCGCCGCGCTAGCCGCGCTCGGTAACGCGCAGCCGCAACTGAAGGTTCATATCGAAGCGGCGCTCAATGTCGGATGCACGCGCGACGAGATCGTCGAAGTGTTTATGCAGATGGCCGTGTATGCGGGATTTCCGGCTGCGCTGAATGCGCTCTTTGCCGCGCGGGACGTGTTCGGGCATATCGACGCGGCAGGGGGCGCGGCGGCCTGAACCCGGCGCGCCTGAAAACGCGGTGCGGCACCGCATGCTACGCCGCGTCGCGCGCCTCGTCGGCGTGTACAGGGCGAACGCTGACGTTGTGCCAGTAGAACAGCAACGCGACGCCCGCCACCGCGAGACTCAAGGTATTCGCCACCCAGAAACCGCGCGCGCCGGTCAACCACGGCGGCACGACACCGCCGATGTTGAAGCCGAGCAGATAGCCGCCGCCGAGCCCGACGCCCCACAGCGCGACGGCATAGATCGCAGTCGGCACGATCACGATCCGGTAGGCGCGCAGCACGAACGCGGACGCGACCTGCAACGCGTCGCAGATGTGATAGATCGCGACGATCAACACGAGCGGCAGCGCGGCGGCCGTCACGTGCTCGTTGGTCGTATAGCCTGCCACGATCAATGGACGCAGCGCGAGCACGATCGCGCAGAAGCAGCACGCAATCGCGCATGCCATGACGATGCCGTGCCGCGCGAGGGTGCGCGCCGCCGCATCGTGCCGCGCTCCGAGCGCGCGTGCGACGAGCGTCGAGGTCGCGATGCCGATCGACAGCGGCGTCATATACAGCACGGCGCCGAGGTTCGCGGCAATCTGGTGCCCCGCGAGCGTGGTCGTGCCGAAGCGCGCGATAAACAGCGCCATGAACGTGTATGACGTTACTTCGATCAGATACGACGCGCCCATCGGAATGCCGAGTTTCAGCAGCGCGAACTGGCGCTTGCGGACCGGCCAGCAAAAGCGCGCGAAAATCGCGAATGGTCTGAAGACCTCGAGCTTCACGAGCAGCAGCAAGGCGGTCGCGCCGAGCAGCCAGTTCAGCAGCGTGCTGGCGAGCGCGCAGCCGGGACCGCCAGCGGCAGGCACGCCAAGGCCGCCGAAAATCAGCCACAGGTTCAGCGGGATTTTCAGCGCGAGCGCGCCAACCTGCAGGAACATCACGAGCCGCGGGTGGCCGACTGCAGTCGCGAGCGCGGAATAGACGCGAAAGACGAGCGCTGCCGGCAATCCGAACGCGAGAATCTGCAGATAGGCGACGGTGCGCTCGCGCAGCGCATCGGGCGCGTGCGCGAGCTGCAGCAGCGGGGTGGGAAAGTACAGGATCAGAAAGCCGATTGCCGTCAGCGCCGCGGCGAGCCATAGCGCCTGCCGCACGTCTTCGCCGATTTCCGCATGACGCCCCGCGCCGTACGCAAGTCCGACGATCGGCTGCAAGGCGGTCAGAATGCCCGTCAGCGCGATGTAGACCGAGATATAGATCGAGGCGCCGAGCCCGAGCGCCGCCAGATCCGTCGACGAATAGCGGCCGACCATCGCGGTGTCCATCACGCCGAACGCAATGATCGCGAGCTGGCCGATCAGCAGCGGCCACGCGAGCACCGCGATCTTGCGGAGGTTCGCGAGAAAGGGCGCGCCGAGCGGCGATTCGCGCACTATCGGATTCACTGCAGCGTTTTGGGCCGCACGTTGCGCCGCTTGACCGGCGGCTTCGGACGGTCGATTCGCACGTACAGCCGGAAACGCTCGTCGCGGTCGGCCGCGCGGCGGCCTTCCCAGACGAGCTTCCAGACGAAGTTCGACATCGAACTCGGCTCGCCGAAGTCCTGCGTGTCCTGGCGCAGGATCACGTCGCAGTCGTCGTCGGCGAACGAGAAGTGCATGCCGCCGAAATAGGCGAAGGTGGCGATCTGTGCGTTGCCGAGGCGCACCGGCGATATGCACGAGTAGTCTTCGGGCAAATGTGCGGCGATCTGTTGCGCGACGTCCTTGTAGGTCCGGCTGTAGTTGACGATCGGCAGCCACAGCGTCATGAGCAGCACCCACATCAGCGTCGTGCCCGCGCTCGACAGGACGACGCTGCGCCACAACACCTTCGGGTGCCGCGCGACGCGCCATTGCACGAGCGCCATCCAGCAGACGGTCACCGCAATCGCGCAGATCAGCGACACGATCTTGAATTGCGGCACATAGCCGGGCACGAGCCGCGACAGGTTGCGCGCGAGGAAGAACGGGAAGCCCGTCATCGATGCGAGCCAGACGAGCCAGACGAACGAGCCGAGCACGGTGAAGCTCAACACTGCGAACCAGTCGAATGCATTGATCGCGCCGCGTTTGAGCGTAGGCAGCGCGAAGGCGGCGAGCACCGACAGCGCGGGCAGCGGCAGCATATACAGGCGGTTCGTCTCCGAGCTTTGCAGCACGACGAGCGCGAAGAGCGGGCCGATCACCGCGAGCGGAATCGCGATATGCGGCGCGCGGCGCAAGCCCGACCAACTGATCCATGCCCAGATCGCGAGCGGCCACGCCGGCCATGTGAATAGCGGCAGGTTCTTCAGCGCATACAGCAGCACCGGTCCGAACGGGCCCATGAACGAATTGAGGCTGCCGCGCATCCACTGATTCAGGAACCAGACGCCGTCGGCCGGAAACGCGGCGAGCACGGCAATTGGCCATGATATCGACAGCGCGAGCGCGACCGGCAGGCCCGCGATCAGCAGCCAGCGCGTGCGCGCTTCGCGCACGATCAGCGTCATGACGAAGGTGCCGACGAGCAGCGCGCCGACCAGCACGGGGCTGCCCGTCAACATGACGAGGCCGAGGCCGCCGCCCCAGATCAGCGTGCCCTGTATCGGCTTGTCGAGCATGCGCACGAGACCGTAGACGAGCATCGAGATGCAGAAGAATTGCGCGAGCGCGGGCGTGGTCTCGTGACCGCGCTCGGCGAGGCCGAAGCACGCGAGCAGGATCAGCAGCGCGCCGTCGCCGAGCGTGCGGCCGTAATCGCGCGGTTCCGGTTCGCCGCCGAATGCGTATTTGAACGGCTGCACCTCGGGCCGCCGGCCGAGCAGATAGGCGCCGTACCAGACGAACGCACAGGCTGCGCAAAAGAGCAGACCGGTGAAAACGCGCGACGCGTTGCTCGCGTCGACCCACGGCGCGAGCGCGCGGATTGCGGCGGCACCGAGCCAGTAGCCGAGCGGTCCATCCGATGTGATGAACTTCCCGACGAGGTTCGGCAGCAGCCAGTCGTGCAGATTGCCGTTCGCCATCGTCCACATCACGCCGAAGCCGGCCGCGTCCTCGTTTTTCCACGGGTCGCGGCCGAACAGGCCGAACGACGCGTAGATCACGCAGATGGCGAGCAGCAGGGAGCGCGGTAAGGCGCTGGTCGCGGAGGCGGTGAGTCGGACAACGGGTCTCATGCGGTGTTATTGATCGTGATGAAGCGTTTTTTCGGGACGCGATGGACGTTCCGGGAGCAAGCGACCGAACCGCAAGCGGTCGGACAGCGAGCGGTTGGACAGCGAGGCAACCTCGGTATCGAACACGGGGTTTGCCACTGGTTTTGTCCCGGCGTGCAGCGCGGCGCCCCGGCCGGTTTTGAGCATCCGGCATTGTAGACGTGCGCGGCGCTGCACGTCATGAATGTGTAACAGGCAACATGGCGTGCTGACAACCAGGTGTTGACAACGGCGCTTTGCTAATGGCGATTTTGCTGCGGTACACGCCGCCATGGACGTTGCTGCCTTGCGCAGACTTGGAACGGCGATATGAAGCAGCTCGAGTTCGTGCGTGCGCCGCCGGTTCGGTATCCGATGTTTGGGCCCGCATGGCGGGCCGTCGCCGCACATGCGGCATGCATCGGCGTGAAGCTTGGCCTGAAGCTCGGCGTGCTTGTACTGTTTTACCTGCTTTTTCCGTTTTGTCTGCATGCACGCGCAGGCGGCGCTGGCGCGGCGATCGATACCGTGACGGGTCGAGCGAGGGCCGGTTTGGTCGGGCCGATAAAAAAGGGCAGCGTATGCTGCCCTTTCTGGTGTTGTGCTGCGCGGGTCGAGCATTGCGTGTCGTCCCGGCGCCGCGAAGTTCGCGACGCGCGCTTACTTCGTGGCCTTGCCCGTTGCGCGGGCACCGAACTTCTTGTTGAACTTCTCGACGCGGCCGGCCGTGTCCATGATCTTCTGCTGGCCCGTGTAGAACGGATGCGATTCCGACGACACTTCGATTTTCGCGTGCGGGTAGCTCTTGCCTTCGAATTCAGCGGTGTCGCGCGTCTGGATCGTCGAGCGCGTCACGAACTTGAAGCCGTTCGACATGTCTTCGAACAGCACTTCGCGGTAATTGGGGTGAATGCCTTCTTTCATGGTGGTTCCTCTGATCGGGCGGTAGCCAGCCTGCGAATCCTGATGCGCGTGAATTTGCGCGCATCTTGCGCTCAGTTCGCTCAGCGAGCACGCGCATTCGTAAGCCACTTGCCTAAGGTCGAAAAGCGGCGATTATGCCAGAAAATCAGTCGCTTGGCGAGAATTTCGTCAGATATTTCTAATCAGCTGCGGCTGTCCGCAGCACGCCTGTTTTCGCGGGATCCTGCCGGTAATAGCGGGCCAGCAGCCGGTAAAGCTCCGGATACCCGGCTTCGAACTCGCGCGGCTTGACGAACAGCGCTTCGCTGCAGACCGCGAAAAATTCCGACGGATGATCGGCCGCGTACGGATCGATCAGCGACTCGCGCTCGAAACGCGCCCAGCGGCGATCGGGCACCGCATCGACCCGCGCGCAGAAATGGTCGTACGCATGATCGAACACGTCGGCCCAGGCGGTGCTGTCGAGTGGCGCGTGCAGCCTGCGAAAAAGCGGCGGGTGACCGTCCGCTTCGCCCGTCACCATGTCGATCTTGTGCGCGAATTCGTGGATCACGACGTTGTACGCGTCGCTGCCGTCCGTCATTTGTGCGTCCTCCCACGACAGCACAACGGGGCCGCCTTCCCATGCTTCGCCGCTCGCATCGTGTTCGACTTCGTGGACGACGCCGTCTTCGTCCTCGACGGTCTTGCGGATCACGAACTCGCCCGGATAGACGATGATGCCGACCCAGCCGCGATACAGTTCGAGGCCGAGATTGAGCACCGGCAGGCACGCCTGGACCGCGATCGCGACGCAAATCTCGTCGGTCAGTTCGAGTTCATGCGCGGTCGAGAATTCCTTTTGCGCGAGAAAGAGGCTCGTCAGCTCGCGCAGACGCTGCTGGTCTTCGACGTCGAGACACGCGAGAAACGGCAGGCCGGCGAGCGTCTTTTGCCACAGCGCGTCGGACACCGCGTGTGTGCGCAGCGCGCGATTGCGGCGGCGTGTGTCGATCCACTGAGTCAGTTTCGAGAGCATTGCTGAAGGCGGCGACGTCACGCGCGATGACGCAATGACGATTTTCGTGGCCGTGGGTTTTCCGGACAGCGATGATTTTAATCGCGCCGGGCTCCGCCATGCGCATTGTGCAACCCGACACGACGCGACGCGCGATGATTCGCGGCGCCGGCCTGATTCGACGCTCAATGAAAATACGCCCGCGAATGCGGGCGTATTCAACTAACTCGAACGCGCTGATTGCAGCGCTGATTTGCAGCGCTGGTTCGAAGCATGCCAGTGCGTCAACCGCCGCGGCGCATCATGTCGAAGAACTCGGAGTTGTTCTTCGTCTGGCGGATCTTGTCGAGCAGGAATTCCATTGCTTCGACTTCGTCCATGTCGTGAATGAATTTGCGCAGCACCCAGATCTTTTGCAGGATCTCGGGCTTGATCAGCAGCTCTTCGCGGCGCGTGCCCGACTTGTTCAGGTTGATCGACGGGTAGACACGCTTTTCCGCGAGACGACGCTCGAGGTGCACTTCCATATTGCCGGTGCCCTTGAACTCTTCATAGATCACGTCGTCCATGCGGCTGCCGGTTTCGATGAGCGCGGTGCCGATAATCGTCAGCGAGCCGCCTTCCTCGATGTTGCGAGCCGCACCGAAGAAGCGCTTCGGACGCTGCAGCGCATTGGCGTCGACACCGCCCGTGAGTACCTTGCCCGATGCCGGCACGACCGTGTTGTACGCGCGTGCAAGACGCGTGATCGAATCGAGCAGAATCACGACGTCGTTCTTCATTTCGACGAGGCGCTTCGCTTTTTCGATCACCATTTCGGCAACCTGCACGTGACGCGCGGCCGGTTCGTCGAACGTCGACGCAATCACTTCGCCCGCCACCGAGCGCTGCATTTCCGTCACTTCTTCAGGACGTTCGTCGATCAGCAGCACGAACAGCACGACGTCCGGATGGTTCTGCTTGATCGCGTGCGCGATGTGCTGAAGCATCACGGTCTTGCCGGACTTCGGCGACGCGACGAGCAGGCCGCGCTGGCCCTTGCCGATCGGCGCGATCATGTCGATGATGCGGCCCGTGACGTTTTCTTCGCCGCGCATTTCACGTTCGAGCAGCAGCACCTTGTTCGGGTGCAGCGGCGTCAGATTCTCGAACATGATCTTGTGCTTCGACGCCTCCGGCGGCTGGCCGTTGACCTTGTCGACTTTCACGAGCGCGAAATAGCGTTCGCCGTCTTTCGGCGTGCGCACTTCGCCTTCGATCGTATCGCCCGTATGCAGATTGAAACGGCGAATTTGTGACGGACTGATGTAAATATCGTCCGTACTCGCGAGATACGACGTTTCCGGCGAGCGCAGGAAACCGAAGCCGTCCGGCAGCACTTCGAGCGTGCCGTCACCGAAGATCGTTTCGCCCGTCTTCGCGCGCTTTTTGAGAATGGCGAACATCAATTCCTGCTTGCGCAGGCGGTTCGCACTTTCGATCTCGAGGCCATTGGCCATTTCGATCAACTGTGACACGTGCAGAGTCTTAAGCTCGGATAAATGCATACGGAGAACCCGCAGGAGAAGGTGCGACCTGAAAAGAAATCTGGGAGGAGAGTTGAGCGGAACCGCTCAGGGACTTAATCGTCTTTTCGACGTTTTGTGAATTCTAGCATAGCACACGCGTGCTACGGCTTGCGTGGCGGAGCGGCCGCTTTGTTTTGCCCGTGTTGTGAACCCACAACAACGGGCCATACAGCACAGAACCTGGAGGGACGGTGAAAGCTTTTTAATCCGGCAATTTAACCGGGCACCCTGACCGTCGGTCCGACCCGGCACGATCTCCCCCGGTATGCACGCGTGCGTCGCGCGGCAAACCGGATGGAGGGGCAGGTGTCGGCAACGCCACACTCGCGGGATTCGCCGGTCGCACAACACGACAATAAAACAGTCGCAATAAAACGCGCCGGCTAATCGTTCAATTAAAGCTGTTTAAAGGTTACCGTCGAGGAACGCGGTGAGCTGCGACTTCGACAGCGCGCCGACCTTCTGTGCGGCGACTGCGCCGTTCTTGAAGAGAATCAGCGTCGGGATACCGCGCACGCCGAACTTGACCGGCGTGGACTGATGCTCATCGACGTTGATCTTCGCGATCTGCAGGCGGTCTGCGTAGTCTTTTGCGACTTCGTCGAGGATCGGTGCAATCATTTTGCACGGGCCGCACCATTCCGCCCAGAAATCGAGCAGTACGGGTTTATCCGATTTCACAACGTCCTGTTCGAACGATGCGTCGCTGATGTGCTTGATTTGTTCGCTCATTGTCTGAATACCTCATCCGGTTCGAGGCCCGCCTGAATGCTCGCCACGATACATCAAAACTGAAGAAAATCTCCGTTCGCTTTACCGCAAAGAAAGGCTCAACCGAATGACGTTCGAGGGTCTGTGGGGACTGGCTGCTAAGAACCTGCGAAGGCGCTCGGCGCTTGGCTTTACGGGTCACTTGCACGCAGTTTAGCCTAATTCGCTATGTGCTGCCCGTGGTGATAGTACCCATCGCGGACAGCAGGAGCGGCGCGTTGCAGCGGGTTTGCCGCAACCCTCTGCCGTTCCTTTCCGCACCTATCTGGAGATGGTGGCGGCGAACACAAGGGTTAGGAGATTTGCCGCCGCGATGATAGAATGCGACGTGACGGGCCTCCTCGCATGGAGGTGCGGTCAACCTGGTCAGGTCGGGAACGAAGCAGCCACAGCCGTTTTCCACCAGTGCCGAGGGTCGGGCTCGTCACCTTCCTGTTTTCTCCTGTTTCCACTTCCTCTGCATGTTGCACGTCGCGTTCCGCGTCGCTGGTTCTATCTTGTTCCAGGCATGTCCGTCGACGCGTTTGCGTCCACCTCGCTTTCTCCAACTCGCTTTCTTTTAATTTGCGCGCGATTTTCGCCCTGGCCGCTTTTGCGTGCGGGCACGCGCGAGACGCCTCACGCTAATGACCATTTTCTATCGGGCCATTAGCCAAATACAATAGAGCGCTCAAGCCCGTTTCTCGCATTCGCTTTGCTGCCTACGGCCGAACCGGCTTTGTGCCGATGCGTTGCTGATACAATTTCCCGATGACCTATCAAGTTCTCGCACGCAAGTGGCGGCCGAAAGATTTCGCGTCGCTCGTCGGACAGGAGCACGTGGTGCGCGCGCTCACGCATGCGCTCGATGGCGGCCGCCTGCATCACGCTTATCTGTTCACCGGCACACGCGGCGTCGGCAAGACGACGCTGTCGCGCATCTTCGCCAAGGCGCTCAACTGCGAAACCGGCGTTACCGCCACGCCATGCGGCGTGTGCCGCGCGTGTCGCGAGATCGACGAAGGGCGCTTCGTCGATTATGTCGAGATGGATGCGGCGAGCAATCGCGGGGTCGACGAAATGGCGGCGCTGCTCGAGCGCGCGGTCTATGCGCCCGTCGATGCGCGCTTCAAGGTCTATATGATCGACGAAGTGCACATGCTGACGAACCATGCGTTCAACGCGATGCTGAAGACGCTGGAAGAACCGCCGCCGCACGTCAAGTTCATTCTGGCGACCACCGACCCGCAGAAAATTCCCGTCACGGTGCTCTCGCGCTGCCTGCAGTTCAATCTGAAGCAGATGCCGGCCGGCCATATCGTGTCGCACCTCGAGCGGATTCTCGGCGAGGAGCAGATCGCATTCGAAGCGCAGGCGTTGCGATTGCTCGCGCGCGCAGCGGACGGTTCGATGCGCGATGCGTTGTCGCTGACCGACCAGGCGATTGCGTATTCGGCAAACCAGGTGACCGAAGAAGCCGTGCGCGGCATGCTCGGAGCACTCGATCAAAGCTACCTGATCCGGCTGCTCGACGCGCTCGCGGCGAACGACGGCCCCGCAGTGCTCGCGGTGGCCGACGAAATGGCGCTGCGCAGCCTGTCGTTTTCGACGGCGCTGCAAGACCTCGCGAGCCTGCTGCACCGGATCGGTTGGGCGCAGTTCGCGCCGTCGTCGGTGCTCGACGAATGGCCCGAGGCCGGCGACGTGCGGCGTTTTGCCGATGCGTTGAGTCCCGAGCAGGTGCAACTGTTCTATCAGATCGCGACGATCGGCCGAAGCGAACTCGGTCTCGCGCCTGACGAATACGCGGGCTTTACGATGACCCTGCTGCGCATGCTCGCCTTCGAACCGGCAGCCAACGGCGGCGGGGGCGCGGCGGGCGGTGGGCCGGCAACCGCGGCGCGGCCCGGTGGCCAGCAAAGCGGGGCGGCCGGCGGCCGGCGCGCGGGCGCGCCCGCGGTGACGGCGCAGCAGACCGTTGTGCCGCAGGTGCCGCTGGAGCGCCGTATGGCATCGGCCGACGCGCAGGCAGCGGATGTCGTGTTCGATGCGGCGAATGCGGACGGGTCCGCTGCTGCTGACGAGACGGCTGCGACGCGCGAGCCGGCGCATGAAGCGCGCGGACAGCAAGCAGCATCGGTTCCGGCGGGCGCGAGCCACGCGTTGTCGGGTGGCGACGCCAATGCAGCGGAAACCGTCGTTCAGGAAACCGTCGTTCAGCAAGACACGCTGGCCGCGCATGCCACAACGGCTTCGACGCCCGCACGAACCGAAGCGCCGACACCACCCGTTTCGGGCTCGGAAAATTCCGAGGGTGCCGGAAGCGGTGCGCAGACCGCCGACGTTGATACGAATGTCGGTGCGAAGTCGGGCGCTGACGCATCCGGCGCAGTCGAGCCGGCCCCGGTCCCAGCCGCATCTGCCGCGGTCGTGCAACAGCGTTTCATCGACGCGGCGGCGCAAGCGCAGGACCCGGAGCCGGCGCCTACGTCATCTTCGACACAACCGTCAACGCAACCGGCCGACGGTGCGCCGCGTCGCGGCGGCGCGAGTGCGGCACTCGACGTATTGCGCAATGCGGGCATGAAGCTGGCGGGCGGCAGCAGGCCGAATGCGTCGGCGTCAGCGGCGCCTGCAAAAGCCGCACCGGTGCCGCCGAAGCCCGCTGCGCCGCGCGTGGTGGTACCGACGCCCGACCCCGCGCGGCGCGCCCAGGCACAGGCTCAGCAGCAGGACAACGCGTCATCCCGCGCCGCTTCGTCGCGCGCGGGTGCAAACGCCGGTGCGGGCAGCAGCGCCACGGTGCCGCCCTGGGAGGACATCCCGCCGGACGCCGCGGGCGCACTCGACGACTACGTCCCGCTGTCCGCGGACGACGCGTTTTTCGCGCCGCCCGACGACGGCTTCGCACCGGTTTTCGACAGCGGCGCCAACGATCTCCGCGTGAGCCCGGCCACCGCGCCGGCGCCGGTCGTCGACACGCGTCCGTTGCCGCCGGCCGTGCCGCTCGACGCACTCGGCTTTCACGGCGACTGGCCGATGCTTGCCGCCGGTCTGCCGCTCAAGGGTATTTCGTATCAGCTCGCGTTCAACAGCGAGTTGATGGCGCTCGACGGCACGACGCTCAAGCTCAACGTGCCGGTTCCGCAATACGCGGACGCGGCGCAGGTCGCAAAGCTGAAGGCCGCGCTGGCCGAGCGGTTGGGCCGTCCGGTCGAGGTCGTCGTGGAAGTCGGCCCGGCGCGTCGCACGGCGGCCGCGCTCGACGCCGCGGCGCGCGCGCAACGCCAGCAGGAAGCCGAGCGCGAGATCGGCGCAGACCCGTTCGTGCAGTCGCTGATCCGCGAGTTCGGCGCGAGCATCGTGCCGGGCTCGGTCCGCCCGTTGATGCCGGCGGCGCAGGGCGGCGCGGGTGGCGCGAGCGCCGCACACTGACCCACGCCAAAGGCAGAACCGGACAACCCGAAGCAAAGCAGTCGAATCGAACCGCCGAAACAAACCACACCGGCCCGAACCGGGACAGTATTGGAAACCCGAAGCGCGAGCATAAAGCGCAAATCCAAAGCGAACTTGCGGCGCTTGAGCGACACTGAAGCGTTGCGCGCATCCCATACGATCAAGAAGGAGCACGTCCATGATGAAAGGCCAACTCGCGGGACTGATGAAGCAGGCCCAGCAGATGCAGGAAAACATGAAGAAGATGCAGGAGGAGCTCGCGCAGATCGAGGTCGAGGGCCAGTCGGGCGCCGGTCTCGTGAAGGTGACGATGACCTGCAAGAACGACGTGCGCCGCGTGTCGATCGATCCGTCCTTGCTTGCCGACGACAAGGACATGCTCGAGGATCTCGTCGCGGCCGCGTTCAACGATGCGGTGCGCAAGGCCGAGACGACCGCACAGGAGAAGATGGGCAGCATGACCGCGGGTATGCCGTTGCCGCCGGGCTTCAAGCTGCCTTTCTAAATTACGGTTTTCAATCCGAGCCCGGCATTTGCGCCAGAAATCCGCATGAAACAACCGTCCGCCTTGTCGGCGCTCGTCGAAGCGCTGCGCGCACTGCCCGGCGTCGGGCCGAAGTCCGCGCAGCGCATCGCCTATCACCTGATGCAGCACGATCGCGACGGCGCGCAGAAGCTCGGCCGGTCGCTGCTCTATGCGACCGAGCATCTGCAGCACTGCGAGAAGTGCAATACGTTCACCGAAGCGCAGATCTGCGAAGTCTGCAGCGATCCGGAGCGCGATCCGACGCTGCTGTGCGTCGTCGAAACACCGGCCGACCAGATCATGCTCGAGCAGACCATGACCTACCGCGGCCTTTACTTCGTGCTGATGGGGCGTCTGAGTCCGCTCGACGGCATCGGTCCGAAGGAGATCCACTTCGATCGCCTCGTCAGGCGCGCCGCCGACGGCGTGGTCAAGGAAGTCGTGCTCGCGACCAACTTCACGAACGAAGGCGAAGCGACTGCGCATTATCTCGGGCAGACGCTGAAAGCGCGCGGCCTGTCGGTCACGCGCCTCGCGCGCGGCGTGCCGGTCGGCGGCGAACTCGAATATGTCGACGCGGGCACCATCGCGCGGGCGATGCTCGACCGGCGTTCGATGTAGGTCGATGCAGTTCGAAGTTCGACGCAGTTCGATGTAACCCATGATCGAAGGACACCCATGAACGCGACGAACGCTTCTCACACCGCTCACGCAGGCGGCCCGCTCGCAGGCGTGAAGGTGCTCGAACTCGGCACCCTGATTGCCGGTCCGTTCGCCGCGCGCTTTCTCGGCGAATTCGGCGCGGATGTGATCAAGATCGAAGACCCGAAGGGCGGCGATCCGCTGCGCAAATGGCGCAAGCTGTATCCCGAGGCAGGCGGCACATCGCTGTGGTGGGCCGTGCAGGCGCGTAATAAAAAATCGGTGACGGTCAACCTGAAGGCCGAAGAGGGCAAGGAAATCGTGCGGCGTCTCGCGAAGGAAGCGGACATCGTCATCGAAAATTTTCGCCCGGGGCTGCTCGAGAAGCTCGAACTCGGCTACGACGTATTGTCGGCCGGGAACCCCGGTCTCGTCATGGTGCGGCTCTCCGGTTACGGTCAGAGCGGCCCGTATCGCGATCGTCCCGGATTCGGGGCGATCGCCGAAGCGATGGGCGGCTTGCGGCACATTACCGGTTACCCCGATCTGCCGCCGCCGCGCATCGGCATTTCGATCGGCGATTCGATCGCGGCGCTGCACGGCGTGATCGGTGCGCTGATGGCGATGCATCACCGGCAGGTGAACGGCGGCAAAGGCCAGGTCGTCGATGTCGCGCTGTACGAGGCGGTCTTCAACATGATGGAGAGCGTCGTGCCCGAGTACGGCGTCTATGGCATGGTGCGCGAACGCACGGGCGCGTCGCTGCCCGGTATCGTGCCGTCCAATACGTATCCGTGCCGCGATGGCAGCATCGTGATCGGCGGCAACAGCGATCCGATCTTCAAGCGGCTGATGCTGGCGATCGGCCGCGACGATCTGGCGAACGACCCCGAGCTTGCGCATAACGATGGACGTGTGCCGCGCACGCAGGAAATCGACGGCGCGATCGCCGCGTGGCTCTCGACGCGCACGATCGACGAGGCGCTCGCCGTGCTGAATGCAGCCGACGTGCCGGCCGGCCGCATCTACAGCGTCGCGGATATGTTCACCGATCCGCAGTACCTCGCGCGTCAGATGATCCAGACCTTCAAGTGGCAGGACGGTCAGGAGATCGCGCTGCCCGCGGTGACGCCGAAGTTTTCGGACACGCCCGGCGACACGCGCTGGCTCGGTCCGCAACTCGGCGAACATACCGACGAGGTCCTGCAATCGCTGGGGTATGATGCGGACCACATCGCAAGGTTGCGTGCGCAACAGGTCGTCTGACTCGAGCGCTGCAAGCGCACACCGCAAGCACAAGTAGAAAAGAAACGGAGATTGCAACGATGCAACGCAGAACCTTTCTGGCCGGCACCGCGGCGCTCGCGGGCACGGCGATCGCAGCCCATTCGCCGTTCGCGTTCGGGCAAGCGAAACTCGAGACGCGCAAGGTCGCGATCGCGGTCGGCGGCAAGAACCTTTTCTATTACTTGCCGCTGACTATCGCGGAGCGGCGCAACTACTTCAAGGACGAAGGGCTCGACGTCGAAATCTCCGATTTCGCGGGCGGTTCGCAGGCGTTGAAGGCGGCCGTCGGCGGCAGTGCCGATGTGGTCTCGGGCGCGTTCGAACACACGCTGCTGCTGCAGGCGCAGCATCAGATGTTCCGTGAATTCGTGCTGCAGGGACGCGCGCCGCAGATCGTGCTGGCCGTGTCGAAGAAGACAATGCCGAACTACAAAACGATCGCCGATCTGAAAGGCAGGAAGATCGGCGTGACCGCGCCCGGTTCGTCGACGGCGATCATGGCGAGCTTCGTGATCGCGAAAGCGGGACTGACTGCGAAGGACGTGTCGTTTATCGGAGTCGGCGCGGGCGCCGGCGCAGTCGCCGCACTGCAGGCCGGACAGATCGACGCGCTCGCCAATCTCGATCCGGTGATGACGAAACTCGAGCGCGCGGGCGACATCCGCGTGATTTCCGATACGCGCACGCTTGCCGATACGCACGCGGTGTTCGGCGGCGATATGCCGGCCGGTTGCCTGTATGCGTCGCAAAGCTTTATCGACAAGCATCCGAATACGACGCAGGCGCTAACCAATGCGATGGTGCGCGCACTCAAATGGCTGCAAACGGCGAGCGACAACGACGTCGCCAATGCCGTGCCCGAGTCGTATCTGCTCGGCGACCGCGCGTTGTATATCGCGGCCTGGCAGCACGTGAAGCCGGCGATTTCGCCCGATGGACTGATGCCTGCCGATGGTCCCGCAACGTCGCTGAAAACGCTGCAGGCGTTCGATGCGACCGTGCAAGGCAAGCCGATCGATCTGTCGAAAGCGTGGACCAACGACTTCGTGAAGAAGGCGCTCGCGACGGTCAAGGCCTAGGTGCGCGACGATGACGGTCCCGGCACTCGCGCTCGACAACATCACCTGCACCTTCGCTTCGCGCGACGAACGCGGCGCGCGTTACACCGCTGTCAAAGATGCAACGCTGCATATCGCGCCCGGCGAGTTCGTCTCGGTGGTCGGCCCGACCGGCTGCGGCAAGTCGACCCTGCTGAACGTCGGCGCCGGTCTGCTTGCGCCGTCGGCGGGTTCGGTCAGCGTGTTCGGCGAACCGTTGAGCGGCATCAACCGCCGCGCGGGCTATATGTTTCAGGCCGACGCGCTGATGCCGTGGCGTTGCGCGCTCGATAACGTGATGGCCGGGCTGTCGTTCCACAACGTGCCGCGCGCCGAAGCGCGCGAACGCGCGCAAGCGTGGCTCAAGCGCGTCGGTCTGGGCGGTTTCGGCGACCGTTATCCGCATCAGTTGTCGGGTGGCATGCGCAAGCGCGTCGCGATGGCGCAGACGCTAATTCTCGATCCCGACATCGTGCTGATGGACGAGCCGTTCTCGGCGCTCGATATCCAGACGCGCCAGCTCATGGAAAACGAACTGCTCGACCTGTGGGCCGCGAAGCGCAAAGCCGTGCTCTTCATCACGCACGATCTCGACGAAGCGATCGCGATGTCCGATCGCGTCGTCGTGCTGTCGGCAGGTCCGGCGACGCGGCCGATCGGCGAATTCGCCATCGATTTGCAACGCCCGCGCGACGTCGCCGAGATCCGCTCGGATGCGCGCTTCGTCGAACTGCATGCGCGGATCTGGGGCGTGCTGCGCGATGAGGTACTGAAGGGCTATCAGCAACAGCTGAAAGCGGTATGAGCGGCGCACGCGTGAACAGCGAAAGGACCTGACGACCGATGTGGAAGATGCTGCGTCCGAACCGGGCGAACCTCGTGATCTGGCAGTGGCTGCTGCTCGTGCTGTGCTTCGTGCTCTGGTACGTGCTGACGAGCCCGACGCTCTTGCCCGCGTTCTATTTCGACGACCCGAACAAGGCTGCGTTCCTGTTCGGCGAGCCGCAGAAAGTCATCGTGCGAATCTGGCAGTGGTTCACGTCGGGCGAAATCTATATTCACTTGTGGATCACGCTCGTCGAGACCGTGCTCGCGTTCGTGATCGGCACTGTGCTCGGGCTCGCGGTCGGCTTGTGGCTCGCGCTGGCGCCCGTTGCGAGCGCGTTGTTCGACCCGTACATCAAGGCCGCGAATTCGATGCCGCGCGTGATTCTGGCGCCGATCTTCGGCGTATGGTTCGGTCTTGGGATTGGATCGAAGGTCGCACTTGGCGTGACACTCGTGTTTTTTATCGTGTTCTTCAACGTCTATCAGGGCGTCAAGGAAGTGAGCCCCGTCGTGCTCGCGAATGCGCGGATGCTCGGTGCGAATCGTCAGCAGCTGTTGCGCAATGTATATCTGCCTAGCGCGATGAGCTGGGTGTTTTCGAGCTTGCACACGTCGGTCGGGCTCGCCTTCGTCGGCTCGGTGGTCGGCGAATATCTGGGCTCCGCGCGTGGCGTCGGTTATCTGATTCTGCAGGCCGAGGGCACGTTCGATATCAACACCGTGTTCGCCGGCATTCTCGTGCTGACAGCGTTCGCGCTGATTCTCGACGGTATTGTCGGCGTGATCGAGCGGCGTTTCATGAAGTGGCAGCCGGCGAGCGGCGAAACCGACAAGCTGTGAGCGTGAGGTGATCTCCGATGACAGCGTGCGCCGTTAGCGCGCATTCAGTGATCGCCCGGTGCGGCCCCGGTGCGGGCCCGGGCATCTCAGCGGCCCCCCAGTGCTTCCTCAGTGCTTCCTCAGCGCCCCCCAACAATGCGTATGCAATTCTCGCTGGGGCCCTCAAGGCGTGATCACCACTTTCCCCACCACGCGCCGCGCCGCAATATCGTTGAGCGCCTGCGCCGCTTCTTCCAGCGCATAGTGCGCCGATACGAACGGCCGCAGCTTGCCGCTTCTGATCCATCCGGTCATTTCGACAAAAGCGGCGGCCTCGCGCTCGGGCTCGCGCTTCGTGAACTCCCCCCAGAACACGCCGACGATACTCGCGCCCTTGAGCAGTGCGAGATTGAGCGGCAACTTCGGGATCTCGCCGTTCGCGAAACCGACCACCAGATAGCGGCCGCGCCAGCCGATGCTGCGAAACGCGGGCTCGGTGTAGACGCCGCCGACCGGATCGTAGATCACGTCGGGGCCGCGCGCGTCGGTCAGCGCCGCGATGCGCTCGCGCAGGTCGTCGGTCGCATAGTCGATCGTCGCATCGGCGCCGTGCTCGACGCATACGGCGAGCTTTGCCTCGCTCGATGCCGCCGCGATGACGCGCGCGCCGAGCGCCTTGCCGATTTCGACCGCCGCGAGGCCGACGCCGCCCGCCGCACCGAGCACGAGCAAGGTTTCGCCGGCCTTCAGCGCTGCGCGGTCGGCGAGCGCATGGTACGACGTGCCGTAGGTCAGCGAAAACGCAGCGGCGATGTCGAACGGCGCATCGTCGGGCAACGGCACGCAGGCGTTGGCGGCCGCGCGCGCCTGCTCTGCATGGCCGCCGTGCGCGACATAGGCGACCACGCGCATGCCCGGTTTCAGGCGTGTCACGCCTTCGCCGGTCGCCCGCACGACGCCCGCGACTTCGGCGCCGGGCGAGAAGGGCAGCGGCGGCTTCAACTGATACCGGTTCTCGATGATCAGCACGTCCGCGAAGTTGACCGTGGCCGCCTTCACGTCGATGACGACCTCGCCGGCCTGCGGTTGCAAATCCGGCAGTTCGTCGAGCGTGAGCATATCGGGCGGCCCGTATCGATGACAGCGGATGGCGCGCATGACGTCTCCTTTGAGCGGTGTTCGCAGACGGGCACAGGTGGGCGGACGCAGCGAGTGTAAAGCAGGCTCGAACGACCGTGCGCGTCGTGCCGCCGGCGTTCGTGTCGCGCAGTGTCATGGCGTGTGTCGCGGCGCGCTTGCCGACGTGCTTGCCAATGTGTTTGCCGACGTGCTTTCCATCGTGCGGCACATGCCCGTTGCGCGCATGTCGCGCGGGTGCCGCGCGATCGGCAATCGCACCATGCCATGTCGTTCGCGTGCCTTGTTTCCTCGGTTACAATCGCCGGATGCGAATCCTACTCAGCAACGACGATGGTTATCTGGCGCCGGGTCTGGCGGCGCTTTACGAAGCGCTGAAGCCGCTTGCCGACGTCACCGTGATGGCGCCCGAGCAGAACTGCAGTGGCGCATCGAATTCGTTGACGCTGTGGCGGCCGTTGTCGGTGCTGCGTTCCGCGAACGGCTTCTATTACGTGAACGGCACGCCGACCGACTCGGTTCACATCGCACTGACCGGCATGCTCGACCATACGCCGGACCTCGTGGTGTCGGGCATCAACAACGGTCAGAACATGGGCGAAGATACGCTGTACTCCGGCACCGTCGCCGCCGCGACCGAAGGCGTGATGTTCAACGTGCCCGCCATCGCGTTCTCGCTCGTCGATAAAGACTGGGCGCATCTCGAATCGGCGGCGCGTGTCGCTGCCGAAATCGTCAAACATTATCTCGACGCGCCGTTGCCGGGCCATCCGCTTCTTAACGTCAATATTCCGAACTTGCCGTACGAACAGTTGCGCGAGTGGCGCATCACGCGGCTCGGCAAGCGGCATCCGTCGCAACCGGTGATCCGGCAGACCAACCCGCGCGGCGAACCGATCTACTGGATCGGCCCGTCCGGCAGCGCGCGCGACGCAAGCGAAGGCACCGACTTTCACGCGGTCTCGCAAGGTTACGTGTCGATCACGCCGCTGCAGCTCGATCTCACGCATACCGAGATGTTGCCCGCCACGCGCGACTGGGCGCACGCCGGGAGCAGCGCTTCATGACGGGCGAGCGCGCAAAGCGCTTCCCGCTAGGCCTCGAAGACCTGGTGCGCGAACCGCGCCGGAGCGAAGCGCGTTCGGGTGACGCGCGCCCGGCGAAAACCGCGGTGCTGGATGGCCGTTTATCGGGCGGTCCCGGGGCGGGCGGCAATTCCGGTACGGCTTCGTCTATCGGCGCCGGCGCGCGAGGCGCACGCGTGGGGGTGACCGCCAAACGCAACGAGCCTGCGGACAGCTCAGCCAAACGCATCACGAGCGGCACTGCGAGCGGCATCACGAGCGGCACCGCGAGCACGCGCCAGCAACCGGCGCTAAGGCTGCCGGCTTCGCCCGAGCGCGCCGGCGCGCCGAATGTACCCTTGAACCGTGCGCATGCGCTGACGTCGGAACGGGTCCGCGAACGCATGGTCGAACGGCTGCGAGCCAACGGGGTGGCGGACCCGCGCGTGCTGGACGCGATGGCAACGGTGCCGCGTCACATGTTCGTCGATCCAGGCCTTGCCACCCAGGCTTACGAAGACGCGGCGCTGCCGATCGGCCATCACCAGACTATCTCGAAGCCGTCGGTAGTCGCACGGATGATCGAACTGGCTGCCGCAGGGCGCGAACTCAACAACGTGCTCGAAATCGGCACCGGCTGCGGCTATCAGGCGGCGGTGCTGAGCCAGCTCGCGCGCGACGTGTATTCGATCGAGCGCATCAAGCCGTTATACGAGCGAGCGAAGACGAATCTGCGGCCACTGCGTATTCCGAATATTCGCTTGCATTACGGCGACGGCCGCATCGGTTTGCCGGCGGTGGCGCCGTTCGACGCGATCGTGATCGCGGCGGCCGGTCTCGACGTGCCGCAGGCCTTGCTCGAACAACTGGCGATCGGTGCGCGTCTCGTCGCGCCGGTCGGCACCCAGGACGGTCAGACGCAGGTGCTCACGCTCGTCGAACGCACGGGGCCCGCGCAGTGGCGGGAGTCGCGGCTTGATCGCGTTTTCTTTGTACCCTTAAAATCCGGAGTGATTTGAATCCGATGACTATCAGTAAGCTGCGCACGATGCAAAGAACCAGCACGAATGTCCGTCTGACCGTGGCTCAACGTGGTGTGTGCGTATTCGCGCTGTCGCTGCTCGCGGCCTGCGCGACGCGCCTGGACAATGCGCCGGTCGTCGATCGCTCCGGCGCGCTCGGCACCGAAGCCTCGCAACAGGCGGCGGTGCAGCCGCCGGCGCCGCTCGGCCCGCCGCCTCCGGGTTATTACCGGGTGAAGCCCGGCGACACGCTGTATCGGATCGCGCTCGAAAACGGCCAGAATTATCGCGATATCGCGACGTGGAACAATCTGACCAACCCGAATCAGATCGAAGTCGACCAGTTGCTGCGTGTGGCGCCGCCGGGCACGACGCCGACGGCGGCCACGCCGGGCGTCGCGACGGCGCCGATTGCCGGCGGTGCGGTGCAAAGCGCGCCGATCGCCGGCGCGGCCGCCGGTGGCGCGCCGGCTGCTGCGGGCGTCGCGCAGCCGCCGCTTTACGGCGCAACCAGCAACGCGCCCGGCGCGACGGCCACGACCATTCCGCCCCAGCCGCCGGCCGCCACGAGCGACGCGGCGGCGGCCGCGGGCAATGTGACATTCGCGTGGCCGGTGCGCGGACCGCTGCTCAACACGTTTGACGATTCGAAAAACAAAGGTTTGAATATTGGCGGAACCATCGGGGAACCGATCAAGGCTTCCGCGGACGGCCGGGTCGTTTATGCCGGAAATGGGCTGCGCGGTTACGGCAATCTCATTATCATCAAGCATGATGCAACGTACCTTACCGCCTATGCACATAACAGCGCTTTGATGGTAAAAGAGGGGGACGCGGTGACGAAGGGGCAGACAATTGCCCAGATGGGCAACAGCGATTCGGACCGTGTGATGTTGCATTTCGAAGTTCGCCGGCAGGGCAAGCCTGTCGACCCACTGAAGTATTTGCCGCCGCAATAAGCGATTACGACCATGCCGAAATCGAAGCGCCAACCACCGCAAGCCGAGACTGAGACGATCAGCCGTGCCACGCATGTATCGGTGGAAGACACGGGCGCTTCGGACCAGGACGACGACAGCATCGACGACCTCGACAACGGGGCCTCCGATTCCGAGGACAGCCGTTCCGGCGACGACGGCGAAGGCTCGGAAGGGCGCGAAGGCACAAACGACGCCCCGTCGGACGCCGACGACTTTCGCGCACTGCTGCAGGCTGAACTGACCGCCGATACGATCCAGCACTATCTGAACCGGATCAGCGTCAAGCCGCTGCTCACGGTCGAGGAAGAGCAGCGTTTTTCGCGCCTCGCGAAGGCTGGCGAGTTCGAGGCTCGCCAGGTCATGATCGAGCGCAATCTGCGGCTCGTCGTCAGTATCGCGAAGGGCTATCTGAACCGGGGCGTGCCGCTGCTCGATCTGATCGAAGAGGGCAATCTCGGCCTGATGCACGCGATCGAGAAGTTCGACCCGACGCGCGGCTTCCGTTTCTCGACATACGCCACCTGGTGGATTCGCCAGAGCATTGAGCGCGCGATCATGAATCAGGCGCGCACGGTGCGGCTGCCTGTGCATGTAATCCGCGAACTGAACCAGGTGCTGCGCGCCAAGCGCCATCTGGAAAAGAACTCGATGAATTCGGGCGAAGCGGCGGACCGCCGCGACGCGAGCATCGACGACATCGCGTATCTGACCGGTAAAACCAGCGACGAAGTGACGGACATCCTCGCGCTGAACGAGCACACGGCGTCGCTCGATGCGCCGCTCGATCTCGACCCGGCCAGCAGTCTGCTCGATCTGTTGTCCGACGACCAGAGCCAGTCTCCCGATGCCGAAGTCCAGCATCGCGAACTGGAAACGCTTACACGCGCATGGCTTGCGCGCTTGTCCGACAAGCACCGCCATGTGATCGAGCGCCGTTTTGGCCTGAACCACATCGAGCCGGCCACGCTCGAGGAACTGGCCGACGAAATGGGCCTGACACGCGAACGCGTGCGGCAGATCCAGCAGGAAGCGCTAGTGCGGCTCAAGCGTTTCTTCGCGTCCAATGGCGTACGCAAGGACGCCGTTCTCTAACCTGATGACTCCGATTCTCGTATTCGACATCGAGACGATTCCCGATGTCGCCGGCATTCGCCGGCTCGAAGATTTGCCCGCCACGTTATCCGATGCCGAAGTCGCCGACTTTGCCTTCGCCGCGCGCCGCGAAAAGACGGGCGGCGATTTCCTGCCACATCATCTGCAGCGGATCGCGGCGATTTCCTGTGTGTTCCGCGACGACAACGGCTTTCGCGTGCGTTCTCTCGGCACGCTTGCCGATGGCGAAGCGACGCTCGTCCAGTCGTTCTTTCGTGTGATCGAAAAGTACACGCCGCAGCTCGTGTCGTGGAACGGCGGCGGCTTCGACTTGCCCGTGCTGCACTATCGCGCGCTGGTCAATGGCGTGACCGCGAGCCGCTACTGGGACCTCGGCGAAGACGACCGCGAGTTCAAATGGAATAACTACATCAGCCGCTATCACGCGCGTCATACGGACCTGATGGACGTGCTCGCGATGTATCAGGCGCGCGCGAATGCGCCGCTCGATGCGCTTGCCAGGCTGTGCGGCTTTCCGGGCAAGCTCGGCATGGACGGCGGCCAGGTGTGGCAGGCGTTCCAGCAGGGGCGCATCGAGGAAATTCGCAATTATTGCGAAACCGACGTGGTCAATACCTATCTGTTGTATTGCCGGTTCCAACTGATGCGCGGCGGTTTTTCGGCCGACGAATACGCTGACGAAATCGCGTTCGTGAAGAACGCACTCGCGCAGGAACCGGCCGCGCACTGGGCCCAATATCTCGCCGCGTTCGACGACTAGATTTGCGTGCGGCGCTCCCGCGTTGCAGCAGCGCGGAAGACGCCGTCGATGCCGCGCGCGTGGCGCAATCGCCCGATCAGTCTCAAGCGATCTCTACCACGATCGGCTGATGATCGGATGCGCGCGTTGCACCATCGATCTCGCAACTGCGCAGCCTGCCGCGCAGATCCTCCGTGACGAACACGAAGTCGCATGTGAGCGGCCCGTCCTTCCATTGCTCGGTATCGTAGACGCCCGCCGTCGGCGGCGGCGTGGCGCCCGGATGCAACGTCGTCCATGCGTCGATAAATGAAGCGCTGCCGTCGAGCGGCGCGATCATGCGCCGATAGGCGTCGCTGTCGTACGCACTGTTGAAATCGCCGCAGACGATTGCGCTGACCGGGCGGGACGTGTCGACAAACGGCCCGATCGCGTTTTCCGCAGGCGCCGGATGGGCCGCATGCCGAGCCGCTTCCTGTTGCATATGGCGCAGCGCATCGACCTGCGCGAGCCGCTGCGGCAGCGAATAGAACTCGAGATGCGTGACGATGACGCGCAGCGGTCCACCAGGCGCGCGCAGCACGGCTTCGAGTGCGACGCGCTGCATCGATGGCGCGTCGGCGTCGGCCGGCCATGGCAGCGAGTGGCGAATCACGCGTTCCACGGGCAGACGCGTGGCGAGCGCATTGCCGAACTGCCTGCGCGGCGCGCTGGGTCCGTCGAGCTTGAGCGGCGCGAGATCGGCGCCGATCGCGTCGAGTACCGTGTAGCCGGGCAATTCGTCGGCGAGTTCGGCAAACTGGTCGTCGCCCGGATGGCCCGCGAGCACGTTGAAGCCGCGCGTCACCTCCTGCATGCACAGCACGTCGAAATCGGCGAGGCGCTTCGCCTCGTTCACCATGCGCGGCAGGCTGACGTCGCCGCTCGCGCTGCGTCCCCACTGGACATTCCAGCTAATCAGTCGCATCGTCAAATCTCCGTTCGAGGTTTCCGTTCGTCTACAATCTCGCCTTTACTTCACCGTCTGTCAGGAAGTTGCTGGTGTCTGAAACCGTCCCCCGCGAAGCCTTAACTGCCGAAGCGAGCCCGCCCGCAGGCGCGGCGCCGAACGCCGCGGCGAACAACGCGACGCCCCATGCGGCGAATTCCGAGGCGAATTCCGCGCCGAATTCCGCCCCCAAGCCGGCGCCGGGCAAAGCGGCAAAACGCAAAGCCGCCCGCGCGGGCGGCACCGCGACGCCGCCCGCCGCGTTGCCCGAACTCGACATCGAGTCGCTCGACATGGAAGCGCGCGGCGTCGGTCGTACCGTCACCGATGACGGCACGCCGGGCAAGGTCATCTTCGTCGAAGGTGCGCTGCCCGGCGAGCGCGTTACCTATTCGAGTTATAGAAGGAAGCCGAGTTTCGAACAGGCCGTTGCAGTCGATATCCTGCGTGAAAGCGTGATTCGTACCAGGCCGCAGTGCCGCTTCTTCGGCACCTGCGGCGGCTGCTCGATGCAGCATCTCGATGTGCGCGCGCAAATCGCCGTCAAGCAGCGCGTTCTCGAAGACAACCTCGCGCATCTAGCGAAGCTGCGTGCCGAAACGATTTTCCGCCCGATCCACGGGCCCTCGTGGGGCTACCGCTACCGTGCGCGTCTGACGGTGCGCAACGTCGTGAAAAAGGGCGGCGTGCTCGTCGGCTTTCACGAACGCAAAAGCAGTTACGTTGCCGACATGACGAGCTGCGAAGTGCTGCCGCCGCATGTGTCGGATCTGCTCGTGCCATTGCGCAGGCTCGTTGAAGGCCTGTCGATTCGCGATCGCATGCCGCAGATCGAACTCGCGGTCGGCGCGACCGTCACGGCGCTCGTGCTGCGCGTGCTCGAACCGCTCGATGCCGCCGACGAACAGCTGTTGCGCGAATTCGCCGATGCGCACAACGTGCAGTTCTGGCTGCAGCCGAAGGGCCCCGATTCGGTCGTGCCGTTCTATCCGCCCGGCGTACAGCTCGACTACACGCTGCCCGAGTTCGGCGTCCGCATGCCGTTTCTGCCGACGGACTTCACGCAGGTCAATCACCAGATCAACCGCGTGCTCGTGGGGCGAGCGTTGCGTCTGCTTGCGCCGTCGAAAACCGACCGCGTGCTCGATCTTTTCTGCGGGATCGGCAACTTCACGTTGCCGCTCGCGAGACTCGCGCGCGAAGCGGTCGGCATCGAAGGTAGCGAAGCCTTGACCGCGCGCGCGCTCGCCAATGCGAAGGAAAACGGTGTCGACGGACATACATCGTTTGCATGCCGCAATCTGTTCGAAGTCGGTGCCGACGATTTACGTGCTTTAGGGCACTTCGACAAGTTTCTGATCGACCCGCCGCGCGAAGGCGCGCTGGCGGTATCGAAGGCGCTGGCCGATATCGCGCAAAGCGGCGACGGGCCGCTGCCGCAGCGCATCGTCTATGTGTCGTGCAATCCGGCGACGCTCGCGCGCGATGCGGGGCTGCTCGTCCATGAAGCCGGGTATCGGCTCAAGGGCGCGGGCGTGGTGAACATGTTTCCGCATACATCGCACGTCGAATCGATTGCGCTTTTCGAGCGCGATTGATCGCCGCCGATACGTCGCGCAGCCTGTGCGAAGGCTGCAAACCGAAGGCTGCAAACAAAAACGCCACGGCATGCCGTGGCGTTTTTATTATCGACGCAGCAGCGTTGGCGTCAATGCGGGTGCATCAGAACTGCCACCACGACTTCTCCTTGCCGGGACGCGCATGACCCGTGATGTACGGGCTGTCCGGGAAGGTGCCTGCGAGCACGCGCTTCGTGTCGTCGGCGAGTTGCGGCTGGTCGAGCTTCTCATACGACAGCCACATGATATGCAGCGCATCTTCGATGGCCGGCGCGTTCTTGTATTCCTTGATCGCCAGTTGCGCGCGATTGATCGCGGCCACGTACGCACCGCGACGATAGTAGTAGTCGGCCGCATGCACTTCGTGCGACGCGAGCGCATTCACGATATATCGCATGCGCTGCGCGGCATCGGGCGCATATTTGCTTTTCGGATACTTGTCGACGACGACCTTGAAAGCGTCATATGACTCGCGCAGCGATTTCGGATCGCGCTCGCTCATGTCCTGACCCGAGAACCGGCCAAACAGGCCGAGGTCGTCGTTGAAGTGGATCATACCCTTCAGGTAGTACGCGTACGCGATATCGGGGTGATCCGGGTGAAGCTGGATAAAGCGGTCGATGGCCTGGTCGGCTGCGGCCGTTTCGCTGTCTTTCCAGTTGCAATACGCGACATTGATCTGCGCCTGCTGGGCGAAATGGCCGAATGGGTCGCGACCCTCGAGCGCTTCGAAATACTTGGCGCACTTGCCCCAGTCGCCGCCGCTCAAGGCGTCTTGTGCCTCGTTATATAATTTGTTGTTGGTCCACGTGGCGGTTTCGTCGGTCTTCTCGGGCAGGCCGTGGCACGCTGCGACGAGCGCGACAGCGCACAGGCACGCGATCGTTCGGGCCGCTTTTCCCGTCGCGTATTGGGCCATTTGGGTAATCATGTTCAAGGCTCGCATTCTCAGTCCAGCTTCACGTCAAGCGCTTTACGTCAGGTAACCAGTCTCGATGACCCGTTCTCATACTCCGCGCGCCGCAGCCGGCACACGGAATAGCGACAAAGATTATAGCCGATGCGAAGGACGCTCCGACGAGGCGAGCCCCGACAGTTCCAATCGTTGCGGCATGCCCGACGACGAATTCGCCGCGGACGAACTGCTGGACACCCCGGTTTCTCGCGCTTGCGGACCCGGCGCGGCCGCACAAGAAGCGCCGCGCGTCGTGACCGTGCCGGCCGAACTCGCAGGCGAACGGCTCGACAAGGTGCTTGCGAAAGTCTTCCCCGAGTTCTCGCGCAGCCGGCTGCAAAGCTGGATCGAAGCGCAGCGCGTGCATGTCGAGGGCAAGCCGGCGAAGGTGCGTCAGCCCGTGCCGCTCAATGCGACGATCGAGCTCGTGCCCGATCTGCTGCCCGAGCAGCTGGCGTTTACGCCGGAGCCCGTGCCGCTCGATATCGTCTACGAAGACGAGACGATCGTCGTGATCAACAAGCCCGCGGGGCTCGTCGTGCATCCGGCGGCCGGCAACTGGAGCGGCACCGTGCTCAACGGCCTGCTGCATCGCTATGGCGAAGCGGCGGCGGGCCTGCCGCGTGCGGGCATCGTGCACCGGCTCGACAAGGAAACCTCGGGGCTCATGGTGGTCGCGCGCACGCTGGCCGCGCAGACCGATCTCGTGCGGCAGTTGCAGGCGCGCACGGTCAAGCGTCGCTATGTCGCGCTCGTCTGGGGCGGGATGCCCGAAGCAGGCACGATCGACGCGCCGATTGGCCGCGACCCGCGCGAACGTACGCGCATGGCAGTCGTGACCGGCGCGTCGGGCAAACCGGCGCGCACGCATTTCCGGCGCGTTGCGACGGTGGTGTGGGAGCGGCAGCCCGTGACCGCGATTCACTGCGATCTCGAAACCGGGCGCACGCATCAGATTCGCGTGCATTGCGCGCACACGGGCCACCCGCTGCTTGGCGATCCCGTGTACGGACGCGCGCGCGGCAAGCGTTCCGTGACGCCGCTGCCGGGCGGCTTCGCGCGGCAGGCGCTGCATGCGTGGCGTCTGGGGCTCGTTCACCCCGAAACGCGCCGCACGATGCAGTGGCGCGCGGACGTGCCCGACGACCTCGCGGCGTTGTGCGCCGCGCTCGGATTCGACCGCGAAGAAGCGGACGATTTCGAGGAAGACGCATATCTCGACGACGAAGCCGCTTACGATGCGACGCTCGATGCCGATGAAGCCGATCGCGACATCGAGGCGTTGGAAGCCGAAGACGGTTTTGATGACGAAGACGAGAGCGATGCCGTCGCAGCGGACGACGCGCTCGACGAACGCAGTCGAGGGCCCGATGGCGAAGCCTCGCACGGCGCCACGCGCGAAGCGCGCGGCCATCCGCGTCACAAGAACAAGGATCACCGCCGATGAACGTTCCCGACCTGACCTTCGCCGATGTGCTGCAACCGGGCTGGCGCGTCGCGCCGCAAGTGCGGGCGCTCGTCACGACGCGCAACGGCGGCGTGAGTCTGCCGCCGTACGGCAGATGGCGCGACGGCGCCGACGAGCCCGGCGGTCTTAATCTTGGCAGGCGCGCCGACGACGCGCCCGCGCATGTCGAACGGAACCGCGCGCGGCTGCGCGCGCTCGCGCGCATCGACGAACCGGCGTGGCTCCAGCAGGTGCACGGCGCGCACGTCGTGAGTGCCGACGACGTACTCGAGAATGCACGCGCGGGCGGCGCGGCGATCAGCGCCGACGCGAGCGTGACCGGCCAGCCAGGCACCGTATCGATCGTGATGATCGCGGACTGCATGCCGGTTTTGCTGTGCGACCCGGCGGGCGGCGCGGTCGGGGCTGCGCATGCGGGCTGGCGCGGCCTCGCCGCCGGTGTCGTCGAAAACACCGCGCAACGCGTCGCCGCATTGGCGGGCGTCGAACCGTCCGCATTGCATGCGTACCTCGGGCCGTGCATCGGGCCGTCCGCGTTCGAAGTCGGAGAGGACGTGCTGCACGCATTCGTCGACGCGGCGCCGACGGCGCGCCGCGATGCGGTTGCGCGTGCGTTCGTGCCGCGTAGCGCGGCTCCCGGTAAATACCTGGCAGACTTGCCGGCGCTCGCGCGCGAGCGGCTCGCGCAACTCGGCATTGTTCAGGTGACGGGCGGCGACCAATGCACGTTCACGCAACGCGAGCGTTATTACTCATATCGACGGGATCGCGTCACCGGCCGCATGGCCGCATTGATCTGGCTGGCGCGCTGAGCATGTGCGGTGCCGCGGCGCGTGCTGCTGCTCATGGCGACGTTTTCTCGACTTTGCAAAGTCGCATCGCACGAAGCATGGTGAAGGGTGCGATGAGCGGCGGCCGACGACCGATACCGCTGCTCACGGAGCCAATTGGTGCTGCAGCAAAAGCCCGAAGGCTGTGCAAAGTTTCGACATTTTTGCTGCGCCGCGGAAACCTTCGTGCATGACCGTACGTTTAACAGACGGCCGCGTCTTCGGTGTCGCAGCGAGGCGCCGCCATCTCCCGGAAAACCCTGATTTGTCGGGCACGCTGTCAGATTCGAACGGCATGGGTAGGGCGCTTGCGAACGCACGTTCCCTTACATGGGGAAAACGATAATGAAAAAAATATCGCAGTGCGGCAAAATCGGGATCAAGCATTGACATGCCTTGCAGTGGGGCGCAAGAATGTTCTCCAACAACGGGACAGGGCGTAAGCGGCCGCAAGCGTTTCGCCGCCTATGCACGAAGGCACCTGCCTCTCAACCGTCCGCGAGGACTCACCGGTAAAAGCAGGTATGGTGGCAGCTCAACACTCCTCGACTTCCTCACGCACGCAAACTTCATCGGATCGCACGCAACAGCAGCCGGGCGCGAATGCCGCCGGAGTTCAACAGTTATTCGACGCATGGTTGAACGCATGGCGTTCAATCGGTGCACCGGCCGCTGCAAACGGCAATCCGTTCGCGGTGCCGGGTTTGCCTGCCGGAATGGCAGGGATGCCGGCAGGGTGGCCTGCGGCGCTGCCCGCGGGGGTGGCCGCCGGCATGCCCGATTTCATGCAAGCGGCCGCCGGCATGCCGCAATTCGCAGAACAATTCGCCCGGCAGTGGGCCGAGCCATTCGCCAAAGCCGCGCAACAGCCGGTTGGGACCGCGTTTGGTGCCGTGCCCGGTGCCGGGTTTGGCCCGGAGATGGTCAAGCCGCCCATGCAGCCCTTCATGCAGTCCTTCACCGCGCTGCCGGGCATGAAGCTGCCCACCGCGGCCATCCCGCCCGAACGGCTACAGAAATTGCAGAGCGATTATTCGCGCGACGCCATGCAGTTGTTCCAGCAGGCTACGCAGGATTCGTCGAGCGCGCCCGAATTGAAGGACCGCCGTTTCAGCGCGCAAGCATGGAAGGCGACGCCGATCTACGCGTACATGGCCGCGTGGTATCTGCTGAACGCGCGCTATCTGCAGGAACTCGTCGACGCGCTCGAGACCGATGCGAAAACGCGCGAACGCATTCGCTTTGCGGTTCAGCAATGGACGGCGGCCGCATCGCCGAGCAACTTTCTCGCGCTGAATCCGGAAGCGCAAAAGACGCTGCTCGAAAGCCACGGCGAAAGTCTGCGTCAGGGCGTCATGAATCTGCTGGCCGACATGCAGCGCGGCAAGATATCGCAGACGGACGAGTCGCGTTTCGTCGTGGGCAAGAATCTCGCGATGAGCGAAGGCTCGGTCGTATTCGAAAACGATCTGTTCCAGCTCATTCAGTACAAGCCGCGTACCGCGACGGTGCGCGAGCGGCCGCTCCTGATCGTGCCGCCGTGCATCAACAAGTTCTACATTCTCGACCTGCAGCCTGAGAACTCGCTCGTTGCGCATGCGCTCGACGCGGGTCATCAGGTGTTCCTGATTTCGTGGCGCAATGCCGATGCGTCGATTGCGCATAAGACGTGGGATGACTACGTCGAAGAAGGCGTGCTGACCGCGATCGACACCGTGCAGCAGATCAGCGGGCGCGAGCAGATCAATACGCTCGGCTTCTGCGTCGGCGGCACGATGCTCGCCACGGCGCTCGCGGTTGCGGCCGCACGCGGCGAGCATCCGGCATCGTCGATGACGCTGCTTACCGCCATGCTCGATTTCTGCGATACGGGCGTGCTCGACGTATTCGTCGACGAGGCGCACGTGCAGATGCGCGAGCAGACCATCGGCGGCAAGAACGGCACGCCGCCCGGACTCATGCGCGGTCTCGAGTTCGCGAACACGTTCTCGTTCCTGCGGCCAAACGACCTCGTGTGGAACTACGTGGTCGACAACTACCTGAAGGGCCGCACGCCGATGCCGTTCGATCTGCTGTACTGGAACAGCGATTCAACGAGCCTGCCGGGCCCGATGTACGTCTGGTATCTGCGCAACACGTATCTCGAGAACAGCCTGCGCGAGCCGAACCGGCTCAAGGTATGCGGCGAGCCGGTCGACCTGTCGCGCATCGATGTGCCGACGTTCATCTATGGCTCGCGCGAAGACCATATCGTGCCGTGGCAAACCGCGTATGCGTCGGTGCCGCTGCTGACGGGCCCGCTCAAGTTCGTGCTCGGCGCGTCGGGGCATATCGCGGGCGTCATCAATCCGCCGGCAAAGAAAAAGCGCAGTTATTGGGTGATGGGCGGCGACGACAAGACCTTGCCGCGCAGCGCCGACGACTGGTTCGAGCGTTCGACCGAAACGCCGGGCAGCTGGTGGCCCGAATGGACCGCATGGCTTGACCAATACGCAGGCAAGAAAGTGAAGCCGCGCGCCGAGGCTGGTTCGGCCGGGTTCCCGGTCATCGAACCGGCGCCGGGGCGTTATGTGCAGCAACGCGAGTAGCGCGTGAGCGGTACGTATGTGCGTGTATGCCCGACGCGACGTGCAGGTTGCCGTCGCAACGGCAGGCAGTGGAAGCAGTAGACGACTGAGCGAATCTTTAACTTGACGGCACTTTGCGGCAGTTTGCGGCAGCGTATGGCGCAAGCGGCGGCTCCGGTACCGGAGGAAATCGAAATGACTGACGTAGTGATCGTATCGGCGGCCCGCACGGGCGTCGGCAAATTCGGCGGTTCGCTCGCGAAAATCCCTGCGCCTGAACTCGGCGCCACGGTGATTCGCGCGGTACTCGAACGCGCGGGCGTGAAGCCCGAGCAGGTCAGCGAAGTAATCATGGGCCAGGTGCTGGCGGCCGGCTCCGGCCAGAACCCGGCGCGGCAGTCGCTGATCAAGGCCGGCCTGCCGACGGCCGTGCCCGGCATGACGATCAACAAGGTATGCGGCTCGGGCCTGAAGGCCGTGATGCTCGCGGCCAATGCGATCATCGCGGGCGACGCGGAGATCGTCGTGGCCGGCGGCCAGGAAAACATGAGCGCGGCGCCGCATGTGCTGCCGAATTCGCGCGACGGATTCCGCATGGGCGACGCGAAGCTCATCGACACCATGATCTACGACGGCTTGTGGGACGTGTACAACCAGTACCACATGGGCATGACTGCGGAAAACGTCGCGAAGGAATACGGCATTACGCGCGAACAGCAGGACGCGTTCGCTGCGCTGTCGCAGAACAAGGCGGAAGCGGCGCAGAAATCCGGCCGTTTCGACGATGAAATCGTGCCGATCCAGATTCCGCAAAAGAAGGGCGACCCGCTTACGTTCGCCACCGACGAGTTCGTGCGCCATGGCGTGACGGCCGAGGCGCTTGCGGGGCTCAAGCCTGCGTTTTCGAAGGAAGGCAGCGTGACGGCTGCGAACGCGTCGGGTATCAACGACGGCGCCGCGGCGGTCGTCGTGATGTCGGCGAAGAAGGCCGAAGCGCTGGGCCTCACGCCGCTCGCTCGCATCAAGGCGTACGCGAATGCCGGTGTCGACCCGAAGGTGATGGGCATGGGTCCGGTGCCGGCATCGCGCCGCTGTCTCGAACGCGCGGGCTGGAGCATCAACGACCTCGACCTCGCGGAAATCAACGAAGCCTTTGCCGCACAGGCGCTGGCCGTGCACAAGCAGATGGGCTGGGACACGTCGAAGATCAACGTGAACGGCGGCGCGATCGCGATCGGCCATCCGATCGGCGCATCGGGCTGCCGCGTGCTCGTCACGCTGCTGCACGAAATGCAGAAGCGCGATGCCAAGCGCGGTCTTGCGTCGCTGTGTATCGGCGGCGGGATGGGGGTGGCGCTCGCCGTCGAGCGCCCCTGATGCCGTGAGCGCTGGCGGCGGCACGCGAGACGATCGATGCGTGGCCGCCGGCGCGGGTCGCCACCCGATTCGGGTCACGCCGCCGGCAGGTCGATGCAAGACCGAAGGTAGCCCGAAGGTCACGCGGTGACGGGCAGGGAGTAGCCACGCAAGCAGGAGGCCGCCGGCCGGCGCTTCCGCAAACGATAATGGAGTCAGGTTTATGTCAAAGCGAATTGCGTACGTAACAGGCGGCATGGGCGGCATCGGCACGGGCATCTGCCAGCGCCTGCACAAGCAGGGCTTCAAGGTTATCGCCGGCTGTGGCCCGAACTCGCCGCGCCGCACGAAGTGGCTCGAAGACCAGAAGGCGCTCGGCTTCGACTTCGTCGCCTCGGAAGGCAATGTGGGCGACTGGGATTCGACGAAGGCCGCGTTCGACAAGGTCAAGGCCGAATGTGGCGAGATCGACGTGCTCGTCAACAATGCGGGCATCACGCGCGACGTCGTGTTCCGCAAGATGACGCACGAAGACTGGACCGCGGTCATCGATACGAACCTCACGAGCCTCTTCAATGTCACGAAGCAGGTGATCGACGGGATGGTCGAGCGAGGCTGGGGCCGCATCATCAATATTTCGTCGGTGAATGGCCAGAAGGGTCAGTTTGGTCAAACGAACTATTCGACCGCCAAGGCCGGCATTCACGGCTTCACGATGTCGCTCGCGCAGGAAGTGGCCACGAAGGGCGTGACGGTCAACACCGTTTCGCCGGGCTACATCGGCACGGACATGGTGAAGTCGATTCGCCCCGATGTGCTGGAGAAGATCGTTGCGACGATCCCGGTACGCCGCCTCGGCGCACCGGAAGAAATCGCGTCGATCGTCGCGTGGCTGGCTTCCGAGGAATCCGGCTTCGCAACAGGCGCCGACTTCTCGTTGAACGGTGGCCTGCATATGGGCTGATCCACGCGTTCCGCTCGCAGGAGCCGGGACCGTGGTTTCAGGTGTGTCTGGCGGCGTCTCGCGCAGGCAATAGCCGTATTGTGCTGCGTTGTGTGCGAGAGGCGCCGTTTCCGCGCTGCATTGGCGCTCAAAGGCGTTACATGACCACTACTACAAAGAAAACAGCCGAACGACTCATCAAGAAATATCCGAACCGTCGACTGTACGATACGGAGACCAGCACCTACATCACGCTGACCGACGTCAAGCAGCTGGTGCTGGATCAGGAGGAATTCAAGGTCATCGATGCCAAGAGCAACGAGGACCTGACGCGCAGCATCCTGCTGCAGATCATTCTCGAAGAAGAGAGCGGCGGCTTGCCGATGTTCTCATCGCCGATGCTGTCGCAGATCATCCGTTTTTACGGGCACGCGATGCAGGGCATGATGGGCACGTACCTGGAAAAGAACATCCAGGCGTTCATCGACATCCAGAACAAGCTCGCGGATCAGTCGAAGGGTCTCTACGAAGGCAAGACGATGAACCCCGAGGTCTGGTCGCAGTTCATGAACATGCAGGCGCCGATGATGCAGGGGATGATGACGAGCTACATCGAGCAGTCGAAGAATATGTTCGTGCAGATGCAGGAGCAGATGCAGAACCAGGCGAAGACGATGTTCAGTTCGTTCCCGTTCACGCAGGCTACGCCGAACGCGGAACCGGAGAAGAAGTAAGCGGACTGCGCCGGCGCCGCGCTGATAGACGTTGGCGCGGGCGGGCTTGCACGCGTGCACCAAGGCCGCCAACGGCGGCTTACGCACGACGGCGCCCCCGCTACGCAAACGAGATGACGAGCCGCTTGCCGCATGCGGCGGCGTACTTGCGCAATGTGGCGAACGACGGAGAATGCTTTTCGCTCGAAAGCGATGCTTCGAGGCGCGACACGGCCGATGCGGTCGTCCCCATGCGCTCGGCGATCTCCGCTTGAGTGAGCCCGGCTTCGCGGCGCGCCGAAAGCAGCACGCGCAGCGCCGAGTATTCGTCTTCGAGCGCGTCGTACGCGGCGCGCACATCCGGTTTCGCGAGCAGCCGTTCCGTGTCGGCCTTCGTATGAGCGACCGGCTCGAACCCCTTGGGATTGCCGCCGCGCTGCGCAGTTACTTTAGCCATTGCGTACTACCTCCTTCGAACGTTGTACTTCTTTCAAGCGCTTGCGAGCCTTGCTCAATTCGTTGCGCGGCGTTTCCTGCGTCTTCTTGACGAAGGAATGCAGAACGACGACCTGCCGGTTGACGTGCATGCAGTAGAACACGCGCCCGATGCCTTCCTCTCCACGCGGACGTAACTCGAACAATCCGTCGCCCATCGCGCGCGAGTGCGGCATACGCAAATCGGCGCCGAATTCTTCCATGATGTCGACTAGCCGCAAATAGCTGGCGAGGATGCCATCGGGTAGTTCGAAGACTTCGCGTTTGACCTGGTCATTGAAATAAACGACGTTCCAGGTCATAGGCAAATATTAGCAAATTTGCTATTCGCGCACAAGTTGCTCGTGTGGAACAGCGAAACAGGGCAACCGGCGAGCAAAACGGTGGGGAAAACGGGCTGACTCATTGAACTCTGTCCTTTCGCAACGGCTGCTGCGGGTAAAATGCGGACAGCCAGTCTATCTACGCGGCGTTTTTTTCGCCCCTCGTCCGGAAGTAATAAGTTGAGCGCCTATTCAAACCCTACAGACCCCAGGAATAAGCCGTCGGCCACACCGAAGGTGGGATTCGTCTCACTTGGCTGCCCGAAAGCCCTCGTCGATTCCGAACAGATCATCACGCAACTGCGCGCCGAAGGTTACGAAATCTCGGGCACATACGACGGCGCCGATCTCGTCGTCGTCAACACGTGCGGATTTATCGACGAAGCGGTGCAGGAAAGTCTCGATGCGATCGGCGAAGCGCTGACCGAGAACGGCAAGGTGATCGTTACCGGCTGTCTCGGCGCAAAGAAGAGCGCGAGCGGTACGGGCCTTATCGAGGAAGTGCACCCGAAGGTGCTTGCGGTAACCGGTCCGCATGCGGTTGGCGAAGTCATGCAGGCGGTGCACAGCCACTTGCCGAAACCGCACGACCCGTTCGTCGATCTCGTGCCCGCGGCTGGCGTGAAGCTGACGCCGCGTCATTATGCGTATCTGAAGATCTCCGAAGGGTGCAACCATCGCTGCACCTTCTGCATCATCCCGTCGATGCGCGGCGATCTCGTGTCGCGGCCGGTCGCCGAGGTGATGCTCGAAGCGGAGAATCTGTTCAAGTCCGGCGTCAAGGAACTGCTCGTCATCTCGCAGGACACGAGCGCTTACGGCGTCGACGTCAAATATCGCACGGGCTTCTGGAACGGCAAGCCGATCAAGACACGCATGACGGACCTCGTTGCCGCGCTCGGCGAACTCGCCGCGCAATACGGCGCATGGGTACGGCTGCACTACGTGTACCCGTATCCGAGCGTCGACGAAGTGATTCCGATGATGGCCGAGGGGCCATTCAAGGGCCATGTACTTCCGTATCTCGACGTGCCGTTCCAGCACGCGCATCCCGAGGTGCTCAAGCGCATGAAGCGGCCGGCCAACGCGGAAAAGGTGCTCGAGCGCGTGCGCGCATGGCGCGAGATCTGCCCCGATCTGACGATCCGCAGCACGTTTATCGCGGGCTTTCCGGGCGAAACCGAAGCGCAGTTCGACGCGCTGCTCGACTTTATCCGCGAGGCTGAACTCGACCGCGTCGGCTGCTTCGCGTACTCGCCGGTCGAAGGGGCGAGCGCGAACGAACTCGACGGGGCACTGCCTGACGACGTGCGCGAGGAACGCCGCGCGCGCTTTATGGAAGTGGCCGAGCAGGTGTCGGCGAAGCGCATTGCGCGCAAGGTCGGCAAGACGCTGAAGGTGCTCGTCGACGAAATCAATGCCGACGGCGGCATCGGCCGCACTGCGGCGGATGCGCCGGAAATCGATGGCGTCGTCTACATAGCGCCGTCGGCAAAGGCGTCTAAGCGCTACAAGGTCGGCGATTTCGTCGCGGTGAAAATAACAGGCGCGGACGGCCACGACCTGTGGGGTGAAGTCTGAACGATGAGCGATGACGCACGAGCCGCGGCGCCCGACATTCTCGCCTTCGGCGAAGCGATGATCGAATTCAACCAGGCGCAGCCGGGCCTGCCGACGTGGCTTCAAGGGTTCGGCGGCGACACGTCGAATTTCTGCATTGCGGCCGCGCGCCAGGATGCGTCGGCGGGTTTCGTCTCGGCGGTGGGGCGCGACCGGTTCGGCGAGCTGCTGCTCGAGCTGTGGCGCAACGAACGCGTCGATACGTCGTGCGTGCGCGTCGACGAAAGCGCGCCGACCGGCGTCTATTTCGTTTCGCACGGTTCGGCCGGTCATCAGTTCGACTATCTGCGCGCGGGGTCCGCCGCGAGCCGCTATGCGCCGCACGATCTGCCGCTCGATGCGATTGCCGCGGCGAAAGCCGTGCATCTGTCGGGTATCAGTCTCGCGATCGGCGCGAGCGCCTGCGATGCCGCATTCGCCGCGATCGCACATGCGCGCGCACACGGCGTGCGCATCAGCTTCGATACGAACCTGCGGCTGAAACTGTGGCCGCTCGCGCGGGCGCGCGCGGTGATGCTCGAAGCGATACGGCAGTGCGACATCTGTCTGCCGAGCTGGGATGATGTCACCGTGCTCACGGGCCTCACAGACCGCGACGAGATCGTCGACTTTCTTCTCGCGCAGGGGCCGCGTATCGTCGCGATGAAGCTCGGCCGAGACGGCGCTTACATCGCGACGCGCGACGAACGCCGCGTGGTGCCCGCACTGCTCGTCGACGCAGTCGATGCGACGGGCGCGGGCGATTGCTTCGGCGGTGCGTTCGTCGCGCGCCTCGTCGCCGGCGATGACGCATTTGCTGCCGCGCGCTATGCAAACGTGGCGGCCGCGCTGTCGACGCAAGGCTATGGCGCGGTCGCGCCGATTCCCGATCGCGCGACCGTCGAGCGGTTGCTGGCGGCGTAGGCGCGTGACATTGCCGGACGTTGCGCGGCGCAATCTGCGCGACAATTCGTGCAGCCATGCGGCGCAGCGCGATGCTGCACGGCAGCGATGCGGCTGATTCGCGCAACGCAGCCATGCAACCGGTCGGGGCGGCGAAGCGATCCCTTGCCGGCTCGCCATGCCGGCCCGCACATACACGAGCGATATCAGGAGGAGCGAGCGATGCAACGTGAAGTAATCGTGGCAAGCGGCGTGCGTACCGCGATCGGCGACTTCGGCGGCGGCCTCAAGGATTTTGCGCCGACCGACCTCGCGGCGCGCGTCGTGCGCGAGGCAATGTCGCGTGCGAGCGTAGCCGGCGACGAAGTCGGGCACGTCGTATTCGGCAACGTGATCCACACCGAGCCGAAGGACATGTATCTCGCGCGCGTCGCGGCGCTCGACGGCGGCGTCGCGCAACATGCACCCGCGCTGACGGTGAACCGCCTGTGCGGTTCGGGGCTGCAGGCGGTGGTGTCAGCCGCGCAAAGCGTGCTGCTCGGCGATGCGGACATCGCGATTGCGGGCGGGGCCGAAAGCATGAGCCGTGCGCCCTACGTCATGCCGTCGGCGCGGTTCGGCCAGCGCATGGGCGACGCGCGCGTCGTCGACATGATGCTCGGTGCGCTCAACGATCCGTTCCAGGCCGTCCACATGGGCATCACCGCGGAGAACGTCGCGCAAAAGTACGGCATCACGCGCGCCGCGCAGGACGCGCTCGCGCTCGAATCGCATCGGCGCGCGGCGCATGCGATCGCGGCCGGCTACTTCAGGGACCAGATCCTGCCGCTTACGATCGCATCGAAGAAAGGCGAGACCGTGTTCGATACCGACGAACATGTGCGTGCCGACGCAAAAGCGGAAGATTTCGCTAAGCTCAAACCCGTATTCGCGAAGGAGAACGGCACAGTTACGGCCGGCAACGCATCGGGACTCAACGATGCGGCCGCCGCGCTCGTGCTGATGGAGCGTGGCGTTGCCGATGCGCGCGGCATCGAGCCGCTCGGGCGTCTCGTCGCCTATGCGCATGCGGGCGTCGATCCTGCGTATATGGGTATTGGTCCGGTGCCGGCCACGCGCAAGGTGCTCGAACGCGCGGGCCTCACGGTGGCGGACCTCGATGTGGTCGAAGCGAACGAAGCGTTCGCGGCGCAGGCATGCGCGGTCAGCAACGAGCTCGCGCTCGACCCCGCGAAGGTCAATCCCAATGGCTCGGGCATTTCGCTCGGCCATCCAATCGGCGCGACGGGCGCGTTGCTGACGGTCAAGGCGCTATATGAATTGCGGCGCACCGGCGGTCGCTATGCGCTCGTCACGATGTGCATCGGCGGCGGGCAGGGCATCGCTGCGATCTTCGAGCGCGTCTAGAGCACTGAGCGGGCGCGCCGCGCGTTTGCGCGGCGTCGCCGCATCACGCGCGGCACTGCGGAGCAACGCTCGACCTGCGGGTACCGCGTTTGCAACGCAGTCGCGGGAATACGCAAGCACGACGAAAGAACGAACGACAGGAACCACGAATGCAGCATACGAAGCCGATCGAGACGCGCGCAACGATGCGCGGCACGCTCAGGATGATCGCCGTTGCGCTGGTCGTTGCGGGCGCAACGATAGCGCCCACGGCGCATGCACAAGGCAATGCGGTGAAGGAACTGGCCGCGCCGCCGCCGATTCAGCTGCCGCTGAAGCCGAGCGCCGGGTATGCGAAGTTTCCGCGTTACGCGGGCATGCTCGGCTCGCGGCAGATCGTGCTGCGGCTCGGGCCGAAAACCGACGATCCGTCCGGCGTGCACGGCGAATATCAGTTCACCGACAACGGCGAAGTGATCCTGATCGCGGGCGATCGCACGGACGACACGCTCGAGGTCGAAGAATCGAACGACGGCACGCACATCACCGGCAACTGGGTCGGCAAGTTCGCCGCCGACGGCACATTGACGGGCGAGCGGATGAACGTCGACGATTCGAATCCGCAGGAATTCGATTTGCGCCCGCTGGCCGCGGGGGCGGCAATACCGCCGCCCGCTGCGCCTGCCGCGGCGAGCGCACCTGCTGCCGCCGCGCCCGCTACGCCCACTGCGCCGACGCCGTCGGACCAGCGCGGCGGGGCGCAGTCCGGCGGCCAGGCCGTCAACGGCGTGAGTAACCTGCGCACCGCCGAATAGCTTCAACAAGACCGACAAAATCAAACCCGTCGAGTTTGATCGGCTATGCCCGATCGGCAAAACCCCAGCGGACAACGAACATGAACTCATCTCCTCCGAAACATGGTTTGCAGACGCGCATCGTCCACCCGAAGGATGACCTGACACCGGGTTTCGAATCGTTATCGGTGCCGGTCGCGCGTGCGTCGACGGTGATTTTTCCCGATCTCGCGACGATGCGCGCGCTCGATTGGCGCAACGATGCGCAGTGGCGCTACGGCCTGCACGCGACGCCGACCTCGATCGTGCTCGCGCAGCGGCTTGCGGCGCTCGAAGGCGGCCAGCACACGCTGTTGCAGCCGTCGGGGCTGTCGTCGATTTCGAATGTGTACTTCGCGTTCGTCAAGTCCGGCGATGACGTGCTCGTTCCCGATAATGTGTATTCGCCGAACCGCGATCATGGCGAATGGCTCGCGCGTGACTTCGGCGTGAGCGTGCGCTATTACGACCCGATGATCGGCGCGCGCATCGCCGACCTGATCCGGCCGAATACGCGGCTGATCTGGCTCGAAGCGCCGGGCTCGGTCACGATGGAAGTGCCCGATATTCCCGCGATCACCGCGGTGGCACGCGCGCACGGCATCGTAACCGCCATCGACAACACATGGTCCGCGGGCATCGCTTTCCGTCCGTTCGACCACGGTGTCGATATCTCGGTGCAGGCGTTGACGAAGTACCAGTCGGGCGGCGCCGACGTGCTGATGGGTGCGACCATCACGGCAGACAAGGCGCTGCATCACAAGCTCAAGCTCGCGCGCATGCACATGGGCCTTGGCGTTTCGTCGGACGACTGCTCGCTGATCCTGCGCAGCCTGCCGACGATGCAGGTGCGCTTCCAGCAGCACGATCGCACCGCGCTCTCGCTCGCGAAATGGCTGAAGACGCGGCCCGAGATCGCCGCGGTGCTGCATCCCGCGCTGTCCGATTGCCCGGGCCATGAGCACTATCGGCGCGATTTCACCGGTGCGGGCGGCCTGTTCTCAGTCGTATTCGACGACCGCTACAGCGCCGCGCAAATCGATACGTTCTGCGAGTCGCTCGAACTGTTCGCGATCGGCTGGAGCTGGGGCGGCGTGGCGAGCCTCGTGATGCCATACGACGTCGCGTCGATGCGCAGCGCGTCCGCATGGCCGTATCGCGGCACGCTGGTACGTTTTTTCATGGGGCTCGAGGAAGAGGCGGACTTGCGCGCCGATCTCGAGCGCTGCCTCGATGCGCTCGCCGTGCCTGCGCGCTGAGCGGGCCTAACCCGGAAAAAGCCGCAGCAACCCGTCGAGCCCGACGTAATTGAACGCGACGCTCGCTGCTTCGCGCACCACGGGCTTCGCGCGAAACGCGACCGAGAGCCCGGCCTCGGCCATCATCTTCAGATCGTTCGAACCGTCGCCGAGCGCGATCGCGCGGCCCGGTTCGATACCGAGCGTCGCGCACGTCTCGCGCAGCGTGCGCGCTTTCACATCCGCATTGACGATCTCTCCAAGCACGCGCCCGGTCAGCTTGCCGTCGATGATTTCCAGCGTGTTTGCGCGCGTGAAATCGAGATTCAGGCGCGCCTGCAGCTTTTCGGTGAAGAACGTGAAACCGCCCGACACGAGCAACGTTCTGAGTCCTGCGGCCTTCGCGCCCGCAAGCATCCGTTCCGCGCCCGGAGACAGCTGCAGCCGCTCTTCGTAGACGCGTTCGAGCGCACTTGCGTCGAGCCCTTCGAGCAATGCGACACGCCGTGTGAGGCTTTCGTTGAAGTCCTTGATCTCGCCGCGCATCGACGCTTCGGTAATCGCCGCCACTTCGGCCTTGAGGCCGCAAAAATCGGCGATTTCGTCGATGCATTCGATCGTGATCAGCGTCGAATCCATATCCATCGCGACGAGGCCGAAATGCGTGAGGCGCAGGCCCGGCTCGACGAACGCGTAATCGAGCCGATGCGTGCCGCAATACACGTCGAGATCCGCGCGCTGCGCCGGGTTCACGTTTTCGAGGCGAATCGCGTGCTCGTCGATGACGATCGCTTGAGAGCCGTGCGCGAGCGCGGCGAGCGGTTTGCGATGATCGGCGGAAAGCGGCACAGGGCTTTGAATGACGAGGTTCATGTCGACGCGAAAATGGCTGGAAGCAATAGAGGGAAACAGGCGCGCAAAGGTGGGCCGCGAGGTTCACTGCAGTTCACTGCAGGGCGGCCGCCGAAAATCCGGCTATTGTAACGGGTCCGATCTACGCGCTCGCCCGCCCGCATCTTTTGCCGCCCGGCACGCAACTCTTACAGCCTGCTCGCGGCACGATACGCATATGAATGCGCGTGCTCGAGCCATCTACCGTGGGCACAACGTGGAAAGCCGCGTGGCATGCTTGCTGCTTCCATCGAAGTCTGAACCTCGGGGAGTGCGCGATGGCACATATGATCTGGAAAGGCGCAATCAGCTTCGGTCTCGTGCATGTGCCGGTGCAGTTGTATCCGGCGACGCAGTCGGAGAAAGTGGGCTTCAATCTGCTCGACAAGCGGTCGATCGATCCGATCGGATACAAGCAGATCAACAAGCGCACGGGCAAGGAAGTCACGCGCGAGAATATCGTGCGCGGCTTCGAGTACGAGAAGGGTAAATATGTCGTGATGTCCGATGCGGAGATTCGCTCGGCAAACCCCGAATCGACGCAGACCGTCGATATTCTCGCGTTCGTCGAAGCGCCGGACATCTCGTTCCTGTATCTCGATACGCCCTACTATCTGACGCCCGATCGCAAGGGTGAAAAGGTCTACGCGCTGTTGCGCGAGGCGCTCAAGGAAAGCGGCAAGATCGGTATTGCGAACGTCGTGATGCACAACAAGCAGCATCTCGCGGCGCTGATACCGATCGGCCCGGTGCTCGCGCTGAACACGCTGCGCTGGGCCGGCGAAGTTCGATCGTACGACGAACTGAAGCTGCCGGACGAAAACCGCAAGAAGGCCGGCGTCACGCCGCGCGAGCTCGAGATGGCGAAGAAGCTCATCGACGATATGAGCGACGCGTGGGATCCATCCGCGTATCACGACACGTTCCACGACGACATCATGGCCCTGGTCGACCGCAAGGTCAGCGAAGGCAGGACCGAGGAAATCGGCGAGGTCGACGAGCCGGCCGACACGCGGCCGAGCGCCGATATTCTCGATCTGTCGGAACTGCTCAAGCGCAGCCTCGGCAAGGGCAAAGCCGCGGGCGCGCGCAAGTCGGCGGCGAAAGCAGATGGGAAAGCCACGGCGAAGCCGGCGCGTGCGCGCGCCAGCCGTGACGAGGACGCCGAACAGGAAACCGGCGCCAACACGCGGCGCGCACCGCGCCGCGCCGCAAAGAGCAAGGCAACGACGCGGCGAAGCTCAGGCGGCGCGAGCAGCACGGCCGTGCGCAAACGCCGCGCCGCCTAGGCGTACAGATAGCGAAGCCGACCGTCACGATGAATCATGGCCGACAAACTGGAAACCTATCACCGCAAACGACGCTTCGATGAAACGCCCGAGCCGTCCGGGGCGGATGCGCCGCGCAAGGCCGCCGGCCGAGGCGCAGCGCGCAAAGCGACGCATGCGCTCGCCTTCGTCATTCAGGAGCACGATGCACGGCGTCTGCACTACGACTTCCGGCTCGAGCTCGACGGCACCCTGAAATCGTGGGCGATACCGAAAGGGCCGAGCCTCGACCCGTCGGTGAAGCGGCTCGCCGTGCACGTCGAAGACCATCCGCTCGACTATGGGTCGTTCGAGGGCACGATTCCGGAAGGCCACTATGGCGCAGGCGACGTTATCGTTTGGGACCGTGGCACGTGGGAACCGGTCGGCGGCGAGCGCGAGGCGCTCGCCGCATACGCGGCCGGCAAGCTCAAGTTCCAGTTGCACGGCGAGAAGCTGCACGGCGGCTGGACGCTCGTGCGCAGCCATATGCGCGGCAGCGGCGACAAGGAGCAGTGGCTGCTGATCAAGGAGCGCGACCGCGAAGCCCATAGCGAGAGCGAATTCGATGTGCTCGGCGCGTATCCTGGCAGTGTGTTGTCCGATGCGCCGGGCGCGCAGGGCGGGCACGGTGCGAGCAAGGGCGAGCGCGCCGCCAGGCCGCAGACCAAGCCGCAATCGACTGGCCGCGCGCCCGCTCGCACGGCTCGTACCAGCACTGGCACCAGCGCGGCCAGGCGCAGCGAGCACCCCGACATCGTCGCGACGCGCAACAGCGAGTCGCTGCGCGAGCTCGCGCAAACGCCTGCGATCGAAGGAGCGAAAAAGGCCGCGCTGCCTGCCGCGATGAAGCCGGAGCTCGCTACGCTCGTCGAAACCCCGCCCGCCGGCGACACATGGACCTACGAGATCAAGTTCGACGGCTACCGCGTGCTCGCGCGCATCGATCAGCGCAACGAGAAAGATCCGGTGCGCATTTTCACGCGCGCGGGCAACGACTGGACCGAAAGGTTCGGCAAACAGGCGCAAGCGCTCGCGAAGATCGGAGTCGAGACCGCATGGCTGGACGGCGAAGCCGTGGTGCTCGACGAGCATGGCGTACCGAGCTTTCAGGCGCTGCAAAACGCGTTCGATACGCATCGCGAACGCGACATCACGCTGTATCTGTTCGACCTGCCGTATCTGAACGGCTACGACCTGCGCAACGTACCGCTCGAACAGCGCCGCGCATTGCTACGCGCGCTGCTCGAATCGCTCGACGACGACGCGTTGCGCTATTCGGCCGACTTCGGCACTGACGCTGAGGCCTTGATCAGAAGCGCGTGCGAGATGTCGCTCGAAGGCATCATCGGCAAGCGGCGCGACAGCCGTTATACGTCGGGCCGTTCGTCGGCATGGATCAAGCTCAAATGCCGGCGGCGCCAGGAATTCGTGATCGGCGGTTATACGGAACCGGGCGGCAGCCGGTCGGACTTCGGCGCGCTGCTGCTTGGCGTCTACGACGAAGGGGGCAAGCTGCGCTATGCAGGCCGCGTCGGCACGGGCTTCGATGCGAAGCGGCTGCGTGCCGTAAAAAAAGAGCTCGACGCGCGCGAAACGACGAAGATGCCTTTCGCGAGCGTACCCAGCGAACGCAGTCGCACACCCGTGCACTGGGTCAAGCCCGAGCTCGTCGCCGAATGCAATTTCGCCGAATTGACCGATGAAGGCATCGTCCGCCAGGCGTCGTTTGTCAGCCTGCGCAGCGATAAACCCGCGCGGCAGATCGTCATCGAAGCGCCGCGCCAAGGAGCTGACGTGCAACAGACGAGTGAAGACGAAAGCGCAGCCTCGCGGGCCGCGCCGCGTACGAAGGCACGCGCGGCGAAAGCGCGGACCGCGACGCATGACGGCGACGGCACGGCGGCAACCAAACGCGCAGGTAAGGCGTCTTCGTCGCGCAAGACGGCGCAAGCCGAAGGCGGCGACACGCGCGCGGCAACGGCTGCGTCGCGCGGCACATCGAAAGCGCGGGGCGCCGCGACGCAGACGGTCGCGGGCGTGCGGATCTCGCATCCGGACCGCGTGATCGACAAGCACACGGACACACGCAAGATCGATCTCGTGCGCTATTACGAGTCAGTGGCCGACTGGATGCTGCCGCATCTGCGCGATCGCCCGGTGTCGCTCGTACGCGCGCCCGAGGATATCGGCGGCGAGCTGTTTTTCCAGAAGCATGCCGAAAAGCTGTCGATCCCGAACATCACGCAGCATCCGGGGCTCGATCCCGGCCATCCGTCGCTGATCACGATCGACAGCGCGAAAGCGCTCGTCGGCGCGGCGCAGATGGGCACGATCGAGTTGCACACGTGGAATGCGGTGGCCTCGAACATCGAGAAACCCGACCGCGTCGTGTTCGATCTCGACCCCGATCCTGCGCTCGGCTGGGAGCGGATGATCGAAGCGGCGCAACTGACGCATACGCTGCTCGCCGAACTCGGACTCGTATCGTTCTGCAAGACGAGCGGCGGCAAGGGCCTGCATGTCGTGGTGCCGCTGACGAAACACGAGGGCTGGGACGACGTAAAGGCGTTTTCTCAGGCCGTCGCGCAGCACATGGCGAGCACGCTGCCGAAGAACTTCGCCGCGAAGATGGGCGCGCAAAACCGCAAGGGCAAGATATTCGTCGACTACCTGCGCAACAACCGCGGCTCGAGCACGGTCGCAGCCTATTCGGCGCGCGCGCGGCCGGGTCTCGGCGTCTCGGTGCCGCTCAGTTGGGACGAAGTGCCGGACACCACGGCCGGCGACCAGTGGAACATCGCGAATCTGCACGAGCGCCTGCAGTCGCTGCGCGAGGATCCGTGGGCCGACTATGCGAAGACGCGGCAGCGCATCACGGCGGCGATGAGAAAACGCCTCGCGGGCGAACGCGGGTAGCGGCGTGCGTTGCGCGAGCCGCTATCCGTTATCGGCTGCACCCCCAAACCAGACGGAGGAATCAACGATGAAAACATCGACTCAACGCGCGACCGGCGACCAGAAGTCGTCCACCGAGCGCGACAAGCAGAACGCAGGGCAACAGCACGCGTCGCATGAAGCGTCGGCGCCGCTACCGCACGAGACCGATCAAAATAGCGAATCGCAACATGAAGATGCGGCACGCGGCATCGGCAAGCAGGCACATCGCGATGTCGAGCAGGGGCTCGAAGACACGGACCGGCGCGGCGGCGGCGATTATCAGGAGCGCACGCAGAACGACGCGCATACGAACCGCAATTCGCAAGGAAAGGGGACGGGCAGACACTAGCCGTCCCGGTCCGGGCCGTCCCGACGCAGGCCGTGCTATGACGGGTCGTCCCAATACGGCGGGTCGCCGAAGCGCTCGGCGAGAAAATCGATAAAAGCGAGCGTCTTCGGCGGCACGAATGCGCGGCTCGGGTAGACGGCCCAGATCGCGACGGTCTCGGCAAGCGGGTAACTGTCGAGCACCGTGACGAGCGCGCCGCTTTTCAGATACGGCGCGACGTCCCACGTCGATTTCAGTGCGATGCCGAAGCCGTCGAGCAGCGCGTCGCGAATCACCTCGCCGTTGTCGGTGGCAAGCCGTCCTTCGACGCGCACGCTGACCGGACCGGCCGGCGTGATGAACGACCAGTCGCGCTGGTTCGACAGCACGATGCACTCGTGTGCGGCGAGGTCCGACGGATGATGCGGCGTGCCGCGCGCGGCGAGGTAGGCGGGCGCGCAGCACAGCATGCGCCGGTTCGCTGCGAGCCGCCGCGCGACGAGCGACGAATCTTTGAGCGCACCGACCCGGATCGCGACATCGACGCCGCCGTCGACGAGATCGACGACGTGATCGGTCAACCTCAGATCGACGCTGACGCCGGGAAAGCGCCGCAGGAACGCCGCGATCGCGGGGGAGACATGCTGCCTGCCGAACGACGACGGCATCGATACGCGCAACCGCCCTTGCGGTTCGGCCTGCGCGCGTCCGACCGACGCGCGCGCGGCGGCGGCCGCTTCGAGCAGCGTCTGCGCGCGGCCCATAAACACTTCGCCTTCCTGTGTAAGGCTGATGCGGCGCGTGGTTCGATGCAGCAGGCGTGCGCCCAGTTCGTGTTCGAGGTTCGCAATACGGGCGCTCGCCACTGCCGGCGAGAGCCCGAACTCGCGGCCGGCGGCCGACACGTTCGCGAGCAGTGCCGCACGCACGAACAGCGCGACGTCGAGCAGATCGAGCCTGTCGCGCGGATCGGGGAGTGGAGCGACGAAAGCCATTTTTCGGAAATTCCTGAAAATGTTTCAGTAATTATGGCTGTTTTCGGCGAAGCAGCGGGCCACTACGATGTGTTTCATGCAGCGGACAACCCATCAACGAAGATCTCTGAAAAGGAACCGTCATGAAAGCCGTAGGACTTTATCGCTACCTGCCGATCAGCGAGCCCGAAGCGCTGCTCGATCTCGACATCGACAAGCCCACGCCGACCGGCCGCGATCTGCTCGTGAAGGTCGAGGCGATTTCGGTGAACCCTGTCGACTACAAGGTGCGCGCGCCGAAGGATACCGTCGAGACGACGCCGCGCGTGCTCGGCTGGGATGCCGCGGGCACGGTCGCCGCGGTTGGCCCGGAGGTCACGCTGTTCAAGGTCGGCGATCCGGTGTTCTATGCGGGCAGCATTACGCGTCCGGGCGCGAACAGCGAATTTCATCTTGTCGACGAGCGGATCGTCGGACGCAAGCCGGCCTCGCTCGACTTCACGCAGGCGGCCGCATTGCCGCTCACGGCGATTACCGCGTGGGAAGCCCTGTTTGCGCGCCTGCATGTGTCGCCGCAAGGCGCCGATGCAGGCCGCACGGTACTGATCATCGGCGGGGCGGGCGGGGTCGGTTCGATCGGCATCCAGCTCGCGAAGCAGCTCGCGAAGCTCACGGTCATTGCGACCGCGTCGCGGCCGGCGTCGGCGAAGTGGGCGAAAGAACTCGGCGCCGATCATATCGTCGATCATTTCGGCGATATGCCGGCGCAATTGAAAGCGCTTGGCATCCCGCAAGTCGACTATGTGCTGATGTTCAACGATACCGATCGGCATTTTCCGGCCGCCGCCGAAATGATCAAACCGCAAGGTGCGATCTGCACGATCGTCGAGAACGAACGGCCGGTGCCCGTCGAGCTGTTGAAAGCGAAGAGCGGCGCGTTTCACTGGGAGTTCATGTTCACGCGCGCGATGTTCGGCACGTCCGACATGATCGAGCAGCACAAGCTGCTGACCGAGGTCGCGCGGCTCGTCGACGCGGGCACGTTGCGCACGACGGTCGGCGAGGATCTCGGGCGCATCAACGCCGGGAATCTGCGCCGCGCGCACCGGATGCTCGAGGAGGGGCGCGCGATCGGCAAGCTCGTGCTGACAGGCTTTTGAACGAAGGCGCGCGCGTTCATCGCGTACGGCAAGCGGGGTAATACCCGATCCGATCGATGCACGCACGCGCGGCGCACCGCGTTAGACTGGCTGGCAGGGCGTTTGCATGGGAGACCGCCCGCCAGCACAACAACGAGGTGACATATGAGCAAAAGCATGCGTATCGGCTCGAGCTTCTCCGCCGTTTCTGTTGCTGCCTTCTTCGCCTGCATGCTGGCCGTGTTGCTGCTGACCGAGGTCGCGCGGCTCGTCGACGCGGGCACGTTGCGCACGACGGTCGGCGAGGATCTCGGGCGCATCAACGCCGGGAATCTGCGCCGCGCGCACCGGATGCTCGAGGAGGGGCGCGCGATCGGCAAGCTCGTGCTGACAGGCTTTTGAACGAAGGCGCGCGCGTTCATCGCGTACGGCAAGCGGGGTAATACCCGATCCGATCGATGCACGCACGCGCGGCGCACCGCGTTAGACTGGCTGGCAGGGCGTTTGCATGGGAGACCGCCCGCCAGCACAACAACGAGGTGACATATGAGCAAAAGCATGCGTATCGGCTCGAGCTTCTCCGCCGTTTCTGTTGCTGCCTTCTTCGCCTGCATGCTGGCCGTGTTGCCTGCGAGCAGTCTTGCCGCGACGCCGATCACCGTCACGTCGAAAGCGTCCACCGATGGACCGATCCGCTACACGGTGAAGGTCACGTCGAAGCAGTTCGGCAATTCGCAGGAAACCCGCACGATCCGCTCGGGCGAATCCGACGACTTCACATGGAAGACCGTGCCGCCCGGGGGCCCGGTGCCCGCGCCGGACGAATGCCCGAACTACGCGTCGTTAGCGCTCGATTCGAACGGCGCGATGATCCGCCAGACGCAGATCCGTTTTGCACCGGTCGTCGCGAAGGACGGCACGGCAACGGTGCAACTGAACTTCCAGGCGCAAACGCCGCATGGCACGAAGGACGTCACGAGCCATGGCAAGACGCTCAAGTGTCCCGACTACACGGCGGTGAGCCAGGTGCTCCGCTTTACGATGCCGACCAACGGCAGCACGAAGACCTTGACGCTCAGCGATGGGTCGCAGATCGCGGTGACGGCGAAGCGGTAAGCGAGACGCCGCTAGCGGGCGCGCTCGACGAGCCGCGACGCGAGAAACCGGTGCTCGGCCGAGAACAGCTTGCGATACGTGAGCAGCACCGCGCCGACCGTGGCAAGCGCCGACGCGGCCGCGATCAGGAACATGATGACGATCTGATAGCGCACGGCCTGCAGCGGCGACTGGCCCGCCAGCACCTGACCCGTCATCATGCCGGGCAGGCTGACCACGCCGACTACCGTCATCTGATTGAGCGTCGGGATCATGCCGGCGCGCACCGCGTCGCGTGCCGGTCCCTGCGCGGCTTCCCAACGCGTCGCGCCGAGCGCGAGCGCCATTTCGACGCGGTCGCGCCGCGCCGTCAGTTCCTCGGTCATCCGCTCGATGCCGAGCGAGACGCCCGTTAGCGCATTGCCGAGGATCATGCCGAGAATCGGAATCGCATACTGCGGCTCGTACCACGGGTGGATGCCGATCACGACGAACAGCCCGACCGCCGCGACGAGCCACGAACCGGCCCAGATCGACACAATGCTGTCCGCACGCTGACCGGCGTAGGTCCGTTTGCTGCGTCCCGCGCCCGCAAAGCCGGCGATCAGCGTCATCGCGATCATGAGCGGTAGCACGAAATACCAGCGCGCGTGGCTGAACACCCAGCCGAGCACATATCCGACCGCAAGCAACTGGACGATCGTGCGCGCTGCCGCCCACGCGAGCTTGCGTTCGAGATCGAGCTTGAGCAGCAGCGACAGCGCGCCGTTGACGACGATCAGCAGCGCGGCGATGCCGACTTGCCACAGGCTTAAGTCTTGCAATGTCATCGTGTCGATTCCTTGCCGGCTGCGATGTCGGGTTTTGCGCTGTGTTGTGCGGTGTTTTCGGCGCTGTCGCGATGCGCGTAAAGCCTGCTATCCGCTTGTTCTGCTTGTTCCGCTTGTTCCGCTTTTTCGCTCAGCACGCCTGCGCGCATGATCAATTGCCGCTTGCCGACGCGCGCCGCCTGAGCCGCGTCGTGCGAAACCCAGATCCATGCGCGCGGCGTCGCGGCATCGTCGAACCATGCATTGATCAGCGCCTCGCACGCGACCGTCGATTCGGGATCGAGCGACGCGGTCGGCTCGTCGAGCAGCAGCACATCGGGCACGAGTTGCAACACGCGGATCAACGCGACGATCTGCGCTTCGCCGCCCGATAGTTCGCTTGCCTGACGTTCGAGAAAGCCCGCGCCGCGGCCCGCGCGCGTCGCGAGTGCTTCGGCGTAGCCGCGCTCGAAGCGCGCATCGCGATAGACGGAGAGCGAGAACGGATAGCGCAGATTGTCTTCGACGCTGCCGTCGAGCAGCGCGGGGCGCTGCCGGATATAAGCGACCGCGCGGCGGTAGCGCGGAATCGCGGCGCGAGACACGGCCTTGCCGCGCCAGCGCACGTGCCCGGCCGAAAGCGGGTCGAGCAGCGCGAGCGCACGCAGCAGCACGCTCTTGCCCGAGCCCGAAGGACCGGTGACCGCGACGCGATCGCCGCCGGCGAGCGCGAAATCGGTCGGCTGCAACAGGATCGTGCCGTGCACGGCGTCGCGGCGCACGATGCCGTCGGCCTGTACGAGGGGAGTAGCCGTCATCATGTTCGTATGTGGGGAGATCGCGCCAGCTTTGCTTGCTGCGCGACGCGTCGCGATGCGACGCATTGCACAACGGGAGGCTGGCGCGGCTGTCATGTTAAGCCGCGGCGCGCCTTCGGGCAAACCGGGCACGCGATCTGCTGACGAATCGGCGCACGGATAAGACCGGAGCCAAGGCCTCATGAATGTTTCGCAGAAGAGCCACCCGTCGCTCGCACGCCGCATCGGCAAGATCGTCGCATGGTGTATCGCCGTGCTCGCGATACTGATCGCAGTGCTAGTCGTCTTCATTCTGACGTTCGACTGGAATCGTGCACGCCCATGGGTCAATGAAAAAGTGAGCGAAGCCATCGGGCGACCGTTTGCGATCGAGGGCGACCTGAAGGTCGGATGGCGCCATCCGGTCGGCGAGACCGGGTGGCGCGGCTGGGTGCCCTGGCCGCGTTTCTCGGCGGCCAACATTACGATTGCCAATCCCGACTGGACGAAGCAGCCGCACTTCGCGACGCTCGATGAAATCGACTTCGAGGTGAAGGTGCTGCCGCTGATTGCGCATGACATCGTAATTCCGGCGATCCGTCTCGTGAACCCGTCGGTCGATGTCGAACGGCTCATCGATGGACGCAACAACTGGACCTTCAAGTTCAAGCAGTCGGCCAGCCCATCGGAATGGAAGCTCGATCTGCACGACATCGAGTTCGACAAAGGTCATATCGCCGTCAGCGACCAGCAGAAGAAGCTCGACATGCAGGTGGTCGTCGATACCTTGGGCAAGCCGATTCCGATCGGCGAGGCGCTCGAGCAGCAGCAGGAGAAGTCGCGCGCCGAATCGGCGCAGCAAGTTGGACGGGCCGGCGCGAATCGGCTCGAGAAGCAGGCGAAAGCGGCAGAGGCGTCGGCGGCGTCGACCGCTTCCGGCACGACGGCCGCGATCGAGCCGCCCGCCCATGGGGCGTCGGACGCCGTCGCGTCGGGCGCCTCGACCGTCGTTGCCGCGCCGGGTGCGGGGGCGACGGCGAGTGCGTCCGGCGCATCGGATCTCGCGGCCGTGCCGGCGAGCGGCGTGAGCATACCTGCGGTTGCAGGGCCGCGACGCCAGATCATCGCGCCATACGCGATCGGCTGGACCGTCAAAGGCACGTATAACCGTCAGCCGGTATCGGGCAGCGGCAAGGTCGGCGGCGTGCTTGCGCTGCAGGACGCCGATCGTCCGTTTCCGATCCAGGCCGATGTGCACGCCGGCGATCTGCACGTCGCACTGGTCGGCACGATCACCGATCCGATGCATCTGGCCGCGGTCGATTTGCGCCTGTGGCTGCGCGGCACGAGCCTCGACCGTCTCTACGGATTCACCGGCATCACCTTGCCGGAGACGCCGCCGTATGCGACCGAAGGCCATCTGATCGGCCAGTTCAAGGACAGCGGAAACGTATTCAGATATGAAAATTTTACAGGTCGCGTCGGCGGCAGCGACCTGAACGGCACGTTGACCTATGTGGGCCGCAAGCCGCGTCCGTTGCTGCAGGGCGAGCTCGTTTCGCACGAGTTGCGCTTTGCGGACCTCGCGCCGATCATCGGCGCTGACAGCAATGCGAGCAAAGCCAAACGCGGCGATACGGCCCGGCAACCATCGGACAAGGTGCTGCCGGTCGAGCCGTTCAAGACGGACCGCTGGAAAGCGATCGATGCGGACGTCAAGTTCACGGGCCGGCGCATCGTCAAGGATCCGAGCCTGCCGATCACAGACCTTTACACGCATGTCGTCATGAAGGACGGCGTGCTGACGCTCGAGCCGCTGAAGTTCGGCGTCGCCGGCGGATCGCTCGCGTCGAATATCGATCTGGACGGCAGCGGCGCGCCGCTCAAGGGACGTTTCTCGACATCGGCGCGTCATATCAAGCTCAAACAGCTGTTTCCGAAAGTCGGGACGATGCAAAGCGCGCTGGGCGAGATCAATGGCGACGCGGCCCTGTCGGCAACCGGCAATTCGCCGGCCGCGCTTGCCGCGACGTCGAACGGCGAAGTGAAGCTGCTCGTGACGGACGGCACCGTGAGCCGCCTGCTGATGGAAGCGGCTGGCCTTAATGTCGCGAACGTGATCTACGAAAAGCTCTTCGGCAAAAACGATGTGAAAATCAACTGCGCGGCGGCGGACTTCGTCGTGACCGACGGCGTGCTCGATTCGCGCGTTTTCGCACTCGACACGACCGACGCCGTGATCAACATCGACGGCAACATCAATCTGCGCGACGAGACGCTCGATCTCGGCGTCCACCCGCACACGAAGGGCTTCCGCATTTTTTCGCTGCGCTCGCCGCTCTATGCGAAGGGGACGTTCAAGAATCCGCATGTCGGCGTGAATGCGGCGGCGCTCGCGCTGCGCGGCGGCGCGGCCGTCGGACTCGGTCTCATCAATCCGTTCGCCGCGCTGATCCCGTTGATCGCACCGAGCAACAACAAGCCGTTGCCCTGCCAGGAGCTGCTTTCAAAGGTAGGCACGAAGCCGGTCGCGCCGCCGCCGGGCCAGAAGGAAAAGCCGAAGGCGCCGTTGCTGACGCCGGACAATACGGCGGCGTCGGGCGCGCAGCCGACGCGTCGAGACACCCCTGCTCATGCGCCGGCGAACGGACCTGCAAGACAGACTCCGAAGACGGCTACGCCGGACAAGGCGGCCGAATACAAGGGAAGCTGACCTGTTGTCGCGTTTCGGTCACGCACAAAGATCAAATATCGATGAGTATTCGACCCGGTGCCCGGCGTCGATGATACGGGCCGCGAAATATCCGGTTGGTCGACACTGCGATGCAGTGACGGTGCCATCGCGTGCAGTGCGTTCCCGCAGCAAAGACGGAGAAGGCCGCGCATGTGCGCAGCCTTCTTTCTGTACCTGAACGAATGACGACGGGTTAAACGCGGCGGCGGGCGTGAGAACGATTGTTTCGCTACGCGCGAAACCTGACGATATCGACAAACCCTAGCGCAGCGAACGCGGCGTTGCGTCGCCGGCATCCTGACGCCGCATGCGCCGTGCACCGGCGGCTGCGCGTGTCGCGCCGAACTCGGGGAGAATCCGCGCACGCGCGCGGCTTGCGAACACGAGGAAGCCAAAGCCGTCGGCCTCGTACCAGTAGCCGCCGTTCTCGAGTCCATCGAGCGGCTGCTCGAGCGCGTTTGCGATCGATTCGATGCAGCGGCGGCGCAATTCGGCCGTGGCCGGATACGGCGGCTGAGCACCGCGCACGCAGCATAGGAGCACGTCGAGACCCGGCAGCACGTGGGCATAGAGCACCGGTTCGTCCTGCGCACGGGCGCGCGCGATTTTGGTATCGAGCTGGCCGAACGCCTTGAAATGACGTAGTACCGCGAGGAACGACTCATCGCCGTCCACCTTCGCGCGTCTACGCTTTTTCGGGAAGGACATAAAAATTCGCCTGAAAAAGAATTGCAAGAAACGCAGCGTCCTCATGCGACCACTCCCGGCTTCGCGCGCCGCACGTCGATCTTTTATAGCATACGAAAATGCCGGATTCACGGTGATTCGACATTGTTCCGTCTCACACCGGCCCGTGCGGAACATGCCCAATCGTGTCGCCGTGCGCTTTCGCGTTCTGTGCATCTGTCTCCATCATAGACGCAGGGGCTGCGCGATGGATTCCGTCACCGATAAAAAAGGCATTTTTGTGTGCGCCAGCACTTCTCCAACATAATTTGCCGCGCGGTATTGCGCATCGCTTCGCATGCGCCATGCCGCACCTTCTCGCCGCGTTGAAATGTCGACCATTCACGTCGATAATGGCTCGGTTCCAGCCGCGCAGCGCGCGGCGCGCCGGAGCTGCCCGGTTTTCAGGCTACCTGAGGTCGTCGTGGTTGCCTACCCGTGCATGTCCTGATGCCTCGCCTTCGCGCGTTGTTCGCTGTCTGGCGGTTGCCTGGATATTGCCTGGTTTGCTACTCAGTTCGCTGCTCATTGTGCCGCCTGTCGTCCTGTCCGCTTGCCTCGCGCACGTTACGGTGCATCGATCGCGCTGTCTGTCCTTGCGGCCGGAACGACTGTTTGCGGTCGGAACGTTTGCCAGCCGAATATGAAACTATTCACGAAGGGTTTGTTGCTGATCGCATTGCCGAGCGTCGTCGAGCTCGCACTGCTTGCGCTGGTGTTCGATACGCAGGAGCAGACCGCGCTTGCCGTGCAGTCGGCCGCGAACAGCAAGCAGATTCTCTATCAGGCGTCCGCGCTCGAAGACCCGCTATTGCGCCAGGCGGCGCGCGTGCGCACGGGGCTGATCGTCGGCGATCCGGCGTTTATCGAGCGTCATGCGGCCTGGGTCGACCTGTCGGACCGGCTCATGCATCTCGATCAGCTCGTGGCCGATACGCCGCAGCAGGCCGCGCGCGTGCGCACGATGCGCGATGCGATCGACCGGTATCACGCGCAGGCCGTCGATGCCGCCGATGCGCTGCGCGATGGCCGCAGCACGAAAGCCTATATTTCGCTCGAAGCGAACACGATGCCCACGCAGATCGGCATCGTGCGCAACGAGCTCGATGCGTTTGTCGCCGAAGCTTCGCGTCTCGACGCAAAGCACAGCGCATCGGTGATGCGAACGCGTGCGCGCCAGCAGTATGCGCTGATCGCCGCCGTGGTCGGCTCGATGCTGATCTGGGCGGTCACGGCGCTCGTGTTCGCGCGCAACATCGGCCGCCGTCTCGAAGTGCTGACCGATAACGCCGAACGCCTCGGCAACGGTCAGCCGCTTTCCGCACCGCTTGCCGGCAACGACGAAATCGCGGCGCTCGATCGCGCGCTGCACCAGACGAGTGCCCGTCTGCGCGTGGCGGAGCAGGAGCAGGTCACGCTGCAAAAGCGGCTCGAGGCGCGCGCGGCGGAACTCGCCGGCGTCAACGAGGCCCTGCGCCAGGAGACGCAGGACAATGAGATGTTTATCTACAGCGTGTCGCACGACCTGCGTTCGCCGCTCGTGAACCTGCAGGGCTTTTCGAAGGAGCTGCAGGTGTCGTGCGACGATGTGCGCGCCACGATCGATGCAGCGAACCTGCCCGACGTCGAAGGAAGGCGCCTCGATCGCGTGCTCGATGGCGATATGCGCGAGTCGCTGCAGTTCCTGCGCTCGTCGGTCACGCGCGCGGCGGCGATCATCGATGCGCTGTTGCGCATTTCGCGCGCCGGGCGCCTCGAGTATCAGTGGCAGCGCGTCAGCGTCGGCCGCGTGGTCGCGCGCGCGGTCGATTCGCTGGAAGCGCAGATTCGCGAACGGTTCGCGATCGTCACCGTGCGCGACCTGCCGACCGCGTGGGGCGACCCGGCCGCGATCGAGCAGGTGTTCAGCAACCTGATCAGCAACGCATTGAACTTCCTCGATCCGGGACGCCCAGGCCGGATCGAAGTGGGCGCGCTTCCCGCCGAACCCGAGGACGAAGCAGACCCGCAAGCGCCGACGACGCGAACCTTCTATGTGCGCGACAATGGCCTCGGAATTCCGGCGGCCTACATGCCGAAGATGTTTCGCGCGTTCCAGCGGCTGCATGGCGATGTATCGAAGGGCGACGGCATCGGTCTCGCGCTCGTGCGTCGCACGGTGGAACGGCACGGCGGCCGGGTCTGGGTCGAATCGGCGGAAGGCGCGGGGTCGACGTTCTTCGTCGTGCTGCCGGATCAGCCGGTGCGCACGGCGTGAGCCTCGCGGGCGAAGCGACCGGCCGGTTGGCGAAGCCTGCCAGGATCAGGCAGCCGGTGCGGCCGGTGCGGTCGGTGCGGTCGGTGCAATCGGCTGCAGTGTCTGAACGGCGATCGCGGGCCCGGCCGGCAACGGGACAATCAATTACAGCGACGGGGGCAGCAGTCAATGCACGCAGCGGACGGAGAAAACATGACGGGTTCGGCAGCAATGGGCAGGGCCGTGGGCATCGTGCTCGTCGAGGATGACGATGGGCACGCTACGCTCGTCGAGCGCAACCTGCGCCGGGCGGGCATATCGAATGGTTTCGTAAGATTCGCGGACGGCCAGCAGGCGCTCGATTACTTCTTTGGCGATCGGCCGCCTGGCGAGCATGCGGGCAAGTATCCGCCGCGCGACGATCTCGCGAACTACGTCGTGCTGCTCGATCTCAAGATGCCGCGCGTCGACGGCTTCGAGGTGCTGCGGCGGCTGAAGGAGTCGCCCACGACGGCAGCGATGCCGGTCATCGTGCTGACGACGACCGACGATCCGCGCGAAATCGAACGGTGCTATGAACTCGGCTGTAACGTGTACATCACGAAGCCGGTCGAGTACGACGCGTTTATCGAGGCGGTGCGCCGGCTCGGGTTCTTCCTGCAAGTGGTTAAACTGCCTCCCGGCCACCGGATGATCGTCGCGTGACGGCACGCGCGCCGCAGCGCGGCGATGCGTGCATATGCGTGCTTATGCGCGCGCGATGTGCGAGGGCGCGGTCGTTGGTCATTGACAGCAGAGACAACGAAGAAACAGCATGACACCAGAAGGATCCACGTTGCCCGCGGCTCATGTGCTCGTCGTCGACGACGACGAGGGCATCCTGCGGCTCGCGCGCAAATCGCTCGAACGCGCGGGCTGCAAGGTCGCGCTGTGCGCGGGCGTCGGCGCGGCGCGCGCGCGGATTGCCGAGAGCGAGCCGGACCTGCTCGTGCTCGACTATCAGCTGACCGGCGCGGAGACGGGGCTCGATTTCTTCCGGCGCTTGCGCAGCGAAGGCGTGCGCGTGCCGGCCATTCTCGTGACCGGCTTCACCGACGAATCGCGCGTGATCGAGGCGCTGCGCTCGGGCGTATCCGACGTCGTGCCGAAGGCCGGCGACTATCTCGACTATTTGCCCGAAGCGGTCGAACGCGTGCTGTCGCAGGTGCGGCTGCAGCGCGCATCGGCCGAAGCGCTGATGCTGCGCGATCGCGAACAGCATTACCGCACGCTTTCCGAAGCGCTGCCGCACCTCGTGCTCACGTGCAACGCGAGCGGCGCGTGCGATTTCGTGTCGAAGCAATGGGTCGATTACACGGGGCTCGAAAGTGCGGCTTCGCTCGGCCTCGCGTGGCTCGACGCCGTGCATCCCGACGATCGCGAGGAAGTGCGCCGCACGTGGTTGAAGACCGTGCGCAGCGGCACGTCCGAGTATCGGCACGAACTGCGCATTTGCCGCAACGATGGCATCTATCACTGGTTCGACACGCGCATCGTCGCGATGCGCGACGCCGACGGCACCGTCAGCAAATGGTTCGGCAGCTGCACCGACATCCATTCTCAGCGCGAGGCGATCGAGGAGCGCGAGCGGCTGCTCGAGTCGGAGCAGACCGCGCGCCAGGCAGCCGAAGAAGCGAACCGCGCCAAGGATCGTTTTCTTGCGATGCTGTCGCACGAGCTGCGCACGCCGCTTACGCCGGTGCTGGCCGGCGCGCGCATGGTCGAGATGATTCCGGGACTGCCCGAAGCGGCGCGCTCGGGCATCGCGATGATTCGCCGCAACGTCGAACTCGAAGCGCGGCTCATCGACGATCTGCTCGATCTCACGCGCGTGGCGAACGGCAAGCTGCGTCTGTCGCATGAAACGGTCGATGTGCACGAAGTGATAGACAGCGTGCTCGAGCTTTTTCGCAGCGAGATCCAGGTCAAGCAGCAGGACGTGCATGTCGACAAGGCGGCTCACCATCACTATGTGCTGGGCGACCGCGCGCGGCTGCAGCAGATGCTATGGAATCTGATTCGCAATGCGGCGAAGTTCACGCCCGATGGCGGGCATATTTATGTACGCACGCGCGACGAGCGCATGCATGTGCAGATCTCGGTGGAAGATACGGGCGTTGGCATCGAGCCCGAGCAGATCGGCAAGCTCTTCAATGCATTCGAGCAGGGCAGCCAGAACATGTCGCGGCAATTCGGCGGCCTCGGGCTCGGGCTGGCAATTACAAAGGCGCTGACCGATGCGCATGGCGGCACGGTTACCGCGTATAGCCCCGGTGCGCATTGCGGCGCCACCTTTACGATCACCTTGCCGACTGCCGAAGCGCCGGCAAAAAAGCCGGTCGTGGCGGACGCATCGACGCGTCATCCGGCCGGTGCGCTTTCGATTCTGATGGTCGAAGACCACGAAGACACCGCCGAGGTCATGGCGCAGCTGATTCGCATGCTCGGCCACGAAGTGACCGTGGTAGGGCGTGTGGCGGATGCGCTTGCGGCAACCTCGAGCGCGTCGTTCGACCTGATCGTCAGCGACGTCGGTTTGCCCGACGGCACGGGCATCGACTTTATCCGCGTGCTTCGAGAGCGCTCCGACGTGCCGGCCGTCGCGCTGACCGGTTTCGGCACCGACGAGGATATCCGGCGCTGTCTCGATGCGGGTTTCAACGCGCATCTGACGAAGCCCGTCAACTTCATGCAACTCGAAAAAGCCATTGAGAGCGCGGCGAATACCAAGGCGCAAAAGGCTTTGGGCGACGGCGCGAACGCGTTCTGAAGGACGCCTCGGCATGCGCCGCACTGTGGCGCGGGGCGTAGCGTGCGCGCCGAAGTCGGCTAGCGCGGTGAATTCTTCAGCGAATCGCGAATCTCGCGCAGCAGCAACGTATCTTCGGGCGGTGCGGCCGGCGCCGCCGCTTCAGCGGGCTTGCGCAGATTGTTGATGAACTTGACCATCAAAAAGATGATGAACGCGAGAATCGCGAAGTTGATCACGGCCGTTATGAATGCGCCATAGCCGAACACGGCGACGCCTGCGGTTTGCAGGTCTTTGTATGAACCCGGGTTGCCTTTGAAGTTGTCGGGGATGTGCCCGAGCAGGATGAACAGGTTCGAGAAATCGAGGCCGCCGGTTGCGGTGCCGACGATCGGCATGATCAGGTCTTTCACGACTGAATTGACGATGGTGGAAAATGCACCGCCGATAATCACGCCGACTGCCAGATCCATCACGTTGCCCTTGAGGGCAAATTCCTTGAATTCCTTGATCATGCTCATGAGGCATATCTCCTGGTGGTCAATGCACGCATGATAGCGAACGATCGGACAGGCGGGTAGGACGTCTTTTCTGCGCGGCTTGCTGCACGCCTGATTGCGCCTCCGAGTGCGCCTCCGGCTGCGTCCGTTACGTCTGTGCCGAACGCGCGCGCTCGATATGAGTCGCGAACGTGAGCGTATCGGTATTGGTTCCGCATAGCAGCACGCCGACGCGTTTGCCCTGCAGCGTTTCGCGCAAGGGGCCGAGCAGCGCTGCGGTCGCTGCCGCGCAAGCAGGCTCGACCGCGAGTTTGAGTTGCGAGAACAACGTGAGCATCGCGGCGCGCAACTGGTCGTCGGAGACCGTTACGAGCCGGTCGATATGCCGGCGGCACAACTCGTAGCTGTATTGCTCGCTATGCGGCGACATCAGCGAATCGGCGATCGAATGCATATGGCCCATCTTCACCGTATGGTTCGCGGCGAAGCTGCGGCTCATGACGTCGGCGCCTTCGGGCTCGACGCCGAACACATGCACGCGCGGATTCGCGAGGCGCAGCGCAGTGGAGACGCCGGCCGCGAGGCCGCCGCCGCCGACCGGCACGATCACCGCGTCGAGATCGGGCGTTTGCGTCGCCCATTCGTAACCGAGCGTCGCACTGCCGAGCACGGTGCGATAACCGTTGAACGGGTGCACGAAATAGCGGCCTTCTTCCGCTTCGATCCGGCGCACGATCTCGAATGCTTCAACCGCGTTTTCCGCGATCACGACTTCCGCGCGGAACTGACGGCATAGCGCGATGCGCGCCGGGTTGGCCGAACGGAACACGACGACCTTCGCGCTGATGCCAAGCCGCATCGCCGCATACGCGACCGCGATGGCATGATTGCCGCCCGATACGCATGTCACTCCCGCACTGCGCTGCGGCTCGTCGAGCGCGAGCAGATTGGTAAACGCGCCGCGCGCCTTGAAGCTGCCGCCCGCTTGCAGCAGTTCGAACTTGAAGTTGACGAGCGTGCCTTCGAGCGTCGGGAAGTCCATCCGGTCGAACACCGGCGTTCGCACGACCCACGGCGTCAACGCAAAATGCTGCGAGGCGATCGCATCGAGCGTCGGAATCGGCTCGCCGTCGATCGTGTGGTCGGTGTGCTGCTGGATGGCGGTGGACATGGCGTGATCGTACGTGGATTGCGTTTGTGGGGGATGCTTGCGCCGGGTCTGAAGACTCAGGCTGTACGTGCGTCGACCGACATGCTGTGAATGAACTTGCCGAGAAAGCGTTCGCATTGCACGAGTTGTTCGAGCGCGACGAATTCGTTCGCCTTGTGCGCCTGCTGGATATCGCCGGGTCCGCAGACGATGCTCGGAATGCCGGCACGCGAGAAAAGTCCCGCCTCGGTGCCATAGGCGACCTTGCGCTTGTCCTGATTCGCGGTGAGCGCGCGCACGAGTTGCGTGATCGCCGTTTGTTCCGCCGCGTCGAGACCCGGCGCCGCGGCGACCTTCGTGAATTCGATCGCGGCTGCCTCGTGCTCGCGCTTCATTTTCGGCAGCAGCGTTTCGCGCGCGTACTGCTCGATGCGCGCGAAGATCGGTTCGGGCTCGAGCGTCGGCAGATTGCGGAACTCGAATGCGAAACGGCATTCGGCCGGTACTGTGTTGACCGCATTGCCGCCTTCGATCGTGCTCGTTTGCGCAGTGGTGAACGGTACGTCGTAGAGTTCGTCGAACGGCCCTTGCTCGCGGAACCGATCGGCCATGTCGCGGATGTAGCAGATAAGCCGTGCCGCATATTCGATCGCGTTGACGCCCTTGGGCGTGAGCGACGAATGCGCGGCCTGACCGCGCACGCAGCACCGGTAAACATTGATGCCTTTGTGCGCGATGACGGGCCGCATGCTGGTCGGTTCGCCGACGATGCAGCCGTCGGGTTTGATGCCGCGCCTGATCAGATCTTCGATCATCAACGGTGCGCCGACACAACCGACTTCTTCGCCGAACGACAGCGCAAGATGAATCGGCCGCGCGAGTTTCGTATTTTGCATGTCGGGCACGAGCGTGAGCGCCGCGCCGATAAAACCCTTCATATCGCAGGTGCCGCGGCCATACAGTTTGCCGTCGCGCACTTCGGGCCTGAATGGATCGCTATCCCACTTCTGGCCATCGACGGGCACGACGTCGGTATGTCCGGACAATACGACGCCGCCATTCGTTTCGCCGTCGTGCGCGGGAATCGTCGCAAAGAGATTGGCCCACGTGCCGCCTTCGCCGTGCGTGAGCGTGGCGTCGATGCCCTGGGTGCGCAATGCGTCGCGCACCGTTTCGATGAGTCCGAGATTCGGATTGCGGCTGACGGTGTCGAACGACACGAGGCGCTCGATCCACGGTAGCGAGACCGGAGCAGTGCTGGAAAAGGCGTTGGAAGAAGCGTTGACGGAAACGTTTGACACAGCGGATGCGGATGGAGAAGACGTTCGTGAGGGCTGAGCTGCTGATTCAGCGACCTGGGACATGACGGGACTCCACTTGATTGTCTGCCCGATCATACCGAAAAACCCTTAATAAGCCAAAGCGCTAAAGGTCAGATAAAGCGCTGATAAAGGGCAATTAAATCGTTTGCGCGATGCAGCATAAATCGCTAATACGCGCGCTTGCAATTGCGTTCGGCTCGCATTAGCAGCGGCTACCGGCGCAATAACTCGAGCATCGCGTCTTCGTAGATTCGATAGACGGGAGCGATGCTCGCCAGTTCGACGCGTTCATCGCTGGCGTGCAGCCGTTCGCCGCGCGGACCGAAACCGCACAGCGCGGGAATGGCCAGCGACGCGAGGTAGTTGCCGATATTCGAAGGCCCGGCCACTTCACACCGCGGCACTGCACCGAATGTGCGCTGTGCGGCTTTGCACAATGCGCCCAACATGGGGTGCGTATCGGCCACCCGATAAGCGGGCCAGCCTTCGATCCATTCGATGTCCGTCAATAGTTTATTTGCAGGACTGGAGGTATAGGCGATGTCGTGCGCGCGAATTGCGTCCGCAATCAGGCTGCGCGCGAGCTTTGCATCGAAGCGGGGCGTGAGCCGGATATCGATCTTCAGTTCGCAACGATCGGGTACGGCAGCGAAGCCGCCGTCGCCTGCCTCGATGCCGGTCACGCTCAATTGTGCCTGGCGGTCAAAAGTCGTGTCGTCGATATCGGGCAGCGGCACGTCGTGCAGCGCGTTGGCCAGCGCGCCGCCGCGTACCGCCGCGTTGAGGCCTCGCGAGCTGCCGCTGCCTGAATGCGCGGCAACGCCATGCACGACGAGCTTCGCGCGCAGAAAGCCGCGTGCGCCGACCATGATGCGCTTGTGTCCCGGGTAGCCGATCAATACGCCATCGGGGCGCGATGCGTCAGCGTCGCCCGTGGTTCGATTGGCAACGCTGTCAAATTTGACGGTCGTGTCGGCGAGACGGTCGACCTGGTGGTCGACGAACTCGTCGAAGAAGGCACGTGCACCGCCGAAACGGCCCGTGTGTTCGTCGAGGTCGAGCAGCAGGCCGATACGGCCGGTGAACTCCGAGGTGCGTTGCGAAAGCGCGACGAGCAGATGCGCAAACAGCGCTGCGCCGGCCTTGCTGTCGGCCGCCCCGCGGCCGTATAGCCAGCCGTCGACGATCCGCGCGCCAAGCGGCGGCTGGGTCCAGAGCGCTTCGTCGCCGAAGCCGGCGGTGTCGAGCGTCGCGTTGAGCACGTAGTAGGGCGCATGGCCGCAAGCTTCGTCCGATGAATGGGACGAAGCATGGGCCGGCGTGGCAGCGCTTCCACGAACTTCCGTGTACAACCCGAGCGGCTCGCCGCCTTGCGACACGAGGCGTGTGCGCGGCAGGTTCGGCGCATGTTGCGCGAACCACTGCTCGATGCACTCGAGTATCGGTGTTGTGGGATCGATTCCACCGCGGCTCGGAATGCACACGAGCTGCGCGAGCAGAGCGACGATCGAGGCCGTGCGGGCGTCGAGTGTGTCGAGCACGCGGGGCGCGTCTCGCGCAAGCGCGGCTCGATCCGCGTCGTTTGCGCGCGTTTCGCCGTGGCCGCTCCCCGCTGCGTCCTTCATCGCAGCCTCATTGCGCGGTCGCGCGCTGACCGGCCGCGCCTCGCGCCGGCGCACCGAGCGCACGCAACGTCTCCTTGACGGTCGCGACGCGCACCGCGAGATCGGGGCTGCGCGTTTCGATGCGCAGCTTGTCCTGTCCCGCCAGCTTGATGTGCTTGTGCTTCTGAACCATGTCGATGATGCGCATCGCGTCGACCGGCGGGTTCGGGATGAATTGCAGCGCGATCACGGCTTCCCCCGCATCGATCTTCGAAATGCCGAGCGGCCGTGCCGCGAGCCGCAGCCGGTGCGTTTCGACGAGCGCATGCGCTTGCGGCGGCATCTTGCCGAAGCGGTCGATCAGTTCTTCCTGGATGCCGTCGATCGAATCGTTGTGCTCGCAATTGGCAAGCCGCTTGTAGAGCGACAGGCGTTCCTGCACGTCGCCGCAGTAATCGGCGGGCAGAATCGCGGGCGCGTGCAGATTGATTTCGGTCGTCGCCGCGAGCGGCGAGGTGAGATCGGGCTCCTTGCCGTCCTTCAGCGCCTTGACGGCATCGTTGAGCATGTCGGTGTATAGCTGGAAACCGATCTCGTGAATTTCGCCCGACTGCTTGTCGCCGAGCACTTCGCCGGTGCCGCGAATTTCGAGGTCGTGCATCGCGAGATAGAAGCCTGCGCCGAGCTCTTCCATCTGCTGAATCGCTTCGAGGCGCCGCTGCGCCTGCTTCGTGAGTCCCTGCGGATCGTGCACGAGCAGATAGCTGTAAGCCTGGTGATGCGAACGGCCGACACGGCCGCGCAACTGGTGCAATTGCGCGAGGCCGAACTTGTCGGCGCGGTGAATCAGAATGGTGTTCGCGCTCGGCACGTCGATGCCGGTCTCGATGATCGTCGTACACAGCAGCACGTTGGCGCGCTGCGCGACGAAATCGCGCATCACGCGTTCGAGTTCGCGTTCGTGCATCTGTCCGTGTGCGACGGCGATGCGCGCTTCGGGCACGAGCGCCTCGAGCATCGCGCGGCGATTCTCGATCGTCTCCACTTCGTTATGCAAAAAGTAAACCTGGCCGCCGCGCTTGAGCTCGCGCAGCATCGCCTCGCGAATCACGCTGTCTTCCTCGCGGCGCACGAAGGTTTTGATCGCGAGCCGCTTTTGCGGCGCCGTGGCGATTACGGAGAAGTCGCGCAAGCCTTCGAGCGCCATGCCGAGCGTGCGCGGAATCGGCGTCGCGGTCAGCGTGAGCACGTCCACTTCGGCACGCAGCGCTTTGAGCGCCTCCTTCTGACGTACGCCGAAACGATGCTCTTCATCGATGATCACGAGCCCGAGCCGCTTGAACTGCACTTCCGACGAAAGCAGCTTGTGCGTGCCGATCACGATGTCGACGCTGCCTTCGTTGATCTGCTGGATCGCCGCGTTGACTTCCTTCGTGGTCTTGAAGCGGGACAGTTCGGCGATGCGCACGGGCCAGTCGGAGAAGCGGTCGCTGAATGTCTGCGTGTGCTGCTCGGCGAGCAGCGTGGTCGGCGACAGCAGCGCGACCTGTTTGCCGCCCATCACCGCAATGAATGCGGCGCGCAGCGCGACTTCGGTCTTGCCGAAACCGACGTCGCCGCAGACAAGCCGGTCCATCGGCTTGCCGCTCGTCATATCGCCGATCACGGCGGCGATCGCCGCGGCCTGGTCCGGCGTTTCCTCGAAGCCGAAGCTTTCGGCGAACTTCACATAGTCGCGCGGATCGAGCTTGAACGCGTGGCCTTCGCGTGCCGCGCGGCGTGCGTACAGATTCAGCAATTCGGCGGCCGTATCGCGAATCTGCTGCGCGGCCTTGCGCTTTGCCTTCTCCCACTGGCCCGAGCCCAACGCGTGCAGCGGTGCGCTTTCCGGGTCCGCGCCGCTATAGCGCGAGATCACGTGCAGCTGGGAGACCGGCACGTATAGCTTGCTTTCGCCCGCGTATTCGAGGTGCAGAAACTCGGTTTCGCCTTCGCCGAGATCCATCGTCACGAGGCCCATATAGCGGCCGATGCCGTGCTGCGCATGCACGACCGGATCGCCGACCTTCAGTTCGGACAGGTCGCGCACCATCGAATCGACGTTGCTCGCCTGTTCCTGGCGGCGGCGTCCCACACGGCGCGCGAGCGGCCCGTAAAGCTCGGTTTCGGTGATGATCGCGATGCCTTCGCCCGGCAACGCAAAGCCGCTCGCGAGGGGGGCGACGCCGAGCGCGAACCGCACATCGGCGGCGAGCCACGCTTCGAAGCTGTCGACTGAGCCACCGCGCAGATCGTTTTCCGCGAGCAACTGCGCGATCGTTTCGCGGCGCCCCGCCGACTCCACTGCGAACAGCACGCGATTCGGCGTCGTGTCGAGATACGCGCGCAATGCCGTGATGGGATTTTCCGCGTGACGGTCGATCGCGAGGTTCGGCAGCGGCGCGGCCCAGCCGCCCTCGGCTTTCGCGGGCAGTGTCAGGCGCGCGAACGGCTTCGCGAGCGTGAAGAAATCTTCATCGGACAGAAAGAGCCGCTGCGGCTCGAGAATCGGCCGGTCGCGATCGTGCGACAGGAAGTTGAAGCGTTGCCGGGTGTCGGCGGTGAAGCGTTTGATGGCGGCGTCGAGGTCGCCCGTGAACACCAGATGCGAGCCGTCGGGGAGATAGTGGAAGAGGGTGGCGGTGTCTTCGAAAAAGAGCGGCAGGTAATACTCGATACCGGCCGACGGTACGCCATTGCCGATGTCCTTGTAGATCGACGCCCGGCTCGGATCGCCCTCGAACACTTCGCGCCAGCGGCTGCGAAATGCCGTGCGCGACGCTTCGTCGAACGGAAACTCGCGGCCCGGCAGCAGACGCACGTCGCGCACGGGGTACAGGCTGCGCTGCGTGTCGGGATCGAACGCGCGGATCGAGTCGACCTGATCGTCGAACAGGTCGAGCCGGTATGGCAGCGGCGAGCCCATCGGAAACAGGTCGATCAGCGACCCGCGCACGCAGTATTCGCCGGGGCGCATGACCTGGCTGACGTGCTCGTAGCCGGCCAGCGTGAGCTGCGCTTTCAGTTTCGCTTCGTCGAGGCGCTCGCCCTGCGCGAACGCGAACGTGTAGGCGGCCATGAAGGACGCGGGCGGCATGCGGTAGAGCGCCGTGGTAGCCGGTACGAGCAGGATGTCGCAGCGGCCTTCGCCGAGGTCGTGCAGCGTCGCGAGCCGCTCCGAGACCAGATCCTGGTGCGGTGAAAACGTGTCGTACGGAAGCGTTTCCCAGTCGGGCAGCAGCCGCACACGGGCATTCGGCGCGAAGTACGGGATTTCCTGCGACAGACGCTGCGCGTCGACCGCGCTCGCGCAGACCACCGCGAGGAGCGGCAACTGCGAGTGGTACGCGAGGTGATAGCGGGCGATCAGCAGCGCGTCGGCGGAGCCTTGCGAGCCGTCGAACGCGAAACGCTGGCCGGCTTTGACGAGCGCGACGGGGGGATTCCATTGGGCGGCGGGCCGCCCGGGGCCATTCTCCTGCGGAGAAGCGGCTTGCGGCGGATTCGACGGGGATGCGGCGGTGTCGGACATAAATAAGGAAGAACGGCCGTTTTATGAAGTAACGTCGGGGTAGCGTCAGGGCTCGCTTCGTGCGGACTTTGAGCAGACTTCGGAGCAGGCATCGACTGCAGCGCGACAGAAACGGCAAGTTTACGCGTGTCGGGACGTGCGGACGAAAGACCTATTATAAAATCCGACCTTCACTTTGACTTTGCACCGTCCGTTCTGTGACTCCCCGCCTGTTTGCCCTGATTCCCGGTGCGGGCACCGGCAGCCGCTCCGGCGCGCCGATGCCCAAGCAATATCGAAGCGTCGCCGGACGCGACATGCTGCATTACTCGCTGGCTGCATTCGATGCGTGCAGCGAGTTTTCGCAGACGCTCGTCGTGCTCGCGCCGAACGACGAGCATTTCGACGCGCGCCGCTTCAGCGGTTTGCGCTTCGCGGTGCGGCGTTGCGGCGGCGCGTCGCGTCAGGCGTCGGTGCTGAACGGGCTGCATGCGCTCGCCGAGTTCGGCGCGCACGACAGCGACTGGGTGCTCGTGCACGACGCCGCGCGTCCCGGCATCACGCCCGCGCTGATCCGCTCGCTCGTCGATGCGCTGAAGGACGATGCGATCGGCGGCATCATGGCGTTGCCGGTCGCCGATACGCTCAAGCGCATCGCGCCCGACACCGATACGCGCATCTCGCGCACCGAGGGCCGCGACGGGCTCTGGCAGGCGCAGACGCCGCAGATGTTCCGCATCGGCATGCTGCGCGAGGCGATCCTGCGTGCGCAGCAGGACGGCCACGATCTGACCGACGAGGCGAGCGCAATCGAATGGATCGGCCACGCGCCGCGGCTCGTGCAAGGGAGCCTGCGTAACTTCAAGGTCACCTACCCGGAAGACTTCGATCTCGCGGACGCGATCCTGAGCCGCCCGGCGGCCACGCTCAACGCGGCTTCTTCATAAAAACGACGTACTCGCTACAACGGACCCACTATGGATTTCAGAATCGGACAAGGCTACGACGTGCACGCGCTCGTGCCGGGCCGGCCGCTCATCATCGGCGGCGTGACCGTGCCTTACGAGCGCGGTCTGCTCGGCCATTCGGACGCCGACGTGCTGCTGCATGCGATTACCGATGCGCTGTTCGGCGCCGCGTCGCTTGGCGACATCGGCCGTCATTTTCCCGACACCGACAAGGAATTTGCCGGCGCCGACAGCCGCGTGCTGCTGCGCGAATGCGCGGCGCGCATCGCGCGCGCGGGCTTCTCGATCGCGAATGTCGACAGCACGGTGATCGCGCAGGCGCCTAAGCTCGCGCCGCATATCGACGCGATGCGCGCGAATATCGCGGCGGATCTGCAACTGCCGCTCGAGCGCGTCAACGTGAAGGCGAAGACCAACGAGAAACTCGGTTACCTCGGGCGGGGCGACGGGATCGAGGCGCAGGCCGCGGTGTTGTTGACGCGTTGATGCGGCGATGTGCCGCCTGAATCCGCGCGCCGGCCCGGGCGCGCGCGGCGCGCCGCTGCCTCGAACGCGTCCATGAAAAGGAGAACGCCACGCAGATCATGCGTGGCGTTTTCGCTTCAGGCGCGGCGGTATCGTGTACCGCCGCGCGCGAGAGTGCACGTTGTTGCCGCAGTGAGCTCGCGTTGCCGGTTTGCGTCGCTCGCTTGTGCGGCGTATCCGGGTCGCTTATTTGCCCTTAATTGCCCTTATTTGTCTTCAGCAGCAATCACGAGCGCCGCCGCATTGACCACGGCCGCAATCCGGCCGACGTCGCGCAGCTGCGTCGAGCTCATGCCTTCCTTGAGCAGCGTGTCGAAGTGCGACTTCACACAGAAGTGGCACTTGCCGATGATCGACGCAGCCAGCGCGTACATTTCGAAGCGGCGCTTGTCGACACCGCCATGCGACGCGTAGGCGTTCATCCGCAGACCTGCCGGCTGCCCCTTCAGGTCCGCGTTATCCGTCATCTCGACGTACGGATACCAGACGTTGTTCATGCCCATCAACGCGGCCGCCGTCAGCGCACCGTTGGTTTCTTCGGGCGACAGCACGCCCGCGTTGCGGATCGCAGAGATGAGCGCCGGGCTCTTCGATGCGAACGCTGCAGCAAGCGCGACGCCGACTGCGTCATTGCCTTCGAGCGACGAGCGCGCAATCGTGCCGTCGAGGTTCAGACGGATGTCCTTCGCGTAGTCGGGGACAAGTTCTTTGATCGCGGACAAGAATTCCATAGATATCTCCTATCGAGTTGCCGATAAAAAAGCCCGCCGGCTTTTTCAAGCTTAGCGGGCTTTCAGCTGCAATGGCTTACAGCGTGGCGCCGCCGACTGCGCGGTTGCACGGGCACAGTTCGTCCGTTTGCAGGCCGTCCAGAATACGCAGGATTTCCGCCGGGCTACGACCAACGTTCAGGTTATTGACCGAAACGTGCTGGATCGTGTTGTCCGGATCGACGATGAACGTAGCACGCAGTGCCACGCCAGCTTCGCGGTCGCGCACGCCGAGCTGGTCGACCAGTTCGCCCTTGACGTCGCCGAACGAGTAGTGGTTCAGCTTGTCGAGGTCCTTATGCGCCTGGCGCCATGCGAGCTTCACGAATTCGTTGTCGGTGCTGCCGCCGAGCAGAACGGCGTCACGCTCTTCAAAATCTTTCGAGAGCTTGGCGAATTCGACGATTTCCGTCGGGCAGACGAACGTGAAGTCCTTCGGATAGAAATAGATGATCTTCCACTTGCCCGGGAACGACTGTTCGGTGATTTCTTCGAACGCCGACACGCCGTTCTCTTCGTGGTGGTTAAAGCCAGGCTTGGCAGCGGTGACGGTGAAAGCTTCGAGTTTATCGCCGATGGTTTTCATGCAGACACTCCTATGTGAAAGTGGCAAACGGTAAAAAGCGGGCCAAAAGCCAGTAAAAAGCGAGGTGATTCAAAAATGGCGATTGCCGGAAAGCCGTAACCGCCCAGACGAAACGGATCGGGTAGCGCCGCGCGCTGGGCTCACCGCTGGGCGCTCTAGCCATGCGCTGCGTCCCACAGACAAAACTATAACTCTATTGCTATTTGTGGTCAATAGTTTTTCACTAACGAACCGGATAGATTTTCTTCAACGCACCGATAGTGTGCACCCAAGCGATTGTTTTCGGATTCATTCCGAGTCAATCTTGTTTTTATATGGGGGCAAAACGGAAAAAGCAGAAACTTCCGATTAACGCTGCGACCAACGCTACCAAATGCTGAAAGATCTGCCGCTTCGGCCCGGTTCAGCTGCTCCTGGCGAGCGGAAATTCGATCGTCACCTCGAGGCCTGGACCCGGCGTCCGGTTGCGCAGCCGCAGTGCGCCGCGATACCGGCCGACGAGCCGCTGCACGATCGCCATGCCGAGCCCGGTTCCGTTCGCCTGCGTGCGCGCCGAATTGACACGGTAGAACGGTCGTGTGACAAGCGCGAGTTGGTCTTCCGGAATGCCAGGCCCTTCGTCGACGACGGACAGCTCGACGCGCGAATGCGATACGCGCGTTTCGAGAATGACGTGCGGAATGCCGTCCTCTTCGCTCAGCCCGTACTTGCGCGCGTTCTCGATCAGATTGCCGACCACGCGCCGGATATCGGTTTCGTCCGCTTCGATGACGGCCGAGGGCGCGAGGCGCGTAATCAGCCGGATTCCATCCTCGGTCGACATTCGCGCCGCCAGCTCTCCCGCGATGACCGACAGATCGACGGGCTCGGGCATCCGCTGCACCGGGCGCGCGTAATCGAGGAAGCGCCCGATGATCATATCCATCTGTTCGATGTCGTCGATCATTGCGTCTTTGGTCGTCTGATCGGACGGGCTCATCTCCGTCTCGAGCCTTAAGCGAGCAAGCGGCGTGCGCAGATCATGCGAGATGCCGGCGAGCATCAGCGCGCGGTCGGCTTCGAGCTGATCGAGATCGCGCACCATCTGGTTGAAGCTTCGATTGGTTTCGGCTGCCACGCCGAGGCCGCGTTCGGGTAGTTGCTCCGGCGCCTGCCCGGAACCGACCCTGCGTGCCGCCATCGCGAGACGCGCGAACGGCCGGTTCACGAGGCTCGTGATGAACGCCGCGCCGAATAGCGATAGCGCGAGCGCGAATATGCCCCAGCCGGCCCATTGCAGGCCCGTTACGTTATCGAGCTGATCGCGATCGAGCGCGACCCAGTAATCGTCGTCGTCGATCTTGAAGCTGATCCAGACGCCGGGGATGTCGTTTACCGACTGCGCGATGATCGTATCGTCGCCAAGCCGCCCGCGGATGTCGTGCTCGATCAGACGGTTTAGCGATTCGTCCGGCTGCAGCTTGTATTTATCGGTGGTTTCGCGCGGATACACGCGCACGCCTTCGTTGCTCTCGAGATCTTGCAGAAGCGCGCGACGAAGATCGGGATCGGAGTAGAGCAATGCGGTGCGCGTGAGCTTCACGATCGCGACGAGCTGCAGCGCGACCCGCTGTGCACGCGGCTCGCGCTCGATCACGCGAAAGCTCTGAAACCATGCGGCGAGACTGACCGCGATCAACAGCGCGATCAGCAGAAACGTCCGCCAGAAGAGGCCGCCGAACGCGAGCGTCAGGAGGCGCCGGTCGATCCGCATGCGGCCTTCTTATCGAAGAACAGACTCCACGCAGCGAGCAAATTCAGGCCGCGCCGTCAGGAATGAACACGTATCCGAGACCCCAGACGGTCTGGATAAAGCGGGGACTGCCCGGATCCGGTTCGATCAGCTTGCGCAGACGTGAAATCTGCACATCGAGACTGCGATCGAAGACTTCGTATTCGCGGCCACGCGCGAGCTCCATCAGTTTTTCGCGCGACAGCGGCTGGCGCGGATGGCGGGCGAACACCTTCAATACCGAGAACTCGCCGGTGGTGAGCGGGATTTCCTGGCCGGCCTTCGTGAGCGTTCGCGTGGCGAGATTCAGCGCAAACTCGCCGAACTCGAATACTTCGGACGTCTCGGACGGCGCGCCCGGCAATTCGGACGGCGACTGGCGCCGCAGCACCGCATGAATGCGCGCGACGAGTTCGCGGGGGTTGAACGGTTTGGGCAGATAATCGTCCGCACCCATCTCGAGGCCGACGATGCGGTCGACGTCCTCGCCCTTCGCCGTCAGCATGATGATCGGCGTGCGGTCGTTGCTGCCGCGCAGCCGGCGGCAGATGGAGAGCCCGTCCTCGCCAGGCAGCATCAGGTCGAGCACCAGCAGATCGAAGCGCTCGCGAACCCAAAGCTTGTTCATCGACGGCGCGTTCTCCGCGACATATACGTTGAAACCCTGCTCGCCAAGGTAGCGGCGCAGCAGATCGCGCAAGCGCGGGTCGTCGTCGACGACGAGGATTTTCGAAGGGTTTTTGGTTTCCATGGTCGGCATCTTAGCGCGATTACAAAGGGGAACGCCTTTGAGGCATTTATCGAGTAACAGTCAGTTACAAAATTTACCCGGCCTGTGGCACGGCGTAAAGCGGGCGCGCTTACACTCCTTTACTGTTTGCGCCTGTTCGGTAGATACTTCACAAGACCAAAACTTTCGCGCCCGGTTTTTGCCGGAATCACCATACGCATTTGAGGAAGCCGGTTGCTGCGTCACGAAGGGAACAAGATGAAGGGAGGGGTTTGGCCGAACGTGCGCCTGAGCATGATTGCGCTGGCAGCAGCGAGCGCGTTCGCGGCCGTTTTGAGCCCACCTGTGTTTGCCGATCCCCCGCCAGTTGCCGACCGCGCCGCTCCTCCTCATCCCGCTTCACGTCCCGCACGTCCTGAACCGCATTCGCGTTCACGGACCTACCATTCGCAGCGCAAACCGCCTGCAGAAACACCGGCTTCCGACCCGATCGTGCGCACGGCAGTGCCGCCCGACCTCGATCAACGCCGTCGCGATGGCCATATGACACCCGAAGAACGACGGCTGTTGCGGCAGCACATCGAAGACGCGGTACGCGAACTGTACAAGCGCTGACTGTGTTTCTTAAGCGGGGCTTGCCTACCGGGCGTATGTTGTTTGCCGGTTGGCGGGCAATGCCTCTTCGATAACGGAGCGAGACACGGCATGAAGCGACGCGAGTTCCTTTCGACGGCGGCCGCTGCTGCAGCAGCGTTTGCGTTGCCACCCATGTCGTTCGGCGCTGCGCTGATGCGCGCGGGAAATTCTGGTTCGGGCTGCATCGATGTCTCGACGAACGCTATTTCAACGTCTGCGGCCAGCGGTCGCAAACTGCTTGTCCTGGTCGAACTCAAAGGCGGCAACGACGGGCTCAATACGGTCGTGCCCTATGCCGACCCGCTCTACTATCAACTGCGTCCACGTGTCGCAGTGAGTCGCGACACGGTACTGCCAATCAGCGAACGCGCGGCACTGCATCCGGCGCTCGATCCGTTGATGCCGCTCTGGCAAAACGGTCAACTTGCCATCGTGCAAGGGCTCGGCTATCCGCAATTCAATCTGTCGCACTTTCGCGCGACGGAGATCTGGGACACCGCGTCCGACGCGCATCGGTATTTGCGCGAGGGCTGGGTTGCGCGCGCGTTTGCGCAAGCCGGAGCGGACCACGCGATGTGCGGCGGGGGTCTCGTCGTCGGTAGTGCGGAGTTCGGGCCGCTTGCCGGTGCTTCACATATCGCAACGGCGCCAATGCCATCGTCGCTCGGTGCGGTGCTCGGTGCGCAAGGCAAGCCTGATGCCGCGGTGATTCGGATCACATTGAACGGCTTCGACACGCATTTCAATCAGCGCGAGCGGCATGCAGCGCTGCTCGCGCAGCTCGCTCGAGGCATCGACGCGTTGCATGCGGCGCTGCTCGAACTGGGTCTCTGGGATGACACGCTTGTCATGACCAGCTCGGAGTTCGGTCGGCACCCTCGTGAAAACGATAACGGCGGCACGGAGCATGGCAGCAGCGCGCCTCACTTCGTGCTCGGCGGCCGGGTGCGCGGCGGTCTGTACGGCGCGCCGCCGTCGCTGTCGCAACTGGATGGGAACGGCAATCTGCCGATGGCGGTCGACTTCAGATGTCTTTATGCGACCGTGCTGCGGTCGTGCTGGGGATGCGATGCGGCCGTCGTGCTCGAACGCTACTTCGAGCCGCTGCCTCTACTGCGTGTCTGAGGCCTGCGTGTCCGAGAAGTTAAAGACGTCAAGGAGATGGAAGACGTCGGGAGCCGATGGGCGAAGCCCATCGGGTTTTCATGCGCTTTCTGGTGCGAGGAGCGGGACTCGAACCCGCACACCCTTGCGGGCGTCAGGACCTAAACCTGGTGCGTCTACCAATTTCGCCATCCTCGCCGCCGGGCGCATCGCGCCCGATGTTTTTGTCGCCCCGACAAAAAATGCCGGGGCGCAAAAGCCAGTGCGTGTTCTCGTCGTGATTGCTGGGTTTTTGCCAGTCTTCTACCGCATCGTGCACCGACACGGCATGGTCGAAAGCGTGAGCGCGAGATTCTACCCGATCGGCATGCGCTTGTCTGCAACTTGCGATCGCGCGCAATGCTACAATTTTCGACTCGCCAAGCGGGGCGACGCGGCGGCATCGGGGCGCCTGCCTTGCCGGCGTCCACTTCGGTACGCTTCGCCCGGTCATCACCCTTTACGCAACATCGCGCCCAAACCGCACCGACACTGCCATCCCGTGAATTTCGACGACTATTGCCAGCAGAAAGCGGCGCCTCCCGGGTCGAGCATCTACTACGCGCTCAGACAAGCGCCGGTTGCGCGGCAGCCGCTGCTTACTGCGCTCTTCGCGCTGCGTCGCGAGTTCGAAGAAACGGTAAAGGAAACGAGCGATCCGACCGTCGGCCGCACGAAGCTTGCATGGTGGCACAAGGAAGCCGCCGCGCTTGCGGCTGGCGAGCCGTCGCATCCGGTGTCGAAGGCGCTGGCCGCGCACTGGCCGGGCGTTCACACCGAGTACCCGGCGCTACAGACACTGCTTGCCGGCTTCGAGATGGATCTTGATCAGGCCCGCTACCTCGACTACCCGAATCTGCGCCGCTATGTCGATAGCGTCGGCGGCACGTTTGCGTCGGTGGTCGCGCGCGCGACCGCGAAAGATCCGCAGGCGGCGGCAAGCTGGGCGGCGCCGCTCGGGCAGGCATTGATGCTCGCGCAGTTTGTCGTCGAGTTGGGCAACGATGCGCGTCATGGCCGCATCTATATCCCGATCGACGAGATGCAGCGCTTCAATGTGACGGCCGCTGACCTGATCAACCGCCGGTATAGCGAAGCATTCACCGACCTGATGCGCTTTCAGACCACGCGCGCTCGCGACGCGATCGATACCGCGCTTGCAGCGCTGCCCGGCGCCGAACGTCGCTCGCAGCGCACGCTGCGCGCGCTCGCCGCGCTTGCGCTTGCGCTGCTCGATGAGATCGAGCGCGACGGGTATCAGGTGCTGCATCAGCGCATTGCGTTGACGCCGATCCGCAAGCTGTGGGTCGCGTGGCGCGCCGCGCGGCGCGGCTGAGCGGCGCTGCGCGCGGTTCGGTCGCGCGGTTCGGTCGCGCGGTTCGGTCGCACTGCCCGGCATCGCGTGCGGGCCGCTAACCGACTCCATCCAGTTCACAGAATTCACGCGCAACGTCCTTAACGGATGACGCGTTCGTCTGCGACGCGCTACCCAATCGCACCCGAGGGACTTCGATGGACTGGAAAGACATTGCCAACGCTGTCGGCAAGGCGGCGCCGATTCTCGGCACGGCGCTCGGCGGCCCGATCGGCGGACTGGCCGGCGCGCTCGTTGCAAGCGCGCTTGGCACCGAGAACACGCCCGATGCGGTCAGCAAGGCGCTCGAGGCCGACCCGGCATCGCTTGAAAAACTCAAGGAAGCCGAACTCGCGAACAAGACCCAGATGCAGCAACTGCTCGTGCAGCAGGAGCAGAACCGCATGCAGTTCTCGCTGAACTCCTATCAGGCCGAAGCGGCCGACCGCGACAGCGCGCGCAAGCTTGCCGCGCAGCAGCCAAAAGACTTCATGCGGCCGCTGCTTGCCATCGTGCTGATGGCGCTGACCACTTACATCGTGTGGGCGGTGCTCGGCGGCCACGCTTATGACGAGATCAAGGACACGACCGCCGCGCTGACGATCGGCACGCTAATCGGTTACGTGCTCAGCGAAGCGAAACAGGTGCTCGGCTTCTATTTCGGCATGACCCAGGACAGCGCGCACACGAATGCGGTGGTACGCGATTTTGCCGTTTCGCCGGGCAGCGTCACGCGGCTGTCGGCATTGCCGGGAACGGAATCCGAGCCCGAATCCGCATCGACAAAAAACCCCGCATGACGCGGGGTTGAATGCGGTCACATCTCGTGAATCACATCGCGCGAACTGCACCGACGATCAGCGATGGCAGCGACGCTCCCAATGATGATGGACGCGCACCTTGTGGCACACTTCGTGATGGTGGTCGTAAGCGAATGCGGACGAGATGCTGCCCATTCCGGCCGCGACGGCAACCAGCGCCAGTAAAACCTTCTTCATCCTGAGTCCTCTGAAAATCAAATAACGGGAAGGGGGTCAACATGCTAACAAGCGTGTATTACGATTTGCTGAAAGTACGTTGAAGAACAGGTCGCGTGCAGTTCGCATTTTCGTTGCGCGTGCAACCAGTTTGGCCTATGCTGCGGCGACCGCAACGCCAGCCGCGCGCGAGCCGTCTGCTTGATGCTCGCGATGCACATGGTCCGTTGGCGAATGGGCGTTCCCGGCCTGGCAGACATTTTCTGGTCAATCTTCCGGCTCGCATTGCGCCGAACACCGAACGAATGCGTGGAATCTCGTGAGTATCGTTTGCAGAACCGGGCGCAGAATCGCGTGCGGCCGCGGTCCCTCCAATCGCGCCTGCGAAGTGCAACCCGGTGTCGCAACGCTGGGCACGGCGCGTGCAATCACCGACCATATCGCCGCGCGCAACACGTGCGATGCACTGGCATCCGATTCGCGCCAGGGCGTGGGCGCCGATCTCTTGCATGCGTTGCGAGGCAGATCGATCGTATCGATGCGTCATACAAGGAGTGATACGCGATGAGTTCCGAGTCGCAATCCATCCACGCGGCAGCGCAGCGAGCCGTCCGACAGCCCGTTCGCACGGCGGTTGTCGGCGCGGGCGCGATCGGCGGTCTGATCGCAGCGGCGGCGGTGCGCGCCGGCCATTCGGTTAGCGTGCTCGCGCGCGGCAAGACGCTCGATGCGTTGCGCACGGACGGGCTCAGGGTGATCGACGGCTCCTGCGAATCCGTCGTGCGCGTGAATGCCGGCGATGCGCCGGATGCGTTCGATGTGCAGGACTACGTCGTGATTGCGCTCAAGGCGCAGACGCTGCCTGCCATTGCCGCGAGTTTGCAGCCAATGATCGGGCCGCGCACCGCGATCGTTGCCGCGATGAACGGCTTGCCCTGGTGGTTCACTCACGGCTTCGCCGGGCCGCTCGATAACCAGATCATCGAGGCCGTCGATCCGGGGGGCAGCGTGTCGGCGGCCTTGCCGCCGACACGCTCGATCGGCTGCGTCGTGCATCTGTCTTCATCGACCGACGCGCCGGGCGTCGTGCGCCGCGGACGTGGCAACCAGTTGATCGTCGGCGCGCCGGATGGCAATCCCAATAGCCTGATGAGCGAGCAGGCAACCATGTTCGCGGATGCGATGCGCATCGGCGGTTTCGATGTCGTGCTGTCCGAAGCGATTCGCACCGACATATGGACGAAGCTGTGGGGCAACATGAACATGAATCCGCTGAGCGCGTTGACCGGCTCGACCGCGGACCGTCTGCTCGACGATCCGCTGACGCACGCGCTCGTGCTGCGGATGATGGAAGAGGCCGCGTCGATCGGCACGCGGCTCGGGCTGTCGGCGGGCATGAGTCCGCCCGAACGTCTCGCGATCACGCGCAAGCTCGGCGCGTTCAGGACGTCGATGCTGCAGGACTTCGAAGCAGGCCGCCCGCTCGAAGTCGAGCCCATTCTCGGGGTGTTTCCGGAACTGGGCCGCAAGCTCGATGTGCCGACGCCGTTTTGCGATGCGGTGCTCGGATTGCTGCGGCAACGAGCGGCGAATAGTGGGCTTTGAACGACAGCGGGGTTTGAACGACGCGACCTGAAGCAGAAAGCCTGGCCGCGTCTCTACGGTTCGTTGCGCTCGAGCGCTGCATCGATGACCTTGTCGAGTGTCGCGCCGAGCATCGCTTTTTCGCGTTCGTCGAGGCAGTCGAACAGATCGCTGTTCCACTTGCGCGCGATCGGCATCACCTTGCGATAGAGCGCGCGTCCTTCGGTGGTCAGCGAAACGAGCACGACCCGTCCGTCGTCGTCGCTGGCTTCGCGTTGCACGAGCCCCTGCTTGATCAGCGCTTCAGCGGCCCGGCTCGCCTGACTTTTGTCGAGATTTGCATGGCGCGCGAGGTCCATGATCGAAAACGGACCGAACGAGCCAACCGATGCAATCACGCGCGCCTCAGGCAACGTCACGCCAAGCTTCTCCAGATAACGATCACTGATGCCGCGCTCGGAGAGTTTGTTGAGTATGTGCAGACGATACGTCAGAAACTGCTCGAGTCCGGCTTTATCGGAGGCCTTCATGGTCTTCCTGTTGGGAGTGAATGCGGTCGTAGCGCTGTGATTGTTGCCGCATCCGCTGCGCGGGTCAACGCATGCCGCGCATGTCGTATCGCAGACGCGTCAATTGCTCGGCTTCGTTCGCGAGCAAACGCGCCGCGTCGCGTATCGCGGTCTCGAGTGTGATCGGTCCAGGCGCGGGCGAAAAGCATCCACTGAAGTGTTCCGTGAGTCGTGGTAGCGCCGCCGGATCGATCGCGCCTGAAAGCAGCGTAGCAGGCACGCCGGCCGCCCGCGCATGGCGGCATGCGATGAAAGGCGCCTTGCCGTGCAGCGTTTGCACATCCGAGCGGCCTTCGCCGGTAATGAGCCAGTCCGCGCCCTGCAAGGCATCGTCGAGACCGATTTGCCGCGCGACCACTTCGGCGCCCGGTTCGAACTGCGCGCCGAGCATATGCAGCGCGAAGCCGAGGCCGCCGGCCGCGCCCGCGCCTGGCAGGTTGCGTGCGTTGCGCGCAAGCGCCGGCTCGAGCAGATCGGCAAAGCGGGCGAGGGCGGCGTCGAGCGCGATGACCTGATCGGGCTTCACGCCTTTTTGCGGGCCGAACACCGCGGTTGCGCCATGGTCGCCGGTGAGCGGGTTGTCGACGTCGGACATGCCGATGAAGGCGGCTTCGGCAAGCCGCGCGTCGAGTTGCGATGCATCGACGCGCGTGGCGAGCGCGAGCCGCTGCGGCGTCGGTTCGAGTTCGTTGCCGTGTGCATCGAAAATCTTGAGGCCAAGGCCGACTAGCAGACCCGCGCCGCCGTCGTTGGTGCTGCTTCCGCCGAGTGCGACATAGAAGCGGCGCACGCCTTCGTCGAGCAGTGCGCGTATCGCTTCGCCCATGCCGCGCGTGCTGCGGTCTTCGACCGGCACGCCCATGCCGACCGGATCGGTAATGCCCACCACTTCCGCCGTTTCGATGATCGCGCTGCCGTCGCCGACGAGACCCGTCGCCGCATCTCGCGCTGTGCCGGCCGCGCCGCGCACGGTCAGCATGCGGCGCTCGCCGCCGCGCGACAGCATCGCGTCGAGCGTGCCTTCGCCGCCGTCGGCCATCGGGCAAATGCGAATGTTCGCGTCCGCGCGCGCGCGGCGGATGCCGTCGGCGATCGCCTGTGCGACTTCTTCGGCGTTCAGCGAGCCTTTGAACGAATCGGGAGCGATGACAACAACGGGCGCGGCGTGAGGCGCGGACGACGGATTAGGCATGATGTCTCTTCGTGATTTGAGTTGTGGCCGGAGTGCGCAGCACGGACGATGATTGACAGGCCGGCTTGCCCGACCGCGTCCGCTAGCTTAGCAGCATGGCGCCCGCGACTGAATAGGCCGGACGGCATAGCGCGCATCGCCGCGCGAACGCAGGTTGCGCGAAGCGATGAAAGACGCTGCATAGGATTGCGCGATGGGTTCGCGAAGTTCTTCTGGCCCACACAGGAACACGTGAAGAACATCGGGCACGCGCGGTCGCAGTCCGGTTGCGCAAACCGTCTGCGAGCCGGCCGCAAAATGACCGGCAAACGCCGCCGTTGTCCGCTCGACGTCGATTCGCAGTGGGCGGCGCAAATAGTTTGGTAAAATATTTGGCTCTCTGACCCAAACTGCGTCCGCGCGAGGCGTGCAGTCCGCAGCGTGCAACCGATTCGCCACCCGGGTGTCTCACACGCGTGCAGTCGGCAACAGATCGGCACCAGGCCGGCGCCGCGCTGGTTCGGGCTGGTGTGCAAGCGATGAGAACGAGGAGCGACGCCGAAGCGGTACTCGATGTTCAAGAGTGTCGGCAATTCGGACGTCGGCGGAAGGCGCAGAAAAGATAACTGATTCGCTCGAATAATTTTAGGACGATTGAAGCCATGGCTAACGTTGTTGAGAACCTCGGCAAGCTCGAACGCCGCGTGACGATTTCCCTGCCGAAGGACGCCGTGCAGAAAGAAGTGGATTCGCGCATCCGTCAACTGGCGAAGAATGTGCGCATGCCCGGCTTCCGTCCGGGCAAGGTGCCGCTCAAGATGGTCACTCAGCAGTACGCCGGCCAGGTCGAAGCCGAAGTGCTGAGCGACAAGGTCGGCAAGGAATTCTTCGACATCAGCCGTGCGGAGAATCTGCGCGTGGCCGGTCAGCCGAGCTTCGCCCCGAAGACCGATGCGGACGAGAGCGCGTACGCGTTCGACGCGACCTTCGAGGTTTATCCGGAAGTGCAGCTCGGCGACGTGGCGACCGCCGAAATCGAGCGCACCACGACCACGATCAGCGATGCTGAAATCGATCGCACGCTCGACATCCTGCGCAAGCAGCGCGTGCACTATCACGCGCGCGGCGAAGCCGGCGCGCATGGCGACGGCGGCGCGGACACGGCGGCCAAAGACGGCGACCGCGTAACGGTCGACTTCGTCGGCAAGCTCGATGGCGCTGCATTCGAGGGCGGCAGCGCGGAAGACTTCGCGTTCGTGCTCGGTGAAGGCCGGATGCTGCCGGAATTCGAAAAGGCCGCACTCGGTCTGAAAGTCGGCGAATCGCGCGAATTCGATCTCAAGTTCCCGGACGACTATCACGGCAAGGAAGTGGCCGGCAAGACCGCGCAATTCACGATCACGATGAAGAAGATCGAGTGGCCGCATCTGCCCGAGATCGACGCCGAGTTCGCAAAGTCGCTCGGCATCGAAGACGGCGATCTCACGAAGATGCGCGGCGAGATCAAGGATAATCTCGAGCGCGAAGCGAAGCGCCGTACGCAGGCTGTCGTGAAGAATCAGGTCATGGACGCGCTGCTCAAGATCTCCGAACTCGACGTGCCGAACGCGCTCATCGAACAGGATCAGCAGCGTCTCGTCGAAATGGCGCGCCAGGATCTCGTGCAACGTGGCGTGCCGAACGCGCAGAACGCGCCGATTCCGGGTGAAATGTTCAAGGAGCAGGCGGAGCGTCGCGTGAAGCTCGGCCTCGTGCTCGCCGAGCTCGTGAAGGCGAACGACCTGCAGGCGAAGCCCGAGCAGATTCGCGCCGAAGTGGACGAGTTCGCGAAGAGCTACGAAGACCCGAAGGAAGTCGTCCGCTGGTATTATTCGAATCAGCAACGTCTCGCCGAGATGGAAGCGTTCGTCGTCGAATCGAACGTCGTCGATTTCGTGCTCAGCAAGGCGAAGGTGACGGATAAGGAAGTGAGCTTCGAAGAGCTGGCAAGCGCAACGGCGCAACAGGCTTAAGCGTTGCTGCTACGGCGTGCCGGCTGTCCGAGCGACAGCTGCACGCCGTTTTTGCTTTCTGGTTTTTTGTTGTCCGCCTGATACTTGAATAGCGCTTACGCAGCACTCACCTGTCCAGTACTTATTTCCAGACAAGGATCCATTGCATGACCTTCCGCGCTCAAATGCTGGACACGTTGACTTCCCAGACGCTGACCTCGCAGTCGAGGGATCGGGATCTCGAAGCGCAGGCGCTCGGTCTCGTGCCGATCGTCGTTGAAACGAGCGGCCGTGGCGAGCGCTCGTACGACATCTACTCGCGTCTCCTGAAAGAGCGCGTGGTGTTCCTCGTCGGCGAAGTGAACGATCAGACCGCGAACCTCGTGATCGCGCAGCTGTTGTTCCTCGAGAGTGAAAACCCGGACAAGGACATCAGCTTCTACATCAACAGCCCCGGTGGGTCGGTGTCGGCCGGCATGGCCATCTACGACACGATGCAGTTCATCAAGCCCGATGTGTCGACGTTGTGCATGGGTCTTGCCGCGAGCATGGGTGCGTTTCTGCTTGCAGCCGGCGCCAAGGGCAAGCGTTTTGCCCTGCCCAATGCACGCGTGATGATTCACCAGCCGCTCGGCGGCGCGCGTGGCCAGGCATCGGATATCGAAATCCAGGCCCGTGAAATCCTGTATTTGAAGGAACGGCTGAATCAACTACTGTCCCATCACACGGGTCAGCCGGTCGAACGTATTCAGCGCGATACGGACCGCGACAACTTTATGTCCGGTGACGACGCGCAGGCGTACGGCCTCGTTGACCAGGTGCTGCACAAGCGTCCTTGAGCGGCGTCTTCAGGCGCGGCGTCCCTGAGTCAGGTAACTGAGTCAGATACGGGCGTCGCCGATCCGGCGCGTTTTTTCCGCAAATAGGGGAAAGAGCGCCCGGTAAAAGCGTTGTGAAATAATAAGACCCGTCTGATCGCCTGCGGCAAACGCCGTCAGCATTTGCACATTGGTCCGCCTCGGAGTGAGGGCGGGGCAAACGGCGTATCATGTTATTCGGAGTGTCCGGAGGCTTACATATCTATGGCGGACAAAAAAGGTTCGAACAGCGAGAAGCTGTTGTATTGCTCGTTTTGCGGCAAGAGTCAGCATGAGGTCAAGAAGCTGATCGCTGGCCCGTCGGTATTCATCTGCGATGAATGTATCGACCTGTGCAACGAGATCATCCGTGACGAAGCAGCGGGCGCGGGACTCGAAACCGGTATGTCGAAGTCAGATTTACCGAGTCCGCAAGAAATCCGCGAAATTCTCGATCAGTACGTAATCGGCCAGGAACGCGCGAAAAAAATTCTCGCGGTCGCCGTCTACAACCACTACAAGCGTCTGAAGCATCTCGACAAGAAGGACGAAATCGAGCTGTCGAAGAGCAACATCCTGCTGATCGGCCCGACCGGTTCCGGCAAGACGCTGCTTGCCCAGACGCTTGCTCGCCTGCTCAACGTTCCGTTCGTGATTGCGGACGCAACGACGTTGACCGAAGCGGGCTACGTCGGTGAAGACGTCGAAAACATCATCCAGAAGCTGCTGCAAAACTGCAACTACGAAGTCGACAAGGCGCAGCGCGGCATCGTCTATATCGACGAAATCGACAAGATCAGCCGCAAGTCGGACAACCCGTCCATCACGCGCGACGTGTCGGGCGAGGGCGTGCAGCAGGCACTGCTGAAACTTGTCGAAGGCACGATGGCGTCGGTGCCGCCGCAAGGCGGTCGCAAGCACCCGAACCAGGATTTCATCCAGGTCGATACGACCAATATCCTGTTTATTTGCGGTGGCGCGTTCGACGGCCTCGAAAAGGTGATCGTCGACCGCACCGAAAAGACTGGCATCGGCTTTGGCGCGAGCGTGAAGAGCAAGCAGGATCGAGACGCGGGCGAAGTGCTGCGCGACGTCGAGCCGGAAGATCTGATCAAATTCGGGTTGATTCCTGAATTGATCGGCCGGTTGCCGGTGGTGGCGACGCTCGGCAAGCTCGACGAAGCGGCATTGATGAAAATTCTCGTTGAACCGAAGAATGCTCTCGTCAAGCAATACCATAAGCTCTTCAACATGGAACGCGTGGAACTGGAAATCCGGCCGGCTGCGCTACAGGCGGTTGCCCGCAAGGCGATCCGCCGCAAGACGGGCGCTCGCGGCCTGCGTTCGATTCTGGAACAGGCGTTGCTCGACGTCATGTACGAATTGCCGACAATGAAAGGCGTCAGCAAGGTCATCATCGACGACAACGTGATCGACGGCGACGGCAAGCCGCTGTTGATCTATGAAGACGCACCGAAGGTTGCAGGTTCGAATTGATCGGCGCTTCCCGATTTTTGAGAAAAAGCCGTTCATGGCGACGTGAACGGCTTTTTTCGTTTATCTTGTGGTCAGGCTGGACTGTTTTTTTGGTGTCACTGAACTTTTCTCCACACGCGTAGGCTTGCAATCCTTTCTCGCGGCCTTAATTACCGAACGAAACTGATTCCACTCATGGGGAAATGAAATGTCAGGAACCCAACTCCTCCCGCCGGAACGCGTCACGCTCCCGCTGCTCCCGCTGCGAGACGTAGTCGTCTTTCCGCACATGGTGATTCCGCTCTTCGTCGGGCGGCCTAAGTCGATCAAAGCGCTCGAAGCGGCGATGGAAGGCGGCAAGCACATCATGCTTGTTGCCCAGAAAACGGCGGCCAAGGACGAACCCACCGAAAAGGACATGTACGAAGTAGGATGCGTCGCGAACATCCTGCAAATGTTGAAGCTGCCCGACGGCACGGTGAAGGTGCTCGTCGAAGGTTTGCAGCGCGCCAAGACGCTGTCGATCGAAGAACAGGAAACGCAGTTCTCGTGCGAAGTCATGCCGCTCGAGCCCGATCATGCGGACAGCGCCGAGACCGAAGCGCTGCGCCGTGCGATCGTCTCGCAGTTCGACCAGTACGTGAAGCTGAACAAGAAGATCCCGCCGGAAATCTTGACATCGCTGTCGGGCATCGACGAAGCAGGCCGTCTCGCCGATACGATTGCCGCGCACCTGCCGCTCAAGCTCGATCAGAAGCAGCACATCCTCGAGATGTTCCCGGTCATCGAACGCCTCGAGCATCTGCTCGCGCAGCTCGAAGCTGAAATCGACATCTTGCAGGTCGAAAAGCGCATCCGCGGGCGCGTCAAGCGTCAGATGGAAAAGAGCCAGCGCGAGTACTACCTGAACGAGCAGGTCAAGGCGATCCAGAAGGAACTGGGCGAAGGCGAAGAGGGCGCGGATCTCGAAGAACTCGAGAAACGCATCACCGCCGCGCGCATGCCGAAGGAAGCCAAGAAGAAGGCTGACGCCGAGCTCAAGAAGCTGAAGCTGATGTCGCCGATGTCCGCTGAAGCGACCGTGGTGCGCAACTATATCGACACGCTGATCGGCTTGCCGTGGCGCAAGAAGAGCAAGGTCAACAATGACCTGTCGAATGCGGAGCGCGTGCTCGACGAAGACCACTTTGGTCTCGAGAAGGTGAAGGAACGGATTCTCGAGTACCTCGCGGTCCAGCAACGCGTGGACAAGGTGAAGGCGCCGATCCTGTGCCTCGTTGGGCCGCCGGGCGTTGGCAAGACATCGCTCGGGCAGTCGATTGCGCGCGCAACGAATCGCAAGTTCGTGCGTATGGCGCTTGGTGGCGTGCGCGATGAAGCCGAGATTCGCGGCCACCGTCGTACGTATATTGGCTCGATGCCGGGCAAGATCCTGCAGAGCCTGACGAAGGTCGGCGTGCGCAATCCGCTCTTCCTGCTCGACGAAGTCGACAAGATGGGCATGGATTTCCGCGGCGATCCGTCGTCGGCGCTGCTCGAAGTGCTCGATCCCGAGCAGAACCACACGTTCGCCGATCACTACGTCGAAGTCGACTTCGATCTGTCGGACGTGATGTTCGTCGCGACGTCGAACTCGCTGAACATCCCGCCGCCGTTGCTCGACCGGATGGAAGTGATCCGTCTGTCGGGTTACACGGAAGACGAGAAGGTCAGCATTGCGCAACGTTACCTGTTGCCGAAGCAGAAGAAGAACAACGGTCTGCGCACTGGCGAGATCGAAGTGACCGAAGGCGCGATCCGCGACATCATTCGCTACTACACGCGTGAAGCGGGCGTGCGTTCGCTCGAGCGCGAAGTGTCGAAGATCTGCCGCAAGGTCGTCAAGATGTTGCTGCTGAAGAAAGCGGACGGGGCGGTCGTCGTCGATAGCGGCAACCTCGACACGTTCCTCGGCGTGCGCAAGTACGACTTCGGTCTGGCCGCGAAGGAAAACCAGACCGGCCAGGTCACGGGTCTTGCATGGACCGAAGTGGGCGGCGATCTGCTGACGATCGAAGCGGCGGTCATGCCGGGCAAGGGCAACGTGATCCGCACGGGTTCGCTCGGCGACGTGATGAAGGAGTCGGTCGAAGCGGCACGTTCGGTGGTGCGCTCGCGTTCGCGTCGTCTTGGCATCAAGGACGAGGCGTTCGACAAGCAGGACATCCACATCCACGTGCCCGAAGGCGCGACGCCGAAGGACGGTCCGTCCGCCGGTATTGCGATGACGACGGCGCTCGTGTCGGTGCTGACCGGCATTCCGGTGCGCGCCGATGTCGCGATGACGGGTGAAATCACGCTGCGTGGCGAAGTGCTGCCGATCGGCGGGCTCAAGGAAAAGCTGCTCGCGGCGCATCGTGGTGGCATCAAGCTCGTGCTGATTCCGGAAGAGAACGTCAAGGATCTGACCGAGATCCCGGACAACGTGAAGAACGCGATCGAAATCGTGCCGGTCCGCTGGATCGACAAGGTGCTCGAACTCGCGCTCGAGCGTACGCCGGCGCCGCTGCCCGAGGAAGAACCGAAGCCGGCTACGCCTGTGGGTGAAGCGGCAACGGAATCCGGCGCGGCCAGCGAGGTCGTCAAGCACTAAGACTAAGCTGGCTAGAGCAGATGGAAGCTGACGTAAGCTGACGTAAGCGAAAGCCTCAAGCCAAACCCGCGGCTCATGCCGCGGGTTTTTTATTTTCTGCTTACAGCCGCGCACTGGTTTTCATAGTCACCGGTGTCAAACGTTTGCACTTCCGCGAGGCCCGATGCGATCAGTTGCGATCGTATCGACCGGGTCGCAAAAATCTGTCACGAAAACCCTGTAAAAAACCGCCAGGAATTGGGCGCAACCCCGGTTGACACGGCGGTTTCGGCTCATTCTAATAAACGGCCCGGCGTATTTGCCGGGCCGTTTTATAAGCGAGCGCATTACAGGCGCATTAACGATTGCCAACAACATTCTCGGGGGTTGGAATGAATAAAACGGAATTGATCGACCACATCGCCGAACAAGCAGATATTTCGAAAGCGGCGGCAGGACGCGCGCTCGATGCCATGATCGGTGGCGTCAAGGGCACGTTGAAAAAGGGTGGCTCGGTCACGCTGGTCGGCTTCGGCACTTTCGCGGTCGGCAAACGCACCGCGCGCACGGGTCGCAATCCGCGTACGGGCGCGGCCATCAAGATCAAGGCGGCCAAGGTGCCGAAATTTAGGCCTGGTAAAGCTCTGAAGGATGCGTTAAACTAGCTGGCTCTCTGGTTGAGGGTGAAAGGCTGCTGAAGGATGCAATCCTTCAAGCGTGTCCTGCTAACACCGGTTGGTGAAAACCAATAGCAACCAGTAGCGAACGGCGGTACGTGGCACATACATGGCAAATGAGTCATGGCAAATGAGACATGGCACATGAGTCGCACGTCGCGTATCACGGAACGGGTGCTTAGCTCAGTTGGTAGAGCGGCGCCCTTACAAGGCGTAGGTCGGGAGTTCGAGCCTCTCAGCACCCACCAGTTCCAGTCGTCGCAGGCATTGAGCAGTCCCACTGAGCAATCAGTCGGTAACAAGGAGTGGTAGTTCAGTCGGTTAGAATACCGGCCTGTCACGCCGGGGGTCGCGGGTTCGAGTCCCGTCCACTCCGCCAGCATCCTAGCAAGGCGAACTGCGAGGCGAACTCCGGTTCGCCTTTTTTGTTGTCCGCTGTTGTACTATCGGGCGTTCCGTTTTTCGGCCACCCCGTTCTTGCAACCCTGTCCACGGGATTTCCTTTGGACTGTTTCCGCGCTTGAAAGCATGCTCGATTTTTTCCGCAATCACCAACGTCTGATGATGTTCATGCTCGTGCTGGTCATCCTGCCGGGCTTGGGCTTCGTTGGCATCCAGGGCTTCCGCGGGTTCTTTGACGAGAGCGCGAACGTCGCAAGCGTCAACGGACACAAGATCACCCGCGCCGAATACGACAACTCGATGCGCATGCAACTCGATCGCGCGCGTCAGATGCTCGGCAACCAGTTCGACTCGAAGGCGTTCGACACGCCGGAGCGCCGCAAGGAGATGCTCGACGGCATGATCCAGCAGCGCGTGCTCGCCGATGAAACGCAGCGCTTGCATTTGACGGTTTCCGACGATGCGCTGCGCCGTGCGCTGATGAACGACCCCGTCATCGCATCGCTGAAAAAGCCTGACGGCACGATCGATCTCGATCGCTACAAGCAGTTGCTCGCGATGCAGGGCTTGACGCCCGATCAGTATCAGGAGCAGGTCCGCTACGGCATGGCCATGCAGCAGTTGCCGGCGGCGATCCAGAGCACGGCCTTCGTGCCGAAGGCGCTCGCGCAGCGTCTGACCGAACTCGCCGAGCAGCAGCGCGAAGTGCAGGGTCTCGCGTTTCGCGCGCAGGACTACGCGTCGAAAGTGCAGCCGACCGACGCGCAACTGCAGTCGTTCTACGACGCGCATGAGAGCGAGTTCCAGACGCCCGCCACAGCGACGATCGAATACGTCGTGATGTCGCCGGCTGCGCTCGCGGCCGCTACGCAGCCGACCGACGCGGACCTCAAGAAGTACTACGAAGACAACATCGCGCACTACCGCACCGAAGGCGAAGTGCGCGCGAGCCACATCCTGATCACGGCGCCGAAGGACGCGAGCGCAGCCGACAAGGACAAGGCGAAGCAGAAGGCCGAACAGATTCTCGCCGAAGTGAAGGCGCATCCCGACCAGTTCGCCGCGATCGCGCAGAAGGAATCGCAGGATCCGGGCTCGGCATCGAAGGGCGGCGACCTCGGCTACTTCACGCGCGGCATGATCGCGGGCGGCAAGGCCTTCGACGATGCGGTGTTCGGCCTCAAGAAGGACGAGATCAGCGGCATCGTGCAAACCGACTTCGGCTATCACATCATCAAGGTGACCGACGTGAAGCCGGCCGTCACGAAACCATTCGACGACGTCAGGCAGGCCATTCAGAAGGACGTGCAGGCGCAGCAGGCCGCGAAGATGTTCAGCGACGATTCGGAGGGCTTCACGTCGATCGTCTATGAACAGGCGAAGAGCCTCAAGCCCGCAGCCGACAAATACAAGCTGCAGGTTCAGACGGCCACCGTCACCGATCATCCGAATCCGGCGCTGCCGGCCGACAGCCCGCTCAACAATCCGAAGTTCCTCGCAGCTGTGTTCGCGAGCGACTCGGTCAAGGACCGCAACAACACGCAGGCGATCGACGTGGGCAACAGCACGCTGATCTCCGCGCACGTGACCGACTTCAAGCCGGCCGAAGTGCCGTCGCTCGACAAGATCAAGGATGCGGTTCGACAAAAGGTGATTGCGCAACAATCGGCTGAGCTCGCACAGAAGGACGGCGAAGCGAAGCTCGCCGATCTGCAGAAGTCGAAATCGACGGCGGGTTTCTCGTCGGCATTGAAGGTGTCGCGCAATGATCCGCAAGGCGTGCCGCCGGTTGCATTGAGCGCAATTTACAAAGTCGATGCGCAGAAATTGCCGGCCTACGTGGGGGTCGATCTCGGCAGCGATGGTTATGCGATCTATCGCGTGAATTCGATCGTGCCGCCGGCAGCGGTGGATCCGCAGCATCTGGCGGCCGCGCAGCAGCAGATCGCGCAGGTCGATGCGCAAGCGCAAATGCAGGCGTATTTCGATGCACTGCGTGCGCGTTCGAAGATCAAGTTGTACGGCACGCTCGATAGCGCGCAAACGTCGCCGAGCAGCGAATAACGCTCGACGGCGGACACAGGCATGCGCACATGCGTCTCCTGAGTCCATGCCTCGCCCAAGAAAAAGCCCCGCATTTGCGGGGCTTTTTCTTTTCCTCGGGTACTTCTAGTACTTCTTCGAATCGTCGGGCGATACGCGCGACGCGCGTTACGGTTACAGGCAGCCGCTGATATCGCTGGTATCTGCCGTGCCGCCGCTTGCACCCGGGCGGAAACCTACCCACGTTCCCGAACCTTGGTACGACGGACGCACGAGTGCGGCCGAGCCGCTGGGCGGTTGCTGACCAGGCGCATATACGTCCATGGCCCGATCCCATGCGAGCGTGTTCTGCGTCACGACCTGTTGTTGCGACTTGTCGGCCCATTTCTGCGCAATGCACTTGCCGACGGCTGCGGGAGGTTGCTGGCTCGTGCCGACTGACTGCACACCTGCAGGCGGCTGGGCTGCACAAGCGGAAATCGCCACTGTCAAAGCGATAAGAGGTAAGTGTTTCACGTCATCTCCTTCATAGTCGCTTAAAAAAGAACCGGTTTGCGGAGCCGGCGATAGTGTCGGATAGACCTCATCCAGGCACGTTCCCCAATATTAGGAAACAAGATGTCAGCGTGCTGTTCACCGCGTCGAAGTTGTGCGAAGAAGCGGTTTCACGGCCGGCCACACGTTGTCGAGTAGCAGGGGCTGTGCCTGCTGAGTCGGATGGATCTGATCGGCCTGAAACATATCGGGTTTGCTCTCGATGCCGGCGAGCAGAAACGGCACGAGCGGCACATGAAACTCGCTCGACAACGCGACGTACATGCCGTGGAACTTTTGTGTGTAGTCGGGACCGTAATTAGGCGGAACGTACATGCCGATCAGCACGACCTTCGCATGCGCCTGCTGCGACTGTTCGATGATCGTACGCAGATTGTCTTTGGTCGTTGAAAGCGGTACACCGCGCAGTGCGTCGTTGGCGCCCAGTTCGACAATCACGATAGCGGGCTTCAACCGCTCGAGCAGCACCGGCAAGCGCGCCCGGCCGCCGCTCGTGGTATCGCCGCTGATGCTTGCGTTCGCAACGCTATAATCGAGCCGCTGGTCGGCGAGACGCTGCCGCATCAGTTGCACCCAGCCCGTATCGCGCGGCAGGCCGTACTCGGCGGAGAGACTGTCGCCGAGCACGACGATGACCGGCCTGGCCGCAACCGTGGGCTTGTTCGCGGGCGCATTGGTCTGTGTAAATCTGGCAGATGCGGTGGCTGATGCAGCGGGAGTCGCACCGGTCGTCGCACCGGTAGTCGCAGCAGAAGCGGCATCGGCATGAGCCGCGAAGCTCGCGACCAGCACGACAGGCGTCACACGAGCGGCGATCAGCGCGGCCTGACAAAGCGCATGCACTTTCAACCTACGCTTCAACATGCAAAACAAATCCGATCCAGTCATCGAAGTGCGGGGTTTGACGAAGAAGGTTAAGGACGCAACAGGCGAGCTGACGATACTCGACAGCATCGATCTGTCGATCGAAGCCAGCAGCCGTGTGGCGATCGTGGGTGCATCGGGGTCGGGCAAGTCCACGCTGCTCGGCTTGCTCGCGGGATTGGACAGCGCGACCTCGGGGTCGGTTCGTTTGCTTGGCCGTGAGTTATCCGAACTCGACGAAGACGGGCGTGCGGCCTTGCGCAGCGGCTCCGTTGGTTTCGTGTTCCAGTCGTTCCAGCTGATGCCGCATCTGACAGCGCTCGAAAACGTCACACTGCCGCTCGAACTGCAAGGCGGCATGGCCGCGCGCGACATCGTCGCGAGGGCGCGAGCGCTGCTCACGCAGGTCGGGCTCGGCGAGCGCATGCGCCACTATCCGAAGCTGCTGTCGGGCGGCGAACAGCAGCGCGTCGCGCTGGCGCGCGCATTCGTCACGCATCCGGCCATTCTCTTCGCCGACGAACCGACCGGCAGCCTCGATGCGGCGACCGGCCACGCGGTCATCGACCTGATGTTCGAGATGAACCGCGCGAACGGCGCGACGCTCGTGCTCGTCACGCATGACATCGAGCTGGCGCGCCGCTGCGATACGACGGTGACGATCGAGGCGGGGCGGCTTGTCTAGCGAGACGCCAGAGAAAGCAGAACGCAAAACAAAAAGCGGGCCATTCGAATCGAAGGCCCGCGTCTTCCATCGAAACCGGCAAATTACTTCTTCAACGCCGCCCGCGCCCGTGCAATCAACGCGGACGTCGACGAATCATGCTTGCCCGCATCGGTGCTGGCCGCCGTCAGATCGGCTTCGACCACCTTGCCGAGAATCTTGCCGAGCTCGACGCCCCACTGATCGAACGAGTTGATGTTCCACACCGTTCCCTGCGTCAGCACCTTGTGCTCGTAAAGTGCGATCAGCGAGCCGAGCGAATGCGCGGTCAGCGCGTCGACGAGGATCGTCGTGGTCGGCCGGTTGCCGGGGAACATGATGTGCGGCACGAGCTGCGGTTTGTCCGGGCCCGCGACCTTTTTCGCCTCTTCCTCGGTGCGGCCGAGCATCATGGCCTCGCTTTGCGCAAAGCAGTTCGCGAGCAGCTTCGGATGATGGTCGGCAAGCGGATGCTCGGGCGTCAGGATCGCGATGAAATCGATCGGCACGATCGTCGGGCCCTGGTGCAGCATCTGGAAGAACGCATGCTGGCCGTTCGTGCCGGGTTCGCCCCATGTCACCGCCGACGTCGCATAGTCGACGAACGTGCCGTCGAGGCGCGCCTGTTTGCCGTTGCTCTCCATCTCGAGCTGCTGCAGATAGGACGGCAGGAAGTGCAGCGCTTCCGAATACGGCGCGACGAGATAGCTCTGCGAACCGAAGAAGTTCCGATACCAGATGCCGATCATGCCGAGCAGCACGGGCAGGTTGCGATCGAGCGGCGCGGTGCGGAAATGCTGGTCCATTTCATTCGCGCCGGCGAGCAGTTCGTCGAAATGCTTCGGTCCGATCGCGATCATGATCGACAGGCCCACCGCGGACCACAGCGAATAGCGGCCGCCGACCCAGTCCCACATCTCGAACACGTTCTCTTTCGCGATGCCGAACTTGACGACTTCGGCGGGGTTCGCGGACACCCCGACGAAATGCTTCGCGAGCTGGCTTTCCGGGCAGCCATTTTGCAGGAACCAGTCGCGCATGGAGCGCGCATTCGTCATCGTTTCGAGCGTCGTAAACGTTTTCGATACGACGATCGCGAGCGTTTCTTCGGGATCGATGTTCTCGATCACGCGGTACAGATCCGCACCGTCGACGTTCGACACGAAATGCGCGGAGATATCGGGCGACGCGATGTGCTTCAACGCATGCACGACCATCTTCGGCCCGAGGTCGGAGCCGCCGATGCCGATATTGACGATATGGCGAATGCGCTTGCCGGTGTAACCGGTCCAATTGCCGTCGCGCACCTGTGTCGCGAACGCGGCCATCTTCGCGCGCTCGGCCTTGACCTGCGCGTTGAACGGCGCGTTCGGGTCGCTTGCGCGCAAGGCCGTGTGCAGCACCGCGCGGTGCTCGGTCGGATTGACGATCTCGCCCGCGAACATCGCGTCGCGGCGCTTCTCGACGCCTGCTTCGCGCGCGAGCTGGACCAGCAGCTTCAGCGTGTCGTCCGTGATGCGGTTCTTCGAAAAGTCGGCTGCGATGCCGCCGCCCGAGTACGTGAAGCGTTCAGCGCGGGTCGGGGCAGGGTCGTTCTCGGGTTTGAACCAGTCACGCATCCGTGCATCGCGAATCTGTTCGTAATGCGCTTGCAGTGAGGTCCAGGCGGGAAAAGTGATCTTGGTCATAACCGTCCGTCAAACGAAGGGGCACGAAGGGAGACGGCGCGCCCGGCAGGTGCGTTCCGGGAATCGCGGCAGCGCGCCGTCGACGCATGCAGTCACTCAGTATAGCGGCGCACGATCGCGCTGTTCAGCGTGGGCGCTGGAGCCCCAGATAACGGGACATCGACGGACCCGAGGCGCAGCGCGACGCCCAATGCTCAATGCCCGGCCTAGCCGCACCGATGCGCGGATGCCGGGTTCAGCGCGCGTTACGCAACGATACGGTATCGTCGCGCTTGACCGTTTTATTCATACCATTCGCTCAGCGCCACGAGCTGGCAGCGATCGGGTCAGCCATGCACCGGCCATCCGCCGGAACGATGCGAGGCGCTTGCCGGCCGCGCGCGAGCGCATTTTTTGCGGGGATTCGATGTTTGTCTTGTCCTGGGTCGCGATTTTCCTTGCGGTGCCCGCGACGTGGCTGATCGAGCGGCGCGCGATCGGCGTGGCGCTGCTCGTGGTCGGTTACGGTGCAGCGTTCGTATCAGGGATGCTCGGCGCCGCGGCGCTCGCCGCCATTGTCGTGCTGCTCGTGCTTGCCTATGCGGTGCTGCCGCCGCGTCCGCCGGCCGTGCGCCGCGTTGCGCATGCAGTTTTCATCGTGATCGGTGTCGCGCTGATCCTGCATTGGGTGCCGGGCTTTCATAATCCGCGCGTGATTCATGCGGAGCGCTTTACCGCCGACGCGCTGCCGTTCACGATGTATCTGAATCTCGACAAGCCGCTCGTGGCGTTCTGGCTGCTGCTGACGTTTCGCTGGATACGCGGGCCGCAGAATGCGACGCTTGCGCTCGCCGCAGGCATCGGCGGGTGGCTCTTGACGGCGCTCGTCTGCATCGGCACCGCGTTCGCGATGCGGCTCATCGTCTGGGAGCCGAAGTGGCCGGCCGATGCCTTGCTTTTTCTCGTCAACAACCTGCTGCTCGTGTCGGTCGTCGAGGAAGCGTTCTTTCGCGGCTATCTGCAAGGCGGCATGATGCGGCTCTTCGACGGCCGTCCGCTCGGCAAGACGATCGCGCTCGTCGTCGCATCCGTGCTGTTCGGCCTCATGCATTTGCCGGGAGGCGGATGGCTGTGGGTCGTGTTCGGCGCGGTCGCGGGGCTAGGCTATGGGCTTGCCTACCGCTTCGGCGGACTGCGCGCGGCGGTGCTCGCGCACTTCGCGCTCAACGCGACGCACTTTCTGCTGTTCACGTATCCGATGCTGCAGCCGCGCATGCATGCGGTGTGATGCTGCATGCCTGGTTGGGCAGGGCCGTCTAACCCTGCGCGGGATAGAACAGGCGGTTCAGCAGTTTGCGCACCATCGGCGCGAGTTCGCCCGCGGTGCATCCGGCGGGACCGTCGCCGCGCGCTGTGAGCGCATCCGCGGCGAGCCCATGCAGATAGACGCCCGCGAGCGCCGCTTCGTATCGCGGCAAGCCCTGCGCGAGCAGCGCGCCGATGATCCCGCCGAGCACATCGCCGGTGCCGCCCGTCGCGAGCGCCGCATTGCCGGTCGGATTGATCGCGAGGCGGCCGTCCGGCGCCGCGACGACCGTGCCGGTCCCTTTCAGCACCACGACGCTCGCAAAGCGGCGCGTCAGCGCGCGCGCCGCGGCGAGCCGGTCGCGCTGCACGGCCGGCGCGTCGATGCCGAGCAGGCGCGCGGCTTCGAGCGGATGCGGTGTAAGAATCGCCGGGTCGTTGTCGCGCGAGCCGCGCGCCTCGAGCGCCGCCGCGAGCGACGCATCGCGGGCGAGCAGATTCAGCGCGTCGGCATCGAAGAGCTTCGGCAGATCGAGCGGCAAGACGTCGTGCAGCACGCGCGTCGCCCGCTCGCCATGGCCCATGCCGCAGCCGATCGATAGCGCATCCATGCTGTCGAGCGGCAGGTCGTCGATCGCATGCAGCATCAGTTCGGGATGAGGCGGATCGTAGGCCGGACCGCCGGCGCCGAGCAACGCGACATGGACCTTGCCGGCACCGGTATAAAGCGCGGCGCGCGCCGCGAGAATCGGCGCACCGCACATGCCCGTATCGCCGCCGACCACCGCGAGGCTGCCGAACGTGCCTTTGTGGGTGGCAAAATCGCGCGGCGGAAAATGCGCGGCGAACAGTGCCGGCGCGTTCAGTTGCGCGCCGGCCCGGTGATGCGCGCGGTTTGAGTCGAGTTCGAGCGGCGCCACGCTTACCGCGCCCGCGAGATCGCGCCCCGCGCCCATGAAGAGGCCCGGCTTCGCGCCGATGAACGTGACCGTGCATGTCGCGCGGACCGCGACGCCGCCGTCGACGACGTTGCCGGTATCGCTATCGAGACCGCTTGGCACATCGAGCGCGAGCACGCGTCCATGCGCCGCGGGCGATGCCGGCATGACAGGCGAGGCAGGCGAGGCAGGCGAGGCGGCATGCGGCCACTGCGCCGCATCGGCCGGCGTACTCGACGCGCGCGCCGCGAGCCGCTGCGCCAGCTCGGCGAACACGCCTTCGAGCGGCCGCGCAAGGCCGATGCCGAACATGCCGTCGACGATCCAGCCGAAGCCGTCGAGCGACGCGGGCGCCGTCGCCGTGATCGTCACGCCTGCGGCACGCGCTTCGCCGAGCGCCCAGCGCGCATCGTCGGGTTTCACTTCCACCGGCATGCAGACCTCGACGGCGACGCCCGCGCGCTGCAATTCGGCCGCGACGACGAGCGCATCGCCGCCGTTGTTGCCCGGCCCCGCGATCAGCAGCACGGGATGCGCACCGTCGACGGAGCCGTCGTGCGCGATCTGTTCGATCAGAAAGCGCGCGGCCGCGGCGCCGGCACGCGCCATCAGCGTATGCGGCGGCAATGCCGCGGCGGCCTGCGTTTCGAGTGCGCGCAGTTCGGCGACGGTGTAAAGCGGTAGCGGCCGGTCATGCGGATTGACGAGCATCGGCGCGGCCGCGGCGGACTGCGCGGATGACGACGCAGAAGCGGCAGACGAGGACGCGGAGGACTTGGCAGCGGTCATGGCGGCGTTCGGAAGCGCGTACGGGTGGAGGAGGCGCAGACCGCGGCACGCCGAAAGACCCGCGCCGCGGGCGCGATTACCTCGATGTTAGTGGCAATGTGCGTAACCGTGCCACCAGCGCGGGCGAGTCCAACCGGCGAAGCCCGCTGGCGTCCACCGCCGACGGGCGACCAGGGACGAGCGACCAGCGGCCAGCGCGGCTCAGTGCCTGAACCGCTCCGGCGCGAGCGCTGCCACGGTCTCCTGCGGCAAATCGGACGCACGGCCCGAGATCAGGTCCGCGAGCAGCTTGCCCGACCCGCACGCGAGCCCCCAGCCAACCGGACCATGGCCGAGATTGACGAAAAGCCGCGGATGCAGCGCGTTGCCGGTCACCGGCAAGCCGTCGGGCGACAGCAGCTTGATGCCTTCCCACGGCAGCGCCTGCGAGATGCGCGCGGCGCCGGGCACCCAGTCGTGGGTCGCCTGGCCGAGCAGCGCGAGTGCTTCTTTGGTCAGCGGTTCGCCAAGCGGCTTGTCGGTGTCGCGCGCGCTTTGCAGCACCGCGCCGCCCGCAATGCGCAACCGGTGATTGCTGCGCGTGATCGTGATGCGCTTGACCGCATCGATGACCGTCATATGGGGCGCGAATTCTTCGCGCGCGATCGGCGCGACGAGGTTGTGCAGCCGCAACGGGTGCAGCGGCAACTGCAGGCCCACGCGATCGAGCAGCGGCAAGCTGCCGACACCGGCCGCGACGACGATCGCATCGGCGCCGATCACGTCGACTTCGCGCGAACTGACGGGGTCGCCCGGCCGCGGCGCCAGTTCGACCGCCGCGCGCTGGCTGTCGAGACGAATCGCGGTGACTTCGCGGCCGAACTGGAACTGCACGCCGCCTTGCGTATCGAGCGTCTGCTTGACGAGCTTCGCGAAGAGCGGGCAGTTCGCCGTGCGTTCGTCGCGAAACAGCACGCCGCCCGCGAACGGCGGATCGGCCGGCACCGAATGCTCGAGCGCGACGCATTCGCCCGGCGTCAGCACATGATGCGGCACTTCGAACTGGCGCAGCAATTCGAGCGCCGGCTTGATCTGCTCCCACTCCTGCTGCGCGCGCACGAGATACAACTGGCCGTTCGACTGCTCGAAATCGAGGCCGAAGCGCGCTTCGATATCGGCCAGCGCATCGCGGGCCGATTCGATCAGCGGCCGCAGCCGCGCGTATTGCTGCGAGAAAGCGTCGGGCGTCTGCAAGGCGGCAAGGCGCTTGACGAAGTCGCGAGCCGCGCCGTTAAAGCCGGTTTTGCGGATGATCCCGTTCTTCGCGGCCTGCCGGTGCGGCATGAAGGTGGGGCCGAACCAGACGTCGAGCGAAGTGGGCAGCACGGTGCCGCCGTGGCCGTACGTGGCGCCTTGCGCGACGGTCGCGTGCCGCTCGACCACGCAGACCCGGTGACCGGCCGCGCGCAACTGATAGGCGGTGGCGACGCCCACGATCCCGCCGCCGATGACAATGACATCCATATTGTGTTTCGTATTGCCGGCGGGAGCCCCGATGGCCGATGCGGCGCGGCGGCTTGCGCAGTGGCTTGCCGCATTGGTTTGCCGCAGTGGTGTGCAGTACCGCGCCCGTCTGATGAAAGGCCGCATGATAGCAGCCAATGCGGGGCGGTCGCACGAGCAGCGCAGCGCGGCGATGCATGACGGGTAGGCGGGCGAGCCGGCCGGTTGCGGCGAAGGCCCGGTTCAGGCGCGCTTCCGGGTTATAATCTCGGACTTCTCTTCGCCCCGACGGGCGCCTCGGATGCGCGATCCGCGTATGCACCTGGAACGACCTGGAACCCGCAGGAAACCTCCAGGTTCAACCAGGTACCACCGGTATCACCAGGTACCAAAGGTACCAACAGGTACCAACGCGGATCGGCACCTTTCTCGGCAACCCAAGGGGCCACCCGGCGTACAGTCAAGCACCGTCAAGTCCATGGCCCACTTCTCGTGTTTTCCCGGCGCTTCGGCCCTCTCTGATTTCCGTCAAACCCGTCTGCTCGACACGCTTACGCGCATCGACGCCCATATCGTCGGCGTGCGCGGTCAGTATCTGCACTTCGTCAACGCGCACACGCCGCTTTCGGGCGAAGACAGCGCGAAGATCGACGCGCTGATGCACTATGGCGATCCGTTCGAAGCGGGCAGCCACAAGGACACCGGCGCGGTCGAAACCTTCCTCGTCGTGCCGCGCTTCGGCACCGTGTCGCCGTGGGCGAGCAAGGCCACCGATATCGCGCACCACTGCGGGCTCACGCAGGTGCGGCGCATCGAGCGCGGCATCGAATACACGGTGGTGCTCAAAGGCGGGCTGCTCGGCGGCAGGAAAAGCCTCTCCGACAGCGCGCGCGAGGCCGTCGCCGCGGCGCTGCACGACCGCATGACCGAGAGCGTCGCGCCGTCGCGCGACCATGCGATGCATCTGTTCGACGAACTGCCGGCCAAACCGCTGCTGACGGTCGATATCCTCGGCGAGGTGGGCGGGGGCCGCAAGGCGCTCGAACGCGCGAATACCGAACTGGGCCTCGCGCTCGCCGACGACGAAATCGACTATCTCGTCGACGCCTTCACGAAGCTCGGGCGCAATCCGACCGACGTCGAGCTGATGATGTTCGCGCAGGCGAACAGCGAGCACTGCCGCCACAAGATTTTCAACGCGCAATGGACGATCGACGGACAAGCGCAGGACATGTCGCTGTTCGCGATGATCCGCAATACCGAAAAGCTCAATCCGCAGGGCACGATCGTCGCGTATTCGGACAACTCGGCGATCATGCAGGGCGCGCCGGCCGAGCGCTGGTTCCCGCGTCCCGCGCAGCAGGACGGCGCGCTGGCCGAACACTACGGCCGTCACGTCGAGCTCACGCACACGCTGATGAAGGTCGAGACGCACAACCACCCGACCGCGATCTCGCCGTTCCCGGGGGCGGCGACCGGCGCGGGCGGCGAGATTCGCGACGAAGGTGCGACCGGCCGCGGCGCGCGGCCCAAGGCCGGTCTCACAGGCTTCACGGTGTCCAGTCTCGAACTGCCCGATGCGCGCGAGCCATGGGAAAACGATCGCGACGCCACGCAGCCGGTCGATCACCGCAACGGCGCCGACCCGCATGGCCCGTACGGGCGTCCGGACCGCATCGCCTCGCCGCTGCAGATCATGATCGACGGGCCGCTTGGCGGCGCCGCGTTCAACAACGAATTCGGCCGCCCGAATCTCGGCGGCTACTTCCGCACGTACGAGCAGAACGTCGCGGGACGCGTGCGCGGTTATCACAAGCCGATCATGATCGCGGGCGGCATCGGCAATATCTCCGATGCGCACACGCACAAGCATGACCTGCCCGAAGGATCGCTGCTGATTCAACTGGGCGGCCCCGGCATGCGCATCGGCATGGGCGGCGGCGCCGCGAGCTCGATGGCGACCGGCACGAACACCGCGGAACTCGACTTCGACTCGGTCCAGCGCGGCAATCCCGAAATCGAACGGCGCGCGCAGGAAGTGATCAACGCGTGCTGGCAGATGGGCGAGCGCAACCCGATTCTGAGCATTCACGACGTCGGCGCGGGCGGCCTGTCGAACGCGTTCCCGGAACTCGTCGATGGCGCGAACAAGGGCGCGCATTTCGAGCTGCGCAAGGTGCCGCTCGAAGAGAGCGGTTTGTCGCCGCGCGAGATCTGGTCGAACGAAGCGCAGGAACGCTATGTTCTCGCCATCGCGCCGGCGGACCTCGCGAAGTTCGAAGCGATCTGCGAGCGCGAGCGTTGCCCGTTCGCGGTGGTCGGCGCGGCGACGGCGCAACGTCAGCTGAAGCTGACCGACGCAGACGCGCAGCCGCGCGAAACGAGTACGCACGAGCCCGTCGATATGCCGATGGAAGTGCTGCTCGGCAAGGCGCCGCGTATGCATCGCGACGTCAGGCGCGAATCGGTCGCGCTGCCGGCGGTGGACCTCACGCATGTGTCGCTGAACGACGTTGCGACGAGCGTGCTGCGTCATCCGACGGTCGGCAGCAAATCGTTTCTGATCACGATCGGCGACCGCTCGGTCGGCGGCGCGACGGTGCGCGACCAGATGGTCGGCCCATGGCAGGTGCCGGTAGCCGACTGTGCGATCACGACGATGGACTACGCGGGCTTCCACGGCGAAGCGATGACGATGGCCGAGCGCACGCCGCTTGCCGTGATCGATGCGCCGGCGTCGGGCCGCATGGCGGTCGGCGAAGCGGTAACCAATATCGCGTCGGCGCCGATCGCGTCGCTCGACAAGCTGAAGCTCTCGGCGAACTGGATGGCTGCGTGCGGCAGCCCCGGCGAAGACGCGGCGCTCTACGACACGGTGAAGGCGATCGGCATGGAACTGTGCCCGGCGCTTGGCATCGGCATTCCGGTCGGCAAGGATTCGCTGTCGATGCGCACGAAATGGGTCGAACAAAGCGGAAACGGGAACGGCGTGGCCAAGGAAGTCGTCGCGCCCGTCTCGCTGATCATCTCGGCGTTTGCGCCCGTCGACGACGTGCGCAAGCATCTGACGCCGCAACTGCGCCGCACCGACGATGCGGGCCAGGCGCTCGACACCGTGCTGATCGCGATCGACCTCGGCCGCGGCAAGAACCGCATGGGCGGCAGCATTCTCGCGCAGGTCACGCAGCAGGTCGGCGACACGGTGCCCGACGTCGATAGCGCGGAAGACCTCAAGCATTTCTTCGAAGCGATCCAGACGCTCAATGGCGAGGGCAAGCTGCTTGCGTACCACGACCGTTCGGACGGCGGCCTGTGGGCGACGGTCTGCGAAATGGCGTTTGCGGGACACGTCGGCGTGTCGCTGAACGTCGATATGCTGACGCTCGATCCAAACCACGAGTTCGACTATGGCGACGCCAAAGACTGGGCGAAGCAGACGAGCGGCCGCCGCGACGACCGCACGCTGCGCGCGCTCTTTAGCGAAGAACTGGGCGCGGTCGTACAGGTGCGCGCCGGCGAGCGCGATGCGGTGCTCGCGACGCTGCGCGAATTTGGCCTGTCCGCGTGCGCGCATGTGATCGGCAAGCCGAACGCCAACGACGCGATCGAAATCTATCGCGACGCGAAGAAGATCTACGAAGCGCCGCGCGTCGAATTGCAGCGCGCCTGGAGCGAGGTGAGCTGGCGCATCTCGCGGCTGCGCGACAACCCCGCATGCGCGGACGCCGAGTACGACGCGTTGCTCGACGCAGCCGATCCTGGCCTCGCGCCGCAACTGAGCTTCGACCATACGGAAGACGTTGCCGCGCCGTTCATTGCGGCAAACATCGGCAAAAACGCGCGGCCGCGCGTCGCGATTCTGCGCGAGCAGGGCGTCAACTCGCATCTCGAAACCGCGTACGCGTTCGACCGCGCGGGCTTCGATGCGTACGACGTGCATATGAGCGATCTGCTCGCGGGGCGCGCCTCGCTCGCGGACTTCGCGGGCGCCGTCGCATGCGGCGGCTTCTCGTATGGCGACGTGCTCGGCGCAGGCGAGGGCTGGGCCAAGACGATCCGCTTCAATGCGCAACTGGCCGATATGTTCGCCGCGTTCTTCGCTCGCAAGGACACGTTCGCGCTCGGCATCTGCAACGGCTGCCAGATGATGAGCAGCCTGGCGTCGATGATCCCCGGCGCCGAGGCGTGGCCGAAGTTTACGCGCAACAAGTCGGAGAAATTCGAAGCGCGGACGTCGCTCGTCGAAGTGCAGGCGTCGCCGTCGATTTTCTTTGCCGGCATGGAAGGCTCGCGCATTCCGGTGGCCGTGGCGCACGGCGAAGGGTTCGCGGACTTTTCGCAGCAAGGCGATGCGTCGCGCGTCGCAGTTGCGATGCGTTTCGTCGACCATCGCGGTCAAGCGACGGAGCGGTATCCGTTCAATCCGAATGGGTCGCCGAACGGCATTACCTCGGTGACGACGCCCGACGGCCGCTTTACGGTGCTGATGCCGCACACGGAGCGCGTGCACCGGACGGTGCAGATGAGCTGGGCGCCGCCGCAATGGGCAGCGGCGAAGACGGACGGCAGCCCGTGGATGCGCGTGTTTCAGAACGCGCGGAAGTGGCTCGGATAATCAGGGTGACGGGGGCGCCCGAGGTAAATTCGGGCGCGCCCAATCAGCGGCAAGTGGCAAGTTACCGGCAGATCACCGGGCAGCGCACGCGTTTCACCACGGGCGCGCGGCTACCGTGCAGCGTTACTGCCGCGCTGCGATCTGCTTCTTCCAGCTCTGCACGATGTGCTTCGCGAGTTCATCATAGTGTCCGCCAAAATGATGATCACCCTCGGTACGCACGAGCTCGATGCCGGTCTTCGATAGCAACGGGCACAACGTATCCTTCTCTCCCTCGCCATACACGCACTCGATGATCGCCGGCGGCATTTTCGCGAGTTCGGGCTTGACCGGCAGCGCCTTGTCGCTAGCGGGCATGCCGAGCCACCCGGTCACGCGAATCTGGAAATCGGCATCGGGTGCAAAACCGAGCAGCGACACGAACGACACCTTGGCGCGCAGCGCGTCGGGTAACCGGTTGTACGCGAACGGCATCACATCCGCACCGAACGAATAACCGACAAGCGCAATCTGGCTTGCGTGCCAGCGTGCGCCGTAAGTCTTCAGCACGCGGGCGAGATCGCGACTCGTCTGCGCGGGCGTCTTTTCGCTCCAGAAATAACGCAGCGCATCCCAGCCGACGACCGACACGCCTTGCCGTTGCAGCGACTCGGCGATCGTCTTGTCGAGATCGCGCCAGCCGCCGTCCCCCGAGATCACGACGGCGAGCATGTCCGAAGGATGCGCGGCAGGCAGTTCGATCAGCGGCAGGTCCGACACATCTTCTTCGTGCGTCGTGTCGTCGGTGCGCAAATACGGTTCGGCCAGCGCGGTGAGGCGCGCGGCCTTCGTGATGCTCGGCGCGAATGTGCGGCGCACGGACTTCGCGTTGTTCGGCTGCGCAACGGCAACCGCAGCCGGAACCGACGCTGCGCCGGCGCCGTTGCGACCGGCGTTGCCGGGCTCCGCGGCCGTCACGCCTTGCGCGAGAAACCCAGGCAGTCCCGTGCCGCGACTCAGAGTCGGATCGGCGGGGCACGGCGCAAAGCGCCGATCGAGCGCGCCGCCCGCATCGAGCGAAACCGCACCCGCAATCGTATTGGCCGGAGCTTGCGCGAGCGTGCGCTCGGCGAGCAGCGCGCCTTCGCCGGTACCTGCCATGATCGGCGAGAAATAGCGGCTCGATTGCACCTGGCGCTCGAGCTGATGTCCGATTTCCTCGGCGTCGCTATACAGCTTGTGGCAACTTTCCTGTTTCTGCGCGGCGAGTCTGGCTGCATAGCGCGCCGTATCGACGCCGACGACAAACGCCCCCTCGTGTGCAAGCGCATCGGCTGTCTGCTGATCGGACGCGGTCCAGCCGCCCGCATCCGAAAACAGCACGACAAAGCCGCGCATGTCGCCGGCAGGTTTGGTCACGGCGACGTTGCCGTAACGGCCTCCCGCGACGGTCGTGACCGTCGTGTCGGCGCGCGCGGCGCGAACCAGCGGTCCGAGCGGCGCAAATGCGATCGATGCGCCAAGCGCAGCACACGCGGCATAGGCCGCCGATTTCAACTTCACACGCTTCAAGCCAACACCCCTCATGACCTTGCCCCTCCCGCCAGCCGCGAAAGATCCGCAAGCGTCAAAAACACGCTCATCGACCCCGACGCCGCCAGATAACGCGGCTCCCAGCGCGGCTGGAACTTGTCCTTGAAGCTGCGCAGCCCGCGGAAGTTGTAGAACCAGCCGCCGAAGCGCCACGCGAGCGCCGCGCCGCGATGCAACGGCGACGCCAGCGGAGTCGGCCGCATGCCCGACAGCGGCGCGACGCCGAGACTCAGCGAGCGGAAGCCCGCGCTTTTCAGATGCAGCGCGAGCTGCGTGAACAGATATTCCATTGCATAAGGCGAAGCGCCGGGCAGATGGCGCATCACGCCGACCGTTGCTTCGGTATTGAGGTCGGTGGTCATGAACGTGACGAACGCGAGCGGCTTGCCGTGCTGGCGCAACAGCATGACCGACTGCGCCGCGAGGTAACCGGCCGTGAAAGCGGCCACCGAAAAGCTCTTTTCACGCGCGACGCGGCTTTCGAGCCATGCATCCGAAATCTCGCGCAGCACGGGCAGCGCGTCGGGCACGCAAGCCGGTTCGATCATGTCGGTCGAAAAGCCGTCGCGTTCGCCGCGCTTCAATGCATAGCGCAGATGCGCGCGATGCGAGCCTTTGAGTTCGAAGGCGGGCAACGCGATATGCGCTTCTTCGCCGAGCTTCATCAGCGTGAGGCCCGCGTCGAGATAAAGCGGCAATGCATCGGCGCGTACCTGATAGAACGCGGCGCGGCCGCCATGCGCATGCGCGAGCGCGACAAAACGCTGGATCAGCGCGGGCCATTCGCTGCGCGGCCCGACCGGATCGTGCAGCGCAGCCCATGTACGGCCGCGTTTCGCGTACATGAGGAAGGCGTTGCGCGACTCGGAAAAAAGGAAGCTCTTGTCGCCCATCATCGCGAGCACCGCATCGCTGCGCTCCTGCGCGCGCACCACGCCCGCTGCTTCGACGAGGTCTGCTTCGGCGGGCTTTTCGAAGCGGCCGGCGGCGGGCCGCAGCAACTGCCAGCACGCGAGCGCCGCGGCGAACAGGCCCGCGGCGAGCGTCGCGCGCAGCGCCCGCGGCGCGCGCTCGTCGAACGCAAACTGCCACCACAGGTGCCGCGAGTACTCGACGTCGCGAAACGCGAAGAACAGCACCCACACCGCCAGCGCGATCACGATGCCGACCGAGGCAAGCCATCCTGGCGTAAAGCGCTCGGTGAACAGCGACGAATGACGGTTGAAGCGCGTGCGCGTCGCCATCAATAGCGCAATCAGCACGCACAGCACGCCCGTTTCGACGAATGCCAGTCCTTTCGCCAGCGACAGCGCGAGGTTCAGCGCGGCGACGATCAGCGCGAGCCACCAGGCGGCGTCGAGCCGCCGCAACAGGCCGCGCGCGACGAACAGCAGCAGCACGCCGAACAGACTCGCGAGCATCTGCGAGCTTTCGAGCACCCAGAGCGGCAAGACCGTCTGCAGGATCGCAATGCGCTTCGCGAACGCGGGCGTCGCGCCGGAAATGACGAGCATGCTGCCGACCACGAACGTGCAGATCGCCAGAAACAGCGGTGCGAGCTGCGACACGCTGTGCGCGCCACGCTGCGCGAGTTCGGAGGCGAGCGCCTTTTTCTGTGCGTGTCCCTCGAACACCGCGAGCACGCCCGCGGACAGTACGAGCGGCACGCCAAAGTAGATCGCGCGGTACGCGAGCAGCGCCGCGAGCATCTGCGAGGTCGGCACGCGCGAGCCCAAGGCATAGACCATCGCCGCTTCGAATACGCCGACGCCGCCCGGCGTGTGTCCGATCATGCCGAGCAGCATCGCGGCCGCGTAAACGGTCACGAACTGGATGAAGCCCACCTGCGCGCCCGCGTGCGGCAAGAGCGTCCACAGCGCGAGGCCGGCCGCCACGACGTCGAGCACCGCGAGCGCGAGTTCCTCGACCAGATCGCGGCGCGCCGGCACCGTGAACGCGATCGCGATGCGCGTCGAAAACTGCACGCGCCTTGCGCTCGGGCCGCACGCCGCGATCAGGACCGCGAATCCGGCGAGCAGCGCGCAGCCGATCATGCGCAGCATGCCGGGCGCGAGCCCCGTCATGCGCGCGAGCGTCGACGCATCCGCGACCATGCCGGCCGCCGTCATCAGCGCGAGGGCGAGCGCCAGCGTGATGCTCGTCAACACCGTCATCTGGCCGACCTGCACAGGCGTAACGCCGGCCACGCCGTACACGCGGCAGCGCACCGCGCCGCCCGTCAGCGCGCCGAAACCGGTGGCGTTGCCAAGCGCCGAGCCGACCGTCGCGCCGACCCACAACGGCGCGCGCGGCACCTTTGCGCCGGCGTAGCGCAGCCCGACCGCGTCGCGCGCGACCAGCGCGACGTAGCTCGCCGCGGTCGCGCCGAGCGCGCCGGCCCATTCGGTGGCCGACAGATGGCAGAGCCGGGCGACGACCGAACGGTAGTCGACCGCTTGCGACAGATGCTGGAAGACGACGAGCAGAAGCGCGCAGACGCCGAACGCGATGGCCGGAACGAGGCATTGGCGCCAATGCTGCACGCCGGGCAGGCGCCTTACGCGCGCGAGAACGCGGTGCAGGCTGGATAAGTCTGTGTCATGCATGGGTTCGGAGCATGGGGACCCGCGTTGCTGCGCCGCACCCTCGAAGACCCGAATTTCGAGGCATGGTTGCCGCGGCGCGCGGCGAATCCTTTGATGTCGTTTTTATGATCGACGGTGCGAGCCGACCGCCCTATGTGCCGCCAGGCATTGCGTGGCGCGGCTCTGCACCGATACCGTTGTGCAAATAGTGAGTAAAGGAAGCAAACGGCTATAACGGCCGGCTGGTTGACCGGCTTTAGAAAATTGTCTGGATCTGTTTGAAAATCGTAAGCCCGCGCGAATCGGCGCGCCCAAAAAGCAAAACCCCCATGCTGCGTGGAGCATGGGGGTTTACGCGGAAACGGTGGCGCTCGAGAAAAGCGCGCTTACTGGATCTTTGCGTTCTTGCGCAGGTTTTCTTCGAACGCCTGCAGTTTTTCCTGCTGCATCTGCTGGACGATCTGCGGCTTGACCTGTTCGAGCGGCGGCGGCGGGGTTTCGCGCACATCGTCGACGCGGATGATGTGCCAGCCGAACTGCGTGTGCACCGGCGTATCGGTCATCTGGCCTTTCTGCAGCTTTTCCGCGGCCGTCGCGAATTCAGGCACATACGCCTTCGGATCGGACCAGTCGAGGTCGCCGCCGTTCTTGGCCGAGCCCGGGTCCTTCGAATATTGCTTCGCGAGGTCTTCGAAGCTCGCGCCGCCCTTGATCTTCGCGATCAGATCCTTGGCCTGCTGCTCGCTGTCGACGAGGATGTGGTGCAGGTGATATTCCTTGCCGCCGCCGGCTTCCTTGACGAGCTCGTCGTACTTGGCCTTGACTTCGGCATCGCTCGGCTGGTTGTTCTTCACGAAGTCTTCGATCAGCGCGCGCAGCACGACCGTCTGCTGCGCGACTGCGACCTGCGCCTTGACGTCGGGACGCGAGGGCAGGCCGCGGCGCGCCGCTTCCTGCATCAGGATCTCGCGATTGATGAGCTCCTCGCGCACCGCCTGCTCGAGATGCGGCGAATCCTGCTGACCTTGTGCCACGAGTTGCTGAACGAGCGCATCGGCACGTGATTTCGGAATCGGCGTGCCGTTCACGACGGCGATGTTCTGTGCAAACGCAGGGGCCGCCGCGCACGCGGCCAGCAAGACCCAGTAGCGGGTGTTTTTCAAGGTCATCGGAAGTTCCTAATGGAGCAGACTAACGGGGGCTAACGTAACGTGGGTGGATAGCGGCGGCCGATCAGAACGACTTCGAAGGTACTCGCCCGTGCAAGGCGCAGCACACGCACGAGGCAACGCATGGCTACGGGGCCGAGACACGGGGATACACAGGCGCTAATGCGGCAACTGCCTGAATTCTTGCGGCGTGTAAGCCGTGATTGCGAGCGCGTGGATGCCGCGCTGCATCGCATCGGCCAGCGCATCATACACCAGGCGATGACGCGCGACCCGCGGCTTTCCGGCGAACGCGGCGGCCACGATCGTCACGCTGTAATGGCCGCCCGAGGCGGCTCCGGCGTGTCCCGCGTGCTGCGCGCTATCGTCGCGCACGGTAATCGATTCGACTGGCGCGAGCGCGGCGCCAAGCCGCGCTTCGATCAATGCGATGCGCTCGGCCGGCGTGGCGTGAAGGAAGGCGTCGGCGCTCATGATGTCACTCTTCTTTCATATACTTCGAGAGCCACAGGCTCTGTCCGACGATAAACACGACCAGACAGCCTGTCGCGCCGAACAGCTTGAAGTTGACCCATGTGTCGGTCGAGAAGTTGTACGCGACGAACAGGTTCAGCATGCCGAGCAGCACGAAGAACACGGCCCAGACAATGCTGAGGTGCCCCCAGATCCGATGCGGCAGCGTGATCTGCTTGCCCATCATCGCTTCGATCAGGTTCTTGCCGAACGCGAATTGCGAGACGATCAGCACGACCGAAAATGCCCAATACAGCACCGTGGGCTTCCATTTGATGAACGTGTCGTTGTGCAGCACGAGCGTGGCGCCGCCGAATACGGTCACGACGCCGAGGCTGATCCACAGCATCGGATCGACCTTGCGATGGCGAAACGCCACCCACGCAATCTGCACGAGCGTCGCGCCGATCGCCACCGCGGTCGCGGTGAAAATGCCCCAGACCTTGAATGCGACAAAAAACAGGATGATCGGGAACAGATCGAACAGGAATTTCATTATCAGGTCGGAGGAATCCGCTGGCGAAGCGCACATTGTGCACGCTTCGCCGCGCGGGTTGCGGCGGGCCGCGCAAGTTGGCAAGAGGCCGACCCGAGGGGCGGCCTGAGCGCGGACTTTCGCCGAAGCGATATCGGCGAGCTTACTTGGGGTCGAATTGTAACGCAGCCGAGTTGATGCAGTAGCGCAGGCCGGTCGGCGCCGGACCGTCCTCGAACACGTGGCCCAGATGCGAACCGCAATTCTTGCAGCGTACTTCGATACGCAGCATGCCGTGCGAGCGGTCGGTGCGCTCCTCGATCACTTCGCCGTTGATCGGCTTGAAGTAGCTAGGCCAGCCGCAGCCCGCATCGAACTTCGTATCGCTTTCGAAAAGCGGCGTGCCGCACGCGACGCAATCGTAGATACCGCGATCCCAGTGGTCCCAGTAGCGGCCCGTAAACGGGCGCTCGGTCGCCGCGTGGCGCGTCACCTCGTACTCGGTCTCGGACAGCTGCTTGCGCCACTCGGCGTCGTCTTTTTGCACGGGGTACTCGCTGGTATCGGCGGAGGCCTTCGCGGAGTGGTTCAGATCGTCAGCGTTCATGGTCGGGTCCTGAAGAGAATGCGGGTCGGGCAATAAGGCGGTCGATAAGCCGCGGTTGTTTACGACGAACAGCTGACTTCGAGCGAACCCGCCCAATCGGGCGGCAGCGCCGCATAGGCGGCGTGCTCGGGCTGTTCGTCGAACGGCCGGCGCAGCACCGCTGCAAGCCGCTCGACTTCGGAAAAGTCTTTTTCCTTCGCGTGGCGGATTGCCGTTTCCGCAAGGTGATTGCGAAGCACGAATTTGGGGTTCACACGGTTCATTGCAAGCGCGCGCGACGCGTCGTCGCGTGCTTCCTGTGACAGCCGCGCGCGATAGTCGTTCGCCCAGGCATCGAACGCGGCGCGATCGAGAAACAGATCGCGCACGCTCGTATCGCCGCTTGCATCGTGCTTCGAGACGCGTGCGAGATGGCGGAACGTCAGCGTAAAGTCCGCGCGGCTCGCATGCATGATCTCGAAGAGCCGGTTCGCGAGCGCGTCGTCGCCGTCGCGCGCGGTTTCGAGGCCGAGCTTGGCGCGCATGCGCGCTTCGAGCGCCGGCGCAAAACGCGTCTTGAAGCCTTCGAGCACGCGCTGCGCATCTTCGACGGAACGCTCGCCGCGCCGGCTTTCTTCATACCGTGCTCCGAACAGCGGCAGCAGCGCCTGCGCAAGGCAGAACAGGTTCCAGTACGCGATCTGCGGCTGCATCCGGTAGGTATAGCGGCCTTGCGAATCCGAGTGATTGCAGATGTGATTCGCGTCGAAGCCGTCGATAAAACCGAATGGGCCATAGTCGATCGTGAGGCCGAGGATCGACATGTTGTCGGTGTTCATCACCCCGTGACAGAAGCCGACCGCCTGCCATTGCGCGACCATGTCCGCGGTCGACACCACCGCTTCGTTCAGCAGCGCGAGATAGGGGTCGTCGGCCTGCCTGCAGGCCGGATAGAAGCGATCGATCACGTGATCGGCGAGCGCGGTCAACGCGTCGGTGCGGTCGTTCGAATAGAAGTGTTCGAAATGTCCGAAGCGCACGAAGCTCGGCGACACGCGCGTCACGACGGCGGCGGTTTCCATTTCCTCGCGGCGCACGGGCTCGTCGGAACCCGTCACGCACAGCGCGCGCGTCGTCGCGATGCCGAGGTGATGCATGGCCTCGGAGCACAGGAATTCGCGAATCGACGAGCGCAGTACTGCGCGGCCGTCGCCCATGCGCGAATACGGCGTGCGGCCGCCGCCTTTCAGCTGCACTTCGAAGCGCTTGCCGGCGTGTTCGACTTCGCCGAGACCGAGCGCGCGGCCGTCGCCGAGCTGGCCCGCCCAGACGCCGAACTGATGGCCCGAGTAGACCGAGGCATACGGCAGCGCGTCGGCGGACCATGTGCGCGTGGTATTGCCCGAGAAAAACCCGGCAAAGCCGGGGTCGCTCGCGAGCGTGGCGGGAAAGCCGAGCATTGCCGCGCATTCCGGCGAAAAGCCGACCACATACGGGGCGGGTAGCGGCGCGGCAGGCAAGCGGGTCAGGAATGCCGAACCGAGTTCGGCGAACGAGCCGTCCCGCTTGCTCGCGATTGCCGCGACAGCCGTATCGAGCGGACCGGACGTGCCGGCTTCGGGAAGTTCTGCGGTGCCTGGTGAAAACGTCATATTGAGCGCCTCTTTAATAGCCGATATTGTAAATCCGCGTGTCTTGCGCTGCTGGCGGCCGGTTTGCTTCGCGGATGTGCTTCGCGGATGTGCTTTGCGGGTTTGGGTCGCGGGTTTTAGTCGCATAGGCCATGCCTTGACGCGGAAGTGGAAACTGCGGCCCTCGCGAAGTGACGATCATCAACGACAACGCACCAGTACTGGGGATAGGCCCATGACGCCGTCGCTGCAAGGTCAGATGATGGATGTGCCGCTGACGGTGTCCGCGCTGCTAAGGCACGCGGCGCGGTTCTACGGTTCGGTCGAAATCGTGTCGCGGCGCATCGAAGGCGATCTGCATCGCTATACCTGGCGCGAGTGCGAGCGGCGCGCGAAACAGCTTGCGCAGGCGCTGATTGCGCTTCACGTGCAGCCAGGCGAGCGGATCGCGACGCTCGCCTGGAACGGCTACCGGCACCTCGAAACGTACTACGGCACGACGGGCTTCGGCGCGGTCTGCCATACGATCAATCCGCGGCTCTTTCCCGATCAGATCGCGTTCATCATCAACGACGCGCAAGACCGCTACGTGCTGTTCGACATCTCGTTCGCGCCGCTCGTCGACGTGCTCGCGCCGCAATGTCCGCACGTGCGCGGCTGGATCGCGCTGACCGACGACGCGCATCTGCCCGACATGCGCGCACTCGCGTCAAACCGTGTGACAAGCTACGAAGCGCTGCTCGCACCGCACGACGGCGCGTACCAATGGCCGCTTATCGACGAGCGCAGCGCATCGTACCTGTGCTATACGTCCGGCACGACCGGCCATCCGAAAGGCGCGCTGTACACGCATCGATCGACGGTGCTGCATGCGTACAACGCGGCGCTGCCGAATGCGATGGCCCTGTCGGCGCGCGACGTCGTGATGCCGGTCGTGCCGATGTTTCATGTGAATGCATGGGGTCTGCCGCACGCGGCGCCGCTGTCGGGCTCGAAGCTCGTGTTTCCGGGCAAGGATCTCGACGGACGGTCGCTTTACGAGCTGATGGAAGCGGAACAGGTCACCTGTTCGGCCGGCGTGCCGACGGTCTGGCTCGCTCTGCTTGCGCATATGAAGGAAACCGGTGCGCGCTTTTCGACGCTCGAGCGCACGGTGATCGGCGGCTCCGCGTGTCCGCCCGCGATGCTGCGCGCATTCGAGGACGACTACGGCGTCGAAGTGATCCACGCGTGGGGCATGACCGAGATGTCGCCGCTCGGCACGCTCGTCAAGCTCACAGGCGAGGAGGCGCGGCGCCCTGCCGCCCGGCGGCGCGCGCTGCGCGAGAAGCAGGGGCGGCCGATCTTCAACGTCGATATGAAGATCGTCGGCGACGATGGCCGCGAACTGCCGTGGGACGGCGTGTCGTTCGGCGATCTGCACGTACGCGGGCCGTGTGTGATCGACCGTTACTACGGCGCGCAAACGTCGCCGCTGATCGACGGCTGGTTTCCGACCGGCGACGTCGCGACGCTCGACCCCGATGGCTTCATGCATATCACCGATCGCAGCAAGGATGTCATCAAGTCCGGCGGCGAATGGATCAGTTCGATCGATCTCGAGAATATTGCCATCGCGCATCCGGCCGTTGCCGAAGCGGCGTGCGTCGCCGTTGCGCATCCGCGCTGGACCGAACGGCCGCTGCTGGTCGTCGTCAGACGGCCCCACGCGACGCTTACGCGCGACGAGCTGCTCGCGTTCTATGTGGGTAAGGTCGTCAAATGGTGGATCCCCGACGATGTCGTGTTCGTCGACGAACTGCCGCATACGGCGACCGGCAAGCTGCAAAAGGTGAAGCTGCGCGAGCAGTTCCGCGACTATGTGCCGCCTTCGGTGCTTGCCGACCCGGCATGTCCAGTGGCGAGCGCGCCTGCGCATGCCGCCGGCACGGATCGTGGCGCGGACGCCGAAGCGCCTGGCGAGGGCGTACGGCGCTCCAGGCGCTGAGGGCGCTGACTACGGGGAGCACGATTCGATAACTTCGCGATAACCTCGCGATGCCCCGCCGTTGCCCCGCCGTTGCCCCGACCTGAATTGAACGATCGTTCCTGTCTGTGTATGCTGCGTGCTCGCGATACGTTCGCTGCAAAATGCGGACAATAGCCGTAGCCCTACATCCCGCTGAATCCGCGTGAACGCATCATGCACTGCCGTGCACGCGGTATGCGGCTCCGGCCTCACGCAGGCCAACCCGGAGGCACGCAGATGGCAGTCGATTACGCGACCCGCGACGGCGTTGTCGTCATTTCGCTGAACAATCCGCCCGTCAACGGTCTTGGCCACGCGACGCGCGCGGGTATCGTCGATGCGCTCGAACGCGCGCGGCAGGACCCGGCCGTGATCGCAGTCGTGCTGACCGGCGCCGGCAAGGTGTTCTGCGGCGGTGCCGACATCACGGAATTCAACACGCCGAAAGCGAGCGCTGAGCCGATGCTCGGCACGGTGATTCGCGCGCTCGAAGGCAGCGCGAAGCCGGTTGTCGCGGCGCTCCACGGCGTGGCCATGGGCGGCGGGCTCGAACTCGCGCTCGGCGCGCATTATCGCGTCGCCGCGCGCGGCACGCAGATCGCATTGCCTGAAGTGAAGCTCGGACTTCTGCCCGGCGCCGGCGGCACGCAACGCCTGCCGCGCGCAATCGGGCTGCAGCGTGCGCTCGATATGATCGTGACGGGGGCGCCGGCGACGTCCGAAGCGCTCGCGGATACCGCGCTGTTCGACAGGCTCGCCGAAGCCGATCTGCTCGACGCCGCGCTGGCTTTCGCGCGCGACGCAGGCGCGCGGCCCGGACCGCACCCGAAGCTCCGCGAGCGCGCCATCGACGGTCCCGATGCGGCGGCTCAGATCGCCTCCGCGCGCAAACACATTGCCGGGACCGCGAGGCATTATCCCGCGCCGCATCGATGTATCGATGCGATCGAAGCCGGCGTGTTGCACGGTTTCGATCGGGGCCTCGCGTTCGAGCGCGAATGCTTCGTCGCGCTCGTTCAATCGCCCGAAAGCCGCGCGCTGCGCCATGCATTTTTCGGCGAACGCGCGGCCGGCAAGATTGCCGATGTCCCGTCCGATACGCCGACGCGCACGATCGCGCGGGTCGCCGTGATCGGCGCGGGCACGATGGGCGGCGGCATTGCGATGAGTTTCGCCAATGCGGGTTTACCGGTTACGCTCATCGACACGGGCAACGAAGCGATCGAGCGCGGTCTCGCGACGATCCGCAAGAATTACGACAATACTGTCAAAAAAGGCAAGCTCGCGGCTGAAGCGGCGCAAGAACGGCTTGCGCGTATCGAGCCGTCGTTAACTTATGACGATCTGAAGCACGCGGATTTGATCGTCGAAGCGGTATTCGAGGATCTGAACGTGAAAGAGCAGGTGTTTCGCCGCATCGATGCGCTGGCGAAACCGGGCGCGATTCTCGCATCGAACACGTCGACGCTCGATCTGAACCGCATCGCCGCATTGACGCAGCGCCCGCAGGACGTGATCGGCATGCACTTCTTCAGCCCCGCCAACGTGATGAAGCTGCTCGAAGTCGTGCGTGGCGAACAGACGGCGAAGGACGTGCTCGCCACCGTCATGAAGCTGGCGAAGAAGCTCGGCAAAACCGCGGTCGTCGCGCGCGTGTGCGACGGCTTTATCGGCAACCGCATGATCGAGCAATACATCCGCCAGTCGCTCTTTATGATCGAAGAGGGCGCGCTGCCCGCACAGGTGGACCGCGCGATCGAGGTGTTCGGCTTCGCGATGGGACCGTTCCGGATGAGCGATCTCGCGGGCAACGATATCGGCTGGGCGATCCGCAAGCGCCGTTATCGCGAGCATCCGGAGCAACGCTATGCGAAAGTCGCCGACCGGCTCTGCGAGATGGGCCGCTTCGGTCAGAAGACCGGCGGCGGCTGGTATGACTACGAGCCGGGCGAGCGTACCGCCCGTCCCTCAAAGGCCGTCGACGACATGATCGTTGCGCATGCGCGCGAGGCGGGCGTCGCGCGCCGCGAGCTTGGCGATGACGAGATCGTCGAGCGGCTCGTCTACGCGCTCGTCAATGAAGGCGCGAAGATTCTCGACGAAGGCATTGCCGCGAAAGCGTCGGACATCGATATGGTCTATCTGACCGGTTACGGTTTTCCGCTGTGGCGCGGCGGACCGATGTGGTATGCGGATACGGTTGGTCTTGACGAGGTGGAGCGCGCGATTCGCCGGTATGCGGCGGCCGAGCCGAACGGCGATGCGTGGGACATCGCACCGGGCCTGGTCGACCGCGCGGCACAGGGGCGGCGTTTCAACGGCTAGACGGCGAATGAGACAACGGGAGAGGCGGGAAAAAGCATGAACACCGTATCGAAGTACGACATCGACCAGACCGAAGACGTGTTGCTGGTCGTCGATCTGCAAAACGACTTCATGCCGGGCGGCGCGCTCGCGGTGGCACGCGGCGACGAGGTCGTGCCGATCGCAAACCGGCTCGCGCGTCTTTTCGCCCACGTCGTGCTGACGCAGGACTGGCACCCGCGCTCGCATATTTCGTTCGCCGCGAATCATGCAGGCCGCAAGCCGTTCGAGACCATCCCGCTGCCGTACGGCGAGCAGGTGATGTGGCCCGTGCATTGCGTGCAGGAAACAGCGGGCGCCGCCTTTCATCGCGACGTCGATATTCCGCACGCGCGCGCGATTATCCGCAAGGGACATCATCGGCATGTCGACAGCTATTCGGCCTTTGTCGAGGCCGACCATGCGACGCCGACCGGACTCACCGGTTACTTGCGCGACACCGGTGTCAAACGCGTCTGGTGCTGCGGGCTGGCAACGGACTTTTGCGTTGCGTGGTCGTCGCTCGACGCGCGCGCGGCCGGATTCGACGTGATCGTCATCGAAGACGCGACGCGCGCGATCGACCTGAACGGCTCGCTCGAGGCGGCGTGGCGCGAGATCGAGGCCGCGGGTGTGCAGCGTGCGCGCTCGACGGATCTGCTGGGCGGGTCGGTGGCGGATCGGTCGGCGGATCAGCCGGCGAGCGTGCCGGCGAATTCGCCGAACTAGAAGGGCCCGGTTCCCTTGTCCATCGCCGTCCCCCGGCAGCATGCAGTGACCGCACGCAGCATCGTGCAGATTCTGCTCGCGATGTTCTGCTTCGCGCTCGTCGACGCGCTTGCGAAAGCGGTCTCGCTCGACTATCCGGCCAACGAGCTCACATTCTTCCGGATGATGTTCGGCCTCGCGCCGGCGCTCGCGATGTGCCTGCGCGGCACGCCGTTGCGCGAGCGGATCAAAACGCTGAGCCTGCGCAGACAGACGCTGCGCGCACTGACGCTGCTCGTCACGCTCGGGCTGTTCTTTGCGGGATTGCCGTACGCGCCGCTGTCCGAGGCGGTCGCGATTCTGTATTCGGAGGCGTTGTTCGTCACCGTGCTCGCGCCGTTGCTGCTGAAGGAGCCGCTGCGAGGCCGCGATGCCGCGGCGGCCGCCATCGGTTTTATCGGCGTGCTGCTGATCGTGCGGCCGACGGGCAATCACTCGAACTGGATCGGGCCGCTGCTGCTGATCCTGAGCGCGATCACGGGGGCGCTGTCGATCATCCAGATCAAGCGCTTCGAGCCGACCGAAGATTCGAGTGTTGCGGTGCTGTACTTCACGCTCGTCGGCATGCTCGTCAGTAGCCTGTCGCTGCCTTTTCTGTGGCGCACGCCGACGCCAGGTGCACTCGGGCACATGGCGCTGATCGGCGTTCTCGCCGGGACGGGCCAGATCCTCATGACCGTCGCGATTCGCGATTCGAGCGCGAGCGCGCTTGCGCCATACAACTACACGACCATCGTCTGGGCGACGCTATTCGGTTATCTCGCGTGGGGCGAGACGATCGGGTTCGTGTCGGTGGCCGGCATCGCGCTCGTGGTGGGCAGCTCGATTGCGGTCGCCTTGCGCCGCAAGCCGGTCGAAGGGCCGACCGTGTGAATCAGGAAGTCGCGCCGCCGATGGACGGGAACGGAATCGACATCGAGCCCTGGTCGACAAAGCGCGTGCTGCCGGTTATGCCGGTACCGGCCAGCCGCCCGCGCAGGATGTATTCGATCTGGCCGTATTGCGATCGGTCGACGAACACGAACATCTGATTGAGTACGGCGAGCGCCGGGACGGTGACAGGCACGCTGACGACCGTTTCGCCGAATGCCGGCACGCTGCCCGACGCGGGGCTCACACCGGTCGCGAACGACTTGCCGTTGACTTCGAGATCGACCGAAATACCGGTGAAGTTCACCGCTGAACTGCTCGGGTTCTGGATGCGCAGCTTCAGGTTGAAGCGCATTTCCATGCCCTGGCTATCGAGCGGCTCGAGGCCGGCAACGTTCACGCGCAGCGGATCGCTGCCGAACCACGTGGCGCAGCCTGACAACGCGGCCACGGCAAGCACGACAGCAACGAAGCGGACCAACCTGACGACGCGATCGGAGTACATGGCCGGCACCTCGGCGAGAGGGGGAATCTGGCGGTCATTGTAGTCGGGGCCGGGCGATTTGGGCGCGGCATGGTTACTGCCATGCGCGCGCCGGTTTGCCTGTCTGTCATTTGCGAGGCACACGCAAGGCCCAGCAGGCGTCGCAACAGGAAGCGCTCGCCCGATCTCGCGCCCGACGGGTGCCGTCGAACTGCGCTCGCCGCTCGCCGCTCGCCGCTCACCGGTCACTTTAGGCCGGCGAGAATCCGCTCCATCTCGTCTTCGCCGAAGGCGCGCAATGTCGACGTCCGCACATTGCCTTGCAAGCCGAGCGCAAGCCCGATGCGCGTGGCGGTCTCGTCGTCGGGGCAGTCGTACGTCACGACGAGATCGTAGGCGCCGAGCGTCCATTTGAGCGAGCCGATCGACGTGCCGAGTGACCGCGCGGTTTCCTCGAATGCCTTGGCGCGCTTGACGGTGTCCTTCACGTTGCGAATACCCTGATCGGTCCAGTTGACGAGCATGATGTACGTAGCCATGTTGCCCTCTCGAAGTCGGATGGCGATGTGCCGTGCGCGCGGCGCGTCGCGCGCCGCATCAGTCGATATCGGTCTGTGCACTCGCTTGCGCATGGGCGTGCGGGTGCGTTTGCGTGTGCGGACCGGCGCACGGGCCGGGGCGCCGCGTCGCGCGCATGTGCGCTTCGATCGGGCGGCGTTTTCGATGCGGATTGTCGGAATGGAAGACCAGACGGCCGCGCAAGCAGCGTGATGGAAAAAGTATAGGAAACGGCAGGGCCGCCCGCAGCGGTGCCGCGCACATGAGGCGTCTTTTTTTCGCTCCGTTGCGGTTGATGCAAGTACATATTGACGAGTCGTCTGTGCGTGCATGCGCCAATGCGATCGACCGGGCGGGTTATCATCATGAGGATACGAGGGCGCGGCGATGCCGCGCACCGTCGCCGTCAAATATGATCAAGCGCGATCAATGGACAAGGAGAAGACCGTGATTCGTCACATCGTGATGTGGAAACTGAAGGAACACGCCGAAGGCGCGACGCGCGCGGAAAATGCGCTGAAGCTGAAGGAAAAGCTCGAAGGCTGCCGCTCGATCGTGCCCGGCATTGTGCATCTCGAAGCCGGGCTCGCAAAGCCGGGCCTCGAATCCACGTATGACGTCGTGCTGGTCTCCGATTTCACCGACAAGGCCGCGCTCGACGCTTATCAGACCCATCCGACGCACGAAGCGCTGAAGGCGTTTGTCGGCAAGGTGCGCGAGTCGCGCGAATGCGTCGATTACGAAGTGTGATTGCCTGATGAATGAATCGCAAAACGCGGCGCCGCAAGATCGTGCCGCGCCGCTCAACCATGCGGTGTCGCTGGTCATCGAAAGCCCGTTCGTCGAACACCTTGGCGTGCGCGTCGTGCGCGCCGCCGACGGCGCGAGCGAAGTCGTGCTGCCGCTCGCGCCCGACCATCTGAACACGTGGAACGTCGCGCACGGCGGCGTCACGATGACGCTGTCCGATGTCGCGCTCGCCATCGCGGCACGCAGTCTCGCTGCGGACGGCGTGGGCGTCGTCACGGTCGAGATGAAGGTCAATTTCATGCAGCCGGGCCGCGGCGAACTGCGCGCGACGGGCCGCGTGCTGCACCGCTCGACCACGATGGCCTATTGCGAGGGCGAGATTCGCGACGAAGAAGGCCATTTCGTCGCCAAGGCGCTCGGCACGTTCAAGTACATGCGCCGTCTCGCCGTCGGCCGCGACGTCGTGCAGCAGCGCCAGCGTACGGATCCGTCTGCAAGACCCGGCCCGAGCGACAGCTAGGGACCAGGCGATTGTACGAGCCGGCCATGGCAGAGACGCAGGCCTGCCGTGCGAGGGCAGGCGTGCCGCACTAACGGTATTGCGGTGTTGCCGCCGACGCACTCGCGCAGTGCGCAATGCACTCGCGCGGTGAATATCCGTACCTGAGATGTAAAAAGTATGTTGCTGTGAGCAGTCATTGCGCCAGTCAGATTCTCGAACTCGAAAATAAGCCTCGCATGTCCGGAGATCGATCGATTTCCGAGCGTTGAAAGAATCATTCGATTATTTCGACATGCTGACCAATGCGAGGGCTTATCAAATGAAAACAGGCGAGGTTCAACGAAGTACCGATGTAACGCAGGGTGATGCCGGCAAGACCGAAAACGCGTCGACTCAGGCACCCGGGAAGGACGCAGCGACGCTGCAACGAACTACACGCAGCGCGGCGCCGCCGCCGCGTTCCTCCGTCACGGGAACCGGCGCATCGCTGCCCGCCGGCAAGCGCGGCGCCGGGAAAGACAATTGGGTAAGCGCGTTACGAATCCAGGGTGTCGGGATCAAGACATCCTATACGGCGAAGGAAGTGCTGCAGATTGCGGGTGACGCGTTTTCAAAGCCATTCACCGCGTTTCTGGAGTGCACGGCCAACGCGGGCTCGCTGCTTATCGACGGACGGCCGGCGACACAACAACAGAAGGACGCGATTCGAAGCATCACTGAACACTTCGATACCGCCGCGGGCATCGTGCCGGCCGCCGGCAGCATGCAGACGGTTGGGAAAATGCTCAACCGGATCAATAACGCTGCCAACGGCAAGATGCCGACGCGGGAAGAGCTGATCGAAGATCTGGCCGACGGGGCAGCGATGGTGGATGTCGTTATCCCGGGTGCCAGAACGCGGCCCGCGAATTCGGGCGCGGGGCCGATCGCGTCTGGAAGCGACCGCGGAAACGGCGGCGCCGCGAATGCGCCATCTTCGGCTGAACAGGCGTCGGTTTCGCAAACGAAGGAGCTCGCGAAGTTCGGACCGCTCAACCTCGCGCCTGCGCTCAACCGGGCGGAGGATCGACGAAGGATCGACGCATTCGCTGCTCCCGTGACGTTCTACAGGCGTGACAAGCAGGCGACATCGGATTTCCCCGCGGTCATCCATGCAACGGGATATCAGGAGCGGCTTGGCGTGCTGTCGGTCGGCACAGGCAAGGACCTCACGTCGTACGACGCCGGGATGGGGGCCGACCTGAACCGCAGCGCGCCGATCAGCGTGAGCGCCGATCTCGCAAAAGCCAGCGTGATCAAGCTCGGTAGCGGCAGGAACGGCGTGGCGGCGATCAATGTCAACTTCGCCGATCTCGAGCCCGGTTCGACCACGATCGTGACCGGCGGGCCGATGCGCGGCAGCACGATGCTATTCACGGCGGACGAAGGCGGTCTGTACGCCTATCATGCGCAGGTGCCGAAAAGGTCGAGTGCGAAGGCCTCGGACGCGGCGGCAAGCAGCATCGCCACGGCCGCGGAACGCTTCGGCCCAAGCGGCGCGCCCGTATCGACCTCGAAAGCGCCGCGCAGCGGTTTCGACAGTCTGCTGCGTGCGGCGACGGGGAGTCCGTTCTCGGCAGTCGTCTACAGCTATGACAATGCTTCGGGCAATCAGCCTCACCCGAAGTACGGTCCCCCGGTCGATGCGGGGCTGAATTCGCAAGGGAAGTTGTGGAGCATGCTGAACTTCAATTATCTGGCGCCGGACCGCAACGCCGGCGAAGTCGGAAACGCGAAAGCCGTCATCACGAAAGCCATGGACGGCAGGGTGACCGTGCGCGTCGTGGCATCGAGAGGAAAGCTGGAGGACATGAGAAACTCGCCGCGCAGTTTCAGCTATCGCGAGATCGAGAACGCGCAGGGATCCTTCACGACGCGAGGTAACGGCTCCTTCGGCGGATAGCAGCGGACTTTCGCGGCATACTTCGACTCTTTCGCGCTCTGTCTCGCGGTCTGAAAGGACGATTCGATGTTCAACGATTTCGCAGGAAAGGTGGCCGTCATCACGGGCGCGGCAAGCGGCTTCGGCCGCGCGTTTGCCGACCATGGCGCCGCGCTCGGCATGAAGCTCGTGCTCGCCGATGTCGACGAGGCGGCGCTTGCGCGCGCCGTCGACGAGTTGCGCGCGGCGCACGTCGAGGCGATCGGCGTGCGTACCGACGTATCGCGCGGCGACGAAGTCGAAGCGCTCGCGCAGGCAGCGCTCGACGCGTTCGGCCGTGTGCATCTGCTGTTCAACAACGCAGGCGTCGGCGCGCTCGGCCATCTGTGGGAATGCTCGGCAAACGACTGGGCGTGGGTGTTCGGCGTCAACGTGCTGGGCGTCGCGCATGGCGTGCGCGTCTTCACGCCGATCATGCTGCGGCAGAACGAGCCGGCGCATATCGTCAACACGGCGTCGGTGGCGGGGCTCGTGTCGGCGCCGGCCATGGGGATCTACAACGCGTCGAAGCACGCGGTCGTTGCGCTGACGGAAACGCTCTATCACGATCTGCGAAATACGGGCGCGCCGGTGGGCTGTTCGTTGCTGTGTCCCGCGTATGTGCCGACCGGCATCGCGGATTCCGCGCGCGCGCGTCCGGCTGAACTACGCGACGATGCGCCGCCGAGCGCGTCGCGTCTCGCCGCGGACCGGCAACTGCAGCGCGCCGTGCAGTCGGGCAGAAAAAGCGCCGCCGATATTGCGAAGCTCGCGTTCGATGCGGTGCGCGAAGGGCGCTTCTATGTGCTTACGCATCCGTCGATTCTCGCAGCGGTGAAGCTGCGTCATGCCGATATCGAGGAAGGACGCGCGCCGACCGATCCGATGTCGTTGCGGCGCGAGGCGAAGCGCGAAGGATGATGCTTGCGGCGCGACGTGCGCCATATGCAGAACGTGGCGCGCGCTGCACGAGCAGCGGCGATCGCGCGTCTTTCCTCTGCGGAAGGCGAGCAGGGTCGGCGCGCCGCCTGCCGTTCGGAACGCTTCGTGGCATCATTGCCCGCTTCGCCACCTCCGTACGGGCGCCGCCGCGCCACCCGAAGCACGATGCCGCTGAACCCCAGGATCGAACAGATCATCGACATGGTCGGGCGCGCGAAGCGCCCGCCGCTTCACGAGCTGACACCGCAACAGGCACGCGCGTCGTATGAAAAGAGCGCGCCGATTCTCGAGATCGCCAGTGCGCCGATGTTTTCGGTCGAAGACCTCGCAGTGCCCGTGCAAGACGGCGCGACAGGACCGAATGGCACATCAGGCACGACAGGCACGACAGGCACGACAGGCACGACAGGCACGACAGGCACGACAGGCACGACAGGCACGACAGGCACGACAGGCACGACAGGCACGACGATCCGCGCGCGTCTTTATCACCCGGTCGAGCCGCACTGGGCGCAGCCCGCGCCGGCGCTCGTCTATTTTCATGGAGGCGGCTTCACGGTCGGCAGCGTCGCGACGCACGATGCGATATGCCGGATGTTCGCGCGCGATGCGCAATGCGCGGTGCTCTCGGTCGACTACCGGCTCGCGCCCGAGCACAAATTCCCGGTTGCCGTGAACGACGCGTTCGACGCACTGCGCTGGCTGCATGAAAACGCCGCAGCTTACGGAATCGACGCGTCGCGCATCGCGCTCGGCGGCGACAGCGCGGGCGGCACGCTCGCGACCGTCAATGCGGTACTTGCACGCGACGCCGGTATTCCGATCGTTTTGCAGTTACTCATCTACCCGGGTACCTCGAGCCATCAGCAAACCGGTTCGCACGCGCGGCTCGCGAACGGCTATCTGTTGGCCGGCACGACGATCCAGTGGTTTTTCTCGCAGTATCTGCGCTGCGCCGAGGACCGCGTCGACTGGCGCTTCGCGCCGCTCGACGGCACGCTCGGCGCGCCCGATTTCAGCGGTGTCGCGCCCGCGTGGATCGCGATCGCCGAATACGACCCGCTAAGCGACGAAGGTGCTGCCTACGCGGACAAGCTGCGCGCGGCCGGCAATGCGGTCACGCTCGTACGCTACGACGGGATGATCCACGAATTCTTCAAGATGGGCGGCTATGTGCCCGAAGTCGCGCAAGCGCATGCCGATGCGGCCGCTGCGCTGCGCGCGGCGTTCGGTATCGAGTGAAGCCGCGGTTCGAAGCTGGGCCTGGAAACTGCGCTTCGAAACCACAATCTCCGTGCGCGGTGCAGCTCACGCCTCGATATCGAATTCGAACCTGCGTTCGTAATCGCCGGGCCGCCTGATGATGTGCGAACCGTTGTCGTCGCTGCGCTCAGCGGTCTGCACGGTCAGGCGCTCGCGTTCGTCGCGGTCGTTCGCCAGCACGCACACGCGCAAGGCAGTCGTCCCGCGTGTGCCGTAATCGGGCATTTCGATAAACGGTGCCGACAGGGCGCGTTCGAATTCGAGTGTCACGCCGGTAGCCGGCAATTCGTCGTCGCGGGCGACGCGCGTGTCGCGCATCAGTTCGATCAGCTGATCGAGCGGCACGAGCGGATTGCCGGCCAGTGCATCGGCGAGCGCCGCGCGCCGGTTGACGAGCTTCGGCCACGGCGTGTCGAGCACCGCGTTCGAAATGCCGTGCGTGCCTTCGGCGAGCAGCGCGGGCGCCTGCGGCGAGCGGTTGCAGTACCACGCGAGTTCGCGCCGCGCCCAGTCGCCGACCAGCAGATTGAAGCCGTTGTACATGTCGCCGTTTTGCGCGACTTCGTTCAGATAGTCGAGCGGCGTCGCGCCTCTTGCGCGCGTGAGCCAGTTGCTGACCAGCGTGCCGCGCGTCGGCGCATCGGGGCGCGTCGACTGCGGCGCGCGATAGTTCGTGAGCGCGGCGAAACGCCCGTCGCGCGTCATGCCGAGCCATGTACCGCCGCCTGCGAGATCGCGGCCGGCGAGCAGCGCCGGGGCATCCTGCCACCAATGCATCGGTTCGGCTGTGCGGCGCAGGAATTCGTCGCGGTTCGCGGCGAGCGTGAAGAGCGGGCCATGGGCCGCGGCGGGCCGCCAGTCGAAAACAATCAGGCACATCGTTTGAAGTCGCTTTATAGGTGATGATCGCGGGCAGGCGCGCAACGACGCCCGGCCGCTAAAGCGACAATGATGGCAGGAATTCGATATCCGGGCCGATGCCGGCCGCGCGGACGTCCGTAGCCCGCGCCCCGGCGCGAACTACAGCGAGCGGACCTGATGCGCTCAGGCGTCGTCGACGGGCAGCGCGTACGGCAAAGGCATGAAGGTCAGTTCGGGTCCGTGCGCCGACCCCAGACGAACCGTCCCCGCTTCGAGTGCGGCGAGCTTCATCTCGACGAGCATGTCGACGCCGCCGTCCGGCGCCGCGGCCGCATTGACGACCATCCCGCATGGCTGGCCCGCATCGTTCGCATGAAAAAGCTCGGTGCCGGGCAGTACCGTCTCGGGTTCGCCCGCGACGTTCGCGAGCGCGGTGCGCCGCTTGATCGTGCCGCGATACTGGCTGCGCGCGACGATTTCCTGGCCCGGATAGCATCCCTTGCGGAAGTTGACGCCGCCGAGTACGTCGAAGTTGACCATCTGCGGCACGAATTGCTCGACGACGCGCTGCGTGATGCGCGGCTCGCCCGCGCGGATGTCGAGCCAGTCCCACACCGCAGCGGACGCGCGCGTGAGTTTCGCGTCGAGCGCAGGCAGGCGCGCCTCGACGTCGGCCTTCGGACCGACCCACAGGTAGCGCGGACGCCCGGCCGCATCGGGCACGCGCATCAGCGACCCATGCGGACCGTCGACCTTCACGTGCACGCCGTCGGGCAACGCATCGAACACAGTCGACAACGCATTGCGCACGTCGCCGGCGAAACCGACCGCGGCGAGCGTGCCGCTCGCATCGGCAAGTTTCGCCTTCGCGCGCAGCACGAACATCGACAGGCGCTTTTGCACGGCCACCTGGACATCCTGCGCGACCAGCAGACGGATCGCGTCGCCGGCGCGCCACGCGAGAAACGACGCCAGCAGGCGTCCCTTCGCGGTGCAGTAGCCGGCCAGACGCGCGCTGGCGGCGTCGAGATGCTGCGTATCGCTGGTGAGCTGGCTGTGCAGGAAAGTCGCGGCGTCGTCGCCGGTCACGTCGATCACGCCGAATTGCGTGAGCGGGATATAGGCGCCGCGCGCGAGCACGGCGTCGAACTCGTCGCGCGCCGGCCGCGGCAGCGGCGCGAGCGGCGGCACGGGCGCGGCAAGCGGCGCACGCGCGGTAGCGCCGGCGGTGGGAACGGAGCCGGAAGCGACGCCGGCGGCGGAGGTGGAATCGTGCGATGCGTTCATGGAAGGGGAAACCAGGGTAGGCCATGACTCGGGGTAAGGCGACCAGTTATTATATGGGTCTTCACCTGAGCCCTGTCCCGCATGACCCTTTTGAAGAAATGTCTCCTGGCCTGCGCGGCGCTCGTCGTGCTGGCCGCGGCGGCTGCCGCCGGCGGTTATCGCTGGGCCACCACGCCGGTCAATCTGGCCACCCCCCAACTGGACGTCACGATCAAGCCGCACAGCACGCTGCGCGGCGTGACCGCGCAACTGAATCGCGGCGGCGTGCCGGTCGCGCCCGAACTGTTCGTCCTGATGGCGCGCGCGCTCGGTTTACAGGCGGAGCTGAAGTCGGGCAACTACGAGTTCAAGCAGGGCATCACGCCGTACGAGGTGCTGCAGAAAATCGCGCGCGGCGACGTGAACGAATATGTTGCGACGGTAATCGAAGGCTGGACGCTCAAACGGATGCGCGCGGAACTCGATGCGAACCCGGCGTTGCGGCACGATTCCGCGGGCCTCAGCGATGCCGATCTGCTGAAGGCGATCGGCGCGCCGCAAACGCCGACCGGCAATGCGGAAGGCCTGTTTTTCCCGGACACCTATCTATTCGACAGGAATACGAGCGACCTCGACGTCTATCGCCGCGCGTACCGGCTCATGCAACTGCGTATCGACGAAGCCTGGACGACACGCGCGGCCGGTCTGCCGTACCGCACGCCGTATGAAGCGCTGACGATGGCGTCGATCATCGAGAAGGAAACGGGCAAGGCGTCGGACCGGCCGATGGTGGCCGGCGTGTTCGCGAACCGGCTCAAGGTGGGCATGCCGCTGCAAACGGACCCGACGGTGATCTACGGCATGGGCGCAAGCTATACGGGCCATCTGCACAAGCGCGACCTGCAGACGGACACTCCTTACAATACCTACACGCGCCTCGGCTTACCGCCGACGCCGATCTCGCTGCCGGGCGTCGCGTCGTTGCAGGCGGCGCTGAACCCGGCGCAGACGAGCGCACTGTATTTCGTGTCGCGCGGCGACGGCAGCAGCATTTTTTCAGACTCACTCGGCGATCATAACAAGGCCGTCGACAAATACATTCGAGGGCAATGATGGCGCGCGGCAAATTCATCACATTCGAGGGTATCGACGGCGCGGGCAAGACCACGCACCTCGGCTGGTTCCGGGAACGGCTCGAGGCGAAAGTGGCGGGCAGCGGCCGGTCGGTCGTCGTCACGCGCGAGCCGGGCGGTACGCCGCTTGGCGAGACGTTGCGCGACATCCTGCTGCACCAGCCGATGGACCTCGAAACCGAAGCGCTGCTGATGTTCGCGGCGCGCCGCGAACATCTCGCGCAGGTCATCGAGCCGGCGCTCGCGCGCGGCGACTGGGTGCTGTCCGACCGCTTCACCGACGCGACCTTCGCCTACCAGGGCGGCGGGCGCGGCTTGCCGCGCGACAAGCTCGAAGCGCTCGAGCGCTGGGTGCAGGGCGGTTTCCAGCCGGATCTGACCGTGCTGTTCGACGTGCCGCCCGACACCGCCAGCGCGCGCCGCGGCGCCGTGCGCGCGCCGGACCGTTTCGAGGGGGAATCCGACGCGTTTTTTACGCGTACGCGCGCCGAATACCTGCGGCGGGCCGAAGAGGCACCCTACCGGTTCGCCATTATCGATTCGACGCTGAGCATGCCGATTATTCAGAGACAACTTGAAGAACTGATCGCAAATATCTGAATTTAAAAAGAATGATTTATCCCTGGCAAATCGACGAATGGAATCGCCTGCAGCAATTGCGCGCGGCGTGGCCGCACGCGCTGCTGTTGCACGGCCAGGCGGGCATCGGCAAGCTGCACTTCGCGCAGCATGTCGCGCAGGGCCTGCTATGCGAGGCGCCGCAAGCCGACGGGCAGCCATGCGGCCAATGCGCGGCATGCAACTGGTTCGTGCAAGGCAATCATCCCGACTACCGCATCGTGCTGCCCGAAGCGCTGGCGGCCGAAGCGGGCTTCGTCGCGGCGAACGGCGACGAGAAGGCCGATAAGGCAGACAAAGCCGATGCCGACGACGGCAAGAAGACCCGCGCGCCGAGCAAGGAAATCCGCATCGAACAGGTGCGCGCGCTGCTCGACTTCTGCGGCGTCGGCTCGCATCGCGGCGGTCTGCGCGTCGTCGTGCTGTATCCGGCCGAGGCACTCAACGTCGCGGCCGCCAATGCATTGCTGAAAACGCTCGAAGAACCGCCCGCGGGCGTCGTGTTCCTGATGGTGTCGGCGCGTATCGACCGGCTGTTGCCGACCATCATCAGCCGCTGCCGCCAGTGGCCGATGCCGACGCCGGCGCCCGACGCGGCCGCCGCGTGGCTCGCCGCGCAGGATATCGAAGACGCCCGCGCACTGCTCGCCGAAGCGGGCGGCGCGCCGCTCGCGGCGCTTGCGCTCGCGCACGACGAAAACCGCGCGCTGCGCGACTGGACGCTGCAACAGCTCGCGGCCGGCCGGGAGTGCGATGCGTTCGCGTGCGGCGAAACGCTGCAGAAGCTGCCGGTGCCGCTCGTGCTCGGCTGGCTGCAGCGCTGGCTCTACGATCTGCTCGCGCAGCGCACGGCCGGCGCGCCGCGTTATTTCCCGGACGCGACGGCCGCGCTTGCGCGCTGCGCGCAGGCCGCCGATGCCGGCGCGTTCGCGCGTTTCATGAGAACCGTCACGCGGCAGCGGGCCGTCGAAAACCATCCGCTCAATGCGCGACTCGTGTTCGAAGAGCTATTTCTCGGATACCGCGACCTGTTCGCGTAGCGCGTGTGGATGAGGGGACCGTGCTCGACGGCGGCGTCGAATGCGGCCCGACATTGGGACGCCGGATTAACGCTTGACCAGGACTTGCCATGTTTGTCGATTCACACTGCCATATCAATTTCGAAGGGCTCGCCGACCGCCTGCCGCAGGTGCTCGAGCGGATGCGCGAGCATGCGGTCACGCATGCGCTGTGCGTCTCGGTCGATCTCGAAACGCTGCCGTCGGTGCTCGATATCGCCACGCGGCACGACAACATCTACGCGTCGGTCGGCGTGCATCCGGATCACCAGGATGCGCGCGAGCCGAGCGTCGCCGAGCTCGTCGAACTCGCGCAGCACCCAAAGGTGATTGCGATCGGCGAGACGGGCCTCGACTACTACCGCCTCGAAGGCCGCACGATCGACGAGATGGAATGGCAGCGCGAGCGGTTCCGCACGCACATCCGTGCCGCGCACGCGACGAAAAAGCCGCTCATCATCCATACGCGCGCGTCGGCCGACGACACGCTGCGCATCATGGCCGAAGAGCGCGCGGGCGATACCGGCGGCGTCATGCATTGCTTCACCGAACCGTGGGCGGTCGCCGAGCGGGCGCTCGAGCAGAACTTCCATATTTCGCTGTCGGGGATCGTGACGTTCAAGAGCGCGGTCGACGTGCAGGACGTCGCGCGCCGGGTGCCGCTCGATCGATTGCTCATCGAAACGGACTCGCCGTACCTCGCGCCGGTGCCGTATCGTGGCAAGCCTAATGAACCTGCGTACGTAAGTTATGTCGGACGCTTCATCGCGCAGCAGCGCGAGATGCCGGACGAGGCACTGGCCGCCGCGACGACGCGCAACTTCTTCCGGCTGTTCGGCCTTCAGGCGCCAGTCGGCGCGTAACGCCGCACGGCGTGACGGTGTAAAGCCTTTATTTTTTTGATATCAATAAGATACCGAATATTATTAAAGTTAAATATGCGAAACTATTTCACTGAACTCCGTATTCGTGAGCTGCGTGGTCCGTCTGAAGCGCGCGTTGGCGTCGCGCGCGCCGCCGCTCGGGCGGTCGCGGCCGGCATGCTCGCCTGCGCGGCATTCGCCGCGCTCGTCTCGCAGCCGGCAGTGGCGGCGCCCGCGGACACGATGATCAAAGCCGTCAAGTTCGACGACGTGAGCGAAGTGAAAAAGCAGCTCGCCAACGGCATGGACCCGAACATGGCCGACTCGTACGGCTATCCGCTGCTCGTGCTGGCCGCGCGCGAAAAGTCGGACAACGTGGCGGCGCTGCTGCTCGACAATCCGAAAACGAACATCGAGATCGTCGACAAGGCCGGCGAAAACGCGATGATGATGGCGGCGCTGAACGGCGACGTCGCGCTCGTGAATCTGCTGATCTCGAAGGACGCCGAGGTCAACAAGAAGGGCTGGACGCCGCTGCACTACGCGGCAACCAATGGCCACGACGACGTCGTCAAGGTGCTGCTCGACCACTCCGCCTATATCGACGCCGGTTCGCCGAACGGCACGACGCCGCTGATGATGGCCGCGCGCGGCGGCCATGTGTCGACGGTGAAGCTGCTGCTCGATAACGGCGCGGACCTGAACGTGAAGAACCAGCTGGGCCTCACGGCGCTCGACTTCGCGAAGCAGTACAAGGAGCCGGACGTCGTCGACGGGCTGACGGCGCGGCTGCAGCAGATCCAGCAGCAGACGCCCGCCGGCGCCGCTGCGCCGGCGTCGCAAAACAGTGCAAAATAGCGGACCGGCCGAAGCACGGAGTGGCCGGAAAAAATCTGCTCCGCTTATACCTTGAAGGATCAACATGCTGCGGGTTCTGATTTGCGCCAGCGTGCTCGCCGTGCCGCTGACAGCGAATGCGTTTACGGGGGCCGACCTCAACAAGCTGTGCACGAAGACCGATATCGCTTCGCGAAGTGCATGCGGCGCGTATATCGAAGGCGCGGCCGACGGGGTATTCAATACGATCGATGCGATCGGCGGCACGACCGGGCCGCGCGTCGGGCAGTACTTCTGCCTGCCGCCCGAGGCTCGCTCGCAACAGCTGACCGATGCGGTACGCAAATACATCGCGGAAAATCCGAGTGCGGCGAGTTTCAACGCGAGCACGGCCGTCTCGCTCGGGCTCGGCAAGGCATTTCCATGCAAAGGGTCGTCCAACTGACGGACGAACCAGGGCGGGCGTCCGGGCGTACCCAGGCGTACCCGGGCCTACCGTGCGACCCCGGCGCGCTCATGCGGGTCGTTGCGTGACCACCGCGCCTGATCACTTGCAGTACCGGGCTGTACCCCCAAGGCCGATGGCCGCGCGTTGCGCGGCGTCGCTGCCTCGATCGGCTCCAGGCCGTCAGAGACAGGCACGAGCGCTGCTTCTCCGCTCGGCCTGCCGGCGGTGCGCACCACGGCGTACACATCGGTGAACGCCGGTGAACGCTGCGGTGAACCCCGTGGTGAACCCCGTGGTGAACCCCGCGGTGAACCCATCGGGCAGCGCATTGGACGATAGCTCGCGCGCAACGTGCGCGCACAGTCCGCCGCGCGTCGACTGCATGCCGACATGAACCGCGCGGACCGGCCCGCGGGTTTCCGGCTTTACGCCGGCTTTGCGCCGGCTTTACGCCGGCTTTGCGCCGGCTTCGCGCCGGCCCTTTGCTCCGTAACCTTGACGAGGAATCATTGCGTTGATGGTGACGTTCGACGACTTCGGCCGCATCGCAGCGGCACCGCTCCATTCGTGGTTCGGCACGCTGATCGTGTCGGTGTGCCTCGTCGCCTGCTCGATCGGCCTGCATTGGGTCGGGCAGCGCGTGCTGATGCGTATTGCGCGGCCTTATCCGCTGATGAGCGTCGTGCTGCGCCATATCGGCCGGCCGGCGCAGTTCGTGATGGCGATCGTCGCGCTCGAGATCGTCTGGTGGGAAGCGCCCGATACGCTGCTGCTGATCGGCGGCTTGCGCGATGCCGCGGCCTTCGCCTTGATCGCGGCCATCACGTGGCTCACGGTGCGCATCGCGGCGTCGATCGGCGAAGCGATCGTCGCCGCGCATCCGCTCGATACGGCCGACAATTTGCAGGCGCGCCGCATCCATACGCAGGCGCGCGTGCTCGCGCGCTCGGTGATGGTGGTGATCGTCATCATCGGGATCGGCGCCGCGCTGATGACTTTCCCGAACGTGCGGCAGATCGGCGCGAGCCTGCTCGCGTCGGCCGGTGTCGCCGGTCTCGTCGCCGGTATTGCGGCGCGGCCGGTGCTCGGCAATCTGATCGCGGGCCTGCAGATCGCCTTGTCCCAGCCGATTCGCCTCGACGACGTGGTCGTGATCGAGGGCGAGTGGGGGCGCATCGAGGAAATCACCGGTACGTACGTTTCGGTGCGCCTGTGGGACCAGCGGCGCCTGATCGTGCCGCTGCAATGGTTCATCGAAAACCCGTTCCAGAACTGGACGCGCAACGATGCGCAGATCATCGGCAGCGTGTTCATGTTCGTCGACTACCGGATGCCGCTCGTGCCGCTGCGCGATGAACTCGCGCGCATCGTGGAGGCGGCGCCCGAGTGGGACGGCCGCGTGCAGGTGCTGCAGGTGACCGACGCGACCGAGCGTGCGATGCAATTGCGCGTGCTCGTCAGTTCGAACGATTCGGGGCTCAACTGGGATTTGCGCTGCCGCGTACGCGAAGGGCTCGTGAGCTTCGTGCAGCGGCACTATCCTCAGTATCTGCCGCGCGCACGCGCCGATCTCGCGGCGAACTGGGGCGCGGCATCCGGCGATCTGGAACACGTAACGAAGGGGGGCGCTGCGGACCGGACCGGCCCCGGTGCGGACACGGGCGAGCTAGACTGGATGCCGAAGGCGACGCCCGCGCCGGCATCGAGCACCGCGGCCGACACCGCGGCCGACCCGGTGGCAAAACGAGGCCCACGCGGCGAGCGCGATCGGTCCGACGGGCCGTCCGCTGGGCCGTCCGCTGGGCCGCGCGCGCCAGCGGGTCGCACGCGCATACCCGATCGCACGACCTAGCCGCGCACGCAGCGCCCACGCAGCGCCGAGGCAGCGCGCAGCCGAAGCGCCTCGCCGCCGCGCAAGCGGATGATTGTGCAACGGGGCCGGCGTCACGCCGGCCGAACCAGACACAGGGCTCGGCCTGATCGAACCTGAACGGGATAAGGAGGACTACAGCATGGGCCGACTGATTGTCGTATCGAATCGTGTGGCGACGCCCACTGAAACCAAAGGCTCCGCTGGCGGACTCGCGGTCGGCGTGTTCGGCGCGCTGAAGGACACGGGCGGTGTCTGGTTCGGATGGAGCGGCGACGTCGTCAGCGAGACGGTGGCGAACGCGGGCCCGACGCTCGAGCAGGACGGCGCGGTCACGTTCGCGACCGTCGGCCTGACCCGCAAGGACTACGACCAGTACTACCGCGGTTTTTCGAACGCGACGCTGTGGCCGGTATTCCACTACCGCAACGACCTCGCGCGCTATGAGCGCGACGAATACGCGGGCTACCGGCGCGTCAACGCATGGCTTGCGCACAAGCTCGTCAAGCTGCTGCAGCCCGACGACATCATCTGGGCGCACGACTACCATCTGCTTCCGTTCGCCGAGGCGCTGCGCGCCGAGGGCGTCACGAACCGGATCGGCTTCTTTCTGCATATTCCGTTTCCGTCGCCGCAGATTCTGATCAACATTCCGCCGCACGAAGAGCTCGTGAAATCGTTGTGCTGCTACGACCTGATCGGCTTTCAGACCGAGACCGATCAGCTCGCGTTTCACGACTATATCGAGCGCCATGCACGCGGCACCGTGAAGCCGGGCGGCCACGTCGAAGCGTTCGGCCGCAAGCTGCGCACCGGCGTTTATCGCATCGGCGTGTTCCCGGACGAAATCGCCGAGCAGGCCAAACGCTACGAAAGCCGGCAGCATGTGATGGATCTGAAGCAGAGCCTCGAAGGGCGCAAGCTGATCATGAGCGTCGACCGGCTCGATTATTCGAAAGGACTCGTCGAGCGCTTCCGCGCCTTCGAGCAGTTGCTCGAGCGCTCGCCCGAGTGGCGCGGCAACGTGACGCTCGTGCAGATCGCGCCGCCGACGCGCGCCGACGTTTCGACGTACCAGCAGATCCGTCAGGACCTCGAATATGAGGCAGGGCGCATCAACGGCCGCTACTCGGGCCTCGACTACACGCCGATCCGTTATCTGAACCAGCGCTACGACCGCTGGAAACTGATGTCGCTGTTCCGCGAATCGCAGATCGGCTTCGTCACGCCGCTGCACGACGGCATGAATCTCGTCGCGAAGGAATACGTGGCCGCGCAGAACCCGGACGATCCGGGCGTGCTCGTGCTGTCGATGTTCGCCGGCGCCGCGGCCGAGCTGACCGGCTCGCTGATCGTGAACCCGCACGATTCGGTCGGCATGTGCGAGGCGTTGCAGCGCGCGCTGTCGATGCCGCTCGACGAGCGCAAGCGCCGCTACGAAACGAATATGGCCGCGCTGCGCAAGAACGATCTCGGCGTGTGGCGCGATACGTATCTGCGCGATCTGCGCGCCGTGCCGCTCGAGAAGGCGAGGCCCGCTGGGAAAACCGCGGGCGCGCCGGGCAGCGCACGCGGGGCCGCGTCCTGAGCGCCGCGCGCTCAACGCTTAACCGGCGACCCGACATCCGCGTGCTGACCACACTCGCGATCGCCCATTACCGCTCGCTGCGCGACATGATCGTGCCGCTTGGCCGGCTCAATGTCGTGACCGGCCCGAACGGCAGCGGCAAATCGAACGTCTATCGCGCATTGCGGCTGCTTGCGGCGACTGCGCGCGGCGGCGTGATTCCGTCGCTTGCGCGCGAAGGCGGCCTGCAATCGACGCTATGGGCGGGCCCCGAACGTTTCTCGCGCGCGATGCGCGAAGGCGAACAGCCGGTACAGGGTACGCGCCGCCACGAGCCCGTGAACCTGCGCCTGGGCTTTGCCGGCGACGACTTCGGCTACGCGATCGACCTCGGGCTGCCGGTTCCAGGGCCCACGCAGTTCGGCCTCGACCCCGTGATCAAGCGCGAATGCATCTGGAGCGGGCCCGTCTTGCGCCCGTCGGCGTTGCTCGTCGACCGCCACGGCGCCTCGCTGCGCACGCGCGCCGACGACGGCGAATGGCAAACCGTGCCGCAAAGCGTGGCGAGCTTCGACAGCATGATGACCGAGTTCGCCGATCCGCGCGGCGCGCCGGAAATGCTCGCGGTGCGCGAGCAGATCCGCTCGTGGCGCTTCTACGACTACTTCCGCACCGACGCGAGCGCGCCCGCGCGGCTGCCGCAAATCGGCACGCATACGCCGGTGCTCGCCGACGACGGCGCCGACCTTGCCGCCGCGCTGCAGACGATCCGCGAGATCGGTTCGCCGCAGGCCCTCGACGACGCAGTCGCCGATGCGTTTCCGGGCTCGCGCATCGACATCGCCAACCTCGACGGACGCTTCGAGGTGACGATGCACCAGCATGGGCTGCTGCGGCCGTTGAAGGCCGCCGAGCTGTCGGACGGCACGCTGCGCTATCTGCTGCTGATCGCGGCGCTGCTGACGCCGCGGCCGCCCGCGCTGCTCGTGCTCAACGAACCGGAGACGAGCCTGCATCCGGACCTGTTGCCCGCGCTCGGACGGTTGATCGTGCAAGCATCGGCGCATTCGCAGGTGCTCGTCGTCTCGCATGCGGCGCGCCTGATCGCGGCGCTCGAACGCGAAAGCGGCAGCCGGTCGCTCGTGCTCGAAAAGGAACTCGGCGCGACGCGCATCATGGGCAGCGACGAGCTCGACATCCCGCCGTGGAAATGGCCGGCGCGTTAAGCCGTGCGGTAAGCCGTGCGGCACGCGATGCGCAGCGGCGCGGCGCGCCTGATCGCCCCGCATGGCGATTCGTGAGCGAATGTTTCCCGACTGTAACAGCGCTCTTCAAGTGAAATAGACGCAGTTTTTTTCGGCGAGCCAGGCAATAATCGACACATGTAAGGTAAGCAAAACGAACGGCCAGGAGAAACGGGCCGGCTAAAACGACAAAAGCAGGACACAAGCAGACAAGGCAAAAAGCCATCGTGCATGGGAGGGCGAGCATGCGGAGCGGACCGCGCGGTTCGACGATACGTCGACCGCGCGATCCGCTCCGATTGCCCGCAGGCCCGCCGCAATGGCACAGTCGCTCGCCACTACGGAGACGCCATGAGAATTGCGCAGATCGCCCCCTTGACCGAATCGGTCCCGCCGAAGCTATATGGCGGCACTGAACGTGTCGTGTCGTACATCACCGAGGCGCTCGTCGACCTCGGCCACGACGTGACGCTGTTTGCAAGCGGCGATTCGGTGACGAACGCGAAGCTCGAAGCGGTCTGGCCGCGCGCACTGCGCCTCGACCCCGGCATTCGCGACCGCGTTGCGCCGCACATGCTGCTGATGGAACTGGTGCGCCGCCAGGCCAGCCAGTTCGACGTGCTGCATTTTCATATGGATTACTACTCGTTCTCGGTATTCAAGCGCCAGGAGACGCCGTTCGTCACGACCTTGCACGGCCGCCTCGATCTGCCCGAACAGCAGCCGGTGTTCGACACCTTCAACACCGCGCCCGTCATCTCCATTTCGAATTCGCAGCGCCAGCCGTTGCCGCAGGCGCGCTGGCTCACGACCGTCTATCACGGGCTGCCCGAAACGCTTTATACGCCGCAGCCGGTCGAGCAGAAGTACCTCGCGTTTCTCGGCCGCATTTCGCCGGAGAAACGCGTCGATACGGCGATTCGCATCGCGGGCCGCTGCGGCATGCCGATCCGCATCGCGGCAAAAGTCGACGCGGCCGACCGCGAATACTTCGAGCGCGATATCAAGCCGCTGTTCGATTTGCCGTACGTGGAGTACATCGGCGAGATCGCCGACGAGCAGAAGGCCGGGTTCCTGTCGGGCGCGCACGCGCTGCTGTTTCCGATCGACTGGCCGGAGCCGTTCGGCCTCGTGATGATCGAGGCGATGGCCTGCGGGACACCGGTGGTTGCGTTCAATCGCGGCGCGGTGCCGGAAGTGGTCGATGACGGCGTATCGGGCTTTATCGTCGAAGACGAGATCGGCGCGGTGGCGGCGTTGAACCGGCTGCACAAGGTGCCGCGCAAGGGCGTGCGTCAACGCTTCGAAGAGCGCTTCACGTCGCACCGGATGGCCCAGCAGTACGTCGACGCGTATCAGGCGGTGATCCGCGCGCAGAAGCGTTCGCGATTCAAGGTCATCGACGCGTCGTCGACGAACGTGTGACGGCGACACGCCTGCGTCGCACCGCGTGCGAGGTGCGCGAGGTGCGCGCGCGGCACGCAAGCGTGCGTTGCACAGCGCTTCTATGCCGCGTCGTCGCGGGTCTCGCGCGAGACTCCAAGCAGCGAGTCGTGGCCGAGCAACGTCATGGGCGGCTCGGAAACGTCCTTGCCCTTCGGCTCCGACGACATCCCCTTCGTCATCGATTCGCAGCGGCAATCGGCATGGTTGTCGGCGGCGGGCTGCCAGGGCTTGCTCGTGAGCGTCGGCGGCAGGGACGAGCGCCGCTCCCAGCCCCCATTGGCGAAGTCGTTGGCCGGGTGTCGATCGACGATCGGCAAGGGCGTGATGCGCGGACCGTTAAGTCCGGCTGTTACCGGAGACGCGGACGTGTCAGCCTGCGTGGCGGCAAACGGTTGCTGCTGATTCGTGATTTTCATCGTTACCTTCCTGCAAATGAAGAAGTTGGCGGTTGCGCGGCCAAGACGCGGGCCGGCATTCGACGTGTCGTTCGACGGCGACGACACATCCCATTCTGTTCAGCGAGCCGCTCGATGAGGCAATAAGGGGATACCGTGCTCGCAAAACAAAACCCCACGTCCCGGTGAAGAGACGTGGGGCCAACTTTCCTGCCGATGTCCGTCGGTGCCGCACGCGGATTCCCGGGCGGGAGTGCCGCGCGAGTTCCCCGGATGCCGATGGCGGATCGGCGGCCGGTTAGATCTTGAGCCTTGTCACCTTCGTGCCGGCCAGCGACACATCGGCCATCAAGCCGGCATTCGTCAGGATGAACACCTCGACGGGCGCAGTTGCCGTCGTCGAATCGACCGCGCCGTTTGCGCCGACCTTCACGAGCGCAACCGATGCATCGGCGCCGACCGACCAGCCATCCGCGCTGCGGAATCGGTCGAGCGCATCCTGGGTCATGAAGCAGAAAATGATCGCCTTCGATTGCGCGCCTGCTTGCAGACCGAACGAGCCCGACACGGTGCTGTAGTACCCAACCGAACTGCCGCCTACGCGCAACGCGCCTTCGCCGTATTGCCCGCCGACGATGAAGCCGACCTGGAGCACGGAGGGGAACACGAGCACGCCGCGCGACTTCGCGACCAGTTCGCGCGAACCGGCGACCGTGGAATAGAGCCGAGACATCGTGCCGTCGACGCTTGCGTCGATCGACTGGCGCTTCGACATATCTGTCGCGGCCGATTCTCCAGACTTCCCGGTGGTGGTGCAGCCTGCCAGTGCAAGACTTCCGAAAGCGAGCGCAGCGCTACTTTTTAGAATGAAGTTTCGTCTTTGCATCGTTTTTCTCCATCGTGGTTCCGGGGATGCAGCCTCAGTTCACGCGGGTTGCCGTTTAGTTATAACACACAGATGAGTAAAGAGTGCCTTTTGGGGGCCGCCCGCAACGCCTTGTGTGATGGGCGTTTCCGGCCATCCGGGCAAAACTTCGGGTAAATCTGACCTCGCCTGTGACCTGTGCCGCATAGGCGCGCACGGCGGATTCGCATGGTGCGCGGCTCTTGCCGCAGCGGCTTTTGGCTGATGATTGGCTGGCCGGGCAAGCTCCGCGAAAACGGGTTGTTTTTACTCGATTCGCGCGGCTGCCGCGAGCCACTGAAATGTTCCTGAAAGTGTTGCGGCTGCGCATCACTGGCTGGGGCCTAACGATTCGCCGTGCCCTTCGAAGAATGCTGCGCGGCACCCGGAGCCGTGCCCGGCGCAGCAGTGCCCGGCACGATGTGGCTCGCGACGCGATCGGCAGGCGGCCGGCGCAGCGCGCGCCGGATGCCGCCGATCAGCGCGCCGATCACGAACAGCGTCGCCGCCGGCACGACCCAGTACCCGACGAACGCATGCCACAGGTAGGACGCGAGCGTGCGCCGCCGCAGGTTGTATTCGTCGATCGCTTCCTGCTGGCGTGGCGCGTTCGCGGCGAGCACGTCGGCCGGACAGCCGGCGTCGCGTGCGACATCGGGCGTGCCGCGGCAATGAACTGGCGCGCCGGCGGCGCGCTGCGCGTCGGTGAATTGCCAGCTCGTGAGCGCGTTGTTCAGGTCGACCCGGTTATAGGCCATCTCCTCCTGAATTTCGCGCACTGCGACGATCCCCACCGGCACCGACCAGAAGATGATCGTGACGAGCCAGCGGCGCAGCCATCGATTCTTGTGTCTCCCAACCATTGTTGCCTCCGTGCATGCGCTTTGGCATACCACCAAGCGGGCGGCCCTTTCTGGTGTGTCGGCTGTCTTTTCTATTGCGTATTGTGGGCCGTTTGTGCCGCCATCATAGAAGAAAACGGCCCCGGCGTAACTTGCCGTTGTACGGGAGGCGTCGATGCTTGCGGGTGCAACGACTGGCCGGCGCGTCGCGCGAACGCGCCGGTTCAGGCGAGGCCTGGCGCCTCGCCACAGCGTACCTGCGGGGAGTCCGCGCTTACCCCTTGTTGCTGAGGCAGCTCTTCATGAATGCCTTGCGCTCGTCGCCTTTCTTGTCGCCGGCCTGCGTGTTGCACGCCTTCATCTTCTCCTGCTGCGTCATCGGCGCGGAGGCCGCCATCGCCGACGATGCCGACAGGCAGTTCTTCATGAACGCCTTGCGTTCATCGCCTTTCTTGTCGCCGGCCTGCTTGTTGCACATCGTCATTTTGTTCTGCTGGCTGTTTTCGGCGAAGGCGGGCGCTGCGAGGACTGCGCCGAGTACGAGTGCGGCGATTGCGGATTGGATCTTCATGGGAGACTCCATCGGTTATCGGTTATTCGTCGTTATTCGATCCGGGGCAAAGACGTCCGGCCCGTTGACTGCACCATCGTATTGAATGGTAAATGTCAGAACGGGCAAACGGGTGCACCGGTTGACGGTTATGCGCGCGGGCAGGGCAGGTGTTTCCCTGGTATCCGGTATCCCCGCTAACGACGCTTGCGCCGATGCGCGATATGCGCAATACGCGTTGCCGTTTTGTCCACTCGCTTTTCGCAATGAAGGAGACTCGCAATGCCGTCGGTGAAGCCGAGGCAACGCCCGTGCGTTGAAACGAATCCGTGCGGCCTGCGCTTAGTCATTCTCCGACTGCGATCACGATCGTGATGACGAGCGGGACAAGCGCGCGATCACGGCATATCGGCAAGCGTAACCGGCATCGAAGTCGCGCTGCAAAATGCGTGGACGCGAGCGGCAGTCGCGATTTGCGAACCGTTCGGCGAACGCGTGAACATCGAAGACATGTTGCTATTCAGATTCGCGTAAGCGAGGTGCAACAGTGGCGCAACAGCGACGCGTGACGAAGCGTATGAATCACGCAACGCATGCCGTTCGGATGGCTTGCAAAGCAGGTTGTGCGGTGGTTGGCGCGATCGTTTGAATAAGCTAAACGAAGAAGCGCATAAGCGGCCGATGCTTGCCGCGAAGCGCGCGTTCGCTGCAACAGAATGCACGACGTTTACGTGACAAACGCATTCAAAACAGCCCGGCAAACAGGACAAGATTGTTTCTATCCGTAACACTTGCCCGCAGCCCATTCACGCTTACCCTGGTAATGGTATGCTTCGTGCACAAATTCTCCCATGCATGAGTGAGACCACGTTTCGTGCGCGCTAATTGGGAAAACACGCACTGGCGCCGTGCGCCATGCGCTTTCTTCGCGATGCAGCCGGAACGGAAAAACATATTGTGCAACCGGGGGCGCTTACACGAACCGTAGAAGTTCGTGACGGCCCAAAGCCGCGGCCTGGCCTGGCCCGCGTGGAGAAATGCATGTTTTTCGATGAGCTAAGCAATGACGAATGGGCTCGGCTATCCGCGCTCGTTTCCGATGAGCCAGCCGTCCGGTTGAATCGCCGTGGACGGCCGCGAGCCGAACCACGCATCGTCGCCAACGCTGTGTTGTGGATTCTCACAACCGGCGAACCCTGGTCGAAGCTGCCCGGGCGTTATCCGTCCGGCCCGACCTGCCGCCGCCGTTTCGAAGAATGGCAGGCCAATGGAACCCTGATCGAAATGGTTCGTCTTCTGTCCGAGACGGGCCGCACGTTCGCGTATATCCCCGAACCGACTCCGCCCGCCGTGGCGAAGCCGGCGCCTGAAGTCGAGCAGCCGAAGCCGCGCGACGACACCGTGCGCGGCGTCTACTGGAAGAGCCCGGAGTCCTGGCAAACCGCCGGCTCCGCCACAGGCGTCGCGAACGGCTGGCGTCCGCTTGGCGCAATGGCCGATATCACGCGCCAGCTCGCGGGCGCGGTCGACGAGCAAACTTTCTCGGACGACGTCGCGCCGCCGGCTCACGCCGATGCATCGGGCGCCGGTGCGTCGAGTTCGCCCGACGAAGACGTGCTGCGCGAGGTCACCCGTGCGCGTGCGGCGCAGGCGCAGGCGCACGCGCCGCGCGAGATGCTTGACGCGCATGTCGAGCGCGACACGCGATATGGCGCGTCATACGGCGCTGCATCGGAGCGCGCGCCGCTCGCCAAGCCGCAGTTCGACGGGTCGCGATTCAACGATCTGCCGAACGGCACTCGCCAGTTCGACGATCACCCGGAGGGAGCCGGCGGTTATGCCTTCGACGGGCACGCCGATGTCCGCCGCTTCGACGGCGCTCACGAGGACCAATACGAGCGGGCGTACGCGGGCCATACGCAAGCCGATGGCGGGTCGGACGACGACTGGGGCCACAGCCGTCAGCACGACCTTGCGAACTATCACGCGCCGCTGTGGATGAATCTCGCGATGCCGGGCGGCGCGCAGTTCGACGACGAACGCGGCTATGTGATTTACGTCGTTGCCGAGCAGGTCGCCAGTTCGATGTATCGCGCGTGGGCCGAAATCTTGAGAGATGGCCGGCGCATCGAGCGGTCCGGGCTGATCGGTCCGCGTTTCGAGGACGAAGAAGCGGCGCGCCGTTTCGCGCTCGAATGGGCGACCGAATGGATCGATCGCGAATGTAGCGAGACGGGCGCGCACGCGTACGGCGATGACGTCGCGGCGGCGTCCGGACATGCGCAGATGCCGAGCTATGCGTCGGTCAACGTCGATGCGGTTAGCGAGCAGCAGAGCGTAGTCGCGCTGACTGCGCGAACGCCGGAGCAGGCCATGCCTGCGACGGCGCCCGTGGCGCGTGCAATGCCGGAGTCGGCCGCGGTCAAGAATGCGTTGCCGGCCGCCAGCGCGAACCGCAACGGCAGTGGCGGCACCGCAAGCGCCGGCAACGTCGGCAATGGTTCCGCGACCGCGTCGGGCGCATATCCGCAGCATGCGAATGCACACCGCGTGCAATTGCGCCGCTATCCGAGTGAAGGCAACGGCAGCAGTGCGCCCGCCGAGAAAACGACGGACCGCTTTCCGCCGACGCGCAAAATTCTTTCGCACGTCCGCTAGGCCGACGGTCTCCTCACGTCGTACGTTGGCCACACGCCGGCGTTCTCATTTCGCAAATACGATCGCGCCGCGAACCTTTCGAGGTCCGCGGCGCGATCGTTCGAAGCATTCGCCTGCGTGCCGATGCAGTTTTCGAAGCGACCCGTCGCCCTATTGGACATCGCGGCGCAGCAGAGCACGTGAAAACACAGTAGCGCGAAGCGAAAGAAGGGCGCGCGCAATAGACCTGTCGCGCCCCCCCGGTCGACCGCCTTTACCGCCGTCCGTACGTATCGTCGAAGCGGACGATATCGTCCTCGCCGAGATACGAGCCCGACTGCACCTCGATGATTTCGAGCGGCATCTTGCCCGGATTCTCGAGCCGGTGCGTGACGCCGAGCGGAATATAGGCCGATTCGTTTTCCGACACGATGAATCGCTCTTCGCCGCGCGTGACGAGCGCCGTGCCGCGCACGACGATCCAGTGTTCGGCGCGATGATGGTGCATCTGCAGCGACAGTTGCGCACCCGGTTTGACGACGATGCGCTTCACCTGAAAACGCTCACCCGTATCGACCGAATCGTAGTGGCCCCAGGGGCGATGCACCTTGCGATGGTTCGTCGCTTCGGTACCGCGCTCGCTGCGAATCCGGCCCACCACCTTCTTCACATCCTGCACATGCGCTTTATCGGCGACGAGAATCGCATCGTCGGTTTCGACGACCACGAGATCCTGTGTGCCGACGCAAGCGATCAACCGTCCTTCCGAATGCGCGAACGTCGATTCGGCGCCTTCGAAAATCACGCGGCCACGGCTCACGTTCGCCGCGTCGTCCTTCGGCGAGATCTGCCAGATCGCATCCCACGAACCGACGTCGGACCAGCCGGCCGCGAGCGGCACGACGACGCCGCTTGCCACCGACGCGTCGCTGCCGAGCTTCTCCATGACCGCGTAGTCGATCGAGTTCGACGGACAGCTGGCGAACGCCTCGCGCTGCAGGCGGAAGAAGTCGCCGTCCGCGGTGCCGCCCGTGTAAGCGGCGGCGGCCGCATCGTAGATCGCCGGGTGGAAGTGCCGGATCGCCTTCAGCCACGTCGATGCGCGCATGATGAAAATGCCGCTGTTCCACCAGTAATCCTGCGATTCGACATAGCGCTGCGCGAGTTCGAAATGCGGCTTCTCGACGAAGCGGTCGAGGTGCCGCGCGCCGCCTGCCGGCGCGCTTTCGCCGCTTTCGCCCGCCGTCGCCGGCATCGGCGCGCCGAGGCGGATATAGCCGTAGCCCGTCTCCGCGCGCGTCGGCACGATACCCATCGTCACGACATGGCCGGCCGCCGCGTACTGGACTCCCGCGGCCACGGCCGCCTGGAAGCCGGCGAGGTCGGCGATCGCGTGGTCGGCGGGCATCACGACCATGATCGCATCGTCGTCTTGCGCCGCCACCGACAGCGCGGCCGCCGTCAGCGCGGGCGCCGTGTCGCGGCCGACCGGCTCGAGCATGAGCCGGCTCGCCTTGCCGGCCACGCGCAACTGTTCGGCCGTCGTAAAGCGATGCTCTTCGTTGCACACCACGACGAGCTGTTCGGCCACCGCGTAACCGGCGTCGAGCGCGTCGAGACGGCGCGTCGTCGATTGCAGCAGCGAGTCCTCGCCAAGCAGGCCGATCAGCTGCTTGGGATGCTGCTCGCGCGACATCGGCCATAGGCGCGTACCTGAGCCGCCGGCCAGAATCACGGGTTGAACCTTGAGCTTGACGGAAAGCGGCGTGGCGGACGCTACGCGGGATTGGACGGCAGTGGACGCCGTGCCGAGAGCACTCATGGTTGACTCCTCGAGCTGGAATGAGTTCTCGGAGTTTTAACACGTAGTAATTGGTCAATAAAAGAAAGCTTAATTCAAAGCGAATTTTTCCGGAAAACTTCCTGCCCGGAATTGCGATAGATTTAAGTCAGAGCGACCCGAAAAACTCAGATAAATATGAGAATTAGCGAAATATCCCTGACGCTGTTCCGGACGAATCGCGAATGCATGAATACAACAGCTGCGCGAAAGAAACGTAAAAAATATCGCGAAGCACGGCCGGACGGCGCTGGAAACGCATTCCCAGTGGTAGAAAAGAGGTAATTGTTGCCGCAGAAATCAGAAAAAAATCGCGAAATAGTTTCCGATACAAATTGTTTTTTTTAGAAACTTGCGGCGCGAATTTTAATGCCTCTTTATTCATACTAGTACGAGGGTATTCACCAATTCGCCAGTGCATCCCCGCGCGAATAAACGGACCTGCCGGATTGCCTCGAGAGGCGTCCTGCATGGGTTGCGGCCGTGATCCGGACCGTATTGATCAACGAGGTGCAGCAGTATGTTGAGCGTGCTATCGAGAATCATCGACATTGCGATGGTCGCCCTGGGCGCCATGATCGCGGCCGCGGTGCACCGTGGGCACTTCGTGTGGCTCGACGATATGCAAAGCATTTCGTTGACCTTCGACTGTCTGCTGATCGTGCTGTTCTTTCCGGCGCTCGGCATCTACCAGTCGTGGCGCGGCAAATCGCTATACGACCTGATGTGGCGTGTGTCGTGCGGCTGGCTGCTGGTCGAGGTGACGGGCATCCTGATGAGCTTCAGCCTGCATCGCGCGGAGCTTCTGTCGCGACTGTGGCTCGGTTACTGGGCCGTGGCGAGCGTCGTGCTGCTGATCGTCACGAAGGCGCTCGTGCATACCGTGCTGAAGGGCTTGCGCCGCGAAGGCTTCAATCAGAAGGCGGTGGCGATCGTCGGCAGCGTGCCGTACGGCAAGTTTCTGATCGAGCAGATGAGAAGCCGCCCCGAGGCGGGCTTCGCGCCGGTCATCTTCTATACGGAGGACGGCGCGCACAACCGCCGCGAGAACGATCCGCTCGACGATCCCGCCGCGAGCGAGTTCGGGCCGCCCGATATCGAGGGCGTGCCGGTCGTGCGCGACTACGCGAATCTCGTGCAGATGGTGCGCCGTGGCGCGGTGCGCGAGCTGTGGATGGCGCTGCCGATGTCGAAGGAGCGCACGATCCATCGCTTCGTCACCGAATTCCGCAACGACTTCGTGAACATCCGTTTTATTCCGGACGTGCGCAGCCTCACGCTGTTCAATCAGCCGATGGTCGATCTGCTCGGTGTGCCGGCCATCAACCTCGCGGCCTCGCCGATCACCGATCTGCGCGTGCTGCCCAAGCGCGTGTTCGATCGCCTGTTCGCGCTCGCCGCGCTGAGCGCGCTGTCGCCGCTGATGCTCGTGATCGCGGTGCTCGTCAAGCTGTCGTCGCCGGGGCCCGTGTTTTTCAGGCAAAAGCGCAAGGGCATCGACGGCAACGAGTTCGAGATCTACAAGTTTCGCTCGATGAAGGTGCACAAGGAGCAGGCCGGCAAGATCACGCAGGCCACGCGGCGCGATCCGCGCATCACGCCGGTCGGCGCTTTCCTGCGCCGTACGAGTCTCGATGAGCTGCCGCAGTTCATCAACGTGCTGAGGGGCGAGATGTCGGTGGTCGGCCCGCGTCCGCACGCGCTCGAGCACGACGACATCTATAAAGATCTGGTGCGCGGCTATATGCACCGCTACCGGATCAAGCCGGGCATTACCGGCTGGGCGCAGATCAACGGTTATCGCGGGGAAACGGACCGCATCGAAAAGATGATGGGCCGCGTGAAGCTCGATCTGTACTACATGCAGCACTGGACCTTCTGGCTCGACATGAAGATCGTCGTGCTGACTTTCTGGAAAGGTTTCGTCGGCAGCAACGCATATTGAAAGCGGCGCAGGGCTTGCGCAACCCACGCATGCAGGCATGGGTTGCGTCGCGCTTTCGCATCGATGCGGCGCCGTGACTCATTCGTTATTCGGTTGTGTCATTCGTGTCCACGGTGGACTACTCACTATTTGAGGTGTGATTCATGAACGTGACGATCATTGGAACCGGCTATGTAGGCCTCGTGACAGGCGCCTGTCTCGCCGACATCGGCAACGACGTGTTCTGTCTCGACGTCGATCAGCGCAAGATCGATGTGCTGAACAACGGCGGCGTGCCGATCCATGAGCCCGGTCTTCTCGAGATCATTGCGCGCAACCGCAAGGCGGGGCGCCTCACGTTCTCGACCGACGTGGCGGCGTCGGTCGCGCACGGCGACATCCAGTTCATCGCGGTCGGCACGCCGCCCGACGAAGACGGCTCGGCGGACCTGCAATACGTGCTCGCCGCCGCGCGCAACATCGGCAGGCATATGGACGGCTTCAAGGTGATCGTCGACAAGTCGACGGTGCCGGTCGGCACCGCGCGCCGCGTCGCCGCGGCGGTGTCCGAAGAGCTCGCTGCGCGCGGCTCGAAGCAGATGTTCTCGGTGGTGTCGAACCCCGAGTTCCTGAAGGAAGGCGCGGCCGTCGAAGACTTTACGCGCCCGGACCGCATCGTGATCGGCTGCGACGAAGACGTACCCGGCGAGAAGGCGCGCGACATGATGAAGCGGCTCTATGCGCCGTTCAACCGCAACCGCGAACGCACGCTGTATATGGACGTCGGTTCGGCCGAATTCACGAAGTACGCGGCCAACGCGATGCTTGCGACGCGCATCTCGTTCATGAACGAACTTGCGAACCTCGCGGACCGCGTCGGTGCCGATATCGAAGCCGTGCGCCGCGGCATCGGCTCGGACCCGCGCATCGGCTACGACTTCCTGTATGCGGGATGCGGCTACGGCGGCTCGTGCTTTCCGAAGGACGTGCAGGCGCTGATCCGCACCGCCAGCGAGCACGGCGAAGGCCTGCAGATTCTCGAAGCCGTCGAAGCGGTCAACGACGCGCAGAAGAAGGTTCTCGCGAACAAGATCGTCGAGCGTCTCGGCGGCGATCTGTCGGACCGCACGTTCGCGGTCTGGGGCCTCGCGTTCAAGCCGAATACCGACGATATGCGCGAAGCGCCGAGCCGTCCGCTGATCGCCGAGCTGCTTGCGCGCGGCGCGCGGGTCAAGGCCTACGACCCGGTCGCGATCGATGAAGCGAAGCGCGTGCTCGCGCTCGATCTCGAATCGATGCCGCAGCGCCACGCGCGTCTCTCGTTCGTCGACGAGGAAATGGACGCGCTGCACGGCGCCGACGCGCTCGTGATCCTGACCGAATGGAAAGTCTTCAAGAGCCCCGACTTCGACAGCCTGAAGGCGAATCTGAAGACGCCGTTGATTTTCGACGGCCGCAATCTGTACGAACCCGATTCGATGCGCGAACTCGGTATCGAGTATCACGCGATCGGCCGCCAGCACGCGCAGCAGGATGCGGCCGTGCGCGATGGTTCGAAAGCGCTGGCTGCGGCCACGCCCGCGACCACGCTCTAGGCATCGGCGCCGGTGCGCTGCGGCCTTGCAAGCTTTCACGCACGCAAGGCCGCGACCAGGTTTTTTTGACAAACCGCTTGAGAACTTTTGACCACTATCGGACAAAAAACCGTTCAACCCGCAAGACATCCAGGGATACTGACATGTTCGCCAATGTCCTGATCGTGTGCCACGCCAACGTCTGCCGGTCGCCCGCGGCCGAGATGCTGTTCAAGGCGGGCCAGTACCGACAACCGGGCGCGCCAATTGCGTTCCACTCCGCCGGCATCCGCGCGGTGGACGGCGACAGCATGGATCCCGTCATGCAGCGCCTGCTCGCCGAGCGCGGCATCGTGGCCGGAGAACACCATGCGCGACGCCTGAACAAACGGATGGTGCGCGATGCGGACCTCGTGCTCGTGACCGAGCAGCGCCAGGTCAAGGACGTCGAAGCGCTGGACCCGGCCGCACGCGGCAAGGTCCACGCGCTCGGCAAATGGGAGGGGTCCGACGTCGTCGACCCGCACGGAGGCGAAGAACGCGAATACCGCGAAAGCCTCGTCCTCATCGAACATCTGGTCATGGGATGGCTCAACAAAATATGCTAAAGCGAAATATCACCTGTCTTTTTCTGTTTGCGCTGACGATCTTTCTGTCGGCGTGCTCGATTGCGCCCGGTAACCACCTCGACACGTCGCGCCTGAACGAGCAGCCGCCGAGCGGCCCCGCCCCGACCTACGACGTGAAGGTGATCGACGCGCAGCTCGTCGTCGCGCAGGCGAAGTTCGCCGCCGCGATGGCGCCCGCGCCGCTGCCGCCGTCGAAATACACCTTGCAGAACTACGTCTATCACGTCGAGCCGCAGGACATCCTCGGCGTCACCGTATGGAATCACCCGGAACTGACGACGCAAAGCGGCACGTCGCTGTCGACCGGCGGCAACACCACCCAGACCATCTCGAGCGTGCTGCAGCAGCCGTACACGACCGCGCTGCCGGGCCAGGCCGATCCGTTCGGACAGACCGTGAGCCCCGACGGCACGATCTTCTTCCCGTTCGTCGGGCGGATTCGCGCGGCGGGCAAAACCACCACGCAGATTCGCGACGAGCTCTCGATCGGTCTCAGGCCGTTCATCAAGGACCCGCAGGTCGACGTGCGCGTGCTCGCGTTCCGCAGCCAGCGCGTCGAGGTGACCGGCGAAGTGAAAACACCGGGACCGCTCGCGATCAGCGACGTGCCGTTGAAGCTCGTCGACGCGATCACGCGCTCGGGCGGCACGAATCCCGATGCCGATTTGCAGCGCGTGCGTCTCACGCGCAACCAGAAGCTCTACATCCTGAACGCGGACGCGATGCTCGATCGCGGCGACACCTCGCAAGACGTGCTGCTGCAGCCCGGCGACGTGCTCAACGTGCCGGACCGCACCGACAGCCGCATCTTCGTGATGGGCGAGGTGAAGAGCCCCGCCACGCTCAGCATGCTGAAGGGCCGCTTCACGATTGCCGACGCGCTGACCGGCGCGGGCGGCATTCTCGACACCGACGCCAACCCGCGGCAAATCTTCGTGATGCGCGGCATGCGCGACAACCCGACCTCGCCGGAGATTTTCCGGCTCGACATGACGCAACCCGACGCGGTGATGCTGAGTTCGCAATTTCAGCTCAAGCCGCTCGACGTGGTGTATGTCGGCACAGCGGCGGGCGCAACGTTCAACCGCATGATCCAGCAGATCCTGCCGGCCCTGCAGTCCGTGTTCTTCATCAAGGAGCTGACGAACTGATCGCCCCTTGCGACCGTGGTTGCGCCGCCTGAGGCCGAACCGGCCCCGGCGGCTGTCCGTTGCGAAAGCAACGGGCACGCGCAACGCGATCGCCGGCGGCCGGCTCCTGCCGCGCGCAGGCCGGCCGCACCCGAAACCGCAGTAAGCCTCGAACCGAGCGGGGATTAACCCGGGGATTGAACCGTGAGTACTCAAGTCAACACGCATCTGGCCATTCAGGGCCGAACCGAGGAAGAGGACGTCGTCCTCGGGCAACTGATCCAGACGATCATCGACGACATCTGGTGGCTGGTCGCGATCGCCGCGACCATCGTCGCGATCGCGGGCGTCTACTGCTACGTCGCCAAGCCGGTCTACTCGGCCGACGCGCATGTGCGCGTCGAACCGCAAGACAACACGTCGCAGGCGCTGACGCAAAACCAGAGCGGCGCGGCCATCACGACCGGCGGCGCAGCGGCGGCACTGCCGACCGACGCCGAGATCGAAATCATCAAGAGCCGCGGCGTGCTCGGCCCTGTCGTGCAGCAGATGAAGCTGAACTTCTCGGTGACGCCGAAGACGTTTCCGTTTCTCGGCCGGCTCGCGGCGCGCCTGCATCATTCGGGTGGCCTCGCGAAGCCGTGGCTCGGTCTGAAGAGCTATGCGTGGGGCGGCGAGCAGGCCGTCGTCGATTCGGTGGAAGTGACGCCCGAACTCGAAGGCAAAGAGCTGACGATGACCGCCCTCGAAGGCAACCAGTACGAGTTGCGCGCGCCGAACGGCCAGCTGCTGTTGCGCGGCCAGGTCGGCGAAACCGCGCAGGGCGGCGGCGTGACGATCGTCGTCGACAAGCTCGTCGCGCGGCCGGGCACGCAGTTCACCGTCGTGCGCGCGAACGATCTCGACGCGATCGCCGGTTTCCAGGGGGCGATCAAGGTGGCCGAGCAGGGCAAGCAGACCGGCGTGATCCAGATCTCGCTCGAAAGCGGCGACCCGGATCAGGCCGCGGCGATCGCGAACGCCGTCGCGCAGTCGTATCTGCGCGAGCACATCCAGACCAAGCAGGCCGACGCGAGCCGCATGCTCGACTTTCTGAAAAGCGAAGAGCCGCGCCTGAAGTCCGAACTCGAGAATGCCGAAGCCGCGCTGACCGAGTATCAGAGCAAGTCCGGTTCGATCAATGCATCCGATGAAGCGACGATCTACCTGAACGGCGCGGTCGACTACCAGAAGCAGATCGCCTCGCTGAAGATGCAGATCGCGTCGCTGCAGCAGACCTACGCGAACGATCACCCGATCCTGAAGGCCGCGCGCGAGCAGATGGCCGAACTGCAGGCGCAGGAAGCGCGGTATTCGGCGCGCTTTCGCGATCTGCCGGCGACCGAAGTGCGCGCCGTGCAGCTGCAACGCGATGCGAAGGTCGCGGAAGACATCTACGTGCTGCTGCTCAACCGCGTGCAGGAGCTCTCGGTGCAGCGCGCCGGGACGGGCGGCAACGTGCATATCGTCGACGCGGCGCTGCGTCCGGGCGAGCCCGTCAAGCCGAAGAAATTCCTGATCCTGTCGGCCGCGACGATTCTCGGTCTGATCGCGGGCATCGGCTTCGTGCTGGTCCGCCGCAACATGTTCAAGGGCATCGACGATCCCGAGCATGTCGAGCGCATCTTCCATCTGCCCGTGTACGGTCTCGTGCCGCTGTCGGCCGAGCAGGCCGTGCTCGAGAACCAGGTGTCGCGCGGCGCGGCGCGCGAGCGCCAGGTGCTCGCCAACGCGAAGCCGAAGGACGTCTGCGTCGAAGCGCTGCGCAGCCTGCGCACGTCGATCCAGTTCACGCTGATGGATGCGCGCAATCGCATCATCATGCTGACCGGCCCGATGCCGGCCGTCGGCAAGAGCTTCCTGACCGTAAACCTCGCGGTGCTGCTCGCGCACTCGGGCAAGCGCGTGCTGATGATCGACGGCGACATGCGGCGCGGCTCGCTCGAGCGGCACCTCGGCGGCACGCAGGCGAACGGCCTGTCGGAGCTGCTGTCCGGGCAGATCTCGCTCGAAGAAGCGATCCGCCCGACCGACACGCCGGGCCTCATGTTCATCTCGTGCGGCGTGCGTCCACCGAACCCGTCGGAACTGCTGATGTCGCCGCGCCTGCCGCAGTATCTCGACGCGCTGCAAAAGCGCTACGACGTCGTGCTCATCGATACGCCGCCGGTGCTTGCGGTGACCGACGCGTCGATCATCGGGGGCTATGTCGGCTCGACGTTCTTCGTCGTGCGCTCGGGCATGCATACCGAGAACGAGATCAGCGATTCGCTCAAGCGCCTCAGCGTGGCGGGCGTGCACGTGCAGGGGGCGATCTTCAACGCGATGCCGGCCCGCGCGCGCGGCGGCTACGACCGCAGCTACGCGGCCGTTCAGGAATACCTGAGCACGTGATCGAGCCTGCTGAGCCTGTACGGAGGAGAGGATGAAAATTACGGTGCTGGTTCCGACCTTTCGCCGTCCGGACGACCTGACGCGCTGTCTTGCCGCGCTCGAGCGGCAGCACCGCGCGCCCGACGAAGTGGTGGTGGTCGCGCGTCCCGACGACCATGAGACGCATGCTTGCCTCGACGCGCATGTGGCCAATAAGCGGCTGCCGCTCGTCATCGCACCGGTCGACGTGCCGGGGCAGGTGGCCGCGCTCAATCGCGGCCTCGACGCCGCGACCGGCGACGTGATCGCGATTACCGATGACGACGCCGCGCCGCACGCCGACTGGGTCGCGCGCATCGAAGCGCATTTCGCCGCCGACCCGAAGCTCGGCGCGCTCGGCGGGCGCGACTGGGTGCACGAGAAGGGCAGCGTGCTGAACGGCTCGCGCGCCATGGTCGGCAAGCTGACGCGCTCGGGCAAGCTGATCGGCAATCACCATCTCGGCGTCGGCGACGCGCGCGAAGTCGACATGCTGAAGGGCGCGAACATGAGTTACCGGCGCGCGGCGATCCGCACGATCCGTTTCGATACGCGCCTGCGCGGCGCGGGCGCGCAGGTGCACAACGACATGGCGTTCAGCATGAGCGTGAAGCGCGCGGGCTGGAAGCTCGTCTACGACCCGCACGTCGCGGTCGATCATTTCCCCGCGGAGCGTCACGACGACGACCGGCGCGACGCACAGACGATGGCCGCGATCGGCAACGCCGCCTACAACCTGCATCTGATCCTGCGCGCGCACCTGCCGCCGTTGCACCGCGAGACGGCATGGTGGTGGTACGCGCTGGTCGGCACGCGCGCCTATCCGGGCTTCGTGCATGCGGTGCTCGCGATGGCCTCGCGCAAGCGCGCGCAACTGTCGCGCTGGAAAGCGGTGCGCAGCGGCGCGCGCGAAGCGCGCCGCGCGCTGCCGTAACGGCGCTGCCGCTTCGGCGCCGCCGGGCCGCCGTGCCGCTGCGTTGCTACGTCGCTTCGTCGCCGCCCGGTCGTGCCGGGTTGTGCGTCGTCGTGGCCTGGTTCGGTTACCGCGGCGCTGTTTTTGCGTTGTTTCGCGCCGTTACGTATTCATGCATTGCGTTTCACCTCGCATTTTCGTTGCGCCGTTGCGCCGATCATGACGATGTCCCGCAATGTGCCCTGAACACGCAGACCGGAGTGCCTGCATGAGCATCAATGTCAACGTCCATCTGTTTTACGGCGCAGACCCGCGCACTTATCGCAAGGGCGACAACATCGGCTGCCTGTACGGCTATCACCATGCCGAATCCGACGAGTTCCGCCTCACGTACTCCGAGGACGCGCGCGAAAGCAAACCCGTCAGGCTCGTGCGCCGCGCGTTGAAAGCGCTGGCCGGGTTCGACATGATCCACACGTGGCGCAACCGCGAGCAGATCCTTAACGCGGACGTCGTCTGGACCCACACCGAGCACGAGCATCTCGCCGTCGCCTTGCTGCTGATGCTGCATGGCCAGCGCTTTCGCCACCGCGCTGCGCCGCTGCTGCTCGCGCAAAGCATCTGGCTGCTCGACAAATGGCCCGGCTACGGTATGTTGCGGCGCTGGTTCTACCGCAAGCTCGTCGCGCGCGCGGACGTGCTGACGACGCATTCGAGCGTCAATGCCGCGCTGTGCCGCCGCTATCTGCAGCGCGATGCGACGCAGGTGTTCTATGGCCTGAACACGAGCGATTTCCCGGTCCGCCAGCCCGACGCGTGGCAGCCGCATACGCCGCTGCGGGTCGCCGCGATCGGCAACGATCGCGACCGCGACTGGGGCACGCTGATCGAGGCCTTCGGCAACGACGCGCGCTACGAAGTGAAGCTCGCGACGCGGCGGCGCATTCCGGCGTCGCTGCACGCGCCGAACGTCGAGATCGCATCGGCATCGGGCATCGCGAAACAGCGCGATCTGTACGCGTGGGCCGACGTGATCGTGGTGCCGTTGCGGCATAACTCGCATGTCTCGGGCTTGACGGTGACGCTCGAGGCCGCGGCCGTCGGCAAGCCGATGATCGTGACCGACGTCGGCGGACTGAAGGAGTATTTTTCGGCCCACGCGGCGAGCTACGTGCCGCCGTTCGATCCTGAGGCGCTGCGCGCGGCCGCCGATCGCTTAGCCGCTTCGCCCGACGCCGCGCTGCGCCAGGCGCGCGCGGCCGCCGCCGAATTGCTGTCGCGCGATTTCACGACGCAGCAGTTCGCGCGGCAGCATGTGAAAATCACGCGCGACTTGCTGCAGCGTCGCATGCGCGCCGCCGGTGTCTCGGGCAGTGGTGTCTCCGGCAGCGGTGTCTGCGGCAGTGGCGTGTCGGCAAGCGGCGGGGGCGGCAGTGGTGTCGCCGGTGGTGTCGATAGCGCGGCCGCGCCGCGCGTCGCCGCGCGCGGCAATCGCGGAGGCGCGTAGCCGATGGCCTCGCTCCTGCATGCCGGCGCGACGAGCGCACGCGGTCTCGTCAGCGGCGAGCGCTCCGAATGGATGCCGCCGGCGCTGCTGTGGCTGATCACGGCCGTGCTGATCATCGGCCACCAGGGCACCGCGCTGACCTACGGCTTTCCGCTGCTCTCGGTGCTGGTCGGCGCCTGGCTCTATTTCAGGAGTCCGGCGCGCTATATCGGCTTCGTCTGGTGGCAGTGGTTCCTGAGCCCCGAGGTGCGGCGCCTTGCCGACTGGTCGAAGGGTTCGTACACGCCGACGAGCCTGATCCAGATCGCGCCGCTCGCGGTCACGATGATCTGCGGCCTGTCGCTGCTGCGCTATTACCCGATCCTCGCGCAGCGGCGCGGGCTGCCGGTGCTGCTGATCCTGTTCGGCCTCGCGTACGGGCTGCTGGTCGGCATCGTGTCCGCGGGGCCGCTCGCCGCCGTGTACGACCTCGCGAACTGGCTGTATCCGATCCTGATCGGCTTTCACATCATGGTGAACACGCGCGACTACCCGAAGTTTCGCGAGACGATCGTCAACACGTTTATCTGGGGCATGCTCGTGATGGGCGTCTATGGCGTGGTGCAGTTCTTCATCATGCCGGCGTGGGACGTGCTGTGGATGCTCGGCTCGCAGATGAGCTCGCAGGGCGACCCGGTGCCGCAAGGCGTGCGCGTGTTCAGCACGATGAACTCGTCGGGCCCGTTCGCGCTCGCGATGCTCGGTGCGATGGTGTTCGTGCTCGCCGCGCAGCACAAGGTGCGCTGGATCGCCGGCGCGTTCGGCTTTATCTCGTTCGCGCTCTCGCTCGTGCGTTCGACGTGGGGCGGCTGGATCATCGCGCTCGCGATGCTGCTCGTCAAATCGAACAACAAGGTGCGCTTTCGCATCATTGCGAGCGGCGTGCTGCTGGTCGGTCTCGGCGTGCCGCTGCTCGCGATCGGGCCGGTTGCCGACCGCATGCAGACGCGTCTGCAGACCCTCACGGATCTCGACAGCGACCCGAGCTATCAGGCGCGTAACCAGTTCTACGCGACCTTTGCGAAAACCGCGTTTACCGATGTGGCCGGCGAAGGCATGGGCGCCACCGGCACGTCGACCAAGCTCGCGTCCGGCAACGACGGCCAGCAAGGCCAGTACGGCAGCTTCGACAGCGGCGTGATGAACGTTCCGTTCGTGCTCGGCTGGCCCGGCACGCTGCTGTATGTGATGGGTATCGCGTGGCTCGTCATGCGCGCGGTGTTCGCCACGTTCAAGCTCGGCGACGACAAATTCGTTGCGTCATGCCTGTCGCTGTCGCTGGCCATTCTGGCGATGATCGTGTTCACGAACACGCTCGTCGGCACCGGCGGCGCACTGCTTTTCATGAGTCTGTTTTCGATTCTCTCCGCGGCGCATTACGAGAAGCAGCACCGCAGGGCGAGGGTCGTTCTTCACGGAGTTACCGATTGAGAGTCGCGATTGTCACGCATGTCGTGCGTCATAACGATGGACAGGGCCGCGTCAACCACGAGATCGCGCGCGCCGCGCTCGAAGCGGGTATTTCGGTCACGCTCGTCGCGTCGCATGTGGCGCCGGAACTGCTCGAACATCCGCTCGTGCGCTGGGTGCCGATGAAGATCGGCCGCTGGTGGCCGACCAATCTGCTGCGCCAGCAGGTGTTCGCGCTGAAGAGCGCGCAATGGCTGCGGGCGCATCGCAGCGAATACGACGTGCTGCATGTGAACGGCTTTATCTCGTGGACGGCCGCCGATGTGAACACTGCGCACTTCGTGCACAGCGGCTGGTTCGCGAGCAAGTACTACCCGTTCGGCATCACCGGCGGCGTGTGGTCCGCATACCAGTACGTGTACACGCGCGTGAACGCGATGCTCGAACGCTGGGCGTACCGGCGCTCGCGCGTGATCACCGCGGTGTCGCAAAAGGTCGCTGCCGAAATCCGCGCGATCGGCCTCACGCCGCGCAACCGGCTCGACGTGATCTACAACGGCGTCGATACGCGCGGTTTCGCCGCGGCAAGCGGCGATCGCGCGAAGTTCAGGCTGCCCGCGCATGCGTTTCTGCTGCTGTTCGTCGGCGACCTGCGCACGCCGCGCAAGAACCTCGGCACCGTGCTGCGCGCGTTGCAGCATCTGCCGCATCACGTACAGATCGCGGTGGCCGGTTATCTGCCGGGCAGCCCGTATCCCGAAGAAGCGCGCGCGCTCGGCATTGCCGATCGCGTGCATTTTCTCGGGCTCGTCAAGGACATGCCGGTGCTCATGCATTCGGTCGACGCGTTCGTGTTTCCGTCGCGCTACGAGGCGATGAGCCTGTCGCTGCTCGAGGCGATGGCGGCGGGACTGCCTGTCGTGACCGCGCGCACCGCGGGCGGCGCCGAAATCATCACGCCCGAGTGCGGCATCGTGCTCGACGACCCCGACGATCCGCGCGCGCTCGCCGGCGCGATCGGACGGCTTGCCGACGACGACGACCTGCGCCGCGCGATGGGCGCCGCGGCCGGCGAGCTCGCGGTCGGTTTCGGCTGGGCGCGCATGGCCGAACAGTACATCGCGCTGTACCGGCAGATCGCCGGGCCGCGCGAGGACCGCAGCCGCAACGGCGCGAGCCGCGATGCCGACATCGCGGCCGACATCACGACGCCGGGCCTGCTCGCAGGCGCGCCGCGCGGCGCGGATCGCGCATGAGCGGCACACGGGCAAGCGCATCCGGAACAACCCGACGAACACCAACAGGAATGGCCATGACTCACTCTTCGATCAAATCTCTGCAGATCGGCATGCACTGGTTTCCCGAGCGCGCGGGCGGCCTCGACCGGATGTACTACTCGCTGATCGGCGCGCTGCCCGGCGCCGGCGTCGAGGTGCGCGGCGTGGTGGCCGGCTCGCCGCGCGTCGCGGCCGACACGAACGGCGCGATCCAGGGCTTCGGCCCGGCCGCGCAATCGCTGCCGCTGCGTCTGATGGCCGCGCGCCGCGCGCTGCGCCGCGAAATCCGCGCGCAGCGTCCCGACGTGATCTCGTCGCACTTCGCGCTCTATACGTTTCCGGGGCTCGACGTCACGCGCGGCATTCCGCAGGTGTCGCATTTCCAGGGGCCGTGGGCCGACGAGAGTCATGTGGAAGGGGCCGATTCGCTCGGCCAGCGTGCGAAGCGCTATCTCGAGCAGACCGTCTATGCGCGCTCGTCGCGGCTCATCGTGCTGTCCGACGCGTTCGGCAAGATCCTCACGTCGCGCTTCGGCATTTCGCCCGAGCGCATCCGCGTGGTGCCGGGCTGCGTGAACGTCGACCAGTTCGATCTGCCGCTCACGCAGAACGAAGCGCGCCTGAAAATGCAACTGCCGCTCGGTCGGCCGATCGTGCTCGCGGTGCGGCGTCTCGTGCGCCGCATGGGCCTCGAGGATCTGATCGACGCGGTGAAGATCGTCAAGCGCCGCGCCCCCGACGTGCTGCTGCTGATCGCCGGCAGGGGGCGTCTCCAGGGCGAACTGCAGGCGCGCATCGACGAAGCCGGCCTGAGCGACAACGTGAAGCTGCTCGGCTTCGTGCCCGACCAGCATCTGGCGACGCTGTACCGCGCGGCGACGCTCAGCGTCGTGCCGACCGTGGCACTCGAAGGCTTCGGGCTGATCACGGTGGAATCGCTGGCGTCGGGCACGCCCGTGCTCGTGACGCCGGTCGGCGGCCTGCCGGAAGCGGTCGCGGGGCTGTCGCCGGATCTCGTGCTGCCGTCGACCGGCGCCGATGCGATTGCAGAAGGCGTGTCGAAGGCGCTCGACGGGACGCTCAAATTGCCCGATGCCGACGCATGCCGTGCATACGCGCGCGCGCACTTCGACAATCCGGTGATCGCGAAGCGCGTGGCGGCCGTGTACAGCGAAGCGATCTCCGACGCTTCGGTGCACTGAACGGGCCGCTAGCGCGGTCGTGGCGAGCCGGTTTTCTGCTTTTTCGCGGGAGGACCGGCAGGCGGTTCGTCGGTAATCCGCCCGCCCGGCGAAACGTGCACGGCCTGTCCGGTATAGATGTCTTTTGCGTCGATGGGCGCCGTCACCGGCACTTCGGTCAGGCGCAGTCCGATGCGCGGCTTGAGTTCGGTGTCGGCCGGAACGAGCGTGGCGATTTCGTCGACCCTGAATACCGTGCCGGGGCGCATCAGCCACTCGCTCTCGTTCGACGCATCGGTGTCGATGCCCGCAATAAAGGGCTTCGCGGAGCGCGACTGGATCGCGTAAAAGGCCATCGCCGGCTGTTCCGAGCCGCCGACGGCACCGTCGTCCGCAATCGAGTCGAGCGCGTACTGCCGGTCGCTCGATGCGGCCATAAAGCCTTTATCCGTGACGAGATCGCCGGGCTTGAACCGGCTTGCGTAGTCGGCGGGAACGTCGGCAACGCGAAGCAGGCGGACATCCTGTGTTGCCGGGGCGGGCAGGCGCTCGAGCGCGCCTGCGAGATCGTCGCGCGCCTTGATCATCGCAGCAGAGGGATCGCCCGCGCGCAAATCGTGGTTCAGGTCGAAGTTGAGCCCCGCTGTGCTGCGGCTGCCGATGCTATCGCTATCAGTATCGCTGCTGTGGTTGCTATCGCTGCCGCTGTCGCTATCGTTGCCGTTCTCGCTCGAGGCACGCTCGTCGAGCGCGGTCCATCGTCTGAGCGCCGTTTTCTGGTCGGCGCTCAGGTTGTCGAACGCGGCCTGGTAGCGTTGCCGATAGGCTGGATCGTCGAGGTACGCGTTCGCCGGCGAGCGCCAGTCCTCGGCTTGCAGCGCAGTCTTCAGTTCCTGCGACATCGGCGGCGAGCTCGATGGCCCGGCTTCGGCCGCGCCGCCGCCGCCTCTGAGCCGCAGGGGTCCGACGTCGACGATCTCCCATTCGCGCTTCGAATTCAGCCGGGCGGAATAGCTCGGATTCCACAGGTTGTCCGCGTCGTAGACGCGCGCTGTGCCGCTGCTTTTGTCATAGCGGGCCGGGTACGCACGGCCGCCGATTGCGACGAAGTTCTGCCCGCTCGCGTCCTCCAGGATCGCGCTTGCTTCGGCGGACGCCTTCAACGAATCAAGCGGCGCATGGGACGCGTATGCGGCGGGGACGGTCAGCGGATGTGCCGGTGCGCTGTCCAGCGAGCCGGCATATCCGACCGTCGAAACGGGCGCGAGCGGCCGCTTCGACGCCGCCGCAGCGAGGACCGTTGCGGCGCCATGTCCGGGATCGGCCGCCGTGTCGATAGCCGCGATCGCGTCGGCGAACGCCTTCGACTCCGCGATGGCACCGCTTGCCGCGCTTGCCGGATCGAGCAACGTGCCGAGCACATTTGCCGCGACATCGACGCCGATGCGCGCGTTCGGCGGCAACGACGAATGCGCATCGAACACCGTGGAAAGCGGTGCGAACGGCGTCATGCCGAGCACGAAGCGCGCGGTTCCCTCGAGGATCTGCGCGGCCACATGCTTCGCGCGTTCCTGCGGCGTGATCGATTGGTCCTTCGTCGTGGCGTCGCGCAGCACGGCGTCGTAGCGGTCGGCGAGCTCGCGTACGTATTCGGGGCCCGCCGCGGGCGGATCGTTCACGATGTCTGCGTAGCGTTTCGGACCGCCCACGCCGAAGCTGTTGAGTTTTTTTCCCGCATCGAAGCCCCATTGCGCGAGCTTGTCGCGCACCGCGGGGTCGTCCTGCATCCGTTCCGTGAACGCGAGAATGCGTTTCTCCTCGAACGGATCTTCGCCGCTGCCCGGGTTCGACGTGTGGAGCTGGCGCGCAATGAGTTCGTAGCGCTTGCCCGGATCGTCGTCGACGCGTTCGGCTTCGCCGAGCATCCGGTCGACGTCGTCGTTGGCTGCCTTCCAGTCCGCCGCCTGCCGGCGGCCATACGTATCGATTGCCCCCGATATCTGCGACTGCAGATTCTTTTTGAACGACAGCGCAGACCGATAGACGCTTGCGCGTTGCTCCGGTGTCGCGGCCGCGAGGAACCGTCTGCGCATGCGCGACAGCTGGCCGATCCTGTTCTGGCCCGCACGGTCGAGATATCCCGCACCGACCGGCGTATTGAAGACGCCGAGCACGCGCTCGAGCGGATCGTTGACGGCACGGTTGTATTCGTCGCGAACCGCGTTTTCCAGCTGTCCGAATTCGCGGTCGATGTCCGCGCGCCCGTCGGGCGTCGCCATCCGGTAGGCCGAGGCGAAGGTCGCGGCGCCGGCTGCATAGAAGCGGGACTGGCTCGGCGGGAGCGCTGCGAGCTGGTCGAGCAAACCCGCATGGCGCTGTTCGAAGCGGGCAATCTCGCGCGGGTAGCCGGTCAGGTCCCGCGCCGCGCCGTCCGCGAGCTTCTGTCCGTTGCGCGTGTCGTTGGCGAGCGTCGGCACGTCGGTCCCGCTACCGGGCTGGCGTTGCTCCGCATAGTCGTGAAAGAGGCGATCGAGTTCGGTCGCGGTGAGGGCGCTGGAGGGTCCGCGATTCGTTCCATGCGCTTCGTCGGCTCCATGCGGGTTATCGGACTCGCCCGGTCGCGCGCGCGCGACGGACGCTGCGCGCGCGCCGGACATCATACCGGACGTCGCGCCAGCTTTTGCGCCGCCGGACCGCGCTTCGTTGGCGGCTTCGCTCGAGGCGGCGAAGCCGTAGGGTCGAACCGGGTACTGCCGGGTGGCTATCGGGACATCCAATTCCTTCCTCCGTTCGGGTTGTGCGGTACGCATGCCGATCACGTCCTGCGATCTTCGGCTGACCGGCGTCGTGCCGGGTCGTGCGTACGCACTACGGCCGCGCAATGCGACAGCGGGGACAGAGGAGCGAGGGCGCGCTGGGCGTTGCCGCCGGCAACGCCCACGCATCAGGAGGGGGGCTGGAAGAGACGCGAACCGGAACGGCCCGGCCGGTCAGAACGTTTCGTGAATCCGGTTGCGCGCGATATCGGCGTTGACCATCATCTGGCACAACTGCTCGAGCGTGGTTTGCGGTTCCCAGCCGAGCTTCGCCTTCGCTTTATCCGCGCAGCCGATCAGCAGATCGACCTCGGCGGGACGGTAGAACTTCGGGTTGATGCGCACGAGCGTGCGGCCCGTTGCAATGTCGACGCCCGTCTCGCCCTGGTTTTTGCCCGACCACTCGAGCTGCGTGCCGGCCGCGGCGAAGGCCATCTTCACGAAGTCGCGCACGGTCTCGGTACGATTGGTCGCGAGCACGAACGTGTCCGGTTCGTCGACCTGCAGCATGCGATGCATGCCGTCGACGTATTCGAGCGCGAAGCCCCAGTCGCGCTTCGCATCGAGATTGCCGAGCTCGAGCACGTCCGCCTTGCCGAGATGGATTTTCGCGACCGTATCGGTGATCTTGCGCGTGACGAATTCGCGTCCGCGCAACGGCGATTCGTGATTGAACAGAATGCCGCTCGTCGCGAAGATCCCGTAGGACTCGCGATAGTTGACCGTGGTCCAGTGCGCGAACAGCTTGGCGACCCCATACGGGCTGCGCGGGTAGAACGGCGTGTCCTCGCGCTGCGGTATCGCTTGCACCATGCCGAACATCTCGGAAGTCGACGCCTGGTAGTAGCGCATCTTCGGGTTCACGGCGCGAATGCCTTCGAGCAGATTCAGCGCGCCGACGCCCGTCACCTGCGCGGTGGTCGCCGGCTGGTCGAACGATACGCCGACGAAGCTCTGCGCGGCGAGGTTGTACACCTCGTCGGCCTGCGCCGATTCGAGCAGGCGCAGCGTCGAACCAAGATCGGTCAGATCGTGTTCGACGAGCCTCAGATTCGGATGGTCGAGCACGCCGAGCTCTTCCATGCGCCAGAAGTTCACCGAACTCGTGCGTCGATACGTGCCGGTCACCTGATAGCCCTTGCCGAGCAGCAGCTTGGTCAGGTAGGCGCCGTCCTGGCCGGATACGCCGGTAATGATGGCTTTGCGTTGGGTTGTCATCGTTTGCCTTTCTCGTTGCCTGTGATCCGGTACATGCGCGGCATAGGCGCGGGTATCTGCAGCGTCGCGCTGGCCGCAAAATCGGCCGGGCCTCGCGGTCGATGCCGCAGTGGCCGAAGCGACCGATATAAGTGGTCACTCATTCTAGAAAGAGAAAATGGATGAAAAAACTGGAAGGAAAACGATTAATCATCGACCCCGAAAGGCGAGCGGCGCCGGCTCGCGGCAGAGTGCGCGGCGCGCTGCACCATGCACGCGCGACAGGCACGCCGGCCGGGCAATCGGATGACGATGTTGCGGTAGGTAAGTTCTACAGCCGCGTATTCATCTGGCAAAAGCTGCGGATTACGAAAAACCTGATACGTGCATTTTCGCCCGCAAGTCAAAAAGGTTATGGCCGCAATATACCGTTTAATGCCGGTTCGATTTTGCGCTGAATTATTTTGAATTTTTTGGATTTATTTTGCGCGCACCCTTTCCGCTTAATCTCAGGTCCGGGCTTCCCTGCGGCCACCTGCGCCGTCGTGCGCTGCTCGCGGAATTTCATACGCTGTGTCGTCGCAGTTGCTGCGCGGTGGCTGTCGTCGCAGTTTCCGCAGTTTCGTTCGTATTGCGCTGCATTGTTTAGAGCGCTGCTCGAACGCAATACCTTTCATCATCAAGCAACCCGGCGCGGCGGCCGCCGCAAGGTTCGCCAGTCCCGGGTTCCGACTGTGGAGAAGTGCCTTTGATCCGAGCCCTGTTTGCCGGAGCGCTTTGCGCTTTTGCATCGCTGATCGCCGTTTCAGGCGTGTGCGCACAAGAGCGCGGACAAGACCGCGCGCGCGACTCCGCGCAAGAGTCGCGAGGCGCTGCCGCGACGCTCGACGCGCAAACGTCATGGATCGGCAACACCTTCGGCTACGGCAACGGAACCTGGACGCAGATCAATATGACTGCGATCGCGGTCTCGCCCGACGGCAAGGTCTATACGGACGCGCCGTGGGATGAAAGCGGCGCCGAGTCGGGTGTCTATCAGGACGGCAAAATGCTGGGCTACGCGAACGGTACGCATGGTTGGGGCAACGGCGGCGGCAACGCCGTCGCGGTCAACCGTCGCTACGCGTTTATCGCGGTCAGCGTCAACACGGAACGAGATCACCTGGTCGGCAAGGGCGTGTGGCCGCAGAAGGGCCACATCTGGTATGGCGTCTCGCGGCGCGAGATCGGCGACCCGCAGCGCACGGCGCCGTTCCAGCCGGTCGCGAACGCGGCCGATCCGCGGGCGCGGCTCGCGGCGAGCCTCGCGATCGTCAGCGACGTCGCATGGAACGTCCATAACGAAGTCACGGGACTCGCCGCGAACGACAAGGTGCTCTACGTCGCGACCGCGGCGCTCGATCGCATCGATATCTACGATCCCGATTCGATGATGCGCAAAGGTTCGTTCAAGGCACACGAGCCGGGCCATCTTGCCGTCGCACCGGACGGCTCGCTCTGGGTGCTGACCGATACGCTATCGGGTAAATCGCAGATCGTCCATTATTCGGCGAGCGGCGACAAACTCGACGACACCTTGCCGCTGCCGTCGGACAGTGTGCCGGCCGACGTCACGGTCGATGCGAAAGGCCGCGTGCTGGTCGCGGACAACGGTCCGCGCCAGCAGGTGCTGTTCTTCAGCAGGCAGAACGGCCGCTACGCGGCGTCGGGTTCGCTCGGCGAGCGCGGCGGCATCTTCTCGGGCGTGGCGGGGCGGCCCGGTCCGCAGCGCTTCAACGGGCTGACCGGCGTCGGCGTCGATCAGAGCGGCAACATCTATGTGTCGACCAACGGCATCGGCCCGAATTTTTCGCCGCCGGGTTCCGGATTCGGCGCCGCGCTCGGCGCGGGACTGGGCGCGACGCTCGAGAGCTATGCGCCCGACGGCAAGCGGCTATGGCAGGTTCAGGGGCTGCTGTTCGTCGACGGCGCATGGATCGATCCTGCGCGTCCGAACAGCGTCTATACCGGCAACAAGCGCTTCGAACTCGATCTGTCGAAGCCCGCCGGTCAGCAGTGGACCTACGTCGGCTTCCTGTCGAACCGCTTCAGATATCCCGAGGATCCGGTCTTCCACACGGACCAGTGGCCGGGCCTGCCAATCGCGCGGCAAGTGAAAGGCCACACGTTCCTCTACCTGACCGACATGTACGCCGATCACCTGAAGATCTATCGCTTCGACGCGGCGCGCGACGGCGAAACGGCGATACCGTCCGGCTTTTTCGGCGGGCGAGGGCTACGCGATCCGAAGGCGATTCCGAACGCGCCGGCGGGCGGCGACTGGATCTGGCGCGATGCGAACGGCAACGGCCGGTTCGACGACGGCGAATTCGCGCGCAACACAACCGGCAAACGGCTCGTCGGCGGCTGGGGCTGGTGGGTCGACACGGCCGGCGACGTGTGGCGCACCGTCGATTCGCACGGCATCTATCGTTTCCGTTTCGGCGGCCTCGACAAGTCCGGCAACCCGATCTACTCGTACGACAACATGCAGGCGTACGACGTGCCGGCGCCGTTTACGCAGGCACAGCGCGCGATCTACGACGCGTCGACCGATTCGCTGTACGTGACGGGCTACACCGACGATGCGCCGCCGCGCAAGCAGCAATGGAAGGAAGTCGGCCGCGTGCTCGTGCGCTACGACAAGTGGTCGAGCGGCAAGCCGGTCGCGCGCTATACGTTGAAGCTGCCGTGGGACACCGATGCGAAGCCGATTTTCACGATCATCGGCCTCACCGTGGAAGGGAAATACATCTTCGCGGTCGAGCCGGCCGGCGTCGTGCACGTGTACGACACCGACCGCGGCAAGGAAATCGGCGTGATCCGGCCGGGGCCCGAAGTGGGTCGCGCGTCGGGCTGGGTCGACGTCGCCAACGGTGTGAGCGCGGCGCGGCGCAGCGACGGCGAGTACCTGATCTTCGTCGAGGAAGATGCGCGCGGCAAGGTCATGATGTATCGCTGGAAGCCGTCATGAGCGTGCGCTGCGACCTGCATTCGCACCACGCATGCGCGGCGTTTTGTTTCGCGCTGCACAGGACGTGCGGCGCCGTCTTTTTACATGCGTCGATCTGCGTCGACGACTGACGTGAAGGGTACCGGATGGACAAAAGCATCCTGAGGAACGTAGGGATCAATTTCATCGGCCTGATACTGCCCACGTTCGTCTCGCTCGTGACCGTGCCCGCGTACATCAAGGCGCTCGGCGTCGAACGGTACGGCGTGGTGAGTCTCGTCTGGGTGCTGATCGGCTACTTCGGCATTCTCGATCTCGGCATGAGCATGGCCGCGCAGAACCAGATCTCGAAGGCGCGCGCGTCCGCGGACAAGGAGGAATGCGCGCGCGTATTCTGGAGCGCCACCTGGCTTAACCTGGCCACCGGTGCGATCGGCGGGCTGCTCATCTATTTCGGCACGTTCATCTACACGGCGTATTTCTCGAAGGTGCCGCCCGAACTGCATCACGAAGTGATCGGCGCATTGCCGTGGCTCGCGCTTGCGATACCGATCGCGAATGTGTCGTGGGTGTTTGCCGGCGCGATCAGCGGCGCCGAGAAGTTCGGCAGCTACAACACGAACCAGACGATCGGCACGTTCCTGTTCCAGTTGCTGCCGCTGTTCGCTGCGTGGTGGATCGCGCCGACCTTGCCGAACGTGCTCGCCGCTGCCGTGGCGGCGCGCATCATCGCGGCGCTGATGCTTGGCCGCTCCGCGCTGAAGGTGCTCGAGATCCGCAAGATCCTGCCGCCGCAGTTCGGCGTCGCGAAGGGGCTGTTCAGCTTCGGCGGCTGGATGCTCGTCACGTCGACGCTGCAACTGATGGGCGATTCGATGGACCGCGTGCTGGTGGGCTCGGCGCTCGGCGCGCGTTTCGTGACCTATTACTCGGTGCCGCAAAACCTCGTCTGGCGTCTCGGCGTGATACCGAGCGCGATGATGCGCACGCTGTTTCCGCGCCTGTCCGCGCTCAATCGCGAAAATGCGGACCTCGTGCTGCGCCAGTCGATCGAATTTCTGAACGGCGTATTCACGCCGGTCATGCTCGTCGCGATGCTCGTGCTCGAACCGTTTCTGCATCTGTGGGTCGGCAACGAAGTCGCGAGCGCGGGCGCGCCGGTGGGCCGCATTCTGATCATCTTCGTGTGGCTCACGGGGCAGTCGAACCTCGCGCGCATCATGATCCAGGCGCAAGTGCATCCGGCCGTCGCGGCGCGCGTGAGCATCGTCGAAACGCCGCTGTTCGCGGGCGCGATCTGGGCCGGCGTGCATTACTTCGGGCTGACCGGCGCGGCGATCGCGGTGGCCGCGCGCGGCTTCTTCGATTACTTCGTCCTGCTCAGACTGTCGCGCGTGCATGCGCGGCCGATCGTGATGGACATGGTGCCGCACCTCGCCTTTCTCGCGGCGGCACTGTGGATTGCCACGATCGCGACGACGATCCCGCTCGCGGCCGCGGCTGTCGTGCTGATGACCGCTGCGAACGTCGCCTGGTCGCTGACGATGACACCGGCGCTGCGCGATCTGGCGCGCTCCGTGCTGGGCAGGCTCTCGAGACTGTATTCAAGGAACAGCGCATCATGAACCACGATATCGCTGAAGACACGCGGCTGCCGAATCCGACGCGCACGCTCGCGCATTCCGCTGCCTCGTCGGTCCCGTTGGCGCCCGCGGGCCACGCCGCGTTCGACAGGCCGGCGACGGTCCCGCCGCGGCGCATGACGCCGCATCCGTCGTTCGCCGCGCAACGCGTACGCGTCGCGATCGTGCACGACTGGCTCGTCACCTATGCGGGCGCCGAGCGCGTGCTCGAGCAGATCATCGCGTGCTTTCCCGATGCGGACCTGTTCGCGCTCGTCGACTTCCTCGAGGACCGCAGCTTCATTCGCGGCAAGCCGGTCACGACATCGTTTATCCAGAGGCTGCCGAAAGCGAAGACGAAGTACCGCTCATATCTGCCGCTCATGCCGCTCGCGATCGAGCAACTCGACCTGTCCGCGTACGACCTCGTGATTTCGAGCAGCCATGCGGTGGCCAAGGGCGTGCTGACCGGTCCCGACCAGGTGCACGTGAGCTATGTGCATTCGCCGATTCGCTATGCGTGGGATCTGCAGCATCAATACCTGAACGAATCGCGGCTGACGGCCGGCCCGAAGTCGGCGCTTGCGCGTCTGATCCTGCATTACATCCGCAACTGGGACGTGCGCACGGCCAATTCGGTCGATTCGTTCGTGTCGAATTCGGACTTTATCGCGCGGCGTATCAAGAAGGTTTATCAGCGCGACGCCGACGTGATCAATCCGCCCGTCGACGTGGAAGCGTTCTCGGTGCTCGAGCAGAAGGAAGACTTCTATCTGACCGCATCACGCATGGTGCCGTACAAGAAGATCGATCTGATCGTCGAAGCGTTTGCGAAGATGCCGCAGCGGCGCCTCGTCGTCATCGGCGACGGGCCCGAGATGCAGAAGATTCGCGCAAAGGCGGCGCCGAACGTCGAGATCATGGGCTATCAGCCGTTCGCGGTGCTGCGCGACCGCATGCGCCGCGCGCGTGCCTTCGTGTTCGCCGCCGAAGAGGACTTCGGCATTTCGGTGGTCGAAGCGCAGGCCTGCGGCACGCCGGTGATCGCCTACGGCAAGGGCGGCGCGCTCGAAACCGTGCGCGATCTGTCGCACCCGCAGCCGACCGGCCTGTTTTTCGACGAGCAGAGCGCCGAGGCGATCGTCGCCGCCGTCGAAAGCTTCGAGGCGCAGTCGGCGCCGGAGCTCGGGACGCAGCAGGATCCGGCCCAAGGCGCAGATGAAGTTCCGGGCAAAGGTCCACGCCAGGGTACGGTCCACGCCCGTTTCGCGCCCACGCACTGCCGCGCGAGCGCCGAACGCTTTTCGGCGGCCTTGTTTCGCGAGCGCTTCTTCGCCCATGTGTGCGCACACGTGCCCGCGCTGCAGGGCGCGAAGCTGCCGCCCTACGATCCGCCGCCGAGAGGCGCGGCCGCGAACGCGGCTGCGTCGCTGCGCGTGCTCGCGGTCGACCAGAGCGGCGTGCTCGGCGGTGCGGAATTGTCGCTGCTCGAAATCGTCAAGGCGCTGCGCGCGCGCATGGATGTCGTGCTGTTCGACGACGGTCCGTTTCGCGCGGCGCTCGACCGGGCGGGCGTCCCGGTTACCGTGCTCGACGCGGGCGCGACGCGCGACATGCGCAAGCAGGGCGCGTCGCCGCCGCTTGGCCGCGCGCTGAAAAGCGTCTGGTCGCTGGTGCGCGCGACCGCTGCGCGGGCGCGCAACAACGACGTGATCTATGCGAATACGCAGCGCTCGATGGTGGTCGGCGTGCTGGCCGGCAAGCTCGCGCGCAAGCCGGTGGTCTGGCATCTGCGCGACATCGTCAGCGCCGAGCACTTCGGCCGGCGGCAGCTCGCGGTCATCAAATGGTGCGCGCGCTTTGGGCTTGCGCATGTCATTGCGAACTCGGGCGCATCCGCGCGCGCGTTCATGCAGTTGACGAAATTCGACGACCGCAAGGTCGACGTCGTGTTCAACGGCATCGCGAGCGCGCCGTTCGACGCGCTGCGCGACATGCCGCAAGCGGCGCTGCGCGCGCGCCTGAACCTGCCGCGCGATGCGTTTCTGGTTGGTTCGTTCAGCCGCCTCGCGCGCTGGAAGGGACAGCACGTCCTGCTCGAGGCGATGGCGCAGGGCGGCGCCGCTCTGAATCCGCAGATGCACGCGGTATTCGTCGGCTCCGCGCTGTTCGGCGAGGATGCGTACGAGGCGGAACTGCGCGCGTTCGTCGCGCAGCACGGGCTTGCCGGGCGCGTGCATTTTCTGGGCTTCCAGCACGATATCGCGGCTTGCATGGGCGCGATGGATGTCGTGGCGCATACGTCGATCACGCCGGAGCCGTTCGGGCGCGTGATCGTCGAAGGCATGCTCGCGCGGCGGCCCGTCGTCGCGGCGCGTGCGGGCGGCGTGACCGAGATCGTGCGCGACGGAGAGAACGGCATGCTCTGCGAACCGGGCGACGCCCGTGCGCTTGCCGCCACGCTCGCCGAATTGCACGCTAACCGGACGCTGCGCGAGCGGCTCGTGACGCACGGCTACCGGACTGCGGTCGATTCGTTCGGCACGGTGGCGTATGTCGACGGGGTCGAGCGGATTCTGAAGCGCGTGGCGGCCGTGGCGCCGCGTGACCGGCGAGGGCAGGCACAGCAGAAGAAGGCCGCCTGAGCGACGCGATTCGATGGCCGCTGGCCGAGCGGGGCAAGCCAGGCGACGTTGCTCTGGCTTCGTCACCGAAACGGCCTCACGCAAGCGGATGCCACCGAAGTTACGCCGCCGAAGCGACGCCAACGAAGCGACGCCAACGAGGGGGCCGGGCGGCCCCTGAACGTTCCCATTAGCTCTTAACGTGGGCTCACGCGAAACGCGATCGGGCTCTGCTCCCGGCCTCTTCGCTTTGCCGCTTCAGGCAACGCGCACGCCCGCGCCTTCCACCTTCGCGCGCGCCTTCGGCTTCAGGTTTGCCGACCACTTCATCGCCGGCAATTCGACGAGCCGGTAGAACGCATACGCGACCGGAATCGCGATGCACATATAGCCGAGCGACGGCCAGATCGACATCTGCAGCTCGGACCGGTAGATCACCGACGACAGCAGCACGAACAGCGGCAGGTGGATCAGGTAGAGCGAGAAGCTGAAGTCGCCGAGCCGCGACAGCACCCGCATCGGCGCCGATCCGGCCGCCGCGCGGCGGGTCTCGAGCGCTTTGTACAGGTAGCACGCGAATCCGATCGCCCACAGCTGGAACGCGAGGTATTGGCCGACATAGAACGCGCCGCAGCCCGCGAGCGTGAAGAGCGCCGCGAGGCCGTACCAGAGGCGCGCCGAGCGCGGCGGCCGCACGCGCGTCGCGCCGGCCTGCGCTTCGGCGATCCACGCGCCGAGCATCCACGAAAACCAGTACGACGGGAAAAACTGGATGTCGTGCCGCTCGAGCACGAGCGCCGACACGATATTGACGAGCGCAACCCCGACAACAATCGCATTGATGCCGAAACGGCGGCGCAAGGCGAACAGCAGCGGATAGATCGCGTAGAACTGCACTTCGAGCGACAGCGTCCAGAGCGCGCCGTTCGATCCATACGTATGGCCTGCGACGCCTTGCAGCGAGAACAGGTTGACGAGGAACGGATAAAGGCCGATCTCGCGGATCTTATGGTTGACGGGCGGCAGTTGCAGGCTGATCGAATCGAGTGCGAGCGTGAGCAGTAGCGCGGCGAGCAGCACCGGATAGATGCGCGCGAACCGGCGCATCCAGAAATTGCCCGCATCGAGCCGGTAGTGCGGGTCGTGGGCGAGCCTGAATGCGGCGCCGCGATGGATGCAGTAGCCACTGATCACGAAAAAGATTGGCACACCTGCGGAACCCCACGCGATTGGAAACGTCGCATACGCAATGAGCGAACCCGGCGCGAGCGAGGTGCCGACAGCGTGGTGAAAGCTCTGCATGCCGACCCACACCACCTGGCGGCAGTGGAAGTAAGCGACGAGCAAGGCGGCGAAGCCGCGCATTACGTCGATCACCTGCTCCTTGCCCGCGCTCGACACGTGCGCGTCGGCAGGTGCGGCGGAAAAGGCCAGCGATTGTGCAGGGGCTGTAGTAGCTGTGGTGGCGGTCAGAGCGGTGTCGCTCATGCGGTCCTCGTTACTGCATGCCGGCACGGTGGCGCGACAGGTGAATGAAAGCGGGTGCGCGCGATATCGACTCCGGTTATCGTGCGGCGGCACCGGCGCGGACGAATGGCCGCCGCGTGCAGACCGCACATCGCTATGCTAATGCATCGTGTTTGAAATAAAAGCGATAAAAAAGTCCTGGAAAATATGCACATTTGATCTACAACGGTCACTGTCACGGCAGTGTCAAGATTAAATATTCCGGGTAAATACTGTTCGCGTTATCCACTACTTTTTTTGTGATAACTTGGACTGGCCAAATTCTTGACGAGGGGGTGTCAATGAGCATACATGTGCTGGCTGGAGTCATCGTCCTGCTCGTGCTGGTGGCAGTCTCGGCATACCGCGAAGCGTTGCGCAACGAGCCAATCGGCCGTTTTCGCATGAACCCGGGAAAACTGCCGCAGTTCGATGATAACGAAGAGTCCGCTCTTCAATAATTGCCGACGGATAGCCGGCGGCCGGCAATATTTACGTAATTGCCAGCCGTCGGCGGCAGTTTATGCGGTAAGCAAAACGGCTTTATCGATTTTAGAGTACGGCCGCGGTAAATCTGCGAAAGCCACTCGAGGAAATTAGCGGCGCTTTAACGAAAGTCCTATTATTTTTCCGCTACGCTTCTTGCACATCAGATTCGCCGCCGGGTCTGCACGGACGTGGGTGGACGCCCGCTCCGGAAACCGGCGGTTGCCAACGTCATCAACCGAGTGGGAATGCATACCATGCTGAAAGTCACCAAAGCCGTGTTTCCCGTGGCGGGTCTCGGCACGCGCTTTTTGCCTGCCACCAAGGCGAGTCCGAAGGAAATGCTGCCGATCGTCGATAAGCCGCTGATCCAGTACGCGGTTGAAGAGGCCATCGAAGCCGGCATTACCGAGATGATCTTCGTGACGGGCCGCAGCAAACGCGCGATCGAAGATCACTTCGACAAGTCGTATGAGATCGAGTCGGAACTCGAAGCACGCGGCAAGGAAAAGCTGCTCGAACTGGTGCGCGGCATCAAGCCGGCCAATGTCGACTGCTTCTACGTGCGCCAGGCGGAAGCGCTGGGCCTCGGTCACGCGGTGTTGTGCGCCGAGAAGCTCGTCGGCGACAGCCCGTTCGCGGTGATTCTCGCGGACGACCTGCTGCACAGCGAAAAGCCCGTGATGAAGCAGCTCGTCAACGTGTTCAACCACTATCACAGCTCGGTGGTCGGCGTCGAAACGATCGCGCGCGAAGACAGCCGTTCGTACGGCGTGGTCGAGGGCCGCGAGTGGGAAGAGGACGTGATCAAGCTGTCGGGCATCGTCGAAAAGCCGGCGCCTGAAGTCGCGCCGTCGAACCTCGGCGTGGTGGGCCGCTATGTGCTGATGCCGACCATCTTCCGCCATATCCGCGCGCTCAAGCCGGGCGCGGGCGGCGAGCTGCAACTGACGGACGCGCTCGAGTCGCTGCTGACCGAAGAGCAGGTGCTCGCCTATCGCTACTTCGGCACGCGTTTCGATTGCGGCAGCAAGCTCGGCTACCTCAAAGCGACCGTCGAATTCGCGTTGCGTCACCCGGAAGTGCGCGCCGAGTTCGAGGAATACCTGCAAAGCTATCTGCCCGCGCATCTCACGGCTGCGGCTGCCTGAGGTGACCGATCAGCTGCGCTCGGCCTGCCGCATGCAACGAACGCGGCGCAATCTGTGATGGCGCCGCTGCCGTTGCTTCGCAGCCATGGGGCCGTGCCCGGTCGCGTCAGTCACCGGGCCTCGCGCGGCCGGCGCCGCAAGGCGCGCATGCGCGTCCACCGTGCGCGCCGGCGCGCATCGTTTCGCTGACGCGATGTCGTCGAAGTGTGAGCGGTGAAGTGCGCGTTGGGCGGTGGCGGGCGGTCTATGCGCTACGCCCAGCCGCGCTGCGGGTCCGGACCTACGAACCGACAAGCACCGGTTGTGCGTCGTGGGGCGCGGCGACCGATCGAAACACTTCGAACACGCGTCTCGTGTTGGTTCTCGCGTTGAATTCCCGTACGGCCTTTTCGTAGCTCGCGTGGCGCATGCGCGTGCGCATGGCCGGGTTGTCGATCAGCGCACCCAGATACTGACGCAATGCGCGTCGATCGCCGGGCGCGATCAGAAAGCCGTTTCCTTCATGGTCGATCATTTCCGGAATGCCGCCGATGCGGGTGCCGATCAATGCCAGGCCCGACGCGGCCGCTTCCTGAAACACCATGCCGAGCGCCTCGGCGCGGCTCGTCATGACGAAGATTTCGGCTTCCTCATAGAGACGGTGCCATTCGGGCGTGTAAGACGAGACGCCGCGATGGACGAAGACGGACTCGCCCGACGGAACGTGCGGATCGTTCGTCATCAGATGAAGTTCAGCCTTGTGCGCAAAGTGCTCTGAAAACACGGCGATCAGATCGTCGCCGCCTTTGCGGCGAAATTCATTGCCGACAAACAGGATCTTCGGTTTCGTGACCGAGCCCGATTCGAATTGCGGTTGATGGAATGCTTCCTTCAATACGCCTGGCGTGATGACCGACACGCGCTCGGGGGCGATGCCGTGTTCGTCGATCACGGAATCGCGGGCCCAATCGGAGAACGCGACGATATGCGCCGCGTGCTGGAACACGTTGCGCTCCATCAGCACGTTCGGGCGATAGGTCCACTCGGGCCCGGAGCCGTGCTCGCGCATCAGCTGGAACGCGGTCATATCGATCGTGATGACGGTCGGAATCGACTTCATGAGGCTCACGCTGCCGAACGCCGCGGTTTGCGTGTGAAAGTGCAGCACGTCGTAGTTCTTGAGGCCGGCTTTTCGATGCGCGAGTTTCGAGCCCATGGCGCCCGTGGCCCACTCGGCACGCGCACGGCGGAAATCGAGATTGCGCCGGTTCAGCTTCGGCACGCGGAACTCGGCCATTTTCCGCACGATCTTCGTCATGACGGAGCGCTCGTCATCGACCCAGAATGAATCGACGTCGAGATCGGTTTCATAACCGGACGTGTCGCGAATCAGCTTCGCGTATGTCTTGTGACCGACTGCACGCATCTGGATAGACAGTACTCCAGTCATGTGTGTATCCATATAGAAATTACCGTGAGTCAATTGACGCGCCGGGTAAAAATGCGACGCCGCTTTTCGCGGCGCCTGCAATGCATCGCAATGCATCGATCACGCGCGGGAGCAGGCGGGGCATGCCACGCGAGCCTTCCCGGCAATGACACGCCAAGCCTAGTCTAAGAAAAAAATTAATCGGCCGATAAACGAAAAATAAACAAATTGTTGCTTGCGTTGACGCGTTTGCGGCGTCGAATCATACTCGGGCACGCTGATTTTTATGGCGACGTCATAAAGCAGCGGTTGACAATGGCATGATGAAAGCGGAGGGATCGCATTCATGACAACACGAAGCAAGGTCTCGATTTGCGTGCCGACCTATCAGCGTCCTGAACTGATCGGACAGTGTCTCGATTCATGTCTGTCGCAAACGCACGCGAACATCGAGGTGCTGATCGGCGACGACTCCAAAGACGATCGCACGCAGTCGCTGATCGAAGCGCGATATGCGGCCGATCCGCGCGTGCGCTATGTGAAAAACACACCTTCGCTCGGGCAGGCGCGCAACGTCGAGAGTCTCTTCGCGCGCGCCACCGGCGACAGGATTCTGCTGATCCACGACGACGATTTCCTTGTCGAAAACGCGCTCGAGCGGATGCTTTCGGCGTGGAGCACGTATCCGGACGTTCAGGTCGCGTTCGGCGACCAGTACGTGACCGACTCGCGCGGCACCGTGCTTCCCGCCGCGAGCGAGCATCTGAATCGCGCCTATCACCGCACGCGCGACGCGGCCGGACTGCAAAAGCAGCCGGGCCGAACCGGCCTGGTCCAGATGTTCCCGAATAACGGCTGGATGGCCGACGCGGATCTCGTCAAGCGCATCGGCTACCGGGAACAGAATGGCGTCGCCTGCGATTACGTGTTCGGTACCGAGATTTGCCTTGCGGCGAAAGGCGTGGTCTATCTGAACGAGTACGTGTCGTACAACCGCCAGACCGAGGTCTCGATTACGACGACGACGCGCGCCTCGACGAGCGCCTCGACGCTCGTCGCGTATAACTTCCTGCGCGCGCTTGCGCTGCCGCCGCAACTCGAACCGGCGCGCCGGCTTGCGCTGCGGCGCATGGTGCCGATCGTCGTGTCGATCCACGCGCGCAATCATGCGCCGCTCGAGAGCCTCAAGCTCGCGCTTTCGCATCTGTCCGCGTACAACTATGGCTTTAGCCGCCGGTTTTATTTCCACCTGCTGATCATGGCGAAGTCGTTCCTGACGCCGCGCACGCGCGCGTTCTGAATCACGGCGCTTCGCTCGATGCCTGCCTGCAACGCGCGGCGTTGCCTTGCAACGTGGCCGGGCGTGCTGCCCGCGCTGAACTGTCGCATCAATTGAAGCGGCGCTTCATATCGTGCCGCGCGGGCCGGTCTGCGCGAGCAGCGCCCGCACGTCGTCATCGGTCGTCTCGCTGAAGTCGGCGTAAAACTGGCCGACCGCGTAGAAGTTCGCCGGCGTCAGTGCGCAGACGAATTCGTCGACCTCCTCTTCGAGCCGCCTTGCCGCACCGGGCGGCGCGACCGGTAGTGCAGCGACGATTCTTGCGGGCCGGCGCGCGCGCAACGCACGCACCGCGGCTTTCATCGACGCGCCGGTGGCCACGCCGTCGTCGACGACGATCGCGATGCGGCCTTGAATCTCACACGGCGCCTGGAATCGAGCACGGTACGACCGTTCGCGCCGCTCGAGTTCGGCGCGCTCGCTCGCGAGGACGCGATCGAACGCGGCCTGCGTCAATCCGATCTCGCGTACGAGCGCTTCGTCGACGTACAGCGCGCCGCCCGATGCGACGGCGCCCATTGCAAGCTCGCCGTGCCATGGCACGCCGAGCTTGCGGACCGCGAGCAGGTCGAGCGTCACGCCGAGCGTACGCGCGACTTCGAACGCGACCGGCACGCCGCCGCGCGGCAGCGCGAGCACGATGACGTCGTTGCGATGCGCATAGGCGTCGAGCAGATTCGCCAGTGTGTGGCCGGCCTCGGCGCGATCGGTAAATGTACGCTCCATGATATTTCGGCTCCCGTCGCTGCGGTGATAGACGGTACGGACAGTGTGCCACGCGCGTAGTTGGACTTACGATCGGCCTGCCTGTCGCACGATCGGGCTGCGGCGAGTAACCGGTCTGCCTGTCTAACGACCGGCCGCCTGCCTGCCGAACGACCGGCCCGCCTGCGGCGCGTTGCAAACATACTCAAGCGGTGTAACTTTTCGCGCCATTGCGCCAACCCTCGGCCGGCGCGCTGCGCGGTCCGTTGACGGGCGAGCGGGCGCAACGCGCGGCGTGTGCTGAATATGGCGCATCCGGCGCTCCCGGCGCGTCGCGGCGACGACGGGTCCACCACGCACGCCGCACGGGCACATCGCTTGCGGATCGTTTGCAAAGCCCTTTCTGCCGGCGGGGACGTCGGCGTGCGTATCGATCCGGAGCGGCAAAATGACGAGGCCACGAATGATTTTCCCCAAGTCGCGAGACTCCGCGACTTCGCGTGCCGAATCGAAAACGGACTATGAGATCTATGCAACGTATCGCCGGACGACCGAAGGCGCATTCGTCGGACTGCTGAAAGTCGTGCGCAAGACCGACGGGCGGCTTCTGTTTCCGTTCGCCGGCGCGCCCGATATCGGCCCGTTCGACAGCGGCCGGGAAGCGCGTGAAGCCGCACAGCGCTATGGCGAAAACGTAGTGACCGGCGATCTGCAGAATCCCGAGGCTTAGCGCGCACATATGAGTCGCACGCGCAAGCCGTATGCGCGAGTCGAACCGTCGCGCAAGCGGTTGCACCGTTGCGCGCAGGCCGCTACGCGCATCGCGGTTCGCGGTTCGCGCATCGCAGCGACCTCTCACGGCTCGCGCGGAGCACGCAGATAGCGGTCGAGCAGCAGCGTCGCCGACACGCCGTGCAGCAGCACCGACCCGACGATTGCAGCCATGACGACTGCGAGCGCCGCATCTTGCGCGACGCGGTGCAGTCGCTCGATGGCAAACAGCAGGTAGTAAAACGCGCCGACGCCGCGAATGCCGAGCCATCCGGCGAGCAACCGCTGGGGCCAGGTCGCACTCGAACCGGCCAGCGCCACGAGCGTGCACAGCGGCCGCACGACGAACAGCAACGCGAGCGCGGGCCACACGGCGCGCCAGTCGAGCAGTTCGCGCCAATGCGCGGACACGACGCTGCCGATCAGCAGCATCAGCACGAGCTCGACCGTCTGTTCGACCTCGACCGCGAAGGCCATCATCGATTCCGCTATAAATGCGTGCGCGAGTTCCGGCGAGCGCGCAGCTTTGTTTCGCTCGCCGCGCTCGACCTTTTCGAGCGCGGCCGTCGGCACGGTATGCGTACCGGTCGCGCGCAATTCCTGATGCCGCAACGCGACACCGGCGACGAAGACCGCCACGAACGCATAGCCATGCACGAGTTGCGCGGCGCCGTAGCACGCGGACATGAGGCCGAGCGCAAGAAAGCCTTCGACGCCGAGTGCGAGATCGAAACGCAGCCGCAAGCGCGTAACGAGCGCAACGACACCGGCGCCGAGCGCCCAGCCGATCGCAAGCGCGCTCGCGATGCCCCATGCGACGCTCGCCGCGAAGCCGGTGAAACTGACGATGGACTCCATCGAACCGCCTGCGCCGCCGCCGTTTGCACCGATCGCATCGGCTGTGCCGCCGACCTCGACGCCGCAAAGCGCGAGACCGAGCAGCATGAACGGCCACGCGGCGCCGTCATTGCAGCCGCCTTCGCCGGACAGGGCGAAGCGCAGCGGCTCCGAATCGCCGGCGGCACGCGGACGCAGTTCGTTGGCGAGCACCGGATCGGTCGGCGCGAGCGCCGCGGCGACGATCAGCGCGAGACCTGGCGCGAGGCCGAGCCCGTAATACCCGATCGCGGTCATCGCCGCGATCGTCAGCAGCATGGCGCCGACGCCGAGGCGCAGCGGCAGCCACCACAAGCGGTCGCGCAGCGGCACGCGCAGGTGCATGCCGATTGCGAAGAGCGAGATGACGAGTCCCGCTTCGGTCACGATGCGCAGCACCGACGCGCCGCTCGCGACGTCGAACGTCAGCATCCCTGCGCCCGCCGGGCCCAGCGCGAAGCCGACTGCCAGATAGACCATCGCGCCCGTCATCGGCAGATGCGCTATCAGCTTGCGCGCCAGTGCCATTGCGATCAGCAGGCCGCCGATAATCAGATACCACGTCGCTTCGAGGGTCATGAGCGCGTTGGGCCTCGCGGGAAAAAATGGGTTTGAGAACGGCACGGAAGGCGGCGCGCGGGCCGATACCTGACGAATCGACCGTGGCGATATCGTTTCGCAAGCAAGGGTCGTACCGCTTATCGGTACTCGCACCGCGCAGGAAAGCCGGGGGAAGGCGGCAAGAAAGCCGGGCCGTGCGCGGCGTTCGGCACCGAAACCCCGGCTAATGTGTCGTTTGCCGGAAACACGGTTCGCATTCGTCAAAACTCCGACCGCGTCCGCGTGATATGTTCGGGAACTCGACGCAACATCGCATGACTCACGCTTGAACACGACAATAGCGCCCGAAGCCGGGCCGTATGCGGATCTCGCGCTGCACATTCGCTTCAAGCGCTGGCGCGTTACCCGCCGCTGGCTGCGCGCAGTCCGCTCCGACCCGTCGATCGAGCCGGCCGACCGGCTGACGAACCGGCAACTGATCGATCTGCTCCCGCAGCTCTATGACGAGATCTGCTCCGCGCTGACCGCGGTGCCGAATTCCGCGCTCGATGCGCGGATCGATTTCGATGCGCGCCAGTACGCGCGCAAGCGCTGGATGCACGGCTACCAGCTCGACGAACTCTATCGCGAGCTCGATCTGCTGCAGGTCAGCGTCCAGCACGTCGTGCGCGAGTACTTCGCGAACACGCTGTCGCCGCGCGCCGAACAGGCGGGCGCGCATCGGACGATCGAAAGCTTTTTCAGCGCGACGATCCACGGCGCGATCCGCCAGTTGCTCGACGAACAGAACCAGCGCATCGGCGCGTCGCTGCGCGAGCGCGACCGCGCGCTGGCCGCGCGCCAGGAAAGCGACGAGCGGCTGCGCATCGCGGCGGGCGCGGCCGGCCTCGGCATCTTCGAATGGAATGCGGGGACGCGCTCGGGCGTGTGGGAAAACGCGCGGATGTTTGAAATTACGGGGCAGCCGATCGACGTCGGGCCGCTCACGAACGAAGCCTTCATGCGCGATTTCATGCACCCGGACGACGCCGCCGCGTTCGTCGAGCGCTATCGCGCCGACGAGCAGGCACACCGGCCGTTCCATACCGTGTTTCGCGCATTTCGCATCGGCGACCGCGCGCTGCGCGTGCTCGAAATGCACGGACGCTTCCGCTACGACGCGCACGGCATGCGGCATTCGTTCGTCGGCACGCTCGCCGATATCACCGCGCGAGCCAATGCGCAGGAAGCGCTCAGGGAAGCGGACCGGCGCAAGGACGTGTTTCTCGCGACGCTTGCGCACGAACTGCGCAATCCGCTCGCGCCGATCCGCAACGCCGCGCATGTGCTGAAGCAGGATAGCGAAAACCTGCCGCCGAAAATCCGCTGGGTGCAGGCGGTGCTCGAGCGGCAAAGCCACCACCTCTCGCATCTGATCGACGATCTGCTCGACGTCTCGCGCATCACGACGGGCCGCATCAACCTGAAGCGCGAAGTGCTCGATCTGCGCGATGCGATCGGCCGCGCGATGGAAATCAACGGACCGGCCGCCGGGCAACGACGCCATCGCATTTTTCTGAACACGCGCGCGACGCCGATTCCGGTCGATGGCGACCGCACCCGGCTCACGCAGATCCTGTCGAACCTCGTCGACAACGCAATCAAATACACGGACGACGGTGGCGAGATCCATATCCGCGCGGAAGTCGTGAACGGCCGCGCGCGCGTCGCGGTGAAGGACAGCGGCATCGGCGTCGCAGCGGCCGAGCTGCCGGCGCTGTTCGACCTGTTTATGCAGGCGACGCCGCCCGCGGGCCGCGCGCGCGACGGTCTCGGCATCGGCCTGTTCGTCGCGCGCAAGCTCATCGACATGCATGGCGGCACGATCTCGGTGGCAAGCGACGGCGTCGGCAAGGGCTGCGAATTTTCGATCACGCTGCCGCTTGCCGGGACGCCGGTGCCGGCCACTGTGTCGCCAGCCGATACGCCGCTTGCGGGCGAGCACTATGCGGACCGCCGTTATGCCGACGTGCCGGAAAGACGGCTTCGTATTCTGATCGTCGACGACAATCGCGATGCGGCCGAGTCGCTCGCGCTCGTGCTCGACATGCACGACACGCGCACGGCGGCCGACGGTCCGGCGGCGCTTGCGCTTGCGGAGCAGTTCGACCCCGACGTCGCGCTGCTCGACATCGCATTGCCGGGCATGAGCGGCCACGAGATTGCACGGCATCTGGCGGCGCAATCGCAGCGCGTCTGTCCGGTGCTGATTGCGTTGACAGGCTTTAGCCAGCCCGAAGATTTCGCGCGCTCGCGCGCATCGGGTTTTGCCCATCACCTCGTGAAGCCCGTGAGCCCCGATGCGCTGATCGAACTCATGCATACGATCGCGCGCACGCGGCAAGGACGGTGAACGAGCGGCTGCCGGACGGCGGCCGCGCGTCAGTTGGCCGGAATCGTCACGATCGGCGCCTTGCTGTTCGTATCGCTTTCGGCGAGCGCCATCAGATTCTGCACCACCGTGAACGCGTATTTCGAATCGAAGTCCGAACGATCGACCCAATAGACCGAGCGGCCATAGCGAATCGCCACATACGCGTTATCGCCCGGCGCATCGCCGCTGTGCACGACGATCGTCGGACGCGTCTCGCCGCCGACGAGCGGCACGGTCGGCTTGGTCGCGCCGTTGCGGATACTCGCTTCGGGCACTTCGATCTGCGCGCCCAAGTTGGTCAGAATGCCGAGCACCGAACGCGTGAGGATCGCGATCTGGTCGCCGCCCGGCGACGCCTGACCGTAGACGATCTCGTACCGGTTGGTTTTCGTCGACAGATGCATCGTGTCGCGCACAAAACGCAGATCGGGCGTGACCAGCGACGACTCGGTCGTCTGCGCGGCGCCTATCACAAGATAAACGTGCTGTTCGCCGCCGCCGTTTTTGTTGCTGCCTTTGTCGTCGCTGCGCAATTCGACGTTGAGTTCGCCGGCGAGCTGCAGACGCCGCAGCGCTTGCAGCATCTGGAAGAACTTCGGCGTGCCGGCGCTGTTTGCGCCGCCGAGTGCGGAGCCGTTCTGCAAGCCGCCGATCGATTGCGCGACGATGCGCAACAGCAGGTCGATCGGAATGCCGCCTTCGGCGAGCGGCAGCACGAGCGACGGCGCAAGCGGCCGGATATAGGCGCTCGCATACGCGTCGCCAGTGGTCGGCGTGAACGTGAAGGTCGGGTGGTTCGAGTACGACAGCTGCCCGGTCGCGAGCGCATAGTTCGGCTGGGCGCCGGACCCCGCATTCAGCGTCGCAAGCGCCGATGCGTCGATATTGTAGGCGGCGATCACCTGGCTGACGGTCAGAAAAGACGGTGCGTCCGCGAAACGGAGTTGCACGATTGCGGTCAGAATTTCGCGCTTTTTCGCTTCGCCGAGCGCGCGCTCGTAGTCGACCTGGTCGGCGCGCAGCCGGTCGGGGCCGATGTGCGCACAGGCCCCTAGCAGCAGCGCCGTGCAGCAAACGGCGACTGAGCGCATGGCGGACCGAGCGGTGATTTTTGGCATCGTTGTCAAAGGCGAGAAGGCATTGGAAGCGCTTGCGGGCCTCGCAGGCGCCTGAGCGTAACGACTGCGGATCCGAAGTCTCGAACATCGATGCGTAGCACGTCATGTGCCGCGCGCTTACGGGAATGGGTATTGCGCCGTGTGGTGGCGTAGCTGTCAGTGCGCGCTAATGCATTTAAAGCGCTTCAAATGTGTTTTTCGTCGAGGAGCAACGCCATGACACGAGCATCGAGCCGGCCATCGCGCGCACAGTCGCGCGCACGCGCGGACATTCGGCCCAACGAGCCCGCGAACACGATGGATGAGCCAGGCGGTCCCGAAGCGCCGCTCGCCGAACTGGACGCTGAAGAAATTGCACGCGCGGCGGCGAAACGTGCGCGAGAGGAGGGCTCGCGCGACCGTTCGAGCGGGCCGGCGCGGCACGACAAGGTCGATCCGGACTTCAAGCCACCGATGGCGCACGACCCGGCAGCCGACGCGAAAGACTAGAAAAAGGAACGACTGGACAAAGCGGGCGGGCGCCTCGATCGATGCATGGGGCGACGAGCGATGCCGCGCCGCGTTTGAGTCACTTGCCGCTCATTGGCGATACAACGTCGCCACCGATATATGCGGCCAGTCGATGCCGAGAAAATTCAGCGTGACAGTCTGGGAATACTGCAGAACCTGAAACGGATGCCCGCGCTCGGGCTGCACTGTCTCGATCCAGAAGGTTGCCTCGACCGCCGTGGCCGCTGCGTTGTTATTTGTCGCGTTCTGCAGGAACGGTATGTTCAGCACGCCGCCTGCTGTCTTGCTCGATACGGTGAGGACCGTCGTGGCAGCCAGATGCTCGATGAAGGGCTGGATCGCATCGGCAAGCACGACATTCGGATTCTTCACCGCATCCTTGTTCGTGATGCGCGGGGGCAGTGTCGCGCTGGTCAGCGGTTCGAGGTAGGCGCTCGAGAGTGCGGCGCCGGCCGGGTTGCGATGCGGCGTCGAGTCTAGCGTGGCGAATTGCGGCTTGCCGTTCGGCGATTCAAAGGCCTTGCCTTGCACGAGAATCGACGAGCCGTGCGGAATCGAGCCTTGCCGCACGATCGACGGGTCTTCCTTCGGAATCGCACTCGATGGCACATTGAGCCAGAAGCCGTTTTCGATATGCAATGGCTCGTGCGAATCGACGTCATTGATCCGCTGCAGATAGCGCAGGCCGAAGAGGGTGATGTCCGGTTGACCGGTTGTGGGGGTGCCTCGCGATTCCGAACCGCGGTTTGGAACATGGGCGCCGATCGGCTCCAGCTCCAGTGTTTCGTGTGTGGCGGAGAGCAGCACGCGAAAAGGCTTCGGCCCTGTGCTCGGCGGCGTCGAATCGAAGTCGGGCAGCGAGATCAGATTGAAGCCGCGGCCGGACCAGCGGCCACTCAGATCGGCGAGCAGGCCGAGTTGCTCGACCTGTTCCTGCAGCGAGGGGCCGGGACGGAAACGCTGGAGCATGATCGTTCTCCTTGGGACGATGGTGGCCGCCGCCTGCGCGCCTGCGTGTGCTGCGGCTTGTCCTCTTAAACATCCGTCGTTCTGGCTCTATTCCAGGGAGGGCGTGCGGATTGCGCGCACGCTGAATTGCGCGGACTGTCGCGCTTTTGCTGATGCGCTGGCCGGGTGCGCTGCAGCGGGTCGGGCGAAGCATCTTCGCGCGCGGCGCAGAGGCCGACGCTTTGCTTTGTGAGATTAGTTAGGCGTGCGAGGCGAGTTTTTTGGCCGATGTGAACGGGTTTTAGCTGGCGAACGGGTTTTTGCTCTCGCGTGCATCGCTTGCGAGGCTACCAGGGGTGGTCGAATTCGCCAGGTATCGAAGCCACGCTGGCATCTACGCTGCACGGTCCGCGAGCCTACGCTAGTATTTGCAGGCCATGCGGGCGCGTTGTCGTGCGATCTTGCGCCTGCCTGTTCAACTTTCATGCGCCTGCACCTTCAATGACTTCCCTCGCCACCGATCCCGCTTTTGCCGCCTTACTGACCGACAGCTATCGGCGCCTCGTCGGCCGCCCGCTGCTTCCGGCGGACATTCCCGCCGCCGATGCCGCGCGCTGGCTCTACGAAGACGCGCCGTTTGTCGTGGTCTCGCACAATACCGACGCGGACCCGCGCTTCGTGTATGCGAACCGCACCGCGCAACGTTGCTTCGAGTACGACTGGGATGAATTCGTCACGCTTCATTCGCGCCTGTCCGCCGAGCAGCCGAATCGCGAAGAACGCGCGCGCCTGCTCGACGACGTGCGCACGAAAGGCTACTCCGCCGACTACCGCGGACAGCGCATCGCGAAGTCAGGACGCCGCTTCTGGATCGAAAAAGCCGTGGTGTGGAATCTCGTCGATCGCGACGGTACCTACCGCGGTCAGGCAGCGACGTTCGCCGACTGGGTGGACGCTTGACGCGAGCGTCAAACAAAGCCTGACATGCGAAGTACGCGGCGGCGAGCGAGGGGCCGCGTCTACGCGAGGCCCTCGTCCTCCCGGCCATACAGCGTCAGACCGCCCGGCGGCAGCGGCAGCGCGGTCTTGTAGCGCACCTGCTTCAGTGCAAAGCTCGAGCGGATGTTCGACACGCCCGGAATTTTCGTGAGGTGGTCGACGATAAAGCGCTCGAGCGCGTGAATGTCAGGCATCACGACGCGCAGCAGATAGTCGGCGTCGCCCGTCATCAGATAGCACTCCATCACCTCCGGGCGCTCGTCGATCGCCTGTTCGAAGCGCCGCAGTCCGTCTTCGACCTGCTTTTCCAGACTCACCTGAATAAACACGTTGATCTGCAAACCGAGCACTTCAGGGTTCAGCAGCGTGACCTGTTGCCTGAACAGCCCGAGCTTGTCGAGCGCGCGCACGCGGTTGAAGCACGGCGTGGGCGACAGGTTCACCGCGCGCGCAAGCTCCGAATTCGTGATGCGCGCGTTCTGCTGCAACTCGTTGAGAATGCCGATGTCGATGCGGTCGAGGCGGCGGGACGTGACGGTAGGGCGGGTGGGCGAGGTCATAGTGCGAATATTCCGGTTATCGTGCGAGTTTAAGAATAAATACACTACGCGAGCCAAAAAGCGCAAGCAAATGAGATGCACATTTTGCGCACCCGTCGCTAACATATTCCTCATCCCGATGGCGCTTGAATCGGCAACCGGATCTGGAGTATGCGATGACGGACTTGTCCAATGGCAACGAGCAACTGTTGCGGCTCAGCGAAGATGCCGACCCGCAGGAAACGGCCGAATGGCTCGACGCGCTCGAGGGCGTGCTCGAACATGCGGGCAAGGATCGCGCGCAGTTCCTGTTCGATCGTCTGGCCGAACATGCGCGCTCGCTTGGCGTGCAATCGGCTCGCACGCGCGTCACGCCGTACGAAAACACGATTCCGCTCGCGCAGCAGGGCCGTTATCCGGGCAACGTCGAACTCGAGGAAAAGCTCGCGGCCGCGTTGCGCTGGAATGCGCTCGCGATGGTTGTGCGCGCAAACAAGGCGTATGGCGAACTGGGCGGCCATATTGCGAGCTACGCGTCGGCGGCCGATCTGTTCGAAGTCGGCTTCAATCACTTTTTCCGTGCGTCCGCGCCGCGCGCGCAAGCCGATGAGCAGGTCGACAAGCACGCCGGCAGCGGCGGCGACCTCGTCTACTTTCAGCCGCATTCGTCGCCGGGCGTCTACGCGCGCGCGTTTCTCGAAGGCTTTCTCGACGAACAGCACTTGCGCCATTACCGCCGCGAAATCGCGGGTCCGGGCCTGTGTTCGTATCCGCATCCGTGGCTGATGCCCGATTTCTGGCAGTTTCCGACCGGCTCGATGGGCATCGGTCCGATCAACGCGATCTACCAGGCGCGCTTCATGCGCTATCTGCAGAACCGCGGCCTCGCGCAAACCGATGGGCGCACCGTCTGGGGCTTTTTCGGCGATGGCGAGATGGACGAGCCCGAATCGATCGGCGCGCTGTCGCTCGCCGCGCGCGAAGGGCTCGACAATCTCGTGTTTGTCATCAACTGCAATCTGCAGCGGCTCGATGGGCCCGTGCGCAGCAACGGCCGCATCGTCGACGAACTCGAAGCGCAGTTCAACGGCGCGGGCTGGAATGTGATCAAGGTGCTGTGGGGTTCCGACTGGGATGCGCTGTTCGAACGCGACAAAACGGGCGCGTTGCTCCGCGCATTCGCGGATACCGTCGACGGCCAGTTCCAGACCTTCTCCGCAAACGACGGCGCCTATAACCGCGCGCATTTCTTCGGGCAGAATCCGGCGCTCGCAGCGCTCGTCGAACAGATGAGCGACGACGATATCGACCGCCTGCGCCGCGGCGGCCACGACGCGCGCAAGCTGTTCGCCGCGTATGCACAGGCGCGCCGCCACCGCGGCCAGCCGACCGTGATACTCGCCAAGACCATGAAGGGCTTCGGCATGGGCGCAGCGGGACAGGGGCGCATGACGACGCATCAGCAGAAAAAGCTCGGCGTCGACGAACTGAAGGCATTCCGCGACCGTTTTCGCCTGCCGCTCTCCGACGACGATGTCGAGCAGCTGAAGTTCTACAAGCCCGCAGCGGACAGCCCCGAAATGCAGTATCTGCACGCGCGCCGCGAGTCGCTCGGCGGCTATCTGCCGCGCCGCCGCCGCACGGCGACGCACGGGCTGCCGGTGCCGCCCGTCGCCGACTGGGCCCAGTTCGCGCTCGACTCGAACGACCGCGAAATCTCGACGACGATGGCGCTCGTGCGCATGCTGACCGCGCTGCTGAAGGACCGCGCGCTCGGTCCACGCGTCGTGCCGATCGTCGCGGACGAAGCGCGCACGTTCGGCATGGCGAACATGTTCCGCCAGGTCGGCATCTACTCGCCGCTCGGCCAGCTCTACGAGCCCGAGGATCTCGGCTCGATGCTGTATTACCGCGAAGACACGAAAGGACAGATTCTCGAAGAGGGTATTTCGGAGGCAGGCGCGGTGTCGTCGTGGATCGCGGCGGCGACGTCGTACAGCGTGCACGATCTGCCGATGCTGCCGTTCTATATCTACTATTCGATGTTCGGCTTCCAGCGGATCGGCGACCTGATCTGGGCCGCGGCCGACCAGCGCGCGCGCGGTTTCCTGATCGGCGCGACGGCCGGCAGGACGACGCTCGGCGGCGAAGGCTTGCAGCATCAGGACGGCACGAGCCATCTGGCGGCATCGACGATACCGAACTGCCGCGCGTACGATCCGGCTTTCGCGTACGAAGTGGCGGCGATCGTCGACGCGGGCATGCGCGAGATGGTCGATGCGCAACGCGACGTGTTCTATTACGTGACCGTCACGAATGAAAATTACGCGCAGCCATCGGTGCTTGCCGCGACGTTCGATGCGTTGCGCGAGCCGATTCTGAAGGGGATGTACCGCTTGCCGGCTTCTGCCGTCGATCACGGTCGCGCCGTGGATCATGAAAGCGAGCCAGAAAACGAGTCGGAAAACGAGCCAGAAAGCGAGCAGCGTAATGCGCGCGTGCAACTGCTCGGCTCCGGCGCGATTTTGCGCGAGGCGATCGCCGCGCGGCACATGCTTGCCGACGACTGGCATATCGACGCAGCGGTATGGAGCGTGACGAGCTTTACCGAACTGCAGCGCGACGGCATGGAAGCGGAGCGGCACGCGCGCAACAGCGGCGCGGCGCTTGGCGAATCGGACGAGGCGCCGATTCCGTACGTAACGGCCGCACTCGACGCGACGCGAGGCCCCGTGATTGCCGCGACCGATTATGTGAGAGCGGTGCCCGAGCTGATTCGCGCTTACGTGCCGCGCCGCTATGTGACGCTCGGCACCGACGGCTTCGGCCGCAGCGATACGCGCAGCGCGTTGCGGGCGTTCTTCGAAATCGACCGCGTATCGATCGTGATTGCCGCGCTCAATGCGCTGGCCGATGACGGCGAAATCGATCGCAGCATCGTGCGCGAAGCGATTGCGCGTTACCGCGGCGAAGGCGGGCAGGGTGGTGTGGAGATGGCGCGGACTGCGCCGTGGCAACGCTGAAGTCTGTCGAACTGCCCGACCCGCCGTGTTTCGTCATACGGTTGACCGGCTAGACGGGGCTAGAGGGGGCGACGTGCGGCGGCGCCATTCAACCTACGAGCGCACGCCAAAAAAGCTATGCCACAACGAATCGAGGAAGCCTGACGGCTTTTTGCCGTGCGCATCCGCCTTGCTGCCTGCCGCGCGCGGCGCGGTGCTCGTGGCCGCACTGTACGCGCGTGGTGCGGGTCTTCGCTTGCGCGTGGCGGCAGCGGCGCGCGCCGCGCCGACCCGCGCCTGCTGCAACGCCGAGACGCTATCGGCAATGCGCGCCGCGATCTCGGGCGGACAGTCGCGGCCGAGCAGCACGCCGAACAGCACGTCGCGGTTATGGCCCTGCTCGGCAAAGCGCATCGCAAAGCTTACGCGCTCCTGATACTTCGCTTCGGCCGCGATCTGCTCGGCGCGCTCGCGCCGCGCCCGTTCGGACTTCTCACGGTCGCGTTGCTGCTGCTGTTGAGCGTGCTGCCGATGCTGATGCTCGCGATGTTGCCGCTGCTGTTCATCACGGCGTTGCTGCTGCGTTTGCCAGCGGTGCATCTCGGTGGCGTAGACCGAGTCGTAGACCTTGCGCTTGTCCGGATCGGAGAGAATCTCGTACGCATCCTTGATGTCGAGGAAGGTTGCGCGCGCGGCTTCTTCGTTGCCGGCATTGCGGTCCGGATGCCACTTCATCGCGGCCTTGCGATAGGCGCGTTTGATTTCGGCGGCGCTCGCGTCTTCCGCTACGCCAAGCTTCGTGTATAGGGTTGCCATGTCGGGTCGATGCTCGATACGGTTCGTGGCATCGTAGCATGGACAGCCCGCCCGCCGCGTGGGCGGGCGTACATGGCGTGGCGGGAAAGGCACACGGCCGCAGGCGCGCGCGGCGGCCATGTGCGCCGGATCAGTGCGGATGGGCAATGCGCGGGACCGGCCGATGCCCATCGCGCGCCGCTCATGCTGCCTGGGGGTTGCCGCCGCCGAACAGGTTCAGAAGTCCGCCCAGCAGTCCGGTCGGCGCGATCGATGCCTGCGCCATCGCGAACGAAGCCGACCCTGTCGACGCCCCCGACGCGGCGAAACCGCCGGACGGAGAGGACCATTGCATGCTGACGTGCTGGTGATTGCCGAGGTCGCGCGCGCCGCTGCTTTCGAAGCCGCCGCCGAACCTTCCTTCGTTGTAACCGGCCTGGTAGGCGCGCTCGCTACGGGTGCCGCCGAAGTGGTCATAGCCCCCCGACGCGTCGTAGCCGGAACGGCGGTAGTCGCCGCCCGATGTGCCCGAATGGCTGATCTGCGTAGTCTTTTGCGTGACGCTGCCGTCCGGGCCGACATGGGTTTGCGTCGTGGTCTTTTCGAATGAGCCGTCGCTGCGGCTGTGGCCGCCGTTGTGCCCGTCCCAATGCGATCTCAATCCGCTGCCGCATCCGTGCGAACCGTGACTCTCGCGGTACGATCCGCATCCATGAGCGGATGCGCTTCCGGCGCCGCGGAAACTGCTGCTTGCGCTCGCCCCGCCAAGGCCCCATGCGTTGGCCTCAGCCTTGACCGCGCCGCCGACGTCGCCCGTGAGCGCCTTCGCTATCGCTTGAATACACATATGTGGTGTCCTTATCAGTGTGGATGCCAGATAACCCGTCTGGCCGGGTGTCGGCCGGCGCCGTCGTACGGGGCCGGCGCAATTTCAGATTGCGCTGCCGTGCGCGACCTCGATCGTTTTCATCGTGATCCTGGTGTGCCGGCTGTTCAGGCCCGGCAGCGCGCAATCCGTTCTGTGCGAGGGGTCGCACGTGCTCCGATGGTCGGCGCCGCGCCACAGGTCGGCCCCACGGGCCGTGCGATCCTTGCCGGGCGACTCGCCGTTGTTCAACCCGCCGTCGCGCCCGAGCCATTCTTTTTCGAAGTGCGTCTTGACCTGGCCTTTTTCGCCGAGCATGTGCGCGATGCCTTCGCCGAGTTTCGATCCGAGTTGGCCGATAAAAAAATCGGGTATGACGTGAACCAGCTTTCCCACCGGGCCGAGCAGGTTCAGCGTCTGTCCCACCGACGCGAGGGCCGGCGTGTTCAGGATGTCGTTTCCTTTGTTGATCATATTGATCATCGGTCCGTTGGACGAAGCGTCGTCGCCGGAGGCGGCCTCGCTACCGTAAGCCCGATTGCCTGATACACCAGAGAGCACGAAAGCCTCCTTGTCGTTGAATGCGCCAGATGTCCCGTCTGGCCGGGTAGGGTTGGCGCGCACGGCCGCCGTCAATCCGCATGGAGCGAGTGCGTTCGCGCAGCGCGCATATCGGTCGCACCGCCGTCACGGCAACAGCCGTTCGAGCAGAGGCGAAGAAAAGATCCGCTGGGGGTCGTACCGGTTCAGCACCGCGCGTGCGTCATCCCACTTGCCGCCGGCCGGCTGTCCTTCGCTGAACGAAGCGGGAAACGCCGAACCGATCAGCCCCATGTCTTGCCACGCAGCGCCTTCGGCATACGCCCAGCCCTTCGACCACTCGGGCCGCACCGTCGCATAAGCGCCCGCGTAGTTCGACATCATCCATTGCTCGATCTCGCGGTAGAAGCGATTCGCGGCGGGCGTGCCCGGCATCGTCAGGATGTCGAAGTAGACCGCAATGTTCCAGTCCGGACGGTCGCCCCGAGGCCGAAGCGGCGAGAGCAGTGGCATGGATGTGCCGCTGCCCGCATCGGCCGGCTGGTCGAGGCCCGTCACGCGGATCTCGACAGGCCCGTTCATCGGATACTCGCCGCGTGCGCGATAGACGTCGACGCGGTTCTGATAGAACTGCACGAATTCTGCGATCACACGCTGCACGTCGCCGCGCCGCGCCAGCACCGCGTAGCCGTTCGCGGTTACCCGCAAGGTCGACGGCCGGATGTACTGCAGCACGTTGCGCGACCAGCCCCAGATATCGGAGGCGAAGGTCAGCGCAAGGCCCGCAGTGACGATCGACATCTGGGTTTGCCCGAAAAGCGGCGTCAGACTGCATTCGCCGCGTGTGACGATGCGCTTCACGAGCTCCGATAGCGGCTGCGGAATCGAATCGGAGAACGGGTAGTTGAACGGCTGGTTCACGGTACGCGAGAAAAGCGGTTTTACCGGTTGCACGGTCCAGACCTTGAGCCACGGGCAAGTGGTGAACGGAAACCAGATCGCTTCCACGCGGCCCGACTGATCGAGAAACGACGCGACCGTGCGGCCGCGCGAGCCGCCTGACGCAAACAGTTCAGACGCGGGAATATCGACGAAGCTGCGGCAACGCAGCCGCTGGTTTGCGCCGGCTTCGAGCGTTGCTTCGACGATCAATGCGCGGCCGACATGGACGAGAAACGCGCCGATTTCCGGATCGTTGCGCACAAACGTCCGGAGCACGTATTGCTGCTTGCCGGCGTCGAACACGACGGCGGTCAGCGAGAGAATCAGGTTGCTGAGCGAGCCGTACGTATGGCCGGGCAGCAGCGTTTCGCGCGCGGCCGGAATCGCCGTGCCGTGCGCGCCGATTGCGAGCGCGCCGCCCAGCGTGATGTCGCCGGGCGCCGGACACGCCGTCACACCGAGGCCATGAGCCTCGAGCTTCGCGAGCAGCGTTTCGAGCGATACGCCGGTTTGCGCGGTGACGCGCGCGGGCCGCGACGAGGCGTCGACCCATACCTTCGTCAGCGACTTCGTCATGTCGAGCAGCACGACTTGCGCGGCGCCGCCTGCTTCGAGCGTCAGCGGCGACCAGTTGTGCATATGGCCGCGCGGGCGTACGCGGTAGCCGCTGACGCGCGCCCAGTTGACGATCGTGACGACGTCCTCGGGCGTCGCGGGCGCCGCGGTCCAGACATTCGCGGCCGCGATCTCGCCGCTCCAGTTCTGAAATGCCTGACGGTACAACGCGATGCCCGCGGGAAAGCCAGGCGGCGTCGTACCCGCGCCCTCTGCATGCGCGGCGATCTGATAGATGGGCGTCCAGCCGCTCACGACGCCGGCCGCGGCCAGCCGGGCGATGTCGGCGATAAAGCTGCGACGAGGCGCAACGGACGTGTTCTGTTGATAGTGGGCCATGTCTGGTTCGAATTGCCTTGGTTCGATCGGTCGGGACGCAAGCCGGATGGTTTGCACGACGGCGCACGTCGCAGCGGGCGCCGCGACGCGCCTCGCTGCATGGACGTCGCGGATACATGCTAGGGATTCGCCGATACCAATGGTCATGACTGTTCATCGCAATGCACCCGGGCGGTGCGCTCGCTTGGCGCACGTCGCGACGCACACGGCGCAGCACGTGCCGCGCCGGTTCTGGAATACGGCTCTCGCTTCGCGTGTTTTCGATAGCGGAGGCACTTTGCAGTACGAGCGGGCAGTCAAGCTGCGCGCCAGGGCCCGTTCGAGCCTCCCTTGGTTCGAGCCTTCCTCGTTCGAACCTCACGGATTCGACGTCGACGGGACAGGCCTCATCGGCACGAGGCGAAATGGCATATTCAGAGAAGCAGAGGGCAAACAACATGAACGATCTGCAGACGCCTTGCGCCGGCAGTGCGAGACGTGCCGACAGCGTGGATGCGATTCTGTCGCGCCGTTCGTCGACCGAAAGTTATGAAGAGCGATGCCAGTACGCACTGGACCTGGTCTGTGTGTATTTGCAGGAGGAGAGTGCGCAACGGCTCGAGCAGTGCCTGCGCCTTTGCGCATTCGATGCGGTGTGGGAAGCGCCGTTGCGCAACGTCAGCTACGACGGGCTGGCCGCAATCGGCGCGAACTATCAGAAGTTCTTTCGCAACGTGCGCGATCTGCGCTTCGCGCTAGTCGAGCAGTTTGCGACGCCCGAGCGCGTATTCGTCGATTCGTGCGTGAGCTTCACGATGATCGGAGATGCCTTCGACAAAGGTCCGCTGCCGGTCGGCGCGCACGCGCGCGTGCGGCGTCTCAACACCTTTCATATCGCAGACGGGTTGATTCGCCGCGTAACCGGTTACGAGATCTGGGAACAGGATGCCGCGTGATACGCCGGCCCGCACCGCGCACAGGCGCGGCGGCGTCAGGTGTCTTTGGCAACCTTCAGCATGCGGGTAAGCGTCGCGTCCCTGAACACCGTGTGATGCACGATCGCCGCAAGCGCGTGCAGGCCGATCAGCCAGAACGCGGCGTTGCCGATCAGAAAGTGCGCGTCGTGTAGAAACTGGTGCGCAACCGGATCTTTCGCGAACAGTCGAATGCGCAAGCCGGTCCCGGCCAGTTGAACGGCGCTGCCGCTCGTGTTGACCATCGCGATGCCCAACAACGGCTGCGCGAATACAAGCAGGTAAAGCGCAAGATGCACGAGCCGCGCGACAAAGCGCTGCACGCGGCTCGCCGGCAACTCGCGTGGCGTGCCATGCCATAGCATCCACAACACGCGCAGCGCCGACAGGCACAGCACGAGCGTGCCTGCCCACATGTGGATGCCGGTCCAGAACACACGGCTGCCCGTACCTTTAGGCCCGCGTATTTCGATCGCAAGCAGGCCGATTGCAACGGCGAGCGCGGTAGCCCAATGAAAGAAGATCGCGAGCCGCGACCACGATGTGGAGACGGCGGCGGAGCGTGTAGCGGCAGCGGTTTCGGTTAGATGCATGGCGGTGTAATGAACAGAGCAATTGAATAAGCGGGAAAAAGCACGAGCGAAATGACAAAGACATAAGAGGAAAGACCCAGGCAAAAACGCAGCAACGCGTGCGCTTATTCCTGCTGCTCCAGAAAATGCCGGAATTGTTTTGTAATGGATTGTGTCGGCATGCCCGCGTTGGGCATGCGCGCAGCAACTGATCCATTTCGCGCGGCATGAGATTTCCGTCATTCGCCAAAAGATCATCTGAATCGTCATCCGCTCGCAGGCGCAAGCCGTGACTTGCGCCTGCGGCAATGGTGTCTTTATTTTGTATTCGTTGAAAACCGCGCGAGCGCGGCGCAGTGTATTCGCATCTGGCTCGATGCAGCCGTCATGCCTTTGTGCACTGCCGTTCGCGACGTTTTTCATATGCCTTGCGCGTGTCTGACAAAACGACATGCTTTGCGCATCGCGTCATGTCGACTAGCATCGAAGCCTGTGCCTGACGTCGCGCGGCTGCCGCTCGTACGGACAGACGCGGTGCACGCCGCGTCTGCGGTTTCGCGCGGCTTCGTACGTGGTAACGGAGCCCAACATGAACATCGAGAAGAACGGCATCGGCGCCGACGGGCAAATGCCCGCATGCTGCGTGCAGCAGAACGGCGCGAATGGGCAGCAGAGGCTCGACGCACCTGCGACGCGGCGCGTGCTGGTCGCACTGGAAGACCATTGGCGCGTGCCGCCGCAGTCTCAGTACGTGCCCGATGCGGGCGCAATGGTCGACCCCGGCGGCATGCATGGCCTCATCGAGGCCGCCGATGCGCATGGCGATCTCGTGATCGCGTCGCGCTGGACGCGGCACGAAGTCGACGGTGTCGAACACACGAGCCGAAGCGGCGCTGCTCAGCACACGGTCGGCATCGTGCTCAAACCGACCGCCGTGCATTTCCGCTCGGGCTCGCTCGTGTTCGACGGGCAGCTCGCGGCGGGGGCAATGCAGGTGACGGGTCCCGGCGAAAGCGCCGAGGTCGTTTTTCGGGCCGCCAGCGACGCGATTCATCTGTTCATTCCGCAACGGGTGCTCGAACTGCATTACGAAGAAGCGTTCGGCCGTCCGCATGCGGGCGAACTTGCGATTGGCGCGTCTCAGTTCACGCGCGATACGTCGCTCGAACGATTAAGCCGCGCGCTCGCGGAAATTCAGTATGCCGATGCGACGTTCGCATCGCTGTACGTCGACAGCATCTGCATTGCGATCGTCGCCCGTCTGCTCGAGCGGCACTTCACGCGGCGCACGCTGCCCGCGGTCACACGCGCGACGCCGCTGCCGCAATGGCGGCTGCGCCGCGCCTTCGACTTTATCGATGCACATCTCGCCGAGCCGGTGCGGCTTGGCGATATCGCGGCAAGCGTCGGCTTGACGCGCATGCATTTCGCCGCGCAATTCCGCTGCTCGACCGGCTATACGCCGCATACGTATCTGCTGAGAAGGCGCGTCGAACATGCGCAGCGCCTGCTGCAGCGCTCCGAGAAAACGTTGCTCGACGTGGCGCTCGATTGCGGGTTTCGCAGCCAGGCGCATTTCACGACCGTGTTCAGGCGGATGGTTGGCGATACGCCGAACCGGTGGCGCATCAAGGCGCGGCTCGATTGAACGATGGTTGGGTAGGCAACGAAACGCGCGCGGACGCATGCAGGCCGTTGCAGCGGTTGCGCCGAATGGAGATGCATACGCGCCGCAGTGAGCCGCCGCAGTGAGCCGCCGCAGTTAGCCGCTCTTCTTCGCCGCCACGCCGATCGCGACGGTTTTCGATAGAGGGCGCAGCAAACCGGTAACCGGCGGCACGATCAGCCGCACGCCGCCGCATGCGATCACGAGGCCGATCAGCGCGGCCGCGATCGCGTCGAGACCCGCGAAGCCCAGCGGCGCGGTGGCAATGCCGGCGGTGGCCACGAGCGACGACAGCGCGTCGGCCCCGACATGCCACGCCGCCGCCGACAGCACGGGCGAAGCGAGGCGCCGCGCCCTCAGCGAGAGTGCGCGATACAACAGGCCGCGGCTCACGACGGAAAACGCGGCGATGCCCGATGCGACGATCGTGGCAGGCCCGGCGAGCGGCGGCCGGCCTTGCGCATGAAGCGCGATTTCGATGCCCGCGATCACCAGCATCGCGCCGACCACGGCGGGCACCGCATTCTGCACGAATCCGGAAAGCTTGCGCGGGCGCGTCGGCTTGCGGCGGTGTGAGAACCAGCACGCGGCAAGCAGGATCAGATCCACGCCGATGTCCGTCGTCGCGTGCAATGCGTCGGCGATCAGACCGGACGAATGCGCGGAGAAACCAGCGGTTGCCTGCACGGTCGCCAATACCGCGTTCAATGCCGTACTCGCGATAATGATCCGTGTTGCTCCGTCCTGCGACGCGTGGCTCGTCTGATCGGCCATCGGTCCACCCTGGCAGCGAAAACCGTACGATAGGGGCGCCACATTGCGACGATGTGACAGATCGGCCGCGAGCCAGCCGCAACGTGCTGCGTTGCGCGGTGATGAGCGGGCGCCCGGCACGTGGCTACGGAGCCGTCGTCGGTGAAAACGATCGCCTGATCCGCGACCACGCTCAGCGGCGACGACCCGTTCGGGATCCTCGGTTCGAACCGCAGACGGGGCTGCGTTCTTTCAGCGCTGCGTCCGAAGGCGGACGTGATCGTCAGCACGCCGGCACGCGTGCGGCAACCGGCGGGCGAGGGCACGATCGTGCCGTAGCACGTTGCCGCCGCAACGATCCATGCGGCCGAGCAGCGCGCTTCGAGGCGCGATTAGTTACCCTGATAATCGTCGAGGCCCTGCACGGGGAGCCGATTTCTGCTGATATGCTGGAGCCTTTCTTCCACGGAAGGCAATTCCCTTCACCATGGAGGCCCCGGAGTGAACCGGTCGCCCGATCCATCAGGCGCGTTTGGAGCGGCATCAGGCGCCTCATCGTCGGAAGTGCTATGGGACGATGGCGAGCGTGTGATGTGCAGGGAATGGCGTATGAGACCCGATGGCAGCCGCGAGTCGGTGTTGACCGTGCGCCCGGTCGCGGAGCAGCCCACGCCCGCAGCGTTGAGCCGCCTCGAGCACGAATTCGCGCTAGCGGAAAAACTTGCCGGTGCGCCGATCGCTCGGCCGCTGGAATTATTGCGTGAACAGGGCCGCCTCGTCCTCGTGCTCGAAGACGACGGCGGCGAGCCGATCGCGCGCGAACCGGTGCCGATGGACTTGCACCGTTTTCTGCGGACTGCGATCGATGTCGCCCGGGCGCTCGGCAGGCTGCATGCGGCGGGCGTCGTCCATAAGGACATCACGCCGTTCAATATCCTGATCAATCGGTCGAGCGGCGCCGTGCGATTGACGGGCCTCGGCATCGCCACGTTTCTCGCGCGCGAACGCCAGACGCCGTGTCCGCCCGAATCGATTGCCGGCACGCTCGCTTTCATGGCGCCGGAACAGACAGGCCGGATGAACCGCTCGGTCGATTCGCGTAGCGATCTCTATTCGTTCGGCGTCACGTTGTACCAGTTGCTCACGGGCGTGCTGCCATTCTCCGCGCACGACCCGATGGACTGGGTGCACAGCCATATCGCACGCAAGGCGGTCCCGCCGAACCAGCGCGTGCCGGCCGTACCGGCCGTGCTATCCGACATCGTGATGAAGCTGCTCGCGAAGGCCGCCGAAGACCGCTACCAGACCGCGGCCGCGCTCGAGCACGACCTCGATGCGTGCCTGCATCGTCTGGAGGCGCGCGGCCATATCGATGCCCGCATCGAGTCCCACATCGAGCCGCTTATCGAGCCGCTTATCGAACCGCTTATCGAACCGCTTATCGAACCCTTCCCGCTTGCCGAGCACGACACGCCCGACCGCCTGCTGATCCCGGAAAAACTGTATGGCCGGGCACGCGAGGTCGAGACGCTGCTCGCCGCCTTCGATCGGGTCATGGCCGGCGGCCGGCCCGAGCTGGTTCTGGTAACGGGCTATTCGGGCATCGGCAAATCGGCGGTGGTGGGCGAACTGCAGAAGGTGCTCGTGCCGCCGCGCGGCCTGTTTGCGGCCGGTAAGTTTGACCAGTACAAGCGCGACATTCCGTACGGGACGATTGCCCAGGCGTTTCAGGGGTTGCTCAGGCCATTTCTCGGCAAGCGCGACGCCGAACTCGAAGACTTGCGCGAGCGGCTGCGCGACGCGCTGGGCCCGAGCGGCTCGCTGATCGTCAATCTCGTGCCCGAACTCAAGCTGCTCATCGGCGAGCCGCCGCCGATCGCCGACTTGCCGTTGCAGGACGCGCAGCGCCGCTTCCAGCTCGTGCTCAAGCGTTTCATCGGGGTCTTTGCGCGTGCCGGGCATCCGCTCGTGCTGTTTCTCGACGATCTGCAATGGCTCGACTCGGGAACGCTCGATGTGCTCGAAAGCCTGCTCGTCGATCCCGATCTGCGCCATCTGCTGCTGATCGGCGCTTACCGCGACAACGAGGTCGATCGCAACCATCCGCTGATGCGCAAGCTCGACGCGATTCGCCGCCGGCATGGGGCGGTCGGCCAGATCGCGCTGCGGCCGCTGTCGATCGGCGATCTGCGAACACTCGTTGCCGATGCGTTACGTTGTGCGCCGGACCGCGCGGAACCGCTCGCCCGTATCGTGCACGAGAAGACCGGCGGCAATCCGTTTTTCGCGCTGCAGTTTCTGACCGCGCTCACGAGCGAACGATTGCTCGCTTTCGACCATGCCTCGGCGATATGGGTATGGGATGTCGAGCGCATTCGCGCGAAGGGCTACACCGATAACGTCGTCGATCTGATGGTCATGAAACTCGCGCGGCTATCCGAAGCGACGCGCACGGCCTTGCAGCGCCTTGCCGCAATCGGGCATCAGACCGACGCCGGCACGCTTGCGCTCGTGTTCGAGAAACCCGAAGCGCAGGTCCATGCGGACCTGTGGGAAGCGATCCGCGAGGAATTCGTGCTTTATCAGGAACGCGTATACCGCTTCGTGCACGACCGCGTGCAGGAAGCGGCCTACTCGCTGATTCCGCACGCGCAGCGCGCGGAAACACACTTGCGCATCGGCCGGCTGCTGGCCGCGCGCACGCCGCCCGCGAAGCTCGAGGACGCGGTTTTCGAAATCGTCAACCAGCTCAACCGCGGTGTCGCGCTGATCGACGCGCAGGCCGAACTCGATCGCCTCGCCGAACTGAATCTGATGGCGGGCAGGCGCGCTCAGGCCTCGGCTGCCTACGCATCGGCGCTCGATTATCTGAAAGCGGGCATGGAAGCGCTTGCCGACGATTGCTGGCAGACGCAGCACGCGCTCGCGTTATCGCTCGAACTGCACCGCGCCGAATGCGAGTTCCTGAGCGGCGATCCGGGCGGCGCGCAAGCGCGGCTGATCAAGCTCTTTCCCCTCGCGCACGGCATCGCCGAGCATGCGAGACTCGCCTGCCTCGCGATCGACCTCTATGTCACGCTCGACCGCTCCGATGAGGCGGTCGCCGTCGGTCTCGACTATTTGCGGCGTATCGGCATCGACTGGTTGCCGCATCCGTCGGACGCAGAAGCGCGCAGCGAATATGCGCGCGTCGCGCCGCAGCTCGGCGAACGCACGATCGAGTCGCTGATCGATCTGCCGTCGATGACCGATCCGAATTCGCTTGCGACCATCGGCGTGCTCAATAACCTGACGCCGGCCGCCATCTTCAGCGACGCGAATCTGTTTTCGATGGCCGTATGCCGTGCCGTGAACCTGTCGCTCGAATATGGCAACTGTGGAACGTCGCCGGCCGTTTATGTGGACTTCGGCATGACGGCCGGGCCGCATTTCGGCGACTATCACGCAGGCTTCCGGTTTGCGCGTCTCGGTTACGAACTCGTCGAACAGCGCGGGTTGAACCAGTCGCAGGCGAAGGTCTACATGAATTTCGGGAGCCTCGTGACGCCGTGGGCCCAGCACGTGCGCACCGGACGAGATCTGATTCGCCGCGCGTTCGATATCGCGGTCAAAACCGGCGATCTTACTTTTGCCGGTTACAGCTGCAACAACCTCAATACGAACCTGCTGGTGGCCGGCGACCCGCTCGACGAAGTGCAACGCGAGACCGAACGCGGACTCGCGTTCGCCCAGAAGACCCATTTCGGGCTGGTGGTCGATATCATCGCCGCGCAGCGTGCGTTGACGCGCACGCTGCGCGGCTCGACGCTCAAATTCGGCTTGCTCGACGACGGGTATCTGAGCGAAGCGCAGTTCGAAAGCCGCCTGTCGAGCGATCCGTCGCTGGCGATCGCGGAGTGCTGGTACTGGATTCGCAAGATGCAGGCACGGTACTTCGCGGGCGACTTCGCGGCGGCCGTCGACGCATCGGTCAAGGCGCGTGCGTTGCTGTGGACTTCGCCGTCGTTCCTGGAAACGGCCGAATACCACTTCTATAGCGCGCTCGCACACGCAGCGCTGTGCGACGCCGCATCGCCCGGCAGGCAAGTCGCTGGTGTCAAGGATGCCGGCGCCGGGGATGCTGAAGCCCGGGACGATTACGTGGCTGCAATCACCGCGCACCATCGGCAGCTCGAAATCTGGGCGGCGAACTGCCCGCAGAATTTCAGCAACCGCGCGGCGCTGGTCGCCGCCGAACTCGCACGGATTGAAGGCCGGGTCGCGGATGCCGAACAGTTCTACGAACTCGCGATCCGTTCGTCGCGCGAACACGCGTTCATGCATAACGAGGCCGTCGCCTACGAAACGGCGTCGCGTTTCTATGCGGTGCGCGGGCTCGTGGAATTTGCGCATCTGTACCTGAAGAACGCGCGCTACGCGTATCTGCGCTGGGGCGCGAATGGAAAAGTGCGGCAACTCGACGATTTCCATCCTCACCTCGCCACGCCGGAGCCACGCCCGCGCGCAGCCGGCACGATCGAGACGCCGGTCGAGCATCTCGATCTCGCCACCGTGATCAAGGTTTCGCAGGCCGTATCGAGCGAGATCGTGCCCGACAATCTGATTCATACGATCATGCAAAGCGCGATTGCGCATGCGGGCGCCGAGCGCGGCCTGCTGATCGTGCCAACCGAGGCCGCGCCATGCATCGTGGCGCAGGCGTCGACAAGCGGCGACGCGCTCAGCGTCAATCTCGGGAAGCAGGCGTTGAGCCCGGCTCTGCTGCCGGAATCGGTGGTCCACTATGCGATGCGCTCGAAAGAATGCGTGATACTCGACGACGCCTCGACGCAGCACGACTTTTCGGGCGATCCGTATATCGCGCGCGCAGGTGCGCGCGCCTCTGTCCCCGCATCGGTCCGCTCGATTGCCTGCATGCCGCTCGTCAACCAGGGCAAGCTCGTCGCGGTGCTGTATATCGAGAACAATCTCGCGCCCCATGTATTCACGGCGAGCCGCATCGCGGTGCTGAAACTGCTCGCTTCGCAGGCCGCGATCTCGCTGGAGAACGCGCGCCTCTATCGCGAACTCGCCGAGCGCGAAGCGCGCATCCGGCGCCTTGTGGACGCGAATATCGTCGGCGTGTTTATCTGGGATTTCGAAGGGCGCATTCACGAAGCAAACGACGCGTTTCTGCGTCTGCTCGGTTACGATCGCACGGACCTCGCGTCGGGACGCCTGCACTGGACCAGTCTCACGCCCGCAAGCGGGCGCGGGCGCGATGCGCGCGCGGTCGCCGACATCAAGGCGCACGGCTCCGTGCCGCCGTACGAAAAGGAATTCCTGCGCGCGGACGGCAGCCGCGTCGCCGTGCTGGTGGGCGCGGCGACCTTCGGCGAGGCGCGCGATCAGGGCGTTGCGTTTATCGTCGATCTGACCGAGCGCAAGCGCGCCGAATTCGACGCACGCGAAAGCGAGCGGCGTTACCGCGAGATGGAAGTCGAACTGGCCCACGCGAACCGCGTCGCGACGATGGGTCAGCTGACCGCTTCGATCACGCATGAAATCAGGCAGCCGATCGCGGCGTCCATGACGAATGCGCACGCTGCGCTGCGCTGGCTCGGCGCGCGCACGCCCGATCTGAACGAGGTCCAGCAGGCGCTCGAACGTATTGTCAGCGACGGCACGCGCGCCAACGACGTGATCGGGCGCATTCGCGCGCTCGTGAAGAAAGCGCCCGCGCGCACGGAGCGCGTGGCGATCAACGAAGCGATTCGCGAGGTGATTGCGCTGACGCGCGGCGAAGCGGTCAAACATCATGTGGCAGTCGAAGCGCGCCTGACCGATGCGCTGCCGCCGATCGTCGGCGACCGCGTGCAGTTGCAGCAGGTGATGCTGAACCTGATGATCAATGCAATCGAAGCGATGAGCGGCGTGAGCGACGGCCCGCGCGAGTTGCTGATCACGACGTCGGCCGATCACGCACAGACCACGCGCGTCGCGGTGTCCGATACGGGGCCGGGCATCGACGCCGACGCGATCGACCAGCTCTTCGAACCGTTCTATACGACGAAGGCGGGTGGCATGGGCATGGGCCTGTCGATTTGCCGTTCGATCATCGAAGCGCACGGCGGGACCTTGAGCGTCGAGGCGAATTCGACGCGCGGCGCGACGTTCGAGTTCGTGCTGCCCGGCGCGGATGAAAATGCGACGCCTCAAAACGGCGGCTATCTGGCCGAGCCGTGAATCTGCGGGGACGGAATCAGCGCGATCGATTCGATTGATTCGATTGGTGCAATGGGTGCAATGGGTGCGATCTGTGCGATTGGCGTGGCGAGCGTCGTGTCGTCCCGCACGCGCGCAAGCGGTAGCCGCATATGCAGCGTCGCGCCGGGTCCTTCGTGATTCGAAGCCCACAGGCGGCCGCCATGCGCGTCGACGATCGATTGGCAGATGGCGAGGCCCATGCCCATGCCATTGTGCTTCGTCGTGAAAAACGGCTGAAAAATGCGGTTCGCGTCCTGAAAGCCCGGGCCGTGGTCGCGAACTTCGATCAGCAGAGAATCGCCGCCGTCGCGCACTTCGCGTGCCGTGCGGATGAATAGCAGCCTGCGCTCGGCATCGACTTGCAGCAGCGCATCGAGTGCGTTGTCGACGAGATTGAAAAGTGTCTGCCGCATCTGCAGACGGTCCGCGTCGAGCATCGGCAGCGACGCATCGAGATCGAGTTCGACCGCGATGTCATGCTGCCGCAGTTCGCCTTGCTTCAATTCGAGCACTTCGCCGATCGCCGCGTTGATATCGAACGCGGCGATCACGGGCGGCGCCTGCCGGAACAAAGCGCGAATGCGGCGGATCACTTCCGCGGCAGTGGTGCCGTCGTGCACGATGCGCTCGGCCGCGCCGATCGCGTGTTCGAGATTCGGCTGCTTCGCGCGCAGCCAGTTCAGACACGCATGGCCGTTGGTCACCATTGCGGCGATCGGCTGATTGACCTCGTGCGCGATCGAGGCGGACAGTTCGGCGACGGTAGCGGCCTGCGAGGCGCGAGACAACTGCGCCTGCGTATCGCGCAACGCATTGGCCGTCGTCATGCTGTCGTGCACATCGACGTGCACGCCGTACCAGCGCACGATATGGTCTTTGGCATCGCGCAACGGCTGCATGCGCGTCTCGATCCAGCGATATTCGCCGTCGTGGCGGCGCAGCCGGTAGGTCGTGGTCAGCGCCACGCCCGCTGCTTCGCAGCGGCGCCGCTCGGCGATCACGCGCGGCGCGTCGTCCGGATGCAGCAGCTTCATGCAGCCGCCGTTGGCGAGCTCGCTTCCATGCTTGCCGACGAAGTCGAGCAACTGCCGGTTCGCATACTGCAGGCAACCTTCCGCATCGCTGACTGCCACCATGCAGGGAATGCCGTCGATCGCGTTGTGCAACGCCTGTTCGCGCAGTGTGGTTTGCGTCTGACGTTTCGAGGTGATCAGATCGTTGATGATCAACGATACGATCACGAAGACGATCAGCCGCGGCATTTCATGGATCGACAGCCCATGCGCGGGCGGCGTCCCGATCAGCAGCATGAACGCGACGAGCGATGTGGCTAGCGTGACGAGTCCCGCGGCGCGGCCGCCGTACAGCGAACTCATGATCAGCGCGAGCAGGAAGCACGATACATGCGCTTTCGTGGTCCACGCGAGCACCGCCGCGCAGGCGGTCAGGAGCAGCGCGACGGCGTAGCGGCGAAGTCCGGCGCTCGCAGGGGAATACGAATACGCGGATTGAGGAACCATGTCTTACCTCGCGAGATCGCGCTGCCGGCAACGAACCAACATGCAAAAATCCGCGGCCTTGCATGCGCGAGGCGCGTGCAAGGCATTTGTCGGTAAAGGCGGCGCTGCGTGCGTTGCCGGATCGGCAGTAGGGCGTCGCTATTATGCGGCATCTTGTTGTGCATCGGCACACATTGCCCCGTGGGCCGCTTCGGCAATGGGCAGCCGGTGCGATGCAACGTCACGCGTGTCGGGCCGTGTTCGCACCGCGCGCGCTATCTCCAGAGATTGGTTTGCGCGAGGTCGATCACTTCATCGGTCTTGCCGTTCAGAATGGCCCTCAGCATATAGAGCGAGAATCCCTTCGCCATCTCCAGATTGATCGCAGGCGGAATCGCGAGCTCCTGGCGATTCACGACGGCATCGATGAGCACCGGTCCGTCGTGCTTCAACGCAGCCGCGATGCCCGCTTCGACCTCGGACGGCTTTTCGAGGCGGATACCCTTGATGCCGATCGATTCGGCCATCGCCGCGAAATCAGGATTCTTGAGGCCTGTGCCGTACGGAATGAACGAAGTGGATTTCTGCTCGAGTTCGATAAAGCCGAGTGCGCTGTTGTTGAATACGCAAACCTTCACCGGCAGGCCCAGTTGCACGAGACTCAGGAAGTCGCCCATCAGCATCGCGAAGCCGCCGTCGCCCGACATCGAGATCACCTGGCGGCCCGGAAATGCGTACTGCGCACCGATCGCCTGCGCCATCGCATTGGCCATCGATCCATGCCAGAACGAACCGAGCAGGCGCCGCTTGCCGGTCATCGCGACGTAGCGTGCGCCCCACACGGTCGGCAGGCCGACGTCGCAGGTGAAGACCGCGTCGTCGCTCGCCTGGTCGCTCAACGCCTTGGCGATCTGCTGCGGGTGGATCAGCGATGCGCGCGTGCTTTCCTGCGCGAGCGCGTCGAGTTCGGCGCGTGCCTTTTTGTAGTGCTGCTGTGCTTTCTCGAGATGCGCGGTGTTGGTCCTCTTCGTGAGCTTCGGCAGCAAGGCTGCGAGCGTTGCCTTCACGTCGCCGACGATGCCGAGGTCGAGCGTCGCGCGGCGCCCGAGATTGCCGGGTTCGTGATCGATCTGCACGATCTTCGCCTCGTACTTCGAAGGGTAGAACTGCATATACGGGAAGTCGGTGCCGACCATCAGCAGCAGGTCGCAATCGCGCATCGCATAGTAGCCCGACGAAAAGCCGATCAAGCCGGTCATACCGACGTCGTACGGATTGTCGGCCTCGACGTGCTCTTTGCCGCGCAGCGAGTGCACGATCGGCGATTTCAGCGTTTCCGCGAGCGCGATCACTTCGTCATGGGCGCCCGCGCAACCGGACCCGCACAGCATCGTGATGCGCTCGTTCGCGTCGAGCAGATCGGCGAGCGCGTCGATCTCGTCCTGCGCGGGCGTGAGGACGGCGCGTGGTGGGATCAGCCCCGCCGACGAGATCGGTGGCGCCTCGAGCGCTTCCTGCAGTGCGACGTCGCCCGGAATCACGATGACCGACACGCCGCGCTTGCCGATCGCTTCGCGAATCGCGATTTCGACCGTGCGCGGCATCTGTCCCGGTACCGAGACGAGCTCGCAGTAGTGGCTGCATTCCTTGAAGAGCGTCTGCGGATGGGTTTCCTGAAAGTAGCCGCTGCCGATCTCGCGCGACGGAATATGCGCGGCGATCGCCAGCACCGGCACCCGGTTGCGATGGCAATCGAACAGCCCGTTGATCAGATGGAGGTTGCCCGGCCCGCAACTGCCCGCGCAGACGGCGAGACTGCCGGTCAGATGCGCTTCGGCGCCGGCCGCGAACGCGGCGACTTCCTCGTGGCGCACGTGAATCCATTCGATGCCTTCCGTTTTGCGGATCACGTCGGTGAGCCCGTTCAGGCTGTCGCCGACGATGCCATAGACGCGCTTGACGCCTGCGGCCAGCAGGACGTCGACGAATTGATCGGCTACGATCGTCATTCTTTTCTCCGGTTGAACTAAGTAAATTCCACAGATGTGCTGTCATGACAGGCGCCGCAGGCATTCTGGAAGAAGCGCGCAAGCATGCATGAGTGAAAACGAAAGCCAATGGTGCGAATAGCCACGTACATCGTCGCTTTGTAGACGATGGCCGATACGTTTGCAAGGCGGTCGGCGCTTTGGAAGATAGCGCGGCGCAGCGCCGCGCCGGTGTCGCCTCGTGCTGAATTATCGAAATCGCATGCCCGCCGATGCCGTTCGATCCTGAAAGCGAATCGACATTCTGCGGCGGCGCGTGCCGGCCGCCGGCCGCCGGGCGAATAGGGTAACTGACTACTCGCCGGCCGGAAGGACAAACGTAAAGCGCGCGCCGCCGAGCGTCGATTCGTTGTCTGCGCGGATCTGGCCGCCATGTGCTTCGATGATCGTCCGGCAGATCGCGAGGCCGAGTCCCATGCCGCCTTCGCTGGTGGTGAAAAAGCGGTTGAAAAGCAGCGCGAGATTTTCCTGCCGGATGCCCGGTCCGTCGTCTTCGATCGTGCAGCTGACCTGGCCTGCCGCCGGCACGGCGGTCGTCACCATGATCCGGCCGTGGCCCGCGCGATGCTGCGCCAGCGCCTGCATTGCGTTAACCGTCAGGTTGACGACAACCTGCTGTAATTGCGTGCGGTCCGCCATGATGCGCGGTGCAAAGATCGCGGGCCGATGCCCGATCTCCACGCCTCGTGCCTGGATCTCGTGACCGAGCAACATCAGTGACTCGTCGACGACTTCATCGAGGCGGATCAGTTCGCGCCGCGGCTGGCTCTTGGCGGCCATCGCGCGCGTGCGCACGATGATGTCGCTCGCGCGGCGCGCCGATGCGAGCGTGAGCGCCGTAAGCTCGCGCACTTCGTCGAGCGGCGGCTCGGGTCGGTTCAGCCAGTTCTGCATGGCCTGCGCACTGGCCGCGACCGCGCCGAGCGGCTGGTTGATCTCGTGCGCAATCGACGCCATCAGTTCGCCGAGCAGCGAGATTCGCCCCGCATGGGCGAGGTCGGTTTCCAGTTGCTGCAGTTTTTCGCGCACGCGCACGCGTTCGGTGATGTCGATCAGGCCGAGCAGCGTCGGCGTGTCGCTGCCGATCGGCTGTGGCCGCGACAGCGTGCACAGCACGTCGATTACGCGCCCGTCGAGTGCGACTACCTTCATCTCTTCGTCGAAACGCGCTTCGCCGTGATAGCGGCTTTCGAACGCACGGCGCAGCGTGCCCGGGCTTTCGGTCCACAGACGGCCGGCCGGGCCAAGCAGCTGCACGGCGTCGCGCGCGCGGAACAGTTCGACCGAACGCGCGTTGACTTCGTCGACCGTGATCGCGCTCACGAGGCGCCGCAGCACGTCCGGATGCGCATCGAAATACGCGTTCAGATCGGTGACGCCCGCTTCGTGCAAGGCCGGAAAAATATCGAAGTTGCCGCGCGTCTGCATCAGCGCCATCGGCATGTTGTGAAACAGCTCGCGATAGCGCTGTTCGGCTGCGCGCAGCGCTTCTTCATTGCGCATGCGCATCGCGACGTCCTGCTTCAGCGCGTCGTTGGCGGTTTGCTGATTGCGATACGCGACTTGCAAACTCGTGCACAAATCGTTGAACGACATCACGACCTGGTCGAGTTCGTCGGGTGTCGCCGGCGGCCGGCGCTGCAGCGCGAGCGCGCCGGTCGGGCGATGGAAGTCGTACTGGCGCATGAACTGCGCAATCGTCGCGAGATGACGAGTGACGAGCCGCGAAAAGATCAGCAGGATAAACAGCGAGACGAGGAAGGTTTTCGCACCCTGGCTTACGAGAATCACGAGCGCTTCACCCATCAGCCGCCGGTACACATCGGTCAGCGCGGCTTCGATATAGAGCGTGCCGATCTGCCTGAGCTTGCCTTCCACCACGCGATTGATCGGCAGCTCGCGCGTGATCACGGGTGTGCTTTGCCGGCGCCGCGCCATGATCTGCAGCGGGTGGGCGGTGCCGGCTTCGCGCACCGTGACCGCCTGCACGTCGGGCAGCTTGAGGATGCTCTCCACTTCGATGCGCAGCTGTTCGCGGTCCAGATGCCAGAGGCTTTCGCCGATGATGTCGGGGTAGCCTTCGCCGATTTCGTCGAGGCGCCGCTCGATCTGATCGACGTCGTAGCGGTAGTCCATATAGAGCTGGACCGCCGTCATGATCAGTGTGATCACGGAACTGAAGATCAGGACCCCGATCAGAAGGCGCACGCCGACACCGCGCCGCAGGCCGGCTATCGTGCGCCACGGCGCCGCATTCGCGGCGCGGGCGCCCAAGCTGCGCAGGGCCGCGCGCCATCGGCCTGTGTGCTGTGCGCTTGCAGGGGACGCGCGCTCGGGATCTGTCGCGTCGGGCCGAAGGGTTGCTTTAGCGCGCCGTGGCAAATCGGCCCCCTGTTCAAATTTAGCTTACTAGTATAGTAACTACGGCTTCCGGCAACACCGGCGCTTGCACAAAATCCTCTGATGCAAGCGCGTTTGCGCCGACACGATAGCCGCATGCGGGAGGCGATGCGATGCGTTCGGAACCGGTGCTGCGCAGTTGGCTTCGGGTGGCGGCCTGGCTGATCGGCGCGTCTGTCCTGTCTGGCTTGCCTGTGTTGTCCGGCGTGTCCGGCGTGTCCGGCGTGTCCGGCAACGCCGGCATCGCGCGCGCGGCGGGGTATGGCGCGGTGCTCGCGGGCGCGCAAAGCGAATTCTGGAAAGCGATGGAAGAGGGCATCCATCAGGCGGCCGCCGAGCGCCGCGTGAACGTGATCGTGCGCAGTCCGGTCGACGACGATCCGCAAACCACCTCGCAGAATCTGCAGCTCAAAATCGTGCGATGGATGATCGACTCCGGCGTGAAGTCGATCATCCTCGCGCCGATTCCCGTCACGAATCTCAAAACGCCCGTGCAACTGCCGGTGCCGGTTGTGTTCGTCGATCGGCCGAGCAACGATTTCCGCGCGCTCTCGACCGTCTCCACAGACAATTACGCGGCCGGGCGCGTTGCCGCGCGCACGCTCGAACACGTGCTGCCGCGCGGTGCGAAGCTCGCCGTGCTGCGGCTCGCGCCCGACGTCGTTTCGACCACCGCGCGCGAGCAGGGCTTCATCGATGCGGCGAAGGCGATGGGCTTCGAGATTGCCGTCGACGCGTATATCGGACACGGCATACACGAACCCGAACTGGCCGCCGTCGATGCGATCAAGTCGTACGGCCGTCCGCTCGATGCAATCTTCGCGCCGACCGACTTTACGACGCTCGCCGCCGTGCGCGCGCTCGAGCAGCTTGCGCCGAAGCAGCGGCCGAAGATCGTCGGCTTCGATTATCGTCCGGCCTTCCGACAGTATCTGCAGACGGGCGTGCTCTATGCGGTGATCGCGCAGGACGCGTATCAGATGGGCTACATCGCGATGCAGACGCTGCTCAAGGCCGAAGCCGGCGAAGTCGTGCCGCCGCATATCAGCATCGATGTGCTCGCGCTGACCGCGGCGAATATTACCGATCCGGCAATCGCGATCAAGCTGCGGCAATATCAGTAGGGCGTTGCGTCGCGTTGCGTTACGTTACGTTGCGACGATCAACCGCCGGGCGCACCCTGCGTGTTGACGAACACCGAATAGATCGATTGCGAGGCAGCCATGAAAAGCCGGTTGCGCGCACGGCCGCCGAAGCACAGATTCGCACAGCGCTCGGGCAGCGCGATGCGGCCGATGATCTTGCCGGCCGCGGAAATCACCATCACACCGTCGAGTTCGTCGCTGCCCATGCCCCAGCCGCACCACAGATTGCCGTCGATATCGGCGCGCATGCCGTCGATCGTCGCGGTGCCGGCATCGAAGAACACGCGGCTGCGGCCGACGCTGCGGCCATCAGCCGACATGTCGAAAACATGGATCTGCCTGCTTGGCACGCCGCGCGATTCGATCACGTAGAGCAGCTTCTCGTCCGGTGAAAAGCACAGGCCGTTCGGCCCTTTCAGTTCGCGTGTGACGACCGATGCCTCGCCCGTCGCGCCGTCGATGCGGTACACCGAGTGCGGCAATTCCTGCTCGGCCTTATGGCCCTCGTAATGACCGGCAATGCCCATCGGCGGATCGGTAAACCAGATCGAGCCGTCCGATTTGACGACGAGGTCGTTCGGCGAATTGAGGCGTTTGCCCTCGAACGAATCGATCAGCACGGTGATGCTGCCGTCGTATTCGGTGCGCGTGACGCGCCGGCCGTGCTCGCAGGTCACGAGGCGCCCCTGGCGGTCGCGCGTATTGCCGTTCGCGAAGTTGGACGGCTTGCGAAATACGCTGACGGCGCCTGTTTCCTCGTCCCAGCGCAGCATCTGGTTGTTCGGAATGTCGCTCCACAGCAGATAGCGGCCATCGCCGAACCAGACCGGCCCTTCGGTCCACCGATAGCCGGTGGCGAGCCGTTCGACGGCCGAAAAGTTCGCGCGATAGGTGTCGAACGACGGGTCGATCGATATCACGCGAGGGTCGGGGTAGCGCTCGGCCTGTTGCCACATGGGTTCGCTCCTGATGCGGTGCTCGAAAAGGGACAGTCGGCGCACAGTATAAGCCGATCGAGCGCGATCGAAGTAAGCGCTTTCTCTTGAAATGCGTGCGGGATTCTTCTAAAGTGGCCGAAATGTCGGCTTTCGGCGGCTCGATGCGAGCGGCTGGATATAAAAGTCAGGCTATTCGAGCAAACGATTACTTTCGACGACGGTGTGCAGCAGGTACGCGCCCGCCGGCATCTCCCTCCTGCAAGGCCGCGAGTTCATGATCGAGCTGTCGAGCAAGACCATCAACGGGCCGGTGATCCGGCTGCATCCCGCCGACAACGTGGTGATCGCGCGCACCGACGTCGCGATCGGCACGCCGGTGCCATCCGAAGATTTCGTGAGCAGAAGCCAGGTCGCGGCCGGCTACAAGATCGCCGCGCGCCGCATTCGCCAGGGCGAGCCCGTGCGCAAGTACAACAACGTGATCGGCTTCGCCGCGGCCGATATCGCGCCCGGCACGCTCGTGCATGGCCACAACCTCGAGTTCCGCGAGTTCGACCGCGACTACGCGTACTGCGCGGACTACCGGCCCGTCGAGCTGCTGCCGGTCGAACGACGCGCGAGCTTTCACGGCATCGTGCGCGCGAACGGCCAGGTCGCGACACGCAACTACATCGGCGTGCTGTCGACGGTCAACTGCTCGGCTACGGTCGTGCACAAGATCGCCGAGTGGTTCACGCCCGAGCGGCTCGCCGACTATCCGAACGTCGACGGCGTGGTGGCGTTCAGCCATTCGATCGGCTGCGGCATGGAAATGAGCGGCGAGCCGATGGCGCTGTTGCGCAGAACGACGGCCGGCTACGCGCGGCATCCGAATCTCGCGGCTGCGCTGATCGTCGGGCTCGGTTGCGAGCGCAACCAGTTGCAGGGCATTCTCGATCAGGAAGGGCTCGAGCGAAACGCGCGGCTCCATACGTTCACGATGCAGGAAACCGGCGGCACGCGCAAAACCATCGAAGCCGGCATCGAGGCGGTCAAGGCGCTGCTGCCTGACGCCAACCGCGTCACGCGTACGCGCGTCGATGCGAGCCATCTGACCGTGGGTCTGCAATGCGGCGGCTCGGACGGCTTCTCGTCGATCACCGCGAACCCCGCGCTCGGCGCCGCCGTGGATCGGCTCGTGCGGCACGGCGGCACGGCGATTCTTTCAGAAACCCCTGAAATTTACGGTGTCGAGCATACGCTCACGCGTCGCGCGGTGAGCCGGGAAGTCGGCGAAAAGCTGATCGAGCGCGTGCGCTGGTGGAAGGACGTCTACTCGGTGGGCCGCGACGTGCAGATCAACGGCCAGGTGAGCCCCGGCAATCAGGTGGGCGGCCTCGCGAATATCTTCGAGAAGTCGCTCGGCTCGTCGATGAAGGGCGGCACGGGCCCGTTGATGGCGGTCTATCGCTATGCCGAGCCGGTGACCGGGCACGGCCTCGTGTTCATGGACACGCCGGGCTTCGATCCGGTATCGGCGACGGGCCAGATTGCCGGCGGCGCGAATCTGATCGCTTTCACGACAGGCCGCGGTTCGATGTTCGGCGCGAAGCCCGTGCCGTCGTTGAAGCTCGCCACCAATACGCCGATGTACCGGCGCCTCGCCGAAGACATGGATCTGAACTGCGGCGAGATTCTCGACGGCACCGCGTCGATCGAAAGCACGGGCCGCGCGATTTTCGAAGCCATGCTGAGAACCGCGTCGGGCGAGCGCACGCGCAGCGAACTGCTCGGTCTCGGCGATCACGAATTCGTTCCGTGGCAGGTCGGCATCATGAGTTGAAGTCTGCGAGACGCCGGGTTCGCCGCCGAACGCATGCTGTAGACGCAAACGAACGCTGCACAGGGTCGCCCGTCAAGAGGCGCGCAGCGTGTCCCGCTCGAAGGACCACCTGAACAACACGGAGACAAGGTTGAGCACGAACGGCATCGCGGTCACGTCGCCCGCCAGCGCGGCGTCGGGCAATTCGATCTACGCAAAGGTGACCTACCGCTTCATGCCTTTGCTTTTCGTCGGCTATGTGGTCGCCTATCTCGACCGCGTCAACGTCGGCTTCGCAAAGCTGCAGATGCTGAATGATCTGCACTTCAGCGAAGCGATGTACGGCTTCGGCGCCGGCATCTTCTTCGTCGGCTATTTTTTCTTCGAGGTACCGAGCAATCTGTTGCTTCACCGCCTCGGCGCACGGCGCTGGATCGCGCGGATCATGGTCACGTGGGCCGTGATTTCGGCGGCGACCGCTTGGGTGACGTCGCCGACGATGTTCTACGCGTTGCGTTTCGTGCTCGGCATCGCGGAAGCGGGCTTTTTTCCGGGGCTCGTGCTGTATCTGACGTACTGGTTCCCGGCCCAGCGGCGCGGCAAGATGGTCGCGTTCCTGATGGCGGGCAATCCGGTGGCGGGCATCGTCGGCGGGCCGATGTCGGGCCTGATCCTGCAGCGGCTCGCGGGCCACGGCGGCCTTGCCGGCTGGCAATGGCTGTTCATCATCGAGGCGCTGCCCGCGCTCGTGCTCGGCATCGTCATCTATTTCTTTCTCGACGATCGCGTCAAGGATGCGAAGTGGCTCGCGGAACACGAGCGCGCGCATATCGAGCGCGAGATCGATGCGGAAGCGCGCACCAAGAGCCATGCGTCGGTCGGGCAGACATTCTCGTCGCTCAAGGTCTGGACGTCGTGCGCGATCCTGTTCGGCATCGTGATGGGGTCGTACGCGGTCGGCTTCTGGCAGCCGACCATCATCCGCACCTCGGGCATCAAGGATCCGCTCACGATCGGCCTGCTGACCATCGTGCCTTATCTGTGCGCGCTGATTGCGATGATTCTGGTCGGCCGCCATGCGGATCGCACGCGCGAGCGCCGCTGGCATGTGGTGATTCCGCAGTTGGTCGCGGCAAGCGGCTTCGTCGTTTGCGCTTCCGCGGGTGCGAACCCGTGGATCGCGCTCGTCGGCCTCACGATGGCGGCCACCGGCGTCGTCACCGCGTTGCCGATGTTCTGGGCGCTGCCGACCTCGTTTCTGGGCGGCGCCGGCGCCGCGGCCGGCATCGCGCTGATCAACGCGACCGGCAATCTGGCGGGCTTCGTGAGCCCGGCGGTGGTCGGGTGGCTCAAGACGATGACCCATTCATTGAACTCGAGCCTGTTCCTGATCGCAGCATGCCTGTGTCTGTCCGCGCTGCTGATTCTCACGCGCATGCCGGCCACGCTCGTCAATCGCTAATCGTGCTCGAACCTGTACGCGGAAAATCCCCATGAAAACTGGCAAATATCGATACGTGGTCGCGGGTCTGCTGTTCACGGCCGGCGCGATCAACTATATGGACCGCGCCGCACTCGGCATCGTCGCGCCGATCGTCGGCAAGACGCTCGAGCTGTCGCCGTCGCAACTGGGCGTGATCTTCAGCAGTTTTTTCGTCGGCTACGCGATCTTCTCGTTTCTCGGCGGCTACTTTGCCGACCAGTGGGGCACGCGGCGCGTCTTCACGTGGGCGATGGGCATCTGGTCGCTGTTTTGCGGACTGACCGCGGCCGCGACCGGTTTCGTCTCGCTGCTGCTGACGCGCGTGTTCTTCGGTATTGGCGAGGGACCGATGAGCTCGAACACGAATCGCACGATTTCGAACTGGTTTCCGCGCCACGAGACGGCGACGATGATCGGTTTCACGTTCTCGGGGCAAACGCTCGGCAATGCGATCGCGGGGCCCGTGGTCGGCCTGGTCGCCGTCGCGTTCGGCTGGCGCACGTCGTTTGTCGTGATCGCGGTGCTCGGCTTTGTCTGGCTGATCTGCTGGCGCATGTTCGTGACCGACAAGCCTGCGCAGAGCCGCCGCGTCGGCGCGGCGGAAACGCAACTGATCGATGAAAGCCGCGCGGCCGCCGAAGCGGTCAACGTCGAAGACGACGGCATGACGCTCGGCGCCTACCTGCGCCGGCCGAGCACGCTCGCGCTCGGCGCGGGGCTCTTTGCCGTGAACTACACGCAGTACGTGTTTATCTCGTGGCTGCCCAGCTACCTGACCAATGTGATGCATCTGGACCTGAAGCAGATGAGCATCGTCACGTCGATTCCATGGGTCTGCGGCGCGATCGGCTATTTCGGCGGCGGCCTCGTCGGCGACTTCGTCTACAGGCGCATGAACGATCCGGTGAAGGCGCGCAAGCTCGTGGCGACGATTCCGCTCGCGCTATCGGGTGTGGCGGTGCTCAGCATCACGTCGGCGACGTCGCTGGCCGCGGCGGTCGGGCTGATCGCGGCCGCGCTGCTGTTTCTGACGGGCTCGTGCCAGTCGATCTGGGCCGTGCAGCACGAGATTCTGCCGCTGCACCGGCAAGGCGGAGTGGGCGGCTTCATCCACTTCCTGTCGAACCTGTCGGGGATTATCGGGCCCGCGTTGACAGGCGTGTTGATCCAGTACTTCGGCGGCTATCACAGCGCGTTTCTGTTCGGTGCGCTGATCGATTTCGCCGGTGTGCTCGCGATGCTGCTGTTCGTGCACAGCAAGCATCGGGTCAGCGAACGCGTGGCCGCATAGCGGTCGAATCGAATCTGCTTTCTTTCCGGGTCGTGTCGAGGAATAGATGATGAATCAGGCTGTCGTCGAACCATCGCAGTCTGCGTGGCAGCAGGCCGCGAAGATCGTTTCAGTCGAAGCGCGCACGGTGCGCGTGCCGCTCGATCGCGTGACTTCTTTCGCGACGCGCGTGGTGGCCGCGCGCGACTACACGCTGGTACGCATCAAAACCGCCGATGGCCAGCAAGGCATCGGCTTCTGCTACGGCGGCCACCGTGCGGGCGCGCTCGTCACGCATGCAGTGCGCGAACTGTTCGGGCCGCTTCTGATCGATCGCTGCGCCGTCGACGTGGAAGGACTGTGGCGCGAGCTTTATCAGGAGTCGCTGCTGCAAGGCCGTGCGGGCAGCGTGATGCGTGCGCTGTCGATCGTCGACGTCGCGCTATGGGACCGCAATGCGCGCGCGGCGGGCTTGCCGCTCGCGCGCTATCTCGGCGGCATGACGGCGCAGCGCGTGCCCGCTTATGCGAGCGGCGGCTATTACGTCGACGGCAAGACGCCGCAGCAGCTTGGCGAAGAACTCGCGAGCTACGTCGAAATGGGTTTTCGCGCGGTGAAAATGAAGGTCGGCCGGCTCGATCCGCGCGCGGAAGAGGCGCGCATCGCGGCCGCGCGCGCGGCGATCGGCGACAGTGTGCTGTTGATGCTCGACGCGAACAACGCGTGGTCCGATGTGCCGACCGCGCTCGAATATATGCGCCGCTACGAGCGTTACGAACCGTACTGGATCGAGGAGCCGTTCAGCCCCGACGATATCGAAAGCCATGCGCAACTCGCGAAGCGCACACCGGTCACGGTCGCAACGGGAGAGATCGAGGCCGGGCGCTGGCGGCATCAGGAACTGCTCGACAAGCGCGCGGCGATGATTCTGCAATCGGACGCGGCCGTGTGCGGCGGCATCAGCGAATGGCGGCGTATCGCGGCGGCCGCGGCCGGCATCGGCGCGACGATGTGTCCGCATTGGTTTCACGATCTGCACGTGCATCTGGTCGCGTCGACAGCGAATGCACGGTATGTCGAATACTTTCCGGACGACCAGGTGCTGAACTTCCGGCGGCTTGTCGATACGCAGCTCGAGTTTGCGGACGGCATGCTGAAGGTGCCGACCACGCCGGGGCTCGGCTTCGATTTCGACGCCGCCGCGCTCGAGCGCTATGCGCTCGACGGGTGGTCGTGATTCGGATTCGCGAGGTGAGGGCACATCAGCCGGACTGATTTCGCCGATGTTTCGCTAGTCGCCGTAGTGCAGGGTCGAGCGTGCAATCACACGGTTCATTCCATGTGGGCAATCGCACATGACGACGTCGCCATCGAGTACGCCTCGCGTATTGCCCATTCCGAACGTCTTGGCCGTCCCGAAAATCGGACCATTTTTGCCGCAGTGCCCGCACGAGGCGAGATCCATATGACGGGTGATGGGTTGCCCGTTGTCCAGCGAGGCCGGGTCGCCGTCGAGCACACAGCCGCCGGTGGTGGTGCGATTGCCTTTTACGGCCATCATTTTCATGATCGGCTCTCCATTTCCGTGTGATGCGACGCCGTCAGTCGCGATCGTGGTCTGCCGTGAGCAGCGTGAGTCGTGTCTGTCCATCGGGCGTGAAGTGCGTGCCGAACCGGACGAGGCCCGCCTGATGCAGATGGCAGCTCATCGTGAAGCTCAGCAGCATGCCTGGCTCGGTATCTTCGACGGCGATGTCGATCGATCTCACGCGCGGTTCGTATTTCAGCAGTGTTGCTTCAATCGTACGCCGGAGCTCGTGCGCGGAAGAGGGCAGGTGGCGATAGATTTCGGACAGGTCGTCGAGTCCATAGTCGGGCAGGTGCGCGAGCCCGTTGCGGCGACTGTTCAGGATGCGCTGGACGTTATCCCGGACCGACAGGAAGGTTTGCGTTGCAGGGTCGAACTCGTCGATGGCGGCACCGTTCGCGAAGTACCCCGTGACCGCTTCGAACAGTCCTGGTCCGCCGCGTGTCATGCCCATACCCCGGTCATCGCATCGAACCCGATCGCCATGCGATCTTCTTCGGAGATCTTCCATGAACAGGCCGGCTGGCCCCGGCGGGGTAAATCATTGCGACTGTCGCGTGTATCGCGACAGTCGGGGACGAGCGTGATTTCCACGCGGCGGTTGGCCGCGCGCCCTGCCTCGGTCTCGTTGGACACCTTCGGCCGGGTATCGCCATACCCCTGGATCGCGAAATGCGATACCGGAAGGCCCGATGCGTCCGCGAGCCAGTCGCGCACGGATGCTGCACGGGCCACCGACAGCGTGAGATTGGCGGCCGGGTTACCCGCCGAATCGGTGTGACCGGCGACGAGCACGCGTTTGTCCGGATGCGCCCTGATCATGTCGAGCGCTGCGACAAGCAGACGGTTCGAACCGGGGTTCAGTGCGGCGCTGCCGGTGCGAAACAAGGAGAGGCTGTCGAGTTCTATCGTCGAGGGCGGCGGTGCCGGTGGCTGATAGCTGGCGATCAGATCGTTCGCGAGCGGCAGGAGCGGAGCGCCGCGGTAGAAACCGAGGCCTATTCGCGGCGGCACACCGGAATTCGCGTAGTGTTCAAGCGCATCGCGGTCGCGTTTGACGGCGTTCAGGGCATCGATGCGCGCGGCATCCCGGGCGGGCGCAATGGCCCTGTAGCGATCCATGTCACCGACCACGCGCTCGACCAGCGTGCGGTTCTGCCAGGCCGAAGCGGCTGCGGCCGCGCAGAAGCATGCCGCGAGCCAGACAAAGGCATGAGCCAGCGCGCGAGGCGTTGCGCGCCGCGCAGGCTGAAGCGCAATGCCGTGGATCAACGGCTCCGGCAGCGGACAACGCGACCGGGCGCCGTTCGTGACGGGCCGAGCGAGGCCGGTCGCGGATGCGGCGAACTGGCCAAAGAGCGAGTCAGGTGCGGGGCGACCTTCGATTGTCGTTACTCCAAAAGCGGCGACCCGCAGTGGAGGGCTGTTGCGCTGCGCGTCGACGAGTGGGGGCAGGACGACATCGCAGGCCCAGCGTGCGAGGCTGTCAAGCTGTGCCGCACGGTGCGCGCGAGGCTCCCGGCTTAGCGGATTCGCCGTGCGGATGTACGCCGCGACGCGCGAAGCCACCAGCGTAACGAGGCTGTCGGTTCGCAGCGGCTCGCCGCTGGAAACGCCAAACCACGGGCACTCGTCAGGCGCGCGCCGGATTTCTTCCGCGTAGACGGCGATGCATACGGGCAGGCGGTAACCGACCGCGCGGCCCGCCTCGCCAATGGCGGAGCGCCAGCGCTTCAGAGTCGCAGCCAGACTCGACTGGCTGAGTGTCCTGTCGGCCAGGATCATACAGGCGACCGCATCCGGCCCCTGTCCGTCGCGCCAGCGTTTGAGTGCGTCGGCAAGGTGCACGAGGCGTGCGGGCTCCTCGCAGCGTATCCAGATCGCGCGGTCCGTGATGCGCAGAAGGTCCGTGCCGAACGCATCGGCGAGCGGTCCGTTTTCTTCGCTCACAGCGATCACCAGCGGCGTATTGCGCTTGATGCCGGAGGGGAGCGAGGCGAGCGCGGTGTCGATGGCGGAAAGAACATGCCGTGTGGCGTCGCGCCGGGCCCGTATGCGCCGCGTCGCGATCGCGATGGCGGCGAGCGCCGCGAATGCCGCCAGGACGGCGACGAAGACGTTCCATCCAGACGACCATGGCGAGCATAGTGCCAGCCAGATCAGTGCAAGGATCGCGACCCAGGCAGTCAGCGTTCGATATGGGTAGCCAGTCACGCTTCGCCCCGTCAATGGGTTATCCGGGCGATCGAGGCCGTGAGCCACTGATCAAGAGCGACATAAATCACACTCGCGCACACGGTTGCGATCACGACCCACGCGAGCGGCGAAAGGTTGCTGAACCGGCGACGGCTGTTACCCGTTCTGACGACAACGGGGCCGGACGTGTCGCTGCTCTCGCCATGGCGACCCAGGCGCTCATCAAGCGTGCGCATGAGCGCCGCGCGTGCATCGCGGCCGTCCAGTGCGAATTTGCCCCTGAACCCGAGGTCGAGCACTGCGGCGAAGATGGCGAGCAACGGCAGTACCGGCTGCGGTTGCGCGAGACGCCGTTCGATACGCGCGATCAGTTCCTCGCCCGCATCGTGACTCTGGAACTCGCTCACCTGCAGGGGCTCGCGTTCCCAGGCATTGCGATCGACGCCCTTCAGGCTGCTGAGCGCGGCTTCGTCGAGCAGCGCACACTGTGCGTAGGCGGCGTCCTCAATGACGTCGCGTGGGTGGCCGGCAGTGGTCAGTTCGGACCTCAGGCGTTCGACCTGTTCGACACATTTCCGGCGGAACGTGTCGAAGGTGGTCGGCATCGCGTCGCCGGCGAGCGCGGTGACGGTCAACGCCGTATCTCGCAAGGCGACCGGGAGCAACGGTAGGGGCACGGTCGGGTTCGCAGCGGCGTACGAGCTCATGTTGGCAGTACCGCATGGAGTTCAAGCGACACGTCCGGAATCGACGCCGGCACATAGAACTGGCATGCGCGCGCGGCGACCATCCGTTTGAAAGCGGCGTGGGTGCTGTCGAGCGCGAAATACTGGTTCTCGATGCGGATCGGGATCGCGGCGGGCAGGCGCGACATCGGCCGCAGTGGAATGCCGGGCAGCGCTGAATTGACGATCTGCTCGACTTCATCGGGCGCGCCGGCCTTGCACAGGCGAGGCAACTGCTCGAGCAACGCGTGCGCCGGCAGCCCCGACTGCACTGACAGGTAGTAGTCGGCGCCGTCGACGAGCCGTTCGTCATGGATCTTTCCGATCCAGACCGAGGCTCTTGCGCGCTCGAGCACGATGGGCACGACGCGCGATGGGATTACCGTGTCGAGCAGCGTGCGGATCAGCGATTCCAGCTCGGCGAACACAGGCTCCGGGGCGCGATGGTCGTACGGCGGAATCGCCTGCAGCGTTTCCGCCGTCGAGAATGTGAGCAGCGATCCGGCGAGGCGCGAGAGCACGCCGTACAGCCGCTCCGGGTGCTGGTCCGGCGCCTGACAGAGGCGCGCGAGATCCGGCCACGTGCTGTTCACGCTATGCAGCAGCCAGAACAGGGACACGTCGGCGACGGCGTAGTCGGCAATCTGGTCGGAGCGCTCGCGACGGCGCACCGCGAGGCTCGCGCTTTTGGCGCTCAGGATTTCGGAAAGGCGATTCATGCGGCCGACCAGTTGGGTGCTGGCAGACAGCAGCAGGCAGGGCGGCACGAATGCCGTGTCGATCTCGAAACGGCCTTGTGCATTCCTCACGAACCGGCCGACCGGACAGGTCACGTAGTCGCCGAGTTCCTCGAAATCGAACAGTAGCGCGAGTGCATGCCGTTCCACGCTGATTTCTTCCTTGCCGTCGCCGAGAATATCGGCGACCTGCAGGTATTCGCGCACGAACCGGCGGGGCCGCGCTGGCTTCTGGTCCTCCCCGATGCAGTTTGCTCCCTGCGCATCGAGGAGCGGCAGGCCCGCCAGCACCACGACGGCCTCCGTCCGGGCGGGCACGTCACCGAGATTTCGTGCTCCGGGTAGCCAGTCTGCGGTTTCGGTGTCGATGAACGTGCCGTCGGGCAGACGCAGATCGAGAGCAGCGAGTTGAATGCGATCGATGGACAGCGCCTGGGTGTCGAATGCGACGCGACTAACCCCCCAGGGTTCGGGACTGGCAATGCGTGCGGTGCGCTCGTCGGCGAACTGGCCCCACAGAGCCTGCTGCTGGAAATGTTGGGGCGTCATGAAAACCCCTTTGGCCCACAGCGGTCTTGTTATCTTCATCGTGACTGGTTTGTGCGCGAAGCGATGCAACAGTCGTCATCGGCTCCGCATGGAATGCGAGCCACGCGATGGCTTGCATTCCATCGGCGCGGCAGAATTGGCTTACGTGCAAAGTGGCGATGGAGGTTCAGGTCTTCGCTTTCGGCATCTGCGAGACGAGCGACAGATTGATGTCCATTCCCTCGACCTGGAAATGCGGCACGATGAACAGCTTGATTCGGAAAAATCCTGGGTTGTCCTCGATATCCTCGACGATCACGTTCGCCTCACGCAGCGGGTGCGACGCCTGGAGGTCATCGCCGGGATCGGTCATCTCGGTGACGAGCGACTTGACCCACGTGTTCAGTTCGAGTTCAAGCAGACGCCGATCCTTGGTCGTGCCGATGTTCTCGCGCTGAATCAGTTTCAGGTAGTGCGCGATGCGCGAGAGCAGGAAGATATATGGCAAACGCGCATTGACCCGGCTGTTCGCGGTGGCTTCCTTCGTCTCATACAATGTGGGCTTCTGCGCCGAGTGGGCGGAGAAGAAGCACGCGAAGTCGTGATTCTTGTAGTACGACAGCGGGATGAAACCGAGGTTGGCGAATTCGAATTCGCGCGTCTCCGGAATCAGTACCTCGCTCGGGATTTTCGCCTGGTTGCCGGTGCCCAGGTCGTACAGGTGGACCGGCAGGTCTTCGACGAGGCCGCCTGCCTGCGGGCCGCGAATCTGCACACACCAGCCGTTTCTGATAAAGCTTTTGACCATGTTCGCCGCAAATGCGAACGAGGCGTTCGCCCACAGGTAGCGCGTATGGTCCGGGCCCTTGACACCTTCCTTGTAATTGAACGCGCGCACCGGTGTCGTCTCCGGGCCGTAAGGCAGACGTGCGAGGAAGCGCGGCAGCGTGAGGCCGATATACCGGGAATCGTCCGACTCGCGAAAACTCTTCCACTTCAGGTATTCGGCACGATCGAAGTAGTTGCCGATATCGCGGATGCTGGCGACTTCTTCCATCGACTCCTTGCCGAAGAACTTCGGCGAAACTGAACCGATGAACGGCATGTGCGCAGCGGCGGACACCTTCGAGAGATTGCGCAGCAGGGCGATGTCCTGCGGGCTGCGGTCGAACTCGTAGTTCGAGATGATCGAGCCGATCGGCTGACCACCGGGCGTGTCGTATTCCTGGATGTACGTGTGCAGGTACAGCCCGCTCTGGATCACCTCGGGCGTATCGTCGAAGTCCTGCCGCAGCGCTTCCTTCGATACGTCGAGCACTTCGATTCTGACGTTCTTGCGGAAGTCGGTTCGATCAACGAGGAACTTCAAGCCACGCCATGCCGACTCGATCTGCTGGAACGTCTCGTTGTGCATGATCATATCGAGCTGCCCGCTGATCTGCTGGTCGAGATGTTCGATATGAAAATCAAGCAGGCTCTTGTCCAGACGATCGACCTGCTGGGACGCGTTCTCGATCATCTTGAGGAACACGCTCATCCCCTGCGCGATGCGTTCGTCCAGCGACGATTCCGACAGCGTGTCTGCGCTCTGGAACGAATCGAACGGTCGGGTCACGGTGACCGGCGTGAGGTTGATTTTTTCGCAGAGCGTCTCATAGACGCTCCTGCCGGGCACATCCAGTACAACCGTATCTGTTGCCGCCGATTCAGTGTGTTGGATTGCGTCTCTAGCCATGATGCATGAATCCTCGTAATCGGAGGTTACTGACTGCAATGCAATGCGGCATTCGGCTCGGATTCGCCGATTTTCTTCAGATCGATGCGCAGTCGCTCGGACAAATCTGGGTTCTTTAGGATATTTTCGAGTTCGCGACGGAATGCCGCGTTATCCAGAAGGTTGTATTTCAGATCACGCAGCAGATTGCGGGCGGCCATTAACGCACGCAATTCAGGGACCTTGCCGGCCACCACGTCTGGCTTGAAATCGTCCATCGACAGGAATTCAAGTTCGACCGGCAGTTCCGAGCCGTTGCCCGCCATGGTGTTCTCCACGGCGATCCTCGCCTTTGGCCGGTATTGCGCAAGCACGGCGTTGAAGTTGTTCCGGTTGATGTCCACCCTGGTACGCTCGGCCAGGCTGCGCGTATCGCGACCGTTGCCGTAGTCGCCCATCACCAGCAGCCTGAGTGGTAGTTCGACCTTCTGCTGGGCGCCGCCGGTGTGCAGGTCCAGCTTCAGATTTATACGTGCCTTCGGCACCTCATTCTGAAAACTCGCGCTCATCCCGAATCCTTTTTCTTTGATTTGACATTTGTAACGATTTTTATATGGCGATCAATTGAATCAGGATCGATCTGATGCAGATAAATAGCACGGAACGACGGATTTCCGGAATAGGGGAGATGTAAAGGTTTGTCAAAGTTAAACGGTTGTTAAAAATTTATCCAAATAAAGCGCTATGCGGCTTCACAGCGTTGTGAAAAGCGTTTACCTTTTCCGCCCGAATGACCGCTTTAAGCAGAATGATTGGTCGATGAAGTGAATTAAGGCAGCGCAACGAATGGGAAAGAGCAATGGCCGACCTGATTGATGCCTTGAACGAAGTCCCCTTGGACAATGACCGCGCGACACGTGCGAAGGATCTCAAGGCGCTCGCCGGCAGGCAGTCGTATTTCCTCGACGTGCCTGGCACCGCGAATGCGAAGCATCTGTCGGTCGTCTCGTTCAACGCTGTCGAGCGCATGGGCGAGCCGTACCGGATCACGATCGGGCTCACGCATCCCGACAGGCTTTCCCGTTCGGACTATCTCGGGCGCGACGCCACCTTTACGATCGCGCCAGCCGATGGCAGCGAGCCACGGGTGTTTTCGGGGTGCGTCACGCGCTTCTCGAAAACGAAGACGACGCAGGACTTCAGCAGCTACCGGTTCGTCGTCGAGGCGCATATCGCACGTCTGAACGTCACTCGTACGAGCCGCATCTACCAGCATCAGACTGCGCCGCAGATCATCGAGTCGATCCTGCGCCGTCGAGGGTTCAAGGGCCACCAGTTCGTGTTCAAACTGCGCCGGCAGTATCCCCGGCACAAGTTCCGCTTCCAGTACCAGATCGCGGACTGGCCGTACATTCACGTCCTGATGGAGCAGGAAGGGATCTACTGCTACATCGTGCCGGGCGAGCATGGCGACATCGTCGTGTTTGGCGACGATATCGACCACTACGTCTACCAGCCGGAACTGAAGGTGCGCTATCGCGAGATCTCGGGAATGGAGTCCGGCGTCGAAGCCGTGTTTGCGTTGCAGACGCATGTGCAGAGCGTACCGGAATCGTTTCTGGTTGCCGACTACAACCCCGACCAGGCCTGGGAGCGCTTCAGGGCTGAAGCGAACGTCGCCAGCAAGGACACGACGACCTACGGCCAGCCCTATATCTACGGCACCCATCACCTCGATCGGGACGGCGCGAAATGGGAGGCGCAACTGCGCCATGAGGCTGCGATTGCCTGGCAGGTCGTGTACGAAGGCGAGAGCAACGCGCTTGGGCTGCGCCCCGGGCGAATCCTGCAGATGGACGAGAGCTTGCCCGACGCGCCGGGCGGGCAGGTCGTGATCGAGGTCGTGCATAGCGGTGCGCGCGACGAGGCTTACCGCAATACGTACAAGGCAATTCCGTCTGACCGGCGCTTCCGCCTGAAGCTCGAGGATGACGGGTGGCCGAAGATCAGCGGCACGTTGAGCGCACGGGTCACGTCGCCAGGCCAGTACAAATACGCGTACCTGACACAGGATGGCCACTACACGGTCCGCTTCGACTGCGATTTTGACGAATGGAATCCGGGCGGCGAGAGCGTGCCGTTGCGGCTGGCGAAGCCCTTCGCCGGTAAATTGCAGACGGGCTTTCACTTCCCGGCGCTGGACGGAGACGAAGCGGTGCTTGAATTCCGGGACGGCGATCCGAACAAGCCTTATATCTCGCAATTCCATCACAACAGCCAGCAGTCCGACCTGATCACGAATCAGCAGCGATGGCTTTCGCGCAACGTGATCCGCACGCAGAGCAACAACAAACTGCGCTTCGAGGACTGGCAGGGCGAGGAAGGCATCAAGCTATCAACCGAGCATTCGGGCAAGAGCCAGCTGAATCTCGGTTATCTGGTGGACGGCAGGAAGCAGAAGCGTGGCGAGGGTGTCGAGCTTCGTACGTCGGGGTACGGTGCGATCCGCGCCGGTGGGGGGCAGCTCATCACCGCTTACGACCGCCCGGCCGCAAACGGCAAGCAGCTCGACATGCAGGAGACGATCGCGCAGCTTGAACGCGCGCTGGAGATTGCGAAGGCGTTAGCGGCGTCGGCAAAGACGGCGAAGGCTATCCCTGCGGATACCGATGCACAGAAGCAGATGAACGACGAACTGGACGGGCTGAAGCGGCCCGGCATTCTGGCGAGCGCGCCGGCATCGATCGGTGTCGTAGCGGGGTCGGGCGTGCAGGTAGCGGCGCAGGGCACCATTTCGGCGGTGGCGGGCAAGAATCTCGACGTGAGCGCGGCGAAGTGCTTCACGCTGGCGGTGGGTGAACTGGTGTCGGTATTCGCGCAGAAGTTCGGCATCCGAGCTTTCGCGGCGAAGGGGCCAGTGCAGATTCAGGCACAGAGCGATGCGATGTCGCTGCTGGCCGAAAAAGACGTCACGCTGGCGAGCGCAAACGGTACGGTACGCGTCAGCGCGAAGAAGGAACTCATCCTGGAATGCGGCGGCGCATTCGTCCAGTTGAAGGACGGCAACATCACGCTCGGCGGCCCTGGCGATCTGTTCCTCAAGATCAGTACGATCCAGAAGCAGGGTCCCGCGTCTCTCGACACGATCGCGTCGCTACCCGAACCGGGAGATTTCTGCCTTGCCTGTTTCCTGCGGGCCGCGCGTACCGGTGGCGCGGCGGTAAGCGTATGAACATGTTGACCCGCTCCGAAGAATGCTTCTTTCTGTTTGATGGCGCACTGTTGCACGGTACACCGCAACACGCCTGGTTGCTGGAACAGCCGTGGACCGTCTGTCTGTATGACGACCTGGGCGAGCAGGCCAGGCTGGTTGGGCCCCTGTTGCTGCCCGCTTCCGTGGACGGAGGAGAGCTGGCGCGGGCGCTGGCGACCGCCGGTAGTTCGCAACGGTTTGCGTGCAGCCGGTTGACCTGCTGCCAGTCGCCGGAAGCGCTCGAGCGACATCTACGCGATCTGCGTTATCTGCAGGCGGGCGAGGCCCAGCGCTACTACTTCCGGTATGGCGATGGCCGCGCGCTGGCAGCTGTCTGGTCCACGCTGACGCCAGAGCAGCAGCTTGCCGCGATGGGTCCGATCTCGTCGTGGGAGTACGTCGATCATGGGGAAGCGCTGACCGCGATCACGGCAACCGCGATATCGCCAGATCGGGCCGTGGCAGGACTGCCGTTGCGCCTTGCACCCGCGCAATGGCATCAGGTGCTGGAGAGCGGACGCATCGGCGAGCTTTTCGAGAGCACCGGGCAACTGCTGTCGCCAGATGTGGAAGATCACTCGCCTGCGCAACGCCATGAGTGGACAAGGCAGACATGGCATTGGCTACGCAGCCTGAAACTCGAGCCGGGGCCGTTGTACGCAGCCGTGAACCTTGCCATGTGGCAGACGGCGGGGGCAATCAAGGGTGTTCCGGCATTCGAAGCCGCACTGAGCGAGGCCAGGAACGACGGCGACCTCGCCCGTATTCTCGCCTGGGGCACGACGGGCGGAAATGAAGGATCAACGGGCAAGCCCGGTGAACGCGAGGGGCGGGGCGCATGAAACACCAGAACGTGTTTCGCTTCTATGCAGGACTGCTGCTGGTGTTGTGCATCGGTATTGCCGCATGCCGCCAACACAACCCCGCCGAAGACGGAATGCCCGTCACTTTGACAGGCATCGATCACCTTGCCGATCACCTGAGTGTGCAGGAGTTTTCGGTGGACGGCACGAGCGGTGCCCAGGCGGGCAAGGGCGGTCGCACCGTGTGCTGCGTGATGCTGCCGTACAAATGGCATCCGGATACGAAAGTGACGGTGCGCTGGAACGTCACGAACTGGCGTGACTGCAAGGGCGACGAATACGAAGCCGTGGTGCCGGTGGAAAAGTACGATGAGCCTGACCACATGTGGGTGCATTTTCTGGCTGACGGCAAGGTGCGGGTGGTGTCATCCGCTTACGGTGCAGAGAAAGCCAACGCGCCAGGCTCGAGGCACCCGGTGAAAGATCCGATTCCGAAGAAGAATCCGTGGGACGTCTACGACCTGGATACCTGCAAGCGCTACGACGAGGAATCCCCGCGCAAGGACCAGCGATGACATCGAGACCCGAACAGAAAATTCCCGTCGCGATCGATCCGCTTGGTCCAACGCCAGTCACGCTGTCGAACGGCGCGCAGGACGCGCACGGGGAGGATCGCGTATGAAACACCAGAACCTGTTTCGCCTGTGTACAGGACTGCTGCTGGTGCTGTGCATGGGTATTGCCGCATGCCGGCAACACGACCCTGCCGAAGACGGAATGCCCGTCACTTTGACAGGCATCGATCACCTTGCCGATCACCTGAGTGTGCAGGAGTTTTCGGTCGACGGCACGAGCGGTGCCCAGGCGGGCAAGGGTGGCACCACCGTGTGTTGCGTGATGCTGCCGTACAAATGGCATCCGGATACAAGAGTGACGGTGCGCTGGAACGTCACGAACTGGCGTGACTGCAAGGGCGACGAATACGAGGCCGTGGTGCCGGTGGAAAAGTACGATGAGCCTGACCACATGTGGGTGCATTTTCTGGCTGACGGCAAGGTGCGGGTGGTGTCATCCGCTTACGGTGCGGCGAAAGCCAACGCGCCAGGCTCGAGGCACCCGGTGAAAGATCCGATTCCGAAGAAGCATCCGTGGGACGACTATCCCCCGTTCGTCCACTGCAAGAAAAGTTTTGAGTAGGCCGGGAAAGGAAGGACACCATGACAACACTGCCCGAACAGGAAATTCCCGTCGCGATCCATCCGCTTGGACCTACGCCGGGTATCGTGCCGGTACTGCCCTCGGTGATCCCGCGCACCGAGCATTGCGAAATCGTGGTTCACATCGGCCTGTTCTTCGATGGCACAGGTAACAACAAGGACTGGGACGACGGGGACGCTTGCCACGACGGCAGCGAAACGCAATTGCAACGCCGGAAGGAAAGCAATGTCGCGCGGCTGTTCTTCGCCTATCCCGATGACCCCGATGGGGGCTACTTCCGTATCTACGTTAGCGGCGTGGGCACGCCGTTCAAACCCATTGGCGAAGATGTCCCCGCGACGACCGGTATGGCATTCGGCGGCGGTGGCGATGGGCGGATCAATTTCGGCCTGCTGTCGGTACTCAACTCGATCCATCGCGTTGCGTCGCCCAATGACCTTTTAGCATACGTCGACCCCGTTGTAATGGCCCTCTGCCGCAACGGTATCCGCACCTACAATCCCAGGACCGACACACGGAGCAGCCTGGTCGGCGGCGCAGCGGACGAAACGGCGCTGGGCAAGGTGAGCATGCGTACAACCGGCGGCCTGCTGATGGACGCTCTGACCGGCAACCGTCAACATGCGAAGGCGTTCTACAAGCGCGAGGCGCAACGGATTGCCGCTATGATCAGTTCCCCTGACAAGTCCAGACCGGTCGAGATCTTCATCGATGCATTCGGCTTCTCGCGCGGTGCGGCGGAGGCCAGGGTGTTTTGCAACTGGCTGAACGAACTGTTTGAGGGCGACATGCTGTGCGGCGTGCGGGCGACGATCCGCTTCCTCGGCCTGTTCGACACCGTTGCGTCGGTCGGGCTGCCGAACAACTCCAGCATGACGTATGACCTCACGAACGGCCATGCGGGCTGGGGCAGCGAACAATACCTCCGCATCCCCGGGCGGATAAAGAACTGTGTGCATTTCGTGGCGATGCACGAGAATCGCCCTTCATTTCCGCTGGACCGGGTGCTGGTCAACAACGGCCTTCCCGATAACTGCCACGAATACGCGTTTCCCGGTATGCACTCGGACGTGGGTGGCGGCTACGCGGTGAACGAACAGGGACGGGGTCGCCTGCCCATTTCGTCATCGAAGAACCTGCTCAGCAGCGAGAAGCTGTCGCAGCTTCCGCTGGAATACATGTTCAAGGCCGCGCAGGCGGCCAAAGTGCCTCTGAGAATCGACCTGGCCGTAAAGCAAGCGGGCGGCGGCTACAACCCGTTTCAGGTCGACGATGGTCTGCGCCAGGCCTACGCCCGCTTCCACGCCGCCTGTTCGCCCAGTGCCCGCCAGCCGGCAGACTGGCTGATCGTCTACCTTGCGTGGCGATACCAGGTGCGTGACACCTACACGCAACTCCCATGGGCGAGCCGCGTCCATTCCCTGAGCAAGCGCGATATGGACGATCTGGCCGGGGCCAACCAGACGCTGCTAAGCGATATTGCCGCACTCGACACGGGCCTGCTCGAGCGAGCCGGATCGGCTGCGTATGAGGCCGGCAAGGCGATTGTTCAAACATTCGAGCGCGGTAATCCTCTGCTGGCTGACCTGCATCGGCGTGCGCTTCCCGAATCCACCGTGTCGAAATTGCGGAAGCTCGCGCCGGAAGCGGACGATGTGCTGCGACGCCTGAGAAGTCATCCCACGGTCTCGGAGGCCGAAGCGGATCTGTTCTCCACGTACGCGCATGATTCATACGCGGGTTTCCGGCCATACGATCATCAGTTCCGGCTATGGCTCGTGGGTTGCCGCAAGCTCTTGCCCGGTTCGTGGGAGCCGGAAGGCTATCTGCGCTACCGGCGCTTCTATACGGGCTTCGCTAAGGCGCGCACCTACAAGGTCGTCATCGCCGATACGCAATTGCAGCGCATCGAGATGCAGAATCTGATCGATAGCAAGGGATATGGGATCGGCGATGCATTCAGTGGAAGGGCCCTGTAGCGTCATGGCAATACCCGCCCTGTATCCGGACTTTCTGTGACCCGCCCATGTCCTGGCCCATCCCGACGCTCGCGACGATCGAGCGTCCGCAACCGGTTTCGGCGCGCGTGTGGCTACCCGCTCTCCTTGTCGTGGCGGCTGCGACAGCCGCAGCCGTGTTGACGATGTGGCCGCACGACAGGTCGACCCACACAACGGCGTTCTGGGCGCTACTGATCGGCGCGCCGGTATGCGCGTGCGGCCTGCTATTCGGCTGGAGGCTGAACGCGTGGGAGCAGCAACAGCTGATCGCCGAAGAGAGCGAGCGCGAGAAGCAGCGGCTGGAATCGCTCTGGCGTGACTGGTGCCGCCGTTGTCTTCCGGTGGTTCACGCCGCGGCGTTCCTGCCTCGATCTATCGATGCCGCCTCGCTGCGCGATCGCGATGCAATGTTGCCGGTCAACACCAACCGGGCTACGGGCTTCGACTGGGCAAAGGGCAAGACAGCGGCAGAACGGCGCTCGGCGCTCCTCGCCCGTATCGCCGCAAGATTCGAGGACAGGCTGTCGGCATGTCGAGAATTTACGTTGACGCTGATCCTCGACGAGGCATCGCTCGCCGAAGAGGCAGCGTGGCAGGCAGAAGCCAGGCGAATGTTCGAAAGGACGGTGCCGGGCGTCGAATTCGAGGTCGACATGGCGACGGCCACGGACTGCGCGGAATGGATCGAGCAGTACATCGACGTGGACGAACTGCCGGCCAGGCTGATCGTGGCCGCCCAGCTCTGGTCGGGCGATGGCGGTCAAGCCTTTAGCGAGGGCGCCGCGGCGATCCTGTTCGGGTCGCGCGCCAACGGGTACGGAAGAGAGGGCGCGCCGATCGCGCCTGCCGCAGGCTATGTATTGCGCCCGATGACGACCGGCGACGAGACGCTGAAAGCCGATCTGGCGCAGCTCATGGAGATGCAGTTGACGACAGAAAGGCTGACGCACGTCTGGTTCACCGGCTGTGGCGACGCTTTCGAGGTTGCGACCACGGCGTCGCTCAGTTCGCCCGAAACCCGGATTGTCGAACGCCTGGTAGATAGTTTTATCGGCTTGCCAGGGCCGGTCAGCGGGTGGATTGCGCTTTCCCTCGCACTGGAAGCGGGCGAATCGATTCGAGACTCGCAGCTGATCGCCTGTCGTCAAGCCGGTGCGCAGCCGGCACGACTGTGCGTGGTCGCACCTGGGGAATTCGAGGACAACTGAATTGAAGAAATATGTTCTGGGGCGGTGGCTGATGCTCACTGCCGTGGCGACCATCCTCGCTGCTTTCGTGTTTCTGACCGTGGAGTCGCAGGATCTGTACGCGTGGCTCGACCGCAATCGGCTGCCGCTCATCGCTGTTGGCGCAGTCGTGCTGGGGCTGCTTGCGTATGCGTTGCCCAGGCGCGCGCAACTCGAGCTTCGCATGCGGCGGGATTCAAAGGGGCAAGGGATTGAGCCGCCTGAAGCTGTCGATAACGCTGCTCAGGCAGCGAAAACGCATGCGGCCCAGGCAATCGACCATGCGCGCGATTTGCGCTTCGAGCTACGGCAATCCCGTCGATTGGGCTGGGCGTACGATCGTCCGTGGCTGCTTCTCACCGGCGATGACGCTGTGATTGGCCGATTGTTGCCCGAGCTGGCCGAACGACGCTGGCTCGTCACCGGCGACGCCGTGCTGCTATGGAGCAGAGCCGGTCCGGATGGCCGGCCCGACGAACACTGGCTGAAGCAAATCTATAAACTGCGCCGCCGCCGACCGGTCGATGCCGTCGTGCTGACGCTCGACGGCACTGCGGCGCTGCCCGCGCAACGTCGTGGTGCCGGTGCGTGCAACCTCAATCTTGCGAGTATCGCCGGCGCACTGCATTGGGCCGCGCCAGTCTACATGCTTGACGCGGCGCAGACCGACCGGGTCGCAAACGGCACGACTGCGGTGGTCGGCTGCGAGTTTCCGCGCAGGGCGGATGCCGACTCGATCGAAGCCGCGCTGCTGACGTTGCGTCACCAGCTCGCCGATCGCAGCGTCGCGCAACTGGGTCGCAATGGCCGCAACCGCTATGCGGCGCAATTGTCGGAGCGCCTCGATACGCGCAGTACGCCCTTGGCCGGATGGATCGCCGCAATGGGCGACCGGCAACGTCATCGAACTATCGACGGCGTCTTCTTTGCCCCGTATCCCGCGGCCGCGAGCCGCGCTGACGACGGCACGACCAGCGCCGATTTGCCGCTCTGGCAGCACATCGGCAAGGCCGCACGATCAGGGCCGGGCCGACGGACCGGCTCGCATCCGGAGCGTGTGTTCGCGATCGTGGCCCTGTCCGTCATCGGCTTGTGGAGTACCGGCATGCTGATCTCCGGGTTGTCGAATGCGCGCGAACTGCAGGTCACGAAGCGGGCCATTCAGGCACTGGATACGGCCACCGATCCGGCCGTGCAATTGCGCGCGCTGCTTGAGCTTCAGCATCGAATCGATCTGCACGAAGGCCGAACGGAGCACCACGCGCCACTGCTGACCCGCTTCGGACTGAACCACGACGCCGAAATGCTCTCCGCGCTCTGGACACCTTACGCGCGGGCGAGTCGACGCGCACTCGTCACGCCGGTCCAGCAAAACATCGAGGCCGAACTGGTGGATCTCGGACAGATGCAGGCCACGCAGATCGACGACCAGACCAACCGGCTCGCACTCGAAGGGCACAAGGCGCTCAAGACTTATCTGATGATGGCGCAGCCAAAACGCGCGGACGCCGGGTTCATGATGCCGCTGCTCATGCGTTACTGGAGCACGAATGCGAATCTGCCTGCTGGCGAAAAACTCGACCTGTCCGGGCGTCTGCTCGATTTTTATGCCCGGCATCTGCCGGTGCACGACGACTGGCGCATCCAGCCGCGCGAGGAAATGGTCAACGCCTCGCGGCAGACACTGCTCGCCGTGATCGGCGTCAGGAACTCCGAAGACACGATCTATCAGGGCATCCTCGATTCGGTCGGCAACAGATATCCTGTCCAGACTCTGTCGTCGCTGACCGCGGGCACCGACACCCGCGGGCTTTTTCGTTCAGCGGCGACGGTCCCAGGCCCCTTCACGCGGCAGGCCTACGAGGGCACCATCGCGGCGGCAATCGACGATGCCGCAACGCGCAGCGAAGTGGCGGCCGATTGGGTGCTCGACACCGGCCAGGGTGGCCGGCAGCGATCGGCACAATCGGCACGATCGCCACAGTCGGCAGACGCTCTGAAGCAGGAGCTGACCAGCCGGTATTTTGCCGACTACGCGGACCACTGGCAGGGTTTCATGAACACCCTGCAGTGGGAACCCGCGCCGACGCTTCCAACCGCGATCGAACAACTGAAGCTGATGGCCGACGCACGGCAGTCCCCCGTGATCGCGCTGATGAAATCGCTCGAATACCAGGGCGGCGCCGGAGCGTTGAAGGAGTCCTTGTCCGACGCGCTGGTAACGAAAGCGCAGAACATGTTCGTCGGCAAGGTCGAGGGGCCCCAAACGGCCAAACCCGATTCTGCCGGTCCGCTTGGCGCATCGTTCGGTCCCGTCATGCGGCTCGTTGCCCAGGGCAATGGCAACGGCGAGGCCGGCGCGGGGACGAACAGCGATTTGAGCCTGCAACGCTTCATGGAGCGTGTGACCACCCTGCGCCTGAGGCTGCAGCGGATCAGCGACAGCGCCGATGCCGATGCTCAGGCGAAGCAGATCGCGCAGTCGCTGTTTCAGGGCAAAGGCTCGGAGCTGGCCGACACGCAGGCCTACGCGCAACTGATCGCCGCCGGCCTCGGCGCGCAATGGGCGGGTATGGGAGACGCACTTTTCGTGCAGCCTGTCGTGCAGGCCACGCAGACCGTTGTGCAGCCGGCGCAGGCAAGCCTGAACGACGCATGGCGACAAGCCATCGCGGCAACATGGAACCGGTCGTTCGCCGGGCGCTATCCGTTTGCCAATACTGACAACGATGCCTCGCTGCCCGAACTCGCGCGCTTTCTGCGGCCGCAGGGCGGGTTGATCGCGGCGTTCCTGAGCACCCAGCTCGCGGGAGTGCTCGAACTGCAGGGCGATCGGTGGGTACCGGTGTCGACGGGTGCGAAGTTGGCCGTCGATCCGGCCTTCCTCAAGGCGTTGAATACGCTCCAGCGCATCGCCGGGCATCTGCTCGCGCAGGGCGAGCCGCAATACAGGTTCGAGTTCAAACCGGTGCCCACGCCTGGCGTAACGGATACGTTGCTGACGCTCGATGGCCAGAAGCTGCATTACTTCAACCAGCAGGAGACATGGCGCGCGATGACGTGGCCATCGAATGACCCGCAAAGCCTTGGCACCCGGTTGCAATGGCAGACGGAGAAAGCCGGCACGAACAAGAGCTTCGAGTTCAGTGGTCGCTGGGGGCTCGTACGGATGCTGGAGCGGGCTCGGGTCGAGGCGCTCGACGACGCGACGTACCAGTTGACCTGGCAGGCCGCGCCGGATACTCCGGCCGTGAAGCTTGCGCAGGCGGCGAGTGCCTCGGCAACGGGCGAGTCGGGTGTCGCGCGCCGGGCGGACGGCAGCGGCGGCGGCGGCGAAGACGAAGCCGAAGCCGACGCCGAAGACGCAGATAGCCTGGCCAGTCACGCAGCGCTGACACCGGCCTCGACCGACCTTGCGTATCCGTTGAGCTACATGATGCGCACCGATGTGGGCAAGGGTCCGCTGGAACTGCTTGCGCTCAGGGGCTTTGTGCTGCCAGCGCGAATTTTCATCGTGAAACGGCCGGGCGTCGTGCAGGGCACGAAAAAGACCGCGCAAATGGATGGGCCTCCGCCTCTTCCGAAGGCAATGCTCGATGCGGCGAGGCACGCCGAAACACCGCTGCCAGGAGGGCAGAGACCGCTATGAAATCCGGACAGAACACGACGAGCCCCGACCTGCTTGCGCGCGAACTGGATCTGCGCGCAAGGGAATTTCTCGTGGCAACAGCCAGGACGCGCACCACCAGCCGTGAACTGCCGCCTGTGCGGGCTGCCAGCGTCGGTCTGGTGCAGGCCTGGGAGGCATGGGCAAAGGTCCTTGCACGCCGTGACGGCGAGCGGTACGAGCGATGGCATTTGCGACCGGACCGCGCCTATGGGCCTCCCGGCGCCGGGAGTGCCGCAATGGAACTGCTGGTCGAGGCCATGCGTATCAACAATCCGCAGTTCCTGCGAACCATGACGCAGGATGAAGTGCAACGACCGGTTCTGCTTGCCTCGGCAGCGGCGCTCTACCAGGTGAGGCCGCATGCGGTGATCGAACCCACTGCCGCGTTGCAGACCTGGCTCGCGCAGACCGATATCGGCGAGGACGTGCCCGCGTCGCTCTTCCGACTTCCGGTGCCGGCCGTTTTTCTGCGCTTTGGTCCGCAGATGGCGGCGGCAGTCGATCCAACCCTGTGGTCCACCCTCGATCGTCCGTGCACGACCACCGGCATCTATATTTTCGAAACTTGCGTGGACGAGCGTCGCGATATCGTTTTTCTCGCGGTCGGCAGTGCGCCAGGGAATCCTCAGGATCTGCCTTACGCACTACAGCTCTGTTTCACCGACGAGCGCGATTCACTGGTCGATCACGCGTTAAATGCCGCCCCTCGCGACGGCAACGCCGCCACGGCGGTGGCCATGGTGCAGATGTGCACCAAGGTACTGCTCTACCTGCAGACGCCAGGCGCGATCCGCACCGATGAATTGCGCCGGGACGAAACGGCCGCGCGGCTCGCGCGCGCGGGCGGGAAAAAAGTTTCGAAACTGGAGCGGCGACTGGCCAGTCGCTACAACAGGATCATCGTGGGCCCGACCCAGGCGATCCAGTATGGTTCCGGCGAAGTTGCGCCTCACTGGCGTCGCGGCCACCTGCGGATGCAGGCGCACGGTCCGCAATTTTCGTTGCGAAAGCTGATCTTCATTGCGCCGACGCTGATCCGTGCCGACCGGCTTGGCGCATCGGCCTCGGGCAATCATTGACCCACATGTTCATGAATCTCTTCAATGCGCCGTCCGGCGCACGCGCGCCCTCCGGTCTTGCCCGTTCGATGCAGGGCCGCCGCGATGACCGGCGTGCGCCCATCGGCGACGCCGCCCGCTCAATCGGCGCAAACCGCAAGGACGCGGACAAGTCCGCGCTCGCGCGGCCCATCGACGTTCCGACGGGCGAGTTGACCGCAATCGATCCGGCACGCGCGGTTGCGATTGCATGAACGCGCGCCTGTACGACCACGAGCACCACCTGAGGCCAGGCCGATGAGCAGCCCGACGAAAGACCACGAGATCCTGCGCTACTACGATGCGGAGATGCGCTACCTGCGTGAAGCGGGCAAAGAGTTCGCGCAAGCGTTTCCGGATCGCGCCCGCATGCTCAATATCGACCGTATCGGCGAGCGCGATCCGCATGTCGAGCGACTGTTCGAAGGGTTCGCGTTCCTCATGGGGAGGCTTCGCCACAAACTGGACGATGAGCTGCCCGAGCTGACCGAGGGACTGGTCAGCATGCTTTGGCCGCATTATCTGCGCATGATTCCGTCGCTCTCGATTCTGGAATTGCAGCCGGTGGCCGGTGCGCTGCAGCGGCATGAAACGCTCGCGCCGGGACTCGAGGTGATCTCGGACCCGGTCGGAGACGAGGGCATCGAATGCGACTACCGGACGACCCAGGCAGTCGACCTTTATCCGCTGCGCCTGAGCGAAGCGGACGCGTACGCGCGCGAGGACGGGCGCTCGGTGATCCGTGTGCGGCTCGAACTGCAGCCGCAAGCGCGGCGCGAACAGCTCGAGGTGCCGCGCTTGCGGCTGTATCTGCATGCCGACCGGCCGGTGGCGCTGACCCTGTACGCTGCGCTCACGGCCGATCCGCTGGCCGTGCAGGTGCGTGTTCCGGGCCATCCGGAGGACCGCCCCGGCGCGCCTCAGGCGATGCGGGGCCTGCATATCGAACCGGCCGGATTTGCCGCCGACGAGCGTCTGTGGCCGAAGGCCGACAACGCGTTCGGTGGTTACCAGTTGCTGCTCGAGTATTTCACCTTTCCAGAGAAATTCATGTTTGTGGACCTGGTCGGTCTCGACATGCGCGCAATTCCTCATGGCGCTGAATATTTCGACGTCGAAATCGTGCTTGCGAAGCCGTATCCGGACGACATGCGTTTTTCCGCCGGCAACCTGCGCCTGTTCTGCACGCCGATCATCAACCTGTTTGCGCTGGAGGCGGACCCGATTACCGCTACTCAGTTCGAGACCGAATATCGCGTGCATGCGCACGAGCAGCGCGGCAAGCATGTCGAGGTGTACGCAGTCGACACCGTGCAGGGCTTCGAGTCTGGATCGGGCCAGCGTTTCGAATACGCGCCGTTCGCGTCGTTCCGTCATCGCGGCGGCATGCTGCGTCACGAAATGCCGGAGCGGTATTTCCATACGCGCATGCGGCGCGGCCCGTCCGGCCGGTTTGACACCTGGCTTGTCCTTGGCGGCCATGCATGGGAACAGCAGAACGCGCTGCCAAAGGAAACGCTGTCGCTCTCCGTCACCGGCACCAATGGCATGCTGCCGCGCAAGGCGCTGCGCGAAGCCGGTATCACGCGCATGCGCGGCGGCTTCACGAATATCGGCTCGGTGCGGAATCTGACCGCGCCGACGCTTCCTGTCTACCCGCCGACCGGCGACCGCTTCCAGTGGCGCGTGCTGTCGCACCTGGCGCCGAACTATCTGTCACTGCTCAATGCGGAAGTTCTGCGCGGGAGTCTGGCGCTGTACGACTGGACCGACGGTGAACTGAACAAACGCCGGATCGATGCGATCACCGACGTCCAGCACCGGCTGCTGCAGAAGCTCGTGAAAGGCGGGCTGCAGCGCGGTGTCGAGATCGAGGTGACGCTCGACAGCGGCCAGTTCGCGGGCGATGGCGATATGGAGCTGTTCGGCGGCATGCTGAACCGCTTCCTCGGGCTGTATGCGACGCTGAACCTCTACACGAAGCTCGTGATCGTGTCGCAACCGGCCGGGCGGCGCATCGAGTGGCCCGACACGAAAGGCGAAGGAGCGCCGTTTTGAACGGGCCGCGCGTGAACCTTGCCGGGCGGGAGTTCGCCCCCTACGCGGAGCGGTCGCTACTGTCCGCGCTGCTGGCCAGCGCGACGCAGATGAATTTCTTCCGTTTCTGCGAACTGATCGAACTCGCGGCGCCCGATCGTCCGCCGATCGGCAGTACCGATTCACCCGCGAGCGAGCCGGTGCGCTTTCGCTCGCGTGCACGCCTCGGTTTTCCGAACCGCGAGATCGATGCGGTCGAATACGACCTGGACAACCGGGCGATGCCTCCCGCGGTGCGCACGACGTTTCTTGGACTGTACGGCGTCGATGCCCGCATGCCGTCGTATTTCGTCGACGAGGTAGCGCAGAATCGCGAGGGTGCCGAACCGATGTCGGCTTTCCTCGATCTGTTCCATCACCGCGTCGTCACGCAGTACTACCGTGTCTGGCGCAAGTACCGCTACCCGGCGGGATTTCGCCGCGGGGGAACGGACGATGTCTCGCGTTACCTGCTGAGCTTCGCGGGGCTGGGCATTGGCCGCCCGGCAACCCGGGAGGCAGTCGGCACCCGAAAACTGTTGTCGATGCTGGGGCTTGCCGGCCAGAAGACGCGCACGGCCGAAGGGCTCGCAGGGGTACTGCAACACGCGGTGCCGGATGCGCGGATCGCCGTCGAGGAATTCCACCCGGTATGGATCGACGTCGAAGACGGCGAGCCTGCGGCTCTCGGCGAGCACTGCCTGCTCGGACGTGGCTTTTACGATCAAGGCAATTCGGTTCGAGTCGTCATTACTCCGCAGACGCCCGAATCGGTGCTTGGACTGATGCCGGGGCACGGCAATCACCGCGAAGTCATGGCGCTGCTGCGGTTCTATCTCGGCTACGAGGCGCAGGCGCAGCTGGAGATGCACGTGCGCCCGGAACTGATGCCTGCGCAGGTACTGAACTCCGATCAGGTCAGCCTCGGCTACACAACGCAGCTGCCGCAGCCGCTCGCACCGGGTCGAGCGAACACGGTGACGCGAGTCCAACTGGGCGTCTGGACAGGGGACAGCGACCGGCAAGCGGGTCAGCACCGCTCAGGGCACTGACGCAGTCATCGACTTCGGAAATTCACGAACACGGAACACCTGGAGAATCAGCAGGATGATGCGGGCACTTCGAACCGGCGCAGTGACGTTGGCCACCACCTTCACCGTCGCAGCATGCGGAGTCGGACAGGCGGTGACGGATAGCACGGTGGGCGCGGCGAAATGGGCGTTCACCACGCAGATCAAGACAATGAACCTGGATCTCGTCAGCCGGTCGTCATTGAACCGGAACGGCGCTGGGCAATCGTTGTCGACCGTGGTGCGGATCTATCAGCTGAGGACGCCGCAGGCGTTCGAGCAGCTTGACTACATGCAACTGCAGACGAACGATCTCGAGGCGCTAAGGCCCGATCTGCTGGCGACGAGAGATGTGGTGCTACGGCCCGATGCGAGCGCAAGCGTCACCGAACCGATGAATAGCGGCACGGAGTATGTCGGCGTCGTCGCGTTTTTCCGCGATGCGGGCAAGGATTCGACCTGGAAGCTCGTAATACCGAAGAAGCAGTGGAAGCAGACCGACCCGGTGAAGATCGAGGTGCGCGCCAACGCCCTGCAACTGGCGGGCGCAAAAAACGAAGCGGTCAAGCGGCACGCGCCGCAGCAGAGCGTCCCGAATCCACCGAGGCAAAAGCCAGCCGCGGTGACGGAATACGGAACACGACCCGGGTGAGCGTTCAGGGGAGGCAGGGTACGGGCGCGGCGCGCCCGCATCAAGTGCGGCAATGCGGCGCGCCGTGGCGGGCATTTGATGCGCCGGGTAATATCGTTTGAGAAAGCGCTTACTTGAAGTCGGCTATAAGCCCCGATAGAATCGACGTCAATCATCCGCACAAGCGGCATCCGATCGAGGACATTCCCCCCATGGCTGACCACTCAGACGGCAACGCGAAAACGGGCCTGCGCAAAGGCCTGACCAACTACGGCGACGAAGGCTTTTCGTTGTTCTTGCGGCGCGCTTTCATCAAGGGCGCCGGTTATACGGACGACGCGCTGTCGCGTCCGATCGTTGCAATCGCGAATACGGGCAGCGCGTACAACCCGTGTCACGGCAACGCGCCGCAGCTGATCGAGGCGATCAAGCGCGGCGTGCAGCTGGCGGGTGGCCTGCCGGTCGAATTTCCGACCATCTCGATCGCGGAAAGCTTTTCGCACCCGACCAGCATGTATCTGCGCAATCTGATGTCGATGGATACGGAAGAGATGATCCGCGCGCAGCCGATGGACGCGGTGGTGCTGATCGGCGGCTGCGACAAGACCGTGCCCGCGCAGCTGATGGGCGCGGCCGCGGCCGGCGTGCCCGCCATTCAGCTCGTGACGGGCGCGATGCTGACGGGTTCTCATCGCGGCGAGCGCGTCGGCGCGTGCACCGACTGCCGGCGCTTCTGGGCGAGCTTTCGCGGCGACCAGATCGACGAAGCCGAAATCGATGCGGTGAACACGCAACTCGTCGCCACGGTCGGCACCTGTTCGGTGATGGGCACCGCAAGCACGATGGCCTGTATCGCCGAGGCGATGGGCATCATGCTGCCGGGCGGCGCGTCGCCGCCGGCCGTCAGCGCGGACCGCATCCGCATCGCCGAGCGCACGGGCACGCAGGCAGTCGCGATGATCAAGGCCGGCCTGACGCCGGCAAAGATCCTGACGCCGAAGGCGATCGAAAACGCGCTGCGCGTGCTGCTTGCGATCGGCGGGTCGACCAACGGCATCATTCACCTGACCGCGATCGCGGGGCGCCTCGGCATCCGCATCGACCTCGATTCGCTCGACCGGATGGCGCGCGAAACGCCGGTGCTCGTCGACCTGAAGCCGTCGGGCCAGCATTACATGGAAGACCTGCATCGCGCGGGCGGGCTCGTCACCGTGATGCGCGAAATGAAGCATCTGTTGCACCTCGACGCGCTGACGGTCACGGGCCGCACGCTCGGCGAGGAGCTCGACGCGGCGCCCGCGCCGTTCAAACAGGATGTCGTCCGGCCGCTTGCGCAGCCGGTCTATCCGCAAGGCGGCATCGCCGTGCTGCGCGGCAACCTCGCGCCCGGCGGCGCGATCATCAAGCAGTCCGCCGCGAATCCGCAATTGATGGAGCACGAAGGGCGGGCCGTCGTATTCGAAGACGCGCAAGACCTCGCCAACCGCATCGACGACCCCGCGCTCGACGTGAGCGCGCACGACGTGCTCGTGCTCAAGCGCATCGGGCCGGTCGGCGCGCCGGGCATGCCCGAGGCCGGCTATATCCCGATTCCGCGCAAGCTCGCGCGCGAGGGCGTGAAGGACATGGTGCGCATTTCCGATGGCCGTATGAGCGGCACGGCGGCCGGCACGATCGTGCTGCACGTCACGCCCGAAGCGGCGATCGGCGGACCGCTTGCGATCGTGCGCAGCGGCGACCGCATCCGGCTGTCGGTGGCGCAGCGCTCGATCGAACTGCTGCTGTCCGACGCCGACATCGCCGCGCGCCTTGCCGCGTTGCCGCCTCGCGCAGCCGATTCCGAAGCACGCGGCTATCGGAAGCTGTTCCTCGAGACGATCATGCAGGCCGACGACGGCTGCGATTTCGATTTCCTGCGCGCGCCGAAAGTGATCGCGACGGTGCCGGGCGGCGGCAACAAGGCCTGATAGCACAGCGGCAGCGCCGCGGCGAATGGCGGCGGCGCGTGCACGACGCGATGGACGCAGCGGCATCACAGCAACATAGGGAGACAAGCGAATGACACGGGTTCTGATCACGGGCGCGGCGGGCCATATCGGCCGCGCATTGCGTGCCGGTTTGCGCGGCCAGTATCGGCTGCGCCTCGCGGACATCGCGCCGCAAGCGCCGGCCGGCGACGGCGAGGAAATCGTCAGTACGGACATCACGCGCCTCGCCGATCTGCTGCCCGCGATGCAGGGCGTCGACGTCGTCGTGCATCTGGCCGGCATTCCCGACGAAGACAGCTGGGAGAAAATCCGCGACATCAATATCGACGGCTGCTACAACGTGTTCGAAGCGGCGCGGCAAGCGGGCGTGAAACGCGTGATTTTCGCGAGCTCGAATCATGCGGTCGGATTTCATCGGCGCGACCGCATGATCGACGATACGGTCGCGCCGCGCCCCGACAGCCGCTATGGCGTATCGAAGGTGTTCGGCGAAGCGCTCGGCAGGCTGTATGCGGACAAGCACGCGATGTCGGTGGCCTGCCTGCGCATCGGCTCGTTTCGCGCCGACGACACGCCGACCATGCCGCGCCATTTGTACACGTGGATCAGCCATCGCGACATGGTGCAGCTGACGAAACGCTGCATCGATTATCCCGACTATCACTTCGTGATCGTGTACGGCGTATCGAACAATGCGCGCAACCGCTGGAGCAATGCGAACGCGCGTTTTCTCGGTTACGAGCCCGCAGACGATGCCGAAGCGAGCGCCGCCGCACGCATTGCGGCAGCCGGCGCGCGCGAAGATGCGCGCGAGGCGCTGTTTCATGGCGGCTTCGGCTGCATTGTCGAATTCGACGGCGACGTGAAGCGCATCGACTGAGATCCGATTGTCGGTCTGCACAAGCGCATCGCACCGTATTCGCCATCTTCGACTCGTGAACTGACGTGCTACACAATCCGGCACTGCAAAATTCGCGCTATAAAATGCCGCTCGTAGGGGCGCGGGGTGCGCCCCGCACGACAAGACCGGGCTGGGTGCAACGTTGACTGCAGAAACAAAAAAGCGCGCGCCGCGCCGCAAATCGAATGCGATTTCCGTACTGGATGTCGCCCGGGCCGCGGGCGTTTCCACGGCGACCGTCTCGCGCGTGCTGAACGGCAACGCGACGGTCGCGGCCGACTTGCGGCAGCGCGTGCGCGATATTGCCGATCAACTCGGCTATACGCCGCATGCGGCGGCGCGCGCGCTGGCGTCGCAACGCTCGAAGACGATCGGCGCGGTGATTCCGTCGCTCGAAAACCAGAACTTCGCGCTCGGTGTATTCGCGCTGCAAAAGCGTATCGGCGAAGCCGGCTATACGCTGCTGCTCGGCTGCTCGTATTACGACCAGCAGGACGAGCTCAAGCAGGTGCGCGCGCTGATCGCGGACGGCATCGCGGGCCTGATGCTGGTTGGCCGCAGCCATTCGCCCGCGCTTTATGAACTGATCGGGAAGGAGCAGATTCCGCTCGTCAACGGCTGGACCGTCGACCGCGACCACCCGTATGTCGGTTTCGACAATGTCGCGGTCGGCCGGCGTCTTGCCGACTATCTGCTCGACCTCGGTCACACGCGCTTCGGCATGATCACGCAGATGACCCAGCACAGCGACCGCGCGGCGGACCGCATTATCGGCGTGCGCGCCGCGCTGCAAGCGCGCGGCCTGCAGCTGCGCCACGAGCATCTGATCGAAATGCCGCACAAGATCATCGAAGGGCAGATGGCGATGAAAGCGCTGATGCAAGGTCCGGAGCGGCCGACCGCCGTGATTTGCGGCACCGATCTGCTCGCGATCGGCGCACTGGCTGCAGCGCATGAAGCGGGCATCGAGGTGCCCGGCGAACTGTCGATCGCGGGGATCAACGATATCGAGGTATCGAGCTTCACGACGCCGCCGCTCACGACCATGCGCCTTGCCGCCGACGAAATCGGCACGCGCAGCGCCGACTATCTGCTGGCGCGTATCGAAGGGCGCCCCGTCAGTTCGCAGAACATCGTGCCGACCGATCTGATCGTGCGCGGCACGACGGGGCCGCTGCGCAAGGGGTAGGCCGCGCGGGGCGGACCCGGTTATCGAAAACTTTGAGGCTCAGCGCGAAATCATTGAGCTTTCAGGCGTTTGCGTTTATCAGTAGACTACGTTGCATTCAATGGCCCCTTCAGCGAAACATCCAGCAAACCTCCCCCATAGCGTTAGAGATTTCGATGACAGATACGACACAAGGCGCGATGCCGCCTTTTCATCTCGCATTTCCGGTCCATAGCCTCGCGGCCGCGCGTGAGTTCTACGGCGAATTGCTCGGCTGCCCGGAAGGCCGCAGCTCGCCCGAGTGGGTCGACTTCAATTTCTACGGCCACCAGATCGTCGCGCATCTGTCGCCCGACGAAGCAGGTCACCGCGCGACGAATGCCGTCGACGGCGATGCGGTGCCGGTGCGCCATTTCGGCGTCGTGCTGTCGATGCAGCAATGGCAGTCGCTGGCCGACAAGCTGAAAGCGGCGGGCACGAAGTTCATCATCGAGCCGCATATCCGCTTCAAGGGCGAAGTCGGCGAACAGGCCACGATGTTCTTCCTCGATCCGTCGGGCAATGCGGTCGAGATCAAGTCGTTTGCCAATATGGCGTCGCTGTTCGCGAAGTAACGGCAGACCCGGCCGGACTCGTTCAAATCTCCTTCACGCTGTTTCACCGCACGGCTTTGCATTCGTGAAGCGGTGCGGTGCTTCGCAATTCGCATCGTCCCGTTGCGTCGCGCGCGTACGCTCGACATCGCATGCCGCCTCCATGCGAGATGACGATGACGAGCGCCTCTACCGATACCACCGATTCAACGGATTCAACGGATTCAACCGCGTTTCCCCTGCCGGACCCGCAGTCCGCTCGCGCTGCGCAAGTGCATGGCGCGGACACGACCTTCGACTTTATCGTCTGCGGTTCGGGCAGTTCGGGCGCTGTCGTCGCGCGGCGTCTCGCCGAGCACCCGGAGTTGCGCGTGCTGCTGCTCGAAGCGGGCGGCACGGACGAGGTCCCCGCGATCATCGACAGCACGGCGTGGCCCATGCTCAGACGCAGCGAGCAGAACTGGCTATTTCGCGCGACGCCGAACGCGAATCTGAACGGCCGCATGATTCCGATGGCGATGGGCAAGGTGCTCGGCGGCGGCGCGAGCATCAACGTGATGGCCTGGGCGCGCGGGCATCAGGCGGACTGGGACGATCTCGCCAAAGCCACCGAAGACGACGGCTGGAGCTATGAATCGGTGCTCGCGATCTATCGCCGCATCGAAGACTGGCACGGCGAGCCGGACTCGCGGCGGCGCGGGCAGGGCGGTCCGCTGTTCGTGCAGCCGGCGCCCGATCCGCATCCGATCGCCGCCGCTGGCCTCGAAGCGTTTGCGCGCGCCGGCGTGCCGACGGTCGCCGATCATAACGGCGCGATGATGGAAGGCGACGGCGGCGCCGCGTTCACGAACGTGTGCGTGCGCGAGGGGCGCCGGCAGTCCGTGTATCGCGCGTATGTGCACCCGTTTCTGCAGTCGCCGGGCGCACGGTCGAATCTCGTCGTGCTGCCGCAGGCGCTCGTGACGCGGCTCACGTTCGACGGCGCCGCGGTGACCGGCGTCGAATATCTGCGCCACGGCGAACTGAAACGCGTGCGTGCGACGCGTGAAGTCGTGTTGTCGCTCGGTGCGATCCAGACGCCGAAACTGCTTATGCAATCGGGTATAGGCGACGAAGCGGAATTGCGCCGCCATGGCATCGAACTCAAGCAGCCGCTGCCCGGCGTCGGCCGCAATTTCCAGGACCACTTCATGGCGCCGTGCGTGTGGGAGGCGGCCGGCCCGATCGTCGGCCGCAATAACCTCGGTGAAATGACCGCGCTCTGGAAAAGCGACAACCGGCGCGATCGGCCCGATTGCCAGACGTTTCTGACGGAACTGCCGTACGCGAGCCCCGAAGCGGCCGGCCGCGATCTGCCCGTGCACGGCTGGTCGCTGACGACGGCGGTGCTGCGCACCGAGAGCCGCGGCCGCGTGCGTCTGACGGGCGCGCATCCGCTCGACCCGGTCGCGATCGACGCGAACTTCCTCGCCGACCCCGCCGATCTGCGCACGCTCAGGCGTTGCATCGAGTTTTGCCGCGACGTCGGCAATTCGGCGCCGCTGCGGCCCTTCACGGGGCGCGAGTATCTGCCGGGACCGGTCGGCGACGCGGCGCTCGAGCAGTTCATGCGCAACGGCACGGTCAGCCATTCGCATCAGAGCTGTACCGCGAAGATGGGCCACGACGCGATGTCGGTCGTCGATACGCGCATGCGTGTGTACGGCATCGACCGGTTGCGCATCGCCGATGCGTCGATCCTGCCGCGCATCACGACCGGCAATACGATGGCGCCGTGCGTCGTGATCGGCGAGCGGGCCGCGCAGATGCTCGCGGCCGATCACGGGTTTTGACATGCCGCTGCGCCGATGGCAGCGGCGCACCGTGCGCAAAGCCTAGGCGTTGCGTGCGCCGTGCAGTCCCAGTTTGTCGCGCGCGAGTTCGCGCAGCACGCGGCGGTCGGCCTTGCCGAACGGCGTGCGCGGAATGCGCTCGACCGGCAACACGACTTCGGGCAGTTTGTGCTCGGCAAGCCGCGTCGCCATCCATGCGCGAACGTCGTGCGGCGAGGTGCCGGCCGCATGCGCGGCGAGTTTGACGAAACCGACGATGCGTTCGCCGAGTACGCCGTCAGGCACGCCGACCACGGCGGCGTCGTCGGCGTCCGGATGCGCGAGCAGCGTCTGCTCGATCTCCGCGGGCGCGATGTTTTCGCCGTCGCGCACGATGATCTCCTTGATCCGCGCCACATAGCTGAGGTCGCCGTGCTCGTCCGCGCGCATGAGGTCGCCCGTGTGGTACCAGCCGTGCGCGTCGCGCACAGCGTCGAGCACACCCGGCGAGATCCAGTAGCCGTCGCATAGCGTCGGCACATCGAGAATCAGTTCTCCGGGCGAGCCGACCGGCACATCGTCGCCGTTGCGATCGACGATGCGCGCGGTTCCCGGCCGCGCGCGCACCGTGCGCGGCGAGCGGCCGATCACGACGCACAGCGGCGCTTCGGTCATGCCATAGCCGACCACGAGCGGGACGCCGAAGCATGCCTCGAAACGCTGCTGCAGCTCGATTGAACAGGCATCGCCCATCACCATGCAGCCGCGCAACGAAGCGGTTGCGCGAGCGCGGATCGATTGCGCCCGGATCATCTCGGCGGCGCCGTACGGGCTCAGTCCAACGGTCGTGCAGTGGTGCCGCTCGATTGCGTCGAGATAGGCCGCGCCGTCGAAATCGACGCACGGCGGCAGCACCATGCACTGGGCGAGCGTCAAGGTCGCACAAAGACGGAACAGGCCCGGCATATGAAACAGCGGCGTCGGTGCGAGCGGCAGCGAGCTGCCGCCAAAACCGGCCTCTTTGAGGGATTCGACGCCGTACGCGATCGAGCGCTGCGTATGCGCGACGAGCTTCGGCTCGCCCGTCGTGCCCGACGTGCAGAGCAGCATCGCGATGGCGTCTGGATCGGGCTGCGGCAAGGCTCGCGTGCTGCGTGCGCTTTCCATCAACGCGTCCCAGCTGCGGCCCGCACGATCGTGCCCATCCGCCGATGCCGAGTCGGCCGCGCGCGGCATATCGACGTATGCACGATCGACGTAGAAACGCCGGTCGATGGGCAGCAGATCGGGCGGCACCTCGCTCATCGTCTCGTGCCGGGCCAGATGGCCGATATAGAGCGCCGGCCGTAGCCTGCGCGTCAGCCTCGCGAGTTCGTGCGCCTTCAGATGGACGTTGAGCGGCACGGTGATCGCGCCGAGCAGCAGCGCGGCATAGCAGGCGATCATCGCCTGATGCGAATGGCCGAGATGCAACACGACGCGGTCGCCCCGGTTCACGCCGAGTTCGGCGAAACGCGCGGCAAGTGTTTGTGCGGCGTCGACGAACGGTTCGTACGCAAGCGTGAGATCGCCGTCGACGATCGCAGGCGCGTCGGGATGCTTCACGGCGTTCTCGAGCAGCGAAGCAATCAGCGTGGGCACAGCGGCAGCTTCGCGCGCAGTCGCGGCCAGCGAGATGGCGTTCATGTGCGGACCTCTTAAACGGTGCAATGCGTTCGGCCTCGGCACGAATCGAACGAGGGCTTTGTCACATGAACGCTTGTCGCTGGCCAAATATTCGTTGGAGCACGAGAAATATGTCGCCGGTCCGGTTCGAACTTACCGGGCTATGTTGCGAATACCGGTTACGGCCGCGATGCCGGATACGCATTGCGCGACGTCGGTGCGCAAGATTCAGGCAATCGGTAAAAATATGGCCAGTTCCGTCGCTTTCTCGACGCTTTCGGGTCGGGCTGCCGGCCGTATGCTTGACGATGGAGCGTGCTCGAAGACGTGCTCCGATTTGCCTGTGTTCCGAATATCTACGCGAGCAACCGCTCGAAGGAGAGTCACCGTCATGCAGATTAGCGACAACGCCGCCGTGCCGGGCAGCATCCCTGCGCCGCTCGGCGCGCCGGAGCGCAACGAGGGGTCGTCGTTTCAGGACCTGCTGTCACAATTGAACGCCTATACGGGCAGCAACCCCGGGCAAGGCCTGTTCAATTCGATCCTCGCGCAACTGGGCATCACGCCGCAGCAACTCGCGCAGATGACGCCGGCGGAGCGCGAGAAAATCGAAGTGAAAATCCGCGAACTGATGAAGAAGGAAATGCAGGCGCAGCGCGACCAGATGCAGGACCCGTCGATGCAGTTGATCCAGATGCAGCAGCAGGGGCTGCAGGCGGGTATGCAGTCGGGTACGCAGTCGGATACGTCGTCGTCGCATAAGCACGGGGCGAACGACGTCGCGCTCTGATCATGCGCGAATAACGGTTACAGCGTGGCTGCACGGGGCGGCCGGTATGGTACGGCCCGTGCAGCGCTTTTGTCATGAACGCCTGTCCGCCGTCACCTTCTGCACGAACCGGTCGATCAGCTCGGCGCATTGTCCGGCCTTTTCGTCGAGCGCGAAATGTCCCGCATCGAGCACATAAATCTCGGCGTTGGGCAGATCGCACCGGCACGCGCGCAAATCGACGCGCTGCGACGCGATGGAGGCGCATGCCAGATCATAGGCGCGCTTGCAATTGCGCGTGCGCCATCGCGCCCAGGCCGCGCGGATGCTTGGCGAGCGCTGCAAAATCGTTCAATACAGGCTCGATCGACGTTTGTATCATCTGTTCTGTAGACATTGCGATCGGGAGTGCAACGGAGGTTGCGCCACAAACGCGGAGCATCGATTGAAATTGCCAGCAGATCATCCTCACACAACCATTCAGAAGGTCGCGGCGCCGCGCTGCGTAATCGTTATCGACGATGCGCTGCCGGCCGGTAAAGCGTGCAACGCCGCGGCGGTCATCGCGCTGACGCTCGGCGAGCGGCATCCGTATCTGGTGGGCGCGCCGCTCGTCGATGCGCAGGACGTACATCATCCGGGGCTGATTCCCGTGGGAATCTCGGTGCTGAAAACATCGGTTGGGCAATTGTCGAAGCTCAGGGCCGACGCACTCGAGAAAGACTTCGACATCGTCGGCTTCCCGGTGCAGGGCCAGCAAACGAAAGACTACGCGGCGTTCAGGGATGCGGTTAGAGCCGTGGATACGCGCGAGCTTGCCTATCTGGGCGTCGGCATCGTCGGCGACAACAAGGCGGTCAGAAAGCTCGTCAGCGACCTGGAACTGATGCAATAGGCGCGCTTCGCTTGCTCCAGCAGGAGAACGCGCCGCCGAACCTCGAAGCGGGCTTTTGCCTATCATTGAACGACAGTCATGCTTTGAAACCGGAACGTTCGATGTCGGATTCCCGATCGGCGCCGCACGCGCGAGCGAAGCGGCCCGCCGCCGCGCCCAGCAGGGCGACGGCCGTTAAGTTATGGCGCGCGCCCGACGTGCTCGACGCGGTGATGCTCAAAGGCGAGTTCGTCGGGCACCGCTACCCGCCGCATGCGCACGATACGCACTGTCTCGTGCTGATCACGAGCGGCAGCGTGGTCGTCGATATCGCCGGGCATGTCGATACGTTGCGGCGCGGCGATATCGTCGCGCTCGATGCGGACACGATGCATGCGGCGCATGCGGGCGAATCGGGAAGCTGGAAAATGCGCGTCGCCTATTTTTTGCCCGACGATCTCGCGGCCTACACGGGATCGATCGGCTTGCCCGTGCGTTCGAGACTCGACGTGCGCGCGGCGGTGATTCGCGACGCGCCGCTTGCGCAATCGGTCTACGGCGTGAACTGGTGCTCGGAAGTCAACGACGATCCGTTCAAGCGCAGCGAAACGCTTGCGTTCGCGATCGGCCATATGCTTTCGGTTCATGCGGCGCATCGTACGGCGCTGCCGTCGCCGCGCGTCGAACCGCGCGTCATCCGTTCGGTGAAGGAGCAACTGCAGTCGGATCTTGCCGGCAGATTCACGCTCGCTTCGCTGGCCGCCGATCACGCATTGACGCCCTTCGTGCTGCTGCGTGCCTTCATTCGCAGCGCGGGTCTGAGCCCGCACGCGTACCAGCAGCAGGCACGCATACGCTACGCGCAGAAAAGGTTGAAGCAGGGTGCCGCGATCGCACTGGTTGCACGGGAGGCCGGCTACGCGGATCAGGCGCATTTCACGCGCGTATTCAAGCAATACACGGGCGTCACGCCCAAATCGTTTCAGATCGCGCTAACAGGCTAGCCCGGCGAGGTTAGCTCCGGAAGTTGAGCCCGCGAGGTGAGCCCGCAGGAGCCCATGACGGTTCGCCTGGCCCCAAACCGAACCTCAGCCAGCCCAGCCATTGACGTCGAGAACCGCAGCCGCGAACGCTGCGGGCGCCTCCTGCGGCAGGTTATGTCCGACGCGCGGCACGATGCGGTTCTCATGGCGCCCGGTGAAGCGTTTCAAGCCCGCTTCCCTGCCGCCCAACGGCCTCACGCCGTCGGCGTCTCCGTCGAGCGTGACCGCAGGCACCGTAATCGCCGGCGAGGCCGCAAGGCGGCGCTCGATCTCCGAGAATTGCGGATCGCCGTCCACGAGTCCGTAACGATGCCGATAAGAATGGATGACGACCTCGACGAAATCGGGATTGTCGAAGGCGACTGCGCTGCGCGTGTAAGTGGCGTCGTCGAAGCGCCAGGTCGGCGACCACAGCGACCAGAGAAGCCGGCAGAAGTCGGCCCGGTGTTGCGTCAGTCCGGCGCGGCCGCGCTCGCTGTGGAAATAGTACTGGTACCACAGCCGATGTTCCTTGTCGGGCGTGTCCGGCTGCATCGCCGTCGCGATATTCTGGATGTTGTAGCCGTTGACCGAAACGAGCCCGCGCACGCGTGACGGATACAGCGCAGCCACGACGCAGGCGGCGCGGCCGCCCCAATCGTATCCGCCGAGCACGGCGTTTTCGATGCGCAGCGCGTCGAGCAGCGCGAGCAGATCCGCGCCGAGCGCGGCCTGCTCGCCCGAGCGCATGGTGGCCGGCGAAAGAAAACGCGTCGGACCGTAGCCGCGCAGATACGGCACGATCACGCGCGCGCCCTGCGCGACGAGGCGCGGCGTCACTTCATCGTACGCATGAATGTCGTACGGAAAGCCATGCAGCAGGATGGCCGGCCATCCATCGGCGTCGCCCTGTTCCTCGTAGGCGATGTCGAGCAGGTTCGTGGCGATGTGCTTAAGCATGATGCTGTCCCGAAGAGGAAGCGCCTGGTTGGGCCGCCGCGGGCGCGGCGGGCGGCGCGGCACGGCGCCCGCCGCGCGGCCTCGCGGATCGGGCCGCGGCGGCGCGCGGCGATGCCGACAGACGCATCAGATTGCGCAGCGCCATCATCGCGCCGATCGCTTCGAGTACGCCCGCGGGCACCCACATGATGAGACCGCCGAGACTCTGGTCGAGCGAAGCCGGCAGCGACGTGAAGGCGCGGCCGCACAACGTGAAGATCGGATAGAGGTCCTGCGACGAAAACGTAATGATCGCACCGACCAGAATTTGCGGCGTCATCGTGATCACGGGCGACAGCACGCGCAAGCCCGGGCGCGTACGGCTCGGTGGAGACGGCCGATGATCGAGCAGCATCCACCAGTACAGCAGACCGCTCACCGCCACCGACCAGTTCATCAAGCGGTAGAGGCGCCAGTCGAGCATGGCCACGAACTGGACCGACGGAATCAGCCAGAATACGACCGACACGACGAACGCGACTGAAATGAAGGTCGGGTTCAACAGGATTGCCGCGGCGATGCGCGCCGGCCGCGTGCGCTGCCAGCGTCGCAGCGCGGCGCGCCAGCGCAGCGGCAGTCCGGCGCGCAGCACGCCGCACGGATAAGCGGCCATCATGATCAGCGGCGCGAGGTGATGCAGCACGAGGTGCTGCAGTCGATGCACGAAGAACTGATGCTCGGCGTAGTAATCGAGCCGCGTGTGCAGCGCGACATAGAACAGCGCGAGGCCAAGCCAGAATGCCGCCTGGCGCACGACGCTTACACGGATGCGGCGCGCGCCGCGTGCGAACAGGATTGCAGCCGCTGCGATCACGACGACAAGGCTGAGCGAAGGCTCCCAGGGATCGAACAGGCTCAGCAGGGACATGGCGGAAGGCACAGAAAGAATAGAAAGGAACGCACGCATTTGCGCGGCGTGAGGTCGATGGTAGCAGGAGGCAACGAAGCGCGAATGCGAAGTTCCTTCGCGTTCTGCGCGTCGTCGGTCACGAATCGACCGGCTCGCGGCCGCCGCCGTGTAAACTATGCGGTTTTTTGCGCGAGGAAATCGTGCAGCTTCCGCAGCGCATGCCCTACGGCGGCGCGCCGCTCGTCCGCGTGCTGGCACGTATGACGCAGACCGGCGTCCCCGCTTCCGATGTCTCGTTGCTCGACCGGCTTAGCCAATGGCTTGGCTGGACGGACGCCATTGCGCTGTCCAGCGCGCTCGACGCCGCCGCGCCCGCATCCGCGTCCGCGCCCGGGCCCGTCGTTGCCGCACCGGGCCCGGACGGCGACGCGACGGTGGCGACGCTCGAGGCGGCGTTGTGCGCGCGCACGCGCGCCACGCTGACCGAGGCGATCGAATCGATCGAATCGACGATCGATGCGCACGACGCGGGGCGCGGCGGTTCGAATGCATGGCGCGCAGGCCCAGCGACGCCCGGGCGCGGCGTTACGACGCACCTGCGGGGGCGGTTGCCCGTGCAGGTGCAGCCTCGGGCAGACCTCGAATCACGCGCTCGGGCCGATGCCGAGGCCGTCGACTTCGCCTGGTTTCGTCAGGTTTATCACACGCAGCAGCAGTCGATGGAACACGCCATCGGCGAATTGCGCGGCCGGCTGCGCACGATGCTGGCCACGCGCAGCGAACGCCACGCGCGCCTCGCGCTTGTCGATGCGACGATGGAGCGCGCGCTCGGCGCACGCGAGCGCGGCGTGCTCGCGGCTGTGCCGGCGCTGCTCGAAACGTATTTCAAGCGGCTGCGCGACACGGCTCATGCGGAGCAGCTGGCCGCAACACAGGCCGCAACACAGGCCGCAACACAGGCCGCAACACAGGCCGCCAGCGCGTCCTGGCTCGACACGTTCCGCGCGGACATGCGCGCAGTGCTGCTCGCGGAGCTCGACGTTCGTTTCCAACCGGTCGAAGGGCTGCTCGCCGCGCTTCGCGCCAGCTGATGCAGACACCTTCGCAGACACCTTCGACGGACACTTTCGGAGCACCATGTTCAGATACCGGATCCATCTCGCCGTCTTCGTGGTCGGCCTTGCCGCCGTGCTGTGGGTCGCCATCCGCTATGCGGCCACGAATCCGCTCGCGCTCGTCGTCGCGCTGCTGATCGGCGCGTGCTACGTCACGGGCGCGCTCGAGCTATATCGCTATCAGCAGGCCACGGACACCTTGATCGCAGCCGTCGCCGAACTCGACGCGACGCCGCCGCATCTCGGCGCGTGGCTCGAGCGTCTGCATCCGAGTTTGCGCGGCGCGGTGCGGCTGCGCGTCGAAGGCGAGCGCGCGGGTCTGCCGGGCCCGGCGCTGACCCCGTATCTGGTCGGCCTGCTCGTGCTGCTCGGCATGCTCGGCACATTGCTCGGCATGGCCGCGACCTTGCGCGGCACCGGCGCCGCGCTCGACTCCGCAACCGATCTGCAAGCGGTGCGAGCGTCGCTTGCGGCACCGGTGCGCGGCCTCGGTTTCGCGTTCGGCACGTCGATCGCGGGCGTGGCCACGTCGGCCATGCTGGGCCTGCTGTCGGCGCTATGCCGCCGCGAGCGCATCAAGGCCGCGCAGCAGCTCGACGCGAAGATCGCGACCGTGCTGCGCGTGTTTTCGCCCGCGCATCAACGCGAGGAAACGTTCCGGCTCATGCAGCGCCAGGCCGAGGCGATGCCGGCGCTGCTCGACGGTCTGCACACGCTGATGGGCGCGCTCGAACAGCACAGCGCCGCCACCAGCGAGCGGCAACTGGCGAGCCAGCAGCAGTTTCATGCCAAGACCGAGCTGGTGTATGCGCGGCTTGCGAACTCGGTCGAGCAGTCGCTGCGGCAGAGTGTCGGCGAGCATGCGCGCGCAGTCGGCGCGGCGATCGAGCCCGTCGTCGAGACGACGCTTGCGAGCCTCGCGCGCGACACGACGGCGCTGCACGAACGTGTGGCGCAAGCCACGCAGCAGCAGATGGAAGGCCTGTCGCGCGGCTTTGCCTCGACCGCCGAGCACGTTGCCGGCACATGGACCGGCGCGCTCGACGCGCAACGCGCCTCGAACGATGCGCTTGCCGAGCGCATGAGCGCGACGCTCGAACGCTTCGCCGCGAACGCCGATACACGCACTGCGAAACTGCTCGACGATGTCGCCTCGCAACTCGCCGCGTCGGCGGCAAGTCTTTCGCAGAGCTGGAGCGGCGCACTCGCGCAGCACGCGCAAACGCACGACGGCCTCGCCGTACGTCACGAAGCCGCGATGAAGGCGGTTTCGCAGAGCTGGAGCGACGCGCTCGCGCAGCACGTGCAAACGCACGACGCGCTGGCGACACGTCATGAAGCGGCGACGGCCGCGGCTTTGCAGAGCTGGAGCGATGCGCTCGCGCAGCACGCGCGAACGCACGATGCGCTCGCCACGCGTCAGGAAGCGGCCATGAGCGCGGCCGCTGCGACCTTCGAGACGGCAACCGGTGCCGCCGCAGAGCGGATCGAGTCGCATACGGCGTCGCTCGTCGAACGTGTCGATGCCTCGCATGCCGCATTGCAGGCGCAGTTCGTCGCCGCCGACGAAAAGCGCCTTGCCGCGTGGGCGGCCTCGCTCGACGAGACGGCCTCGGCGCTGTCGCGCGAATGGGCCGAGGCCGGCACGCAGCACGCGGCGCGCCAGCAGCAGATCTGCGACACGCTGGCCGCCACCGCGCGCGAGATCGCCGAGCGCGCGCAGGCGCAGGCGCGCGGCACGCTCGACGAGATCGCGCGGCTCGTGAGCGCGGCGTCGGAAGCACCGAAGGCCGCCGCCGATGTGATCGGGGAGTTGCGCAAGAGCCTGTCGGAAAGCATGGTGCGCGACACGGCGATGCTCGAGGAACGCACGCGTCTGCTGCAAACGCTCGAGACGCTGCTCGACGCAGTCAATCACGCGTCGACCGAACAGCGCGCGGCCATCGACGGGCTCGTGTCGAGCTCGGCGACGCTGCTCGAGCGTGTCGGCGAGCAGTTCTCGGGCACGGTGGAAACCGAGGCGCACAAGCTCGATATCGCCGCCGCGCAGGTCGCGACCAGCGCGATCGAAATGGCGAGCATGGGCGATGCGTTCGGCACGGCCGTCGCGTCGTTCAGCGAAGCGAACGGCAAGCTCATGACGCATCTCGAGCGCATCGAGCGTGCGCTCGACAAGTCGCTTGCGCGCAGCGACGAACAGCTCGCGTACTACGTCGCGCAGGCGCGCGAAGTCATCGATCTGAGCGTGATGTCGCAGAAGCAGATCATGGAAGACCTGCAGCATCTGGCCGGAGCGCGCGCGTCATGAGCGAGGAGATCGATGTCGGCGTCGAGCCGGGCGCGCCGATCTGGGCCGCGTTCGGCGATCTGATGTCGGTGCTCGTCGGCGCGTTCGTGCTGATTCTCGTCAGCGTGATCGGCGTGCAGTTCGAACTGTCGAGCCGGCTCGAAAAGGAGGTGCAGCAGCACAAGGCCGACGCGCAACGGCGCGAGGCGCTCGAACAGGCGCTTTCGGCGCCGCTCGCGGCGGGACGCGTGACGCTCGTGAACGGGCGCATCGGCATCAGCGGCAATCTGCTGTTCGCGCTGAACTCGGACCAGTTGCAGCCGCAGGGGCGCGAGTTGCTGAAGTCGCTCGCCGTGCCGCTCGCCGCGTATCTGCATCTGAACGACGAGATCCTGATGGTGAGCGGCTTTGCAGACGATCAGCAGGTGCGTGCGGGCAATCGCCGTTTCGCCGACAACTGGGAACTGTCGGCGCAGCGCGCATTGACGGTGACGCGGGCACTGATCGACGACGGCGTGCCGGCGAAATCGGTATTCGCGGCGGCGTTCGGCTCCGAGCAGCCGGTCGGTTCGAATGCGGATGCCGAGGGCCGCGCGAAGAACCGCCGCGTCGAGATCGCGCCGGTGCCGCGCCAGGCGGCGAGCAACGGCAAGCCGCAATGATGCCGATGCGTGACCTGCAAACGGGTAACGTGCCATGAGTGACGTTCGCGACACCGCGCCGCTGCCTCTTACTGTGTCGAACGATGCAGCCTGTGTCGACGCGCAGGCGATGCTCGACCGATGGCGCGCCGCGGGCGACGATCGCGTCGACCCGCTGCGCTTTGCGTCGCTCGATGCGCTTGCGCGGCGCATCGCGAAGCTGTCGCCGTCGGCAGGCGGTGCATGGCGGCGATTGCTCGACGCACGGCTTGCGGCGCTGGTCGCGGCTTACGCGGACGAGGTCGGGAGCCGGCGCGAAGGCGTCGAAGCGCAAGGGGAAGCGTCGGAACACGCGGCACAAGCGGCACAAGCGGCACAAGCGGCACAACCAGAACTCAATTCGGAACCCAAGGCGCAAGCAGAGCCAACAGCGCGATCGGGCCACGCCGACACGCATCGCGACACCTCGCTTGCAGCTTTGACCGCTTCCCTGAACGGACGCCCCGATCGCGCCGATGCGCTTTCCGACTCGCTGCTGTATTTTCAAGCGATGTGGTCGAAGCTCAGTGCGGGCCGGCAGTTGCGCCAGTCGCTCGCGCAGGTGCCCGGTAACGCCGGTCCGCTCAATTCGAACCGCCTCATGCATCGTGCGCTGTCGCTGATGAACGAGTTGTCGCCCGAATACCTGCAACAGTTTCTGTCGTATGCGCAAACGCTGTCGGCGCTTGGCGAGCTCGTCGGCGGCGGGAGCGCAGGCGCCGCCGAGGAACCGCGTGCGGAAAGCGCGCCGGGCAGCAGGCACGCAAAAGGCGCGAAGCCGGTGGCGAGGCGCAAGTCGAAGTCCAACTGAAGGCGCCGCAGCGGGCGGGCGCACCAGCGTCGAGCCGGAAAGGGCTAACGCCCGCTGTTTGCACAAGCGCGGAATTTGCGCGATCTTCTGAACGTCGAGAACGGTATCGATCCGCCGGAGGTGTGCGATGAAATCGTCGATCGTTTTATCAGGCGCCATTGCCATACTGCTCGCGTGGCCATTGGCGGTGCCGGCGCAATCCGGCCACGGCCTGACGCGCGCCGAGGTCTTGCATGAACTGATTCAGGTCGAGCAGGCCGGCTATCGCCCGGGCTGGGGCGACAACACGAACTACCCCGACAACATCCAGGCGGCCCTCGCTCGCATTGCCGCGCAGCAGGGCGCCGCGCCGCCGCACGACGGTGGCGGTTCGCCGGCAGGCGGCGCCGCGCCGGCGGCTCCTTATCGCCCATGACCGTCGCGTGTCCATGCGGCCGTGCATGGAGCAGGGCTTTCGCCCGCGCTTGAATGCCTGAACTCTTCCGTCGGATTGTTGGCCTGTTCGCGAAGCCGCGCACCGGTTGCTTGTGCATGCGGCACACGTAAGCCTTACAAAGTACGCGTGTTCCGCCGGTGAAATCGTGCGTTTTCGCCGTGGCGCAGAACTTGCGCGGCATGCATGCCGGTGAAGCAACCCCCGTTTTCCGCGCGCTCTTTCGCGCGGTCGAATACCGGCTACCCACGACGAGGAGAGCACTGATGGAAACGACGAAGGCTGAAGGCGTCGTCCGCGAAGCGGTCGGCAACGTGCAGGAGACGGTCGGCAACGTGATCGGCGACGCGGGCGAACAACTGTCGGGCAAGGCTAAAGCATTGTGCGGTAAGTCGCAGCAGCTGTATGCGGACGCGGTGGAGGTCGCGCGCGATTCGATGGTCGAAAAGCCGATGGCGACACTGGCAATCGCAGCCGCGGCGGGTTTCGCGCTTGGCGTGCTGTGGTCATGGAACCGCGGCGACCCGGATCGCTGACGGCGCGGCGCACCGCGTCGATCGCACGCGCACGGGCGTCTGCGATCGCGCGGTGCAGCAGCAGTTCACGCAGTGATGGAGCACGGCCATGTCGATCCATTCCAGAGTGACGCAGTGGGGTAATGTGAGCCGCTTTTGCGTCGAGCGTCTCGGCGATTACAGCGAACTGCTGTCGATCGAGGCGTCGCGAATGCGCACGCGGCTCATGCGCGAAGTGATTGCGCTGGTCGCGCTCGCGGTGGCGGGGCTGTTCACGCTGTCGTTCGTCTGTATTGCGATTATCGCCACGTTCTGGGCCACGCCTTATTCTATTCACGTCGTGTGGGCAGTCGCCGGCGCGTGGCTTGTGCTGTCTATCTGCGCGCTCGTCGTGTTTCGCCTGCAGCGGCCCGTGTGGTCGCTCGACGCGTTGCAGGAAGAAATTCGCAGCGATCTGAACACCGTCAGGGAGGCACTCAAATGACGACCATCCACGACGATGCGTCGCAAATCGCCTTGCGCGCGCGCATGGCGCAATCGCGCGCCGAACTGCTCGCCGCGCGCGATGCGGCGAAGCTCGCCGAAGCGCGTCGCCAGCCCGTTTTTACGGTTTCGAATGCGCGCGCGCTTGCGCTCAGCGCGCCGCATGTGACACTCGTTGCGGCGGTTCTGGCCGGCGCGCTCGTGCTTGGTCCGCGGCGCATCGCGACCGTGGTGGTGCGCAATGGGCTGATCGGATGGATCGCGAAGACGGTGCGGCGCATGGCGGGTCGATAGCGCCGCCTGGCAACGGGTAGCGACCGCTCGGGTAGCAAGTGCGTATCTCGTTGGTACTACGCTTCGCACAGCAGCGTGGCCACGTCACGCGCGCTCATCGCCTTGCCGAAATGGTATCCCTGCCCGTATTCGCAGCCTTTGGCGCGCAACCGGTGCAACGCCTCGCGCGTCTCGATGCCTTCGGCAACGGCCGGCATGCCGAGGCTGTGTGCGAGGCTCAGAATCGCATCGACGATCTTCTCGCTCTCGTTATCGCGCTGCATCGACAGCACGAACGATTTGTCGATCTTCACCTTGTCGAACTTCAGTTCGCGCAGGTGGTAGAGGCTCGAGTAGCCGGTACCGAAATCGTCGAGCGAAACCTTGATGCCGGCACGCTGAAAGTCCGTCAGTATCGTTTTGGCGATCTTGATGTCGCCGGCCAGCGCAGTCTCGGTAATTTCGAGCTCGAGCCGCGACGGCGCAAATCGTTCTTCGGCCAGAATGGGCAGCAGCTGCGCGGGCAGGCACCGGTCGTTCAGCTGCGTCGGCGAGATGTTCAGCGATAGCCTGATCGCGGTGTCCGGCCATGCGCTTGCATCGCGGCATGCGCGGCGCAACATCGCCGCGGTGAGCTCGGAAATCAGGCCGAGATTTTCGGCGATCGGCACGAACACATCGGGTGCGACATCGCCGCGCACCGGATGATGCCAGCGAGCGAGAATCTCGAAGCCGTACAGCGCGCCGCTCTGCATATCGACGAGCGGCTGGTAATGCGGGTGGATCTGGCCGTCGAAGAGGGCGCGCCTGAGGTCGATCTCGAGCAGCGCCTGTTCGCGAAGCTCGCGATCCATGCTCTCTTCGAAGAAGCGGCTTGTGCCCTTGCCCTCGCGCTTCGCGCGGTACATCGCGATATCGGCGGCGCGCAGCAGCGTCTCCGGATCGCGGCCGTCGTTCGGTAGTGCGGCAATGCCGATGCTCGCGCCGACTTCCACATACAGTTGGCTGTCCGCAATGAACACCGGCTTGCGGATCGCCGCGAGCAGGCGGTTGGCGAGCTGCATGGCCGCGTCCGCGTAGGCGAGTGGATCGGCTTGCGCGACGATCGCGAATTCGTCGCCGCCGAGGCGCGCGATCGTATCGCCTTTGCGGACCACGTCCTCGAGCCGGCGCGCGATCTCGCACAGTACGAAGTCGCCGGCGGCGTGGCCTTGCAGGTCGTTGACCGGCTTGAAGCGGTCGAGGTCGATCACGAGCACAAGGTAAGCTTGCGGCGCGTGCGCGACATGGTCGACCGCCTTCTGCAACTCCGCGGCGAGCACGCGCCGGTTCGGCAGCCCGGTCAGCGGGTCGTGCCGCGCGAGCCGCTGGGCGTGCGTCTCGGCTGCCGTCAGTGCGCAGTGTGCTGCTTCGAGGGCCTGGGCATTGGCGCGGAACACATCGAACGCGTTGGCCATTTCGCCGATCTCGTCGTTGCGATCGAGTGCCGGCATGCGCACGTTTCGATCGCCCGCGGCGAGCCTCGAAAGCGAACGGGTGATCGTGCCGAGCGGGAATGCGATGTCGATATGCACGCGCGCGACGAGCCATATCGCAAGCAGGATTGCCGCGACAACGGTGATCACGAGCACGCCGATCGCATTGTCGACGAGCCGGTCCACCGAGGCCGCCCGCGCATGCGACGTCACGCGGTTCGCTTCGATCAGGCGATCCGAGAGCGCTTCGGCATCCTGATAGCGCGCCTGCAGCGCGCCGTTCATGCCGGCGGGCGCGTCGATCTCGCCATCGACGTCGGCTGAGATCCACGCATCGTGCGCGGCGAAATAGCGCGTAAGCGCGTTGCGCAGCGGCACGATGTCGGTGTCGCCGTCGTTGCGCATCAGTGCCGCGTAATGCGACAGATGAGCGAGAATCGCATGCCGGTGTCCGGCCGCGAGCGCCTCGGCGCGCAGGCGCATATCGGCACTATGCGCGAGCGCGCGATATCCTTCGGCTACTCTGAATTCCTCGAGGCTGTCGCCGAGCTCGTCGATCGTTTGCGTGGCCGCCAGCCATTTGTTGTCGATCTCCTCGGTGATCCCGTCGACGACCGTCAGGATCAGCGCCGAAACGACGGCGAGAAAGATCAGAAGACCGCATAGCGCGCAAACGAGGAGTGTGAGCCGCGCGCGGATCGAAGTTCTGAACAGCTTCATGGCAGATGTCGGGCATGCGGTTTCTACCGCAGGTCAGCGCTGGAAAGCGTCACTCGATGCAGCAGTTGAAAACAGGGCGGCGTCGGCTCAGGCCGATTTCGGCATTTTCGTTGCGCGCACCGCGTCGTCGAGTTCCTGGAAGCTCGGCCGGTCCGTCGTGAACAGCACTTTTCTACCGAACTCCACGGCAATCGGCGGTGCGTAGCCGTTCAGCGACGCGAGCAGCACTGCTTTGACGCACTGGAACGGCTTGGCCTGCGCGCGCGCCTTTGCGTGGAGCAGATCGGCGAGCGGACCGATGAAGCCGTACGCGAGCAGGATGCCGAGAAACGTTCCGACGAGCGCGGCCGCGATCATTTCACCGAGCACGGCCGGCGGTGCGCCGACCGAGCCCATCGTGTGTACGACGCCCATCACGGCCGCGACGATGCCGAACGCGGGCAGGCCATCGGCCATTTTCTGGATCGCATTGGCCGCGAGCGACGACTCCGCATGATGCGTGTCGAGCTCTTCGTCCATCAGATCCTGCATTTCGAGCACGTTAATGTTGCCGCCCGACATCATGCGCAGATAGTCGACGATAAAGACGAGCAGGTGATGGTCTTCGAGCACGTGCGAATACTTCTGGAAAAGCGGGCTTTGCCCGGGCGCGTCGACGTCGGCCTCGAGCGCCATCATTCCCTCCTTACGCGCTTTCTGCAGCAGCTCGTAGAGCAGTGCGATCAGTTCGAGATACTGCGCCTTCGTATAGCGGCCGCCTTTGAAGCACGACGGCAGACTCTTCAGGGTTTTCACGAGTGTCGTGACCGGGTTGCCGACCACGAACGCGCCGATCGCCGCGCCGAATATACAGAGCAGCTCGAACGGCTGTATCAGCGCCGGCAGATGCCCGCCCACTCCCACGAAGCTCCCGATCACGGAGCCGACTACGACGATCCAGCCAATTGCAACGAACATCTGTTTTCTCCAGACAGGCGATCCGGTGATATCTGCATCACTAACTTTGTTAACGGAATGTGACTCCCCGACTGAAGGGTATTTGATTCACTTTTTTCGCATCATTTTCTGTCCCTTTAATCGCGCAGCAGAAGAAAGCGAAGCGCTTTCGTCAGAAGAAAACGACGCGAAATCTTACGGAATTTTTAAGGGGCGCTATTCATTCGCCGCCCGGTTCTGCCGTCATACGGTGCGAACAGGACGGAGGCAATCGCAATGGCTCAAAATCAGAAACCGGAGCGCCCGTCGGCGGGCGCGGCAACGTCGATCATCGTGCGGCGCACGAAGAAAGGCGCACACGATGCGCATCACGGCGGCGCGTGGAAGATCGCGTATGCGGACTTCGTCACGGCGATGATGGCCTTCTTCCTGTTGATGTGGCTGCTCGGCTCGACCTCGAAGTTCGATCGCGAGGGCATTCAGGATTACTTCAACACGCCGCTGTCGAGCATGCTGGGCGGCAAATCGGGCAACGGCAGCGCGGCCTCGAGCGTGGTCGAAGGCGGCGGCCGCGATCTGTCGAGCACGCGCGCCGGCAGCGGCACGCCGATGCGGCAAACCGTGGCGCCGGCCTCGATCAGTGCCGAAGCGGCCGAGGCGAACCGGCTGTCGCAACTGAAGCAGCGGCTCTCCGTGCTGATCGAACAGAAGCCTGAACTGAAAGCGTTCAAGGATCAGATCCACATATCGATCACGAACGAGGGATTGCGCATCGAAGTGGTCGATTCGCTCAAGCGCCCGATGTTCGCTACCGGCAGCGCGAAGCTCGAAGACTACGCGGCCGCGATCCTGCTGCAGATCGGCAGCGCGCTCAACGGTGTCGACAACCGGCTGTCGATCTCCGGCCATACCGATGCGGAGCCATATTCGGGCGGCCCTGCCGGGTACTCGAACTGGGAGCTGTCGAGCGAACGCGCGAACGCCGCGCGGCGCGCGCTCGTCGCCGGCCATCTCGACGAAAAGCGTCTGTTGCAGGTGCGCGGCCTCGCCGACGTGCTGCCGCTCGAGCGCGGCGTCGCGGATGCGCCGATCAATCGACGCATCAGCATCCTTGTGATGAACAAGGCGGCCGAGCGCGCGTTCTTCAACGAAGCGGTCGCGTCCGCGCCCGCAGGCGGTGCGGGCGCCGCCGATGTCAGCTTCCCAACGGGGGCCGACAAGCCGGTTGTGATCGGCGTGCGCGCGCCGTAAGCGCGCAACCGCGCGCGCAATGTTCGTTGAATGCGCGCGCACGCTGACAAACGACGGCCTCAGGCGGATGCCTGTTTGCGCGGGTCGCGCCGCATCGTCCAGACACGAAGATGTTCAGATAGATCCGGACATGACGAGCATCCTCAAAAAGGGAACTGGACTTTCCAAAAACGAAACAGCGAACGCATGGCGCGCAATGATCTGAAGTTTAATGCCGGTCAAATCGCGGCCTGGTCGCGGCCTCGACCGGTTCAGAACGCAGCTTTCGTGCTCTGGAAAGCCAGCATGTCAAAGGGCTTGCAGCTGTGGCAGACTAGCTTTCACCACGGTCCCGCGCGATCGTGTCCCCGCCGATTCAATACGTGCACTTGCATCGCACATCGGCCCCGACAAAGGCAATCCGATCTGATAGCGAACAGTTCAGATGTCCTTCCGGTCCGGCATGCTCGAAGATGGCGAGTCCCAGCTGTTGTGGGGCGACGGCGAATTGGCTCTGTGCCGGATGTGGTGCCGGCAGCACAGCGGCGCGCGCGTCGCGTTGCTGGCGGTCAGACCCACGGCCGAACACCCGACGCCGGCGAGCCTCGAGCGGCTCGCGCACGAACATAGCCTCAAGGACGAGCTCGATTGCGCGTGGGCCGCGCGGCCGCTCGAACTCGTTCGGGAACGAGGCAAAACGCTCCTGCTGCTCGAAGACACGGGCGGCGAGCCGCTCGTGCGGCTGCTCGCGGCGCCGCTTCCGGTCGAGCGCTTTCTGCGCCTGGCGATCGCGATCGTCGCGGCACTCGGCAAGGTTCATCAACGGGGTCTCGTCCATAAGGACCTGAAGCCGTCCAACGTGCTCGTCAGCGCGAATGGCGAAGCGCGGCTCACCGGCTTCGGCATCGCGTCGCGCCTGCCGCGCGAGCGCCAGGCGCCCGAGCCGCCCGAGACGATTGCCGGCACGCTTGCCTATATGGCCCCGGAACAGACGGGCCGCATGAACCGCTCGATCGATGCGCGCAGCGATCTGTATGCGCTCGGCGTCATGTTCTATCAGATGCTGACGGGCTCCTTGCCGTTTGCCGCGGACGATCCGATCGAGTGGGTGCATTGCCATATCGCGCGCAAGCCGGTGCCGCCGCACGAAAGAATCGCGGGTATGCCGCGCGCGCTCTCGGCCATCGTCATGAAGCTGCTGGCCAAGACCGTCGAGGAGCGCTATCAGACGGCGGGCGGCGTCGAGCGCGATTTGCGGCGCTGTCTCGCGCAATGGGAAGTGCGGCATTCGATCGAACCTTTCGCGCCCGGCGAATTCGATACGCCGGACAGGCTCGTGATTCCCGAAAAGCTCTATGGGCGCGCGCATGAAATCGACGTGCTGCTCGGCGCGTTTCATCGCGTCGTCGACGGCGGCGCGCCCGAACTCGTGCTGGTGACCGGATACTCCGGCATCGGCAAGTCGTCGGTCGTCAACGAACTGCACAAAGTGCTCGTGCCGCCGCGCGGCCTGTTCGCATCGGGCAAATTCGACCAGTACCGGCGCGACATTCCATACTCGACGCTCGCGCAGGCGTTTCAGGGACTCGTGCGGCCGCTGCTCGTGAAATCCGACGCGGAGCTGGCCGAATGGCGCCTCGCGCTGTGCGACGCGTTAGGGCCGAACGCGCAATTGATGATCGACGTGGTGCCCGAGCTCGAACTCATTATCGGCGAGCAGCCGCCGGTGCCCGACATCGCGCCGCAAGACGCGCAACGCCGCTTTCAGCTCGTGTTCAGGCGCTTCGTCGGCGTATTCGCGCGGCCCGAGCACCCGCTCGCGCTGTTCCTCGACGACCTGCAATGGCTCGATGCAGCCACGCTCGACTGGCTCGACGATCTGCTCACGCGCTCCGGGCTGCGCCATCTGCTGCTGATCGGTGCGTATCGCGACAACGAAGTCGATGCGGGCCATCCGCTGCGCAGAAAGCTCGACGCGATCGGACACGCAGGTGCGAAAATCGACGAACTGAAGCTCGCGCCGCTCGCGCGCGAACACCTGTCGCAACTGGTCGCCGATGCGCTGCGTTGCGAGCCGCACAGCGCCGATCCGCTGGCGCACCTCGTGCATACGAAGACTGCCGGCAATCCTTTTTTTGCACGGCAGTTCATCGCGGAACTCGCCGACGAAGGCCTGCTTCGCTTTTCGCACGACGTGTCGCGCTGGTGCTGGGATCTCGATTCGATCGATGCGAAGGGCTATACCGATAACGTCGTCGATCTGATGGTCGGCAAGCTCGTGCGTTTGCCGTTGCGCACGCAGGCCGCGATGCAGCAGCTTGCCTGCATCGGCAATGCCGCCGATATCCGCTTGCTTGCCGTTGCGCTCGGCAGCACGGAGGAACGCGTGCATGCCGATCTGTCCGATGCGCTGCGCCTCGAGCTCGTCGAGCGATTATCGGGCGTCTACCGCTTTGCGCACGATCGCGTGCAGGAAGCGGCCTATCTGCTGATTCCCGAAGCATCGCGTGCCGCGGCGCATCTGCAGATCGGCAGGATGCTCGCCGCGCATACGCCGCCGGCGCGGCGCGACGATGCGATCTTCGAGATCGTCAATCAGCTGAACCAGGGTGCGCCGCTGATCACGACCGACGGAGAGCGCGAGCGCGTGGCGCGCCTCGATCTGATGGCGGGCAAGCGCGCGAAGGCCTCGTCGGCTTATGTATCGGCGCTCAGCTATTTCGCGGCGGGCCGCGCGCTGTTGCCTGCGCAAAGCGGCGAGACGCACTACGAACTCGTGTTCGCGCTCGACCTTCAGCGCGCCGAATGCGAACTGATCACGGGCGACCCCGCGGCCGAAGCCAGCCTGTCGCTGCTTGCGGCTCGCGCGAACAATCTGACCGATCTCGCCGCGGTAGCGAGCCTGCGCGAGATTCTCCACACGATGCGCAACCAGTTCGACGAGAGCGTGCAGGTGGCGTCGGACTATATGCGCAGCGCCGGCGCGCCGTGGCCATCGGCGGTGACATGGCAAGACGTTCTCGCGGAATACGACGCGATGCGCAAGCGCCTCGACAGACAGCCGTTCGATCGGCTGGCCGCGCTGCCGCCGATGTCCGACCCCGCGGCGAAGGCGATTGTCGAGGTGCTGACCGAGATCGTGCCGGCCGCGTACTTCACCGATATGAACCTGTGCTGCCTCGTGGTGTGCCGTATCGCGAACCTCAGCTTCGAGCACGGCAACAGCAACGGTTCGGTCTACGCGTACTCGTTGCTCGGGTTTTTCCTGCGCACATTTTTCGGCGATCACGACGTTGCGTTCGGTTTCGGCAAGCTCGCGCTCGAGCTTGCCGCGCGGCCCGGTTTGAGCCGCTTCAAGGCGCGTTGCTTCAATAATTTCGCCTACAGCATCAATCCGTGGACGAATCATATTCGCAGCGGCCGCGAGCTGCTGCAGCAAGCGCTCGATGCAGCGGTGGAGGTGGGCGACCTGAGCTTCGCGGCCTACATCCACTTTTCGTTGATGACCGACCTGATCGCGTCGGGCGATCCGCTCGATCAGGTGCACGAAGAGGGCAAGCGGGGCTTCGACTATGCGTCGAAGACGCGATTCGGGCTCATCGTCGACGTGATGACGGGCCATCTGCTGTTTATCCGTACGATGCGCGGGCTCACGCCGCGTTTTGGAACGTTCGATGACGCGCAGTTCGACGAGTCCCGGTTCGAGCAGCATCTGGAGGCGACTCCGGGGCTCGCCAACCCCAGTTGCATTTACTGGATTCGCAAGCTGCAGGCGCGCTTTTTCGCCGGCGACAAAGCCGCAGCCGTTGCGGCTGCGTCGAAAGCGGCGCCGCTGCTATGGACATCGCCTGCTTCTTTCGAGCAGGCCGAATACCACTTCTATGCGGCGCTCGCGCATGCCGCCTCATGCGATTTCTCGAGCGCGCGCGAGCGCCGCGGCGAAATGGAAGCGATCGCCGGCCACTATGGCCTGATCGCGCGATGGGCCGAGAAATGTCCGGCCAATCTCGAGAATCGCGCCGCCTTGATCGCCGCGGAAATCGCGCGAATCGAAGGCCGCGAAAGCGATGCGATGCACCTGTACGAACGAGCGATCCGCTCATCGCGCGAGCATGGCTTCGTGCAGAACGAAGCGCTCGCCAACGAGCTGGCCGCGCGCTTTTATCTCGCACGCGGCTTCGACAGGATCGGCCGCGCCTATCTGCGCGATGCGCGATACGGCTACTTTCGCTGGGGTGCAGACGGCAAGGTCCGGCAACTCGACGAGTCGTACCCGGAACTCGCCGGCGAAGCAGCGCATGCAGTCGCGGCAGCGGCGACGATCGGCGCGCCGGTCGACTATCTGGATCTCGCTACGGTGATCAAGGTGTCGCAAGCGGTCTCGGGCGAGATCGTGCTGGAAAAGATGCTCGACGTACTGATGCGTTCGGCGATCGAGCAGGCCGGCGCCGAACGCGGGTTGCTCGTGGTGTTGCATGGCGCCGAGGCGCGCATCGCCGCCGAGGCGTCGGTCGGCGAGCGCGCGGTGGTGGTCGGGATCGGCGATCGCGTCGCGCATGCGTCGGACCTGCCGCAATCGGTGCTTAACTACGCGCTGCATTCGCGCGATTGCGTGATACTCGACGATGCGTGCGCGGAGAACTTCTTTTCGGCGGACCCTTATATTCGCGAGCGGCAGTCGCGCTCGATTCTTTGCCTGCCGCTGCTTGCGCGAGCGAAGCTGATCGGCGTGCTGTATCTCGAGAACCATCTCGCGCCGCGCGTTTTCGCGCCTGCGCGCGTCGCGGTGCTTAAACTGCTTGCGTCGCAGTCGGCGATCGCGCTCGAAAATGCACGCCTGTACGCCGATCTGGCCGAGCGCGAAGGCAAGATTCGCCGTCTGGTCGACGCGAATATCGTCGGCATCTTTATCTTCGCGCTCGAAGGCACCATTCTCGAAGCGAACGACGCCTTTCTGCGCATTGTCCGCTACGACCGCGACGATCTCGTTTCGGGGCGTCTGAGCTGGATGGATCTCACGCCGCCCGACTGGCTCGAGCGCGACCGCCGCCTGTGGGTGCCCATGTTGCGCGCCACGGGCATGCTGCAGCCGATCGAAAAAGAGTACTTGCGCAAGGACGGCAGCCGCGTGCCGGTGATGATCGGCATCGCGATGTTCGAAGAAGACGGCAGCCGCGGCGTGGCGTTCGTGCTCGACCTCAGCGAGCGGCGGCAAGCCGAGCAGAATGCGCGCGAAATGCAGCGCGAACTCGCGCATGCGAATCGCGTGACGACGATGGGGCAGCTTGCTGCGTCGATCAGCCATGAAATCAAGCAGCCGATCGCGTCGGCGGCCACCAATGCATCGGCCGGCCTGCGCTGGCTCGATCGCGTGCCGCCCGAGCTCGGCGAAGTGCGCGAGGTGCTCGAGCGCATCGTTCACGATGCGATGCGCGCGAGCGACGTGATGAACCGCATTCATGGTCTCGTCAGGAACGCGCCGACCTGCAGGGAAACGCTGCGCATCAACGACACGATTCGCGAAGTCGTCGCGCTGACGCGCGGCGAGGCCGAGAAGGACGGCGTGTGCGTCGTGCTGCGGCTGGCCGAGGGATTGCCGCTCGTGACCGGCGATCGCGTGCAATTGCAGCAGGTCATGATGAACCTGATCGTCAACGCGATCGAGGCGATGAGCGCAGTCGACGGCCGGCGGCGCGAGCTGACGATCAGCACGCGCAGCGGCGAGCCGGGCGCCGTGCGGGTCGCCGTCGGCGATTCGGGGCCGGGCGTGCCGTCGGCGAATGCGGACCGGCTGTTTGCGCCGTTCTATACGACCAAGGATAGCGGGCTCGGCATGGGTCTTTCGATTTGCCGGTCGATCATCGAAGCGCATGGCGGCACGCTCGAGGTCAGCGCGAACGTGCCGCATGGCGCGGTGTTCGAGTTTTCGGTTCCGGCCGGCGCAACTGCAGCGGAAGACGGCGACCTGACCAACTGACCGGCTAGCGCGACCGCGCGACGATCAGCCCCTCGCACGCGAGGTTGCGGCACAGCGAGCGGAATTCGACACCGTGCGCGCCGGCCGGCGCATCGACCTCGATCGGTCCGTCGATCTCGGCGCACAGATGCGCGAGCAACGTATGCGCGATGCCCGAGCGTCTGAACGCCGGTTCGACGAACAGATCGACGAGCGCGGCCCGCGCGCCGCCCGGCGTGCCGGCAACGGACTCGAAATCGAGCCAGCCGGCCAGCTGATCGCGATGCCAGGCAAGGGCGCGGCCGGTGCGTTCGTCGAACTCGATCGCGATCGTACGGGCGCTGCGGTCCTTGAACAGATAGACGTGCATCGGCTCAGGCCGCTTTCAGACTTTTCCTTTCCACGGCACGAGCACTTTTTCGACGTAGCGCATCAGCAGGTCGAAGCAAAGCGCAAAGAAGCCGATCACGATGATGCCCATGATCACCACGTCGCTCGACAGAAACTCCGCGGCGTTGAGCACCATAAAGCCGAGACCGCTCGTCGAGGCGACCATTTCGGCGGCCACCAGCGTCGTCCAGCCGACGCCGATGCCGATGCGCATGCCCGTGAAGATCTCGGGCAACGCGGCCTTGAGGATCACGTGGAACACCACCTGCGTGCGCGACGCGCCCATCGAGTACGCCGCATGAATCTGCTCGATCGATACCGAGCGCACGCCCGCGCGCGCCGCGATCGCGAGCGGCGCGAAGATGGCGAGGTAGATCAGCAGGATCTTCGAAAATTCGCCGATGCCGAACCAGATGATGATGAGCGGCAAATACGCGAGCGGAGGCAATGGCCGGTAGAACTCGATCGGCGGGTCGAACACGCCGCGCGCAAGACGCGTCACGCCCATCAGAATGCCGATCGGAATGGCCGTCACGCAGGCGAGCAGAAACGCGCCGAACACGCGCAGGAGACTGATGCCCGTGTGTTGCGCAAGCGTCGAGTTCGCGAAACCCTCGGTCGCGACATAGAGAAACTTCTGGTAGACCGCCTGCGGCGACGGTAAGAAGAGCGGCTTGATCCAGTGGAGATTGGTTGCGATAAACCACAAGCCGACGAACGCGATGACGGTGAGGAGGCTGATCGCCAGGCTGCTGCCTTGCCCCGGCACGCCGAACGACTCGCCCGGCTTGACGGGCTTCCTGGCGAGCACGCGCGAGCGGCGCACCGGTTTGCGCGGCGGCGGGGCCGCGCTGTCGCGGCTGTCCGGTGCGGCGTGATCGTGCGTCAGCGTCTGTCCCAACTTCGAACTAAACATGCGTCACCTCGTTTTCGGCCTCATGCGTTTTCTCATCGCCGTAGATGATGCTGAGCACGCGCTCGCGCATCGCGATGAAGTCGGGACTCGATTTGATCGACCGCGCGTCGCGCGTTTCGAGAAAGCGTCGATTGAAATCGAGGTCGTACGTGTGCGTGATGCGGCCGGGCCGCGGCGACATCACGACGAGACGGCTCGCGAGAAAGAGCGCTTCTTCCACGCTATGCGTGATGAAGAAGAACATCTTGTTCGTCTGTCGCCAGACGTCGAGCAGCAGTTCCTGAATCGTTTCGCGCGTCAGCGCGTCGAGCGCGGCCATCGGCTCGTCCATCAGCAGCATCGCGGGGTCGCAGGTGAGGGCACGCGCGATGCCCACGCGCTGCTGCATGCCGCCCGAGAGCTGATAGATCATGTGCTTGTGAAAGTCCTGCAAGCCGACCAGCGCGAGGTTGCGCACGGCGATTTCATGGCGCGTCGCTTTCGGCACGCCTTGCAGCTTGAGGCCGAACTCGGCGTTGTCGATCACGTTGAGCCACGGCAGCAGCGCGTGCTTCTGGAACACGACGCCGCGATCGGCGCCCGGTCCGCAGATCTTTTCGCCGCCGAGCAGCAATTCGCCTTGGGTCGGCGAGATGAAGCCCGCCATCAGCGAGAGCAGCGTCGTCTTGCCGCAGCCCGATGCGCCGAGCGCGACGACGAAGTCTCCCGAGTTGATCGTCAGGTTGATGTCATCGAGCGCCTGCACGGTCTGCCCGGGCGTGCGGCCCGGGAAGACCACGCTCACGTTCCTGACTCTCATGCTTTCCATATTGCCTCCTGATGTGCGGCAGCGGTCGGTACGCGATGTGCCGCGTTCACTTGAGCTTCATCGCGGCCTCGACATACGCCGGGGTCACGAATTTCGCGTAGTCGGGCTGCACGGTGCCAATCTGATGCTGGTCCTTCAGAAAAGTCGACGTGTCTTTCAAGGCGAACGCCGCGCGGCTTGCGTTGCCGCCCCCTAGCCACTGCTGCGACGCCTGTTCGGCGAGCGTCGGGTACGCGTAGAGCGACAGCGCCTCCGGCACGTCGGCGGGCGACCCGCCGATGGTCTTCGCAATCGCCGCGGCCTGCGGCGATTGCGCGTTCCAGGCCGACGGATTCTTGCGATACTGCTCGTCCGCATCGGCGATCGCCTTCACGAATTTCGCCATGAAGTCCTTATGATCCTCGCCCCATTTGCGATCGACCGCAATCCCGTCGAACGTGGGTTTGCCGAGCTTCGACAGCTCGCCCGACGTAATCAGCACCTTGCCGCTTTTCTTCAGTTCCGCCAGGGCGGGATTCCACACATAGGCGGCATCGATGTCGCCGCGTTCCCAGGCGGCGACGATCTGATTCGGCTGCATATTGAGGATTTTCAGGCTCGACGGGTTGATGCCGAAGTGCTGCAGGGCAAACATCATGTGATAGTGCGTCGTCGAGACGAACGGCACCCCGACCGTCTTGCCTTTCAGATCCGCCGGCTTCGTGATGTTCGCGCCGTTGCGCACGACGAGCGCCTCGGCTTCGTTGATGCCGTCGAGAATCCAGAAGAGCTGCAGGTCGACGCCCTGGCTCACGGCCGCGGCGAGCGGGCTCGAGCCGATCACGCCGACCTTGATGTCCCCGGAGGCCATCGCCGTCGCCACTTTGGCGCCCGATTCGAACTGCCGCCAGTTGATCTTGTAGCCGGTCGCTTTTTCGATCGAGCCGTTGGCAATCGCGACGACCCATGGGTCCACGATCTGCTGGTACGCGATCGTCACTTCCTTGTCTTCGGCGTACGATGCGTGAGCGGCGAGCGCCGCGAGCATCGCGACTGCGAGACAGCGCACGAAATGGAACAGATTCCGTCGGCCTCGATGCGGTCGTTTGAAACCACTGCGGGAAAGCCGGGCAAGTAGGGCATTCATGGGCAGGTCTCCTGATGGGTATATACGCGCGATACCGGATTTCGCCCGCATCGACCGGGGTTGCCCCAATCGTTCGAAACGGATTGTTTCGAGTATCGTCATTAGTGATCGGCTCAAGTTAGTGCCAGACGGCGACGATCGTTGAGTCCACATCGAGCCTGCCGCACAGCGTGTGCGCGGGTTTCCCACGGGTTTTCCCGCGGTTTTTTCGTGCACTCGAACGGTGCGCCATCAGGAGAAAGCATGCCTAGCCGGGCCTCGTCGGTTCTTTGGACCCAGCGCTTCGAGCGTTCGCCCGAGCCGAACCTGAGTCTGCAGGCGCAGATCCGGCAGATGCTGGTCGCTTCCATCCTCGACGGCCAGCTGATGCCGGGGCATGCGCTGCCGTCGAGCCGCGAACTGGCCGACCAGCTTGGCGTCGCGCGCAACACGGTGGTGCTTGCGTATCAGCAGCTCGTCGAAGAAGGCTATCTGATCTCGCGCGAGCGCAGCGGCCATTTCGTGAATCCATCGATGCTCGAGGGGCAGCACGACTTCGCGCGGTGGCGCGAAGCCGGTGACGATGCGGCCAATGCGCAGCCGGCGGACCATGCCGACGCCGGCGCGCGTCCGGACTGGAGCCGGCGCGTGCCGCGGCCGCCTTCGACGCAACGCAACATCGTGAAGCCGCGCAACTGGCAGAACTACGCGTATCCGTTCATTTACGGGCAGTTCGACCAGGCGCTGTTTCCGACCAACGACTGGCGCGAGTGCTGTATCAAGGCGCTGTCGGTCATGGAAATTCGCAACTGGGCGCCCGATCTGATCGAGCGCGACGACGAAGGATTGATCCAGCAGATCTGCACGCGCGTACTGCCGCGCCGCGGCGTGTTCGCGAAGCCCGATGAGATTGTCGTGACGATCGGCGCGCAGCAGGCGCTGTACCTCGTGGCGGACCTGCTCGCGAACGAGAGTACGACGGTAGGCTTCGAAAACCCCGGTTATCCCGATGCGCGCAATATTTTTCTGACGCGCAATGCGCGGCTCCTGCCGCTCGCGGTGGACGGCGGCGGCGTGCGCACCGACGCAGACCGCGACGTGCTCGCGCAATGCGACTATGTGTACGTGACGCCGAGCCACCAGTGCCCGACGTCGGTGACGATGCCGATCGAGCGGCGCCGCGCGCTGCTGAAGCTCGCGCAGCTGCACGACTTCGTCGTGATCGAGGACGACTACGAAAGCGAGAACAACTTCACCGGCGCGCCGCATCCGGCGCTAAAGAGCCTCGATACGGCGGATCGCGTGATTTACATCGGCAGTCTGTCGAAGACCTTTGCGCCGGGGCTGCGCCTCGGCTACGTGGTGGGCCCGCGCGATCTGATCCGCGAACTGCGCGCATTGCGGCGGCTCATGGTGCGTCATCCGGCGGCGCTGATCCAGCGCGCGTTCGCCAATTTTCTGGCGCTCGGGCATCACGATACGTTGCTGCGCAAGCTCGCGCATGCGTACCGCGAACGCGCGCAGTTGCTGATGGCGGCGCTTGATGCGCATATGCCCGATGCGCGCTACGTGCCGGTCACGGGCGGTGCGTCGTGCTGGGTCGAAGGGCCGCCCGGGCTCGACGCGGCGCGCCTTGCCGCCGATGCGCAAGCGCGCAGCGTGCTGATCGAACCGGGCAATGTGTTCTTTATGGCCGGGTTCGAGCAGCAACGGTGCTTCCGGATGGGCTTTTCGGCGATCAAGCCCGAGAAGATCGATGCGGGCGTCCAGGTGCTCGCGGAGGTCATGCGCGAGACCTGCGCATCGCAGGAGCACTGAACAGATTTTCATTGCTGGCCCAGGCGAATCCGTCCAACTGGAACTACCGCCGCGCGCGCGCCTTACCTAACGTGTCGACAGTGCCATCGCACGCACCGCGCAACGCAGTGCGGCTTTGCAGCCATTCCACTGGAGACACGGTATGCCCGACACGCTCGATCGAGCGCCGGCCGTCACGGCCGACACGCTCGCCGCTTTTTCCGACGCCTTCAACCGCCACGACGCCGCCGCGCTGATGGACTTCATGACCGACGACTGCGTCTTCGACGCAGCGGGCGGAAACGAGGTGCACGGCACGCGTCACGTTGGCAAGGACGCCGTGCGTGCCGCCTTCGAAGCGGTCTTCAGAACGTTTCCAGACGCGCATTGGGGACACGGCAGGCATTGGGTGGCGGGTCATCGCGGCGTCTCCGAATGGGTGTTCAGCGGCACGCATGCGCAAGGTTTTCGCATCGAGGCCGAAGGCTGCGACCTGTTCGAGTTTCGCGACGGTCTGATCGCGGTGAAACGGGCCTTCCGCAAGGACCGTCCGCAACAGCCGGCCTGACGCGCACGAGGAGAACCCGCATGAAACATGGTGTGATTCATTTCGGCGAGCGGGGCTCGCCCGTGGTTCGCGGCGGCAGCGGTGACGGCAGCGACGGCGGCAGCGACGGTTATGCGCAATACGATCCGACCTACGACCCGCTCGTCTCGCCTGGGCCGGGGCAAGGCAAGCAGTACGCGCCGACCTACTGGGCGGCGACGGCCGGTGCTGCACCGCCCGACGACGGGCCGGTGACGCGCGATATGGATGTCGACGTGGCGATTATCGGCGGCGGTTATACGGGCCTGTGCACGGCGCTGTTCCTTGCGCGCGAGCATGGTATTCGCGCCGTCGTGCTCGAGGCCAACCGCGTCAGCTGGGGTTGCAGCAGCCGCAACGGCGGGCAAGGGCAGAATGCGTCGGGGCGGCTGTCGCGTTCGCAATGGATCGAGCGCTGGGGCAAGGACGTCGCGCTGAAAATGCACGACGAGATTCGCGAGGGCTTCGACACCTTCAAGTCGCTCGTCGCATCGATCGATTGCGATCCGCAGCCGGGCGGCCATTTTCTGATCGCTCACCGGCCGCGCATCATGGAAAAGCTCGCGGCCGAGGCGAAGGTCTGGAAGGACGTGTTCGGCTACCCGTCCGAGCTGCTCGGCGCCGAGGCGTTTCGCCGCGACTATGTGAACGATGCGGAGGCGGCCGGCGCGCTGCACGAGCCCGAGGGCATCGGCATTCATCCGCTCAAGCTTGCCTACGGTTACTTGCGGCTCGCGCGCGAGGCGGGCGCGAAGGTGCATACGGCGAGCCCTGTGACCGGTTGGGAAACGGTGGGCGACGTGCATCATCTGCGCACGCCGGGCGGTATTGTGCGCGCGCGTGCGGTCGGCATCGCGACGGGCGCTTATACGGCGCCGGGTCTGCATCCGTCATTGCACGGCAAGGTGATGCCGATCCTGTCGAACTCGATGGTCACGCGGCCGCTCACGGCATCGGAACTGGACGCATGCAATTTCCGCACGACCCAGGTGCTGACCGATACGCGCACGCTGCGCTTCTATTACCGCAAGCTGCCCGATAACCGCGTGCAGATCGGCAGCCGCAGCGCGATCACGGGTCGCGACGCGCCGCATCCGCGGCACTTCGAACTGCTCGTGCACGGACTGCAGCGCAAGTTTCCGGCGCTGCAGGGCATCGGCATCGACTATTCGTGGTGGGGCTGGGTCGACGTGAGCCACGATATGATGCCGCGCGTATTTCAGCCTGATCCGCGGCAGGCGGTGTATTACGCGCTCGGTTATGGCGGCAACGGCGTGTCGTATTCGTCGCAGGCCGGGCGGCGTCTTGCCGAGCGGATTGCGGGCAAGGGCGCACGGCAGACCTTGCCGATCTTCACGTCGCCGTTGCCGCCGCATATGTTTGCGCCGTTCAGGCGCGTCGGGCAGCGGATGTTGTACCACTGGTATTTCGTGCGCGACGAGAAGCGATAGGGCGGGCGTGAATGCCTCGTGCGAGGTGCGTGCGGCGGGTTTGGGTCAGGGCCGTTGCGGGTCGATAACGGAGAGCGCGTTCGAGCGGATCGGCCGCCGCTCGACGTGGACGAGTTCGACAACGTTGCCGCGCAACTCGGCGCAGCGCACACAATCGCGATGACGAAGCTCGATCTCGCCAGTGCGGAACAACGGCGACTCGCGCGCGAAAGCATCGTGGGATTCAATCCGCTGGCGCAAGTCGTCGATGCCGATTCAGTCCGCGATCGCGCGCGTGAAGCGTTCGGCGATACGCAAGCCGATCCGTTGCATGAGTGGACGGCTCCGTCGTTTCAGCGTGAATCGCGTCGTGCGCTGCTGCATCCGCGTGTGCGCATCTTCTGCGCGCGCTCTCGCGACACGCCGGACTGGGAGCAAACGCTCGACTGGATGGAAAACATCTCCGGCGCGCTTGGCGAGTGTGCGAATCCAGTTCAAACGTAGACTTCGAGTTCGATCTCTGACGCTACTAAATCGTCGCGTTGTATCGTCGCGCGGAACACATAGCGCGAAAGCAGCTTCGATGCCGACGTGCAACGAGCCGATTCGATGGAATTTGAAAGTTCGGGCGCCGGACGCGGGCAGTCGGACGTGCCTATCATGTGGGGCCGACGGACAACGAGCAACGCAAGCAATTGGGATGTAACTTGCGGGCTCACGGGGCCGCATGTCAGCGTGAATGACATGAAAGTAACAAGCGTCGACTTGCACCTGTGCGCGGACAGCGAACAAACTGAAGATACGGGTGGGGACGGCGCCGCGGTTACCGTTATTGGCGGTAGAGCGGTCTGCAATCAGCTGGCTGGCGACCTCAGTCTCCAGTCGGACTGGAGATAATCGAAACCTGGGAGCTCGGTGGCTCCATCCTGTCGAACAACTATGGAGCTGAAATGGACGGCGCCGAATTCGATGAAGTACTGGCATTTCTCGCAACATTCGAGGGGGGAAGCTTTGCCGCGGCGAGCGATGTGCTGAACCGCGACGCATCCATCGTTTCCCGGCGGGTCAGCGCGCTCGAAGCACGTCTCGCTACCCGTCTGCTTGAACGCAGCACCCGCCGTCTTGCGCCGACCGAAGCGGGTAATCTCTTGTATCGCCGCATGCGTTCGGCCCTATCGATGATGGAAGAGGCCCGCAACGAAGCCACCGAGACCAGCAGCATCGCCTCGGGTTCGCTACGTATCGCACTCCCGGCCACCTTCGGCCAGCGCCGTATCGCGCCGCTGCTACCCGGGTTCCTCGCGGCCTATCCGAAGGTGACCATCGAAGCCGAATACTCCGACCGTTACGTCGATCTGATCCACGAGCGCTTCGATCTTGCGATTCGCCTCGGCAATCTGTCCGACAGCCGGCTGATTGCCCGCCAGCTTGCATCGAACGAGCGCCTCGCGGTCGCGTCGCGTGCCTATCTTGCGCAGCATGGCACGCCCGAAACGCCTGATCAGCTGGCTATGCATGTCTGTCTCGCCAATCCGCGACTCGAAGGCTACCCGGAATGGAAGTTCCGCAACGGCGACACAGTGCATACCGTGCGCCTCCCGTTCCGGATGACGGCCGACGATTCGTCCAGTCTCGTCTGTGCCGCTGTAGCGGGTATCGGCATCACGGTCTGCGCCCGCTGGCTGATCGTCGACGAACTCGCCAGCGGCCAGCTCGTGCCGATCCTGTCCGACTGGCAGTTTACTCACGGCGGAGGTGTCCACCTCGTTCGTCCGTCCGCGCGTTACACACCGCTCAAAACGCGCGTCTTCATCGACTGGATCGTCGACAGGTTCAAGGTCCAGCCCTGGTAGTCCGCCCGCCACCCATCGCGCGTCGATCCCGTTGAATTGCTGCATCTGATGCACGAGTCAACTGTGGCCAAGGGCGCTAATCTTTCGCGCGGGCCTCCGTAGGATCGAGCCAACGCATCGCAGATGGAGATTGCGTCCAATTCGACGTATCGCTGCGCTTGCCGATTCATACGGAGATGCAACCCATGAGCGGAATCAGCCGTTCCGTCATTCTGCGCAGCCGCCCGCACGGGGAGCCGACAGCCGGCAACTTCGCCGTTGTCGAGGGCGCAATGCCTGAGCCCGATGACGGCGAAGTTCTCACCCGAACCCTATGGCTCTCGATCGACCCCTACATGCGGGGACGCATGGACGATGCCAGATCGTACGCGCCGTCGGTGAAGCTCGGCGAGCCGATGACCGGCGAGACCATTGGCGAAGTGGTCGCGTCGCGCCATCCCGACTTTATCCCCGGCCAGATCGTACTTGGTGCACGGGGCTGGCAGAGCCACATCGTTTCCCCGGCATCGGCGCTGACCTTATTACCGGACGGCGGTGCGCCGTGGTCGACCTACCTCGGCATCCTTGGCATGCCGGGCACAACCGCATTCGCGGGACTGACGCAGATCGGCAAGCCGAAGCCCGGCGAGACGGTCGTCGTTTCAGCCGCGTCGGGCGCGGTAGGCTCCGTGGTCGTGCAGCTCGCGAAGCGAGCCGGAGCACATGTGACCGGCATTGCCGGCGGCGAGGAGAAATGCCGCTACGTGTGCCACGAGCTCGGTGCTGACACATGTATCGATCATCGCTCGGTCACGGACGTGCACGCCGCGCTGCGCGATGCCTGTCCGCGAGGCATCGACGTCTACTTCGAGAATGTCGGTGGCGCCGTGCAGCGCGCAGTCTTCCCGCTGCTGAACGATTTCGGGCGAATGGTGATGTGCGGGATGGTCGCCGAATACAACGATATGCAGCCCGCACCTGGCCCGAATCTCTTCCCGGTCGTCCGCAAGCGCCTGCGCATCGAGGGCTTTATCGTGCACGACCGGCCGCAGAACTTTATCGACTGGCGTGCGTTTGCGGTACCACTCGTCGTGTCGGGCGAACTGCGCTACCGCGAACAGATCGTCGACGGGCTCGAGAATGCGCCGGCGGCGCTGGTTCGCGTGATCAGCGGTAAAAGCGATGCCAAGGTTGTCGTGCGCGTTGCCGCTCCCTCGCGGGCCTGAGCATCCGCAGCCACTCCTCGACGGCGAACACAACGATTCCGTTCCTGAATTCTGGAACGCACTTAATGAAGCGCAAAGGAGCAATACGATGGGTTTTCGCACAGTCAACCCGGCCACGGGCGAGCTGCTCAAGGAATTTCCGTTCCAGACGGATGAGGAAATACGGATGGCGCTGCACGTTGCGCACGAGCGCTATCACCGCGACTGGAAGCATCGGCCCGTCACGCAACGCGCGCAATTTGTTGCGCGCGCGGGTGAAATTCTGCGCACGAAGCGCGACGAATATGCACGTCTACTCACGCTGGAAATGGGCAAGGTAATCGGCCAGGCCTATTACGAAGTCGACCTTGCGGCGGATATTCTTGCTTACTACGGCAAGCATGCCGGAACGTTTCTGCAGCCGCGGGCGGTGCCCGACGTGCCGGACGCGGTCATCATCACCGAGCCGATCGGCGCACTGCTCGCCATCGAGCCGTGGAACTTCCCGTATTATCAGATCGCGCGCGTCGCCGCGCCGCAGATTGCCGCAGGCAATGTACTGCTGATGAAGCAGGCGCAGGAGGTGCCGCAATCGGCGCTCGCCTTTGCGCGTCTGTTCGTCGAAGCGGGAACGCCGGAAGGCGTGTACACGAACCTCTTCTGCACCGTCGAGCAGGCCGGATGTCTGATCGACGACTTCCGGATCCGTGGCGTGACATTGACCGGCAGCGAGCGCGCTGGCGCCGCAGTCGCCGAACGGGCAGGGCGCAACCTGAAGAAAGTCGTGCTCGAACTCGGCGGCAGCGATCCTGCGATCGTCCTCGAGGACGCGCCCATCGAGCAGGCGGTCAGGCAATGTGTACTCGGACGCATGATCAATAGCGGGCAAGCCTGCGCGTCGATCAAGCGGATGATCGTCGTGGGCAGGGAACGCGGCGCGCAGATTCTGCAGATACTGGTCGAACAGTACGCCGCGCTGCCGGTGGGTGAGCCGTCCGATCCGGCGTCGGCCATCGGGCCGCTCGTGTCGGAGCGCGCCGTCGACGGGCTGATTGCGCAGATTCACGCCGCGAAGGCTGCCGGAGCACGCATTGTTTGCGGCGGCCGGCGCATGAACCGGCCCGGCTTCTATGTCGAACCGACCATCATCACCGATATCGCCGGGGACAACCCGTTCTTCCATCAGGAAGCCTTTGGCCCGGTGCTGTCGTTTCATGTCGTGGACACCGAGGATGAAGCGATCCACATCGCGAACGCAACGAAATTCGGCCTCGGCTCGTCGGTATTCAGTGCTGATATCGAGCGCGCGAAGCGGGTGGCTGATCGTATCGAGGCCGGTATGGTGTTCATCAATTCGTTTGTCAACGCTGGACCGGAAGTCCCGTTCGGTGGCGTCAAGAATTCTGGCTTCGGCCGTGAATTGTCGGAACTGGGCATTGCCGAATTCGTCAATCGCAAACTGGTGCGTGTCGCGCAGATAGAACCCTCATGAAAATATGGTGGTTTGGATACTGCGAGCCAAGGCGAAAATTGTATTGCCCGCAGGATTTAATGACATTCGCATGCAAACCACCGAGACCGGCGCGGCACACACCTCGCGCCTCAAGAGGAGAACTGCTCCGAAACATTCACACTCGTTTCTGTCCAGGATTCCTATGGCAGGGCACCTGTCGTAAATGACTCGATTTTTGTCATTTTGGACGATTGTTGATTTGGACGCTTGTACCTATAGTTTCCTCGTTCTCACAACCTCCGCTAGAGCGATGTCATACGAGCGGAATTCATTCACCCTGCGAACGAACCGAGCGAGGCCCATATGCTTGACCTGGATGGAAAGCAATTTACCCTGATTAGCAATACGGCCGGTGATGCCAAAGCCGGAGAGACGATCTTCACATTCGAGCAGAACGGTCAGGTGATCCGCGCGACCTACCACGGTGGCGGCGTGGTGCTTGGTGCGATCATCGGCCAGATCGAGCAAGAAGACCGTTTGAAGGTGCTCTTCCAGCAAGTCACGGCGGCCGGAAAGCTCTGTGGCGGTGAAGGGCATATCGAGGTACAAAAGGGCGCTGACGGGAAGTTCCGGTTCATAGACGATTGGCGTTTCACAATCAACGGCAACGGTAGCGGGCAGGCGGTGTGGCAGGAGCTGTGATTGATCCCGCTACCTCGGCTGGCAGCAATACCGGCCGATGCTAAATCTGCAGGATGAAAAAGCCGCGCCGCTGTATTTCCATTGCGCGGCTCTCCTTTCGTTCAATTCGCCTGATACGCCCTGCGTGAGCCGCGCATGCCGAAGCCCGCGAGCGCGCCGACGACGCACAGCACAGCCACATACAGTTGCGGCGCATCCGGATTCGACTTCAGCATCAGCGACACCGCGATCGGCGTCAGCCCGCCAAACACGGCATAAGCGACGTTGTACGAAAACGAAATGCCCGAGAAACGCACGGTCGGCGGAAACGCGTTGACCATCGCCACTGGAATCGCCGCGACAGCGCCGACGAAAAAGCCCGTCACCGCGTAGTACAGAATGAGCGACGACGGATCGGCTGCGACCCGCGTGAACATCAGGTAGTACGACACCGCAAGCAGCAGGCAACCGACGAAAATCGTGCGCGCCGCGCCGAAGCGGCCGGCCAGCGAGCCGAAAATCACGCAGCCGATCGTCAGGCACAAGGTCGCGACCGAGTTCGCCGCGAGCGTCGTCGCGGCGTCGAGATGAAAGCGCTTTTGCAGCAGCGTCGGCGTCATCAGGATCACGACGACGATCGCCGCGGTCAGCGTCCATGTGAGGATCATCGAAACCAGCACGGGGCCGCCGTGATCGCGCAGCACGGCCTTCAACGGCACTTCGGACGCAAGCGACTTGCGCTGCTGCATTTCGACGAACACCGGCGTCTCCTGCAGCCAGCGGCGCATGAAGGCGGCGAGCAGGCCGAACAGTCCGCCGATCAGGAACGGAATGCGCCACGCGAACGCAACGATTTCCTCATGCCCGTAGCGATGATTGACCGCCGATGCGATCAGCGAGCCAAGCAGAATGCCGGCAGTCAAACCGGCTGTGAGCGTGCCGCACGCATAACCGACGTAACGGCGCGGCACATGCTCGGAGACGAACACCCACGCACCCGGCACTTCGCCGCCGACGGCCGCGCCCTGCAGCACACGGCATATGAGCAGCAGTACGGGCGCGACCAGACCGGCCACGTCGTACGTGGGCAGAAGTCCCATCAGCAGGGTCGGCAGCGCCATCAACAGCACGCTCAGCATGAACATCCGCTTGCGCCCGACGAGGTCGCCGAAGTGCGCCATGATGATGCCGCCAAGCGGGCGCGCAATGTAACCGGCCGCGAAAATGCCGAAGGTTTGCACCTGCCGCAACCAGTCGGGAATCGATGTGGGGAAGAACAGCTGTCCGATCACCGCCGCGAAAAACACGTAGATAACGAAGTCGTAAAACTCGAGCGCGCCGCCGAGCGCCGCGAGCACAAGCGTTCTATGGTCGCTGCCCATTAGTGGGCGGTGGGGGATGAAAGAGGCTTGAGTATCGGTGGTAGTCATCGTGGGGAATCTTATCGGCGAAACGACACGTTGGAGGTGGGATGAATCGAGACTGATTGAAAAACGTCTGGTTCCGGTTTGTTGCCGACCGGCTCAACAGAGGCAGGACGGCTTGAACAACATCTGGTGCCACGATCAGTAGGGCCAATGGGCTTCTAGCAAAGTCCCTTTAATCCAGCTCACGAGATGCACCAGGAGCTTCCGCTGGTGCCCGATGTTTCGCCGTAAACTCTGATGGCGCTGTGCGGCCTCTGTTCGTTATGGTCCTGGCGCCATGCCGTTCAAGCACGACGCAGGAGTACAGTCCGCAAAAGAAATGGAATGGCAGAAAGCTTTCGTGGCGTTGGCGACAACGAGTCAGCTCACGACGGCCCCATGCCTGCCACATTGTGTCTCGGCGTTTGTTGCATCGTTGCGCTGCGCGCCTCTTTATGTTCTGCCGCATACTCGCGTGGTGTCATGCCGTAATGAGCTTTGAACGCACGGCTAAAGTGAGCATGGTTCGAGAAGCCGCATTGAAACAGGATTTTTTTTATCGCGCCATGCGACGTATCGCTAACTAATCGCTGCGCTGCCCGCTCGAGCCGTAACGACCACACATAGCTCATTACCGACAGGCCGCTGGCCCGCAATACCCGTTCGAGAGTGCTTCTGGACATATTCAGTTCGGCCGCGATTCGCTCGGCGTTCAGATCAGGGTCGGCGAGATGTCGCGCGATGTGTCGTTTCGCGAGCAATGTGTTAGCCGCGACCGATCGATGCATGGCTGGATCGGCACGGTCATCGACAAGGACTTCCATCAGGTCGATACACTGTTCCCCTAGCCGCGAGAGTATCGACTCGCTGGCCCTGTCCGATAAAGAGGCCAGATAGAGCACCAGGCCGCGCACTGCATCGACGTCTGCCAAAGCGGGGTTTGGGCGCAAAAGCATTGGCAATCTATCGGGTAATCCTCGCTCGCGTAAGGAGGATTTTGGAATGCTTAGCACTGACATGCGTGTCGTTTCGCGAAACGCCTCAGTGAACCTACGTTGCGGGTCCAGCACCACAACATCTCCCGGTCCGACCTCCGACGTTTGTCCGAGTTGTTCGATGAACAGCACGCCGCTTTTCACCACCTGCACGATTAGACGCTCCTCATTCCAGGCTGCACTGGGATGGGGCGATCCCGGCGAAACTGCGAACCACGCTGCCTCTACGCTCGAGATGAGAGCCTGACCTGCACGTGCAATATTCAAGCGCGATGGGCCGAACTGCGAAGTATCGAGGCGGCATTTCCAGCCGTGAATCGATAGCTCGTTAACCCATTCGCGATGATCTACTGGCATGCCATTCCACGTGTAAAACCTGTCATCAGTATTCATACGTTGCTTCTGGCGTACGGCAATTCTGTCATTAAATAAAAGATCCGCCGATGCATCATGTCGATGGCTCATTCAGGCGACGAAGTGGCATTGAAAGCAAGCGGATAGCCGATTCATGGATTGAAACGAAGATCCGCTTACGTCATGGCACTGCTTACCGGGGCCGCTCATCGCAGATGGCGTGATCGGAAGCACGGAGACGATGCTTCAGAGCACGAAATCCGCAACCGGCCGAACCCGTCGAAGCTGGTCGGACTACAGTGGACGGAAGCGTACATCCGATTCTCCGAAAAGGCGCGAAGCTGCGATTGAACCGGCGCTATCCCGATAGCAATCGAACTCTATCAAGGCGGTCGTCCTTCGACGTCTATGCTCAGGCACTACAGGTCTTACCAAACACAGTATCAAGGGACCACACCTTTTGCCCCCGCACGTGCAACGCTTGCGTCATCGGATGCGGTCGCTCCGGATACTCCCACGGCCCCCAACACGCGACCGTTGACGATCACCGGTACGGCCCCTTCCAGGCTGCAAACGGAAGGTGCCGAGAGAAACGCGGTGCGGCCGCCGTTGATCATGTCTTCAAATGTCTTCGACTCTCTGCGGGCAAGGGCAGCAGTACGGGCTTTTTCCATCGCGACATAGACGCTGAGCGGGGCGGCATCATCGGTTCTTTCGAGCGCGAGTGGGTGACCGCCGTCGTCAACTACCGCAATGCTGACTGGTAATTTGTTTAGCGCGGCCTCAGCGCGCGCAGAGGCCATTATCTGGCCAATTTCCAAAGTTGTCAGGACGTCTTTCGTATACATTTTAAACTCCTTTCCAGGTGAAATTATTGGTGTTTCGGCGCAGACGACTTCATGTCATCTATGAATCAACGCCATTGGTTTGCCGATTCATAACAATGGCAAATATCTGAGGGTTTTGACACGGTAATAAATATCCGCTGCCAGGGCGAGACATTCATGTAGCTAAGAAAAATGCATATTGGACACCTGAAAATATGCCAATATCTGTGTGGCGCGCATGACATTCAATCCCAAAGAAGTTCTTAAAGTTGAACACGAACGCGTTGACACCGGGAACGTCGCTCTCTGAGCGTCACGCACCTCTGCCTAGCCGCTTTAGCGAGCGCCAGCGGCATGCCCGATAGCCCAAATCGCCAGCGCAAGCAGAACCAGCCACGTAATCAATGCGCCGATGAACTGCATGGCGAATTTCGGACGTTCCATGCCTGGTGCGTGCAGGACGCGTCCCACTAAGTAGAGAATGCCGAGTCCCCGGAGCCACGCCTGCGATCCGCCGGAATGCTCAAGCAGCGCCATGAGAATCAGCACAAAAGGGGTGTATTCGACGAAGTTCGCATGGGCGCGCATGCGAGCCCGCAGTTGGGGGATGCCCAGGTCTCCGACTCCGCCAGGGCCGGTCAGGCGAATCCGAACGCAACGATAGGCGAGCCAAAGGTTGAACATCGCAAACGCGCCGGCAAAGATAAGTGATGTGCGAAACGGCATGGTGAACGCGATTCTGCGTTTGTGAAAAGGATCTGGAGCAACCTTGACCGTCGCTGTAAAAGTCGTACCCAAAGCCTGCAGGGCAGTGCGCAGATTGGCGGCTTCTTCATCGACTCCAGACCAGACAAATGCTATTCATGCATATGCACGTTGTAAAGACTCAGATACTCAAATTGAGGTGATCTTTGGAGTATCTTGTCAGCCTCTTTGAGGGCATCACGGGAGATTGCGGAATTCCAGCCAGGAATGGACAGGCTGAACGGGGGCCATGCGCACACACGACGAATGAAGCATGGGCTAAGGATTCACACATAAGACCTTATTTCCGGGCATATAACCATGCCAAGTATCGTTCGGCGTGCCTACCCAAGTTGGGAACTGTCTGATCGCTTCGATTTTTAGAGTTTCTGAAAATGATTTTTAGAGAAAGCATGGTTGTTCCCTCATTGCAACACAAGCATTCTTTCGTGCCGTCACTTCCCCCTTTGCCTCACGTAACTGCCAGCACGTTGGAGACTGCATGGTCGGTATCGTTCGTATCGCATTGAAGAGCCTTATACGTTTGTCGTGTTGGCCATCATCGTTCTTGTCGTCGGCTTCCTGTCTGCGTTGAGGATGCCTACATCTTCCCCTCTATCGACGTGCCGGTCATCGCTGTTGTGTGGCAGTACACAGGTCTGCCGCCCGATCAGATGAAAGGTCGCGTCATGGCGCCGTTCGTGCGCGTGTTGCCGACCACGGCCACCGACATGCAGCACATCGAAGGCCGACCGGCCGCCGGATTGGGCGTGGTGTAGATCTTTTTCCAGAAGCACGCCGCGAGGGCGGCGACCGAGGAATCAGGCAAACGCTACCGCAGCGTCGTGCTCGCATCGTCCAGACAGGCTGAAGACGATCTGACGTTGCGCGCGCAACTATCCACCGCAGTCACACAGTTGCAACAGGCGGCGGACGCGGCCGGGCTTGCTGTCGATCTCGCGCTTTCGCGCTATCGTCAGGGTTTGGCCAGTTATCTGGACGTCGTTGACGCCCAGACGGCAGCGCTCACGGCGCAGCGCTGCGTAATCGAAAACCGGACCCGGCAGCTCGACGCGAACGTCGACTTGATTCGCGCGTCGCGAGGCGGCTGGCGCCGTGACGACCTCGGCTCCGGCGGCGTCGCCACGCTTTCGGGCAACGCCTCCTGAATCTGGAAGGCGGGCAGGTTGACGGTGCAAATGTGCGACGCGCTCGAGACTGCGCCCGGTCGATCATCTAACATTTATCGTTTTTGTGAGCACGCTCCATGGATGTAACCAACGCGATGCGGGTGTTCGTTCAGGTTGCCGAAGCGGGGAGTTTCACTCGCGCCGCCGAGCATCTCGGTTCGTCCGTGCCGACCATCACGCGGGCGATTTCTCAACTCGAAGCACGGCTAAACGTTCGCCTGTTCGAGCGAACCACACGCCGCATTTCGCTAACCGACGCCGGCATTACTTATCTTGACGGATGCCAGCGGGCGCTCGAACTGATCGACGAAACGGAAAGTCAGGTGGTCTCGCTAACCCGCGAGCTGCGAGGGCGCCTGAGGGTGGTGGCGGGGAGTGCGGTCGCGTTCTCCCACATGGTTCCGGTAATTTCCGACTTCGTCCGTCAATATCCCGCGATCCGCATCGAGTTCTTCACGATGGACGACGCGTTCAGCCTGATCGACGAGGCGGTTGACGTCGCTATTCTGGCCGACTACCTGATTCCTTCGGATTCGGTTGTCGCGCGCCGCTTGATCACGCATTCGTACGCGATCGTCGCCGCGCCACGCTATCTCTCCGGTATGCCATCGGTAAAGACCCCCGCCGATCTGGAACGGCTGTGCTATCTGGGCCGGCCGGCGGATTTGCGGGGCGCGACACTTCGCTTGAGAGCGCCCGATAGCGACGAGGACGAGGTCATCGAACCGACCGCAAGTGTCGTCTGCAACAACGCCAAATTGTTGCAGGAGCTGACATTCTCGGGCTGCGGGTATGCGGTGCTTCCACGTCAGTTCGTTCAGGCCGCGCTCGACGACAGCGCGCTCGTCGAGGTGTTGCCGGGCTATCGCTTACAGAATTACGGTGTCGATATCTGCGTGGTCTACCAGAGTAGAAAGCGGAACAGGCGCATTGCGAGCGTGTTTGTCGACCATGTCGTCTCATGGTTAGGTTCTCCGGCTAAACACGAGGGTGAACGTTGAAAGATCGTTGCAAGCACAACGTATTCATGCGTGCCTTTTGTTTCGCAATCGACGAGGAATAGGGCGCACCCGTGAGCGTTCCGCTCGATGTCGGCGCATGGCACCTCAACACGACGCGTTCGCCTGGCGATCGCGAAGCATCGCCTCTGATACCCACCAGCGGTGCCATCGATTAGTGACAGTTGGTCACTTCATAAGTGTCATTCGTGTCATTTTGTTTCTTATCGTACTTTCCCACAATGCAGTCCACGTCACGTTCCCATCTTGGGCCTTCAGGCATCAAGCGCGTCCGCTGGGCACGTCACGCTCATCATTGCATTCCCATTCCCGGAGAGTATGAAATGACGGATCGATTCACCCGCCGCGATCTGTTGAAGCGAGCATCGGGCGCCCTGGCCCTCACCGCCATAGGCGGATTGAGCACCATCGAAGCAGGGGCGGAAGAGGCGCCTCGAACGCATAATCGCGTTCTGGCACACGACCAGGCGTTTGCCCCCATTGATCTTGCCCTGCGGAACGCAGTCGAGAGCGGCACCGTAGCGGGTGTGGTGGCGATGGGCGCCACGCAGCGCGGCCTTATTTACGAAGGCGCATCGGGTCATGCCAACCCCGCGGCTGGCACGGCTATGACCCCCGATACGGTGTTCTGGCTGCTGTCGATGACCAAGGCGATCACCGCAACCGCCTGCATGCAGCTCATCGAGCAGGGCAAGATCCAGCTCGACCAGCCCGCTGGCGAAATCCTTCCGGATCTGAAGTCACCTCAGGTGCTGGACGGCTTCGATGCTTCTGGGCAGCCCCGACTGCGTCCAGCACGAAACACGATAACCGTGCGTCATCTGTTGACTCACACGTCGGGTTTTACCTATAGCATCTGGAGCGAAAACTTGACCCGTTACGAAAAGGTGACCGGCATGCCGGATATCGCCTACTCGATGAACGGCGCGTTCAAGGCACCGCTGGAATTTGAGCCCGGAGAGCGCTGGCAATACGGCATCAGCATGGACTGGGTGGGCAAGCTTGTTGAGGCCGTGACCGATCAGTCGCTGGAAGTCTATTTCCGCGAACACATTTTCGCGCCGCTCGGTATGAACAACTCCGGATTTCTTATCGGCAGTGCACAGAAGGAGCACGTGGCAACGATGCACGAGCGTCAGATCGACGGGTCGCTCAAGCCTGCACCGTTCGAGATGAATCAACGTCCAGAGTTCTTTATGGGCGGAGGCGGTGCGTTCAGCACGCCACGCGATTACATGGCGCTGCTACAGATGCTGGTAAACGGAGGAACGTACCGCGGAGAGCGGATCCTGCGTGCCGACACGGTTTCGACAATGTTCCAGAATCACATCGGTAATCTTCAGGTAACCGAAATGAAGACGGCGCAGCCGGCATGGTCGAATAGCTTTGATCAGTTTCCCGGGATGCCTCACAAGTGGGGGCTTTCCTTCGATATCAACACACAGCCGGGGCCTCATGGCCGAAGCGCCGGCAGCATCAGCTGGGCGGGACTGCTGAACTGCTATTTTTGGGTCGACCCGGTCAGGAAAGTGGCCGGCACGCTGTTCACGCAGATAGTGCCCTTCTACGATCCTCGTGTAGTCGATCTGTATGGGCAGTTCGAGCAGGGGCTGTATCGCGGCCTGAAACACGCCTGAGCGCCGCTCGCAGGGTGCCCACATCTATCTGCACAAGGAGAACAGCAATGTACGCAATCACAGGGATAACAGGAAAAGTTGGCGGGACGATGGCGCGCACGTTGCTCGCCGCGGGCGAGGCGCTGCGCGCCGTTGTGCGCGATCCCGCTCGGGCACGTGAGTGGGCCGAGCGCGGGTGTGAAGTGGTGACCGCCAACATGGACGACGCGGCGTCGCTTACGGATGCATTTAAAGGTACGAAGGGTGTGTTCATTCTGCCGCCGTCCGAATTTGACCCGATGCCAGGCTTTCCCGAAGCGCGCGTCGTCATCAATGCCGTGAGCACGGCGCTTCAGGCCGCACGGCCGGAAAAAGTCGTCTGCCTCTCTACGATTGGCGCGCAGGCCACCGAGACCAATCTACTGACGCAGCGCACGCTGATGGAGCAGGCACTTCGCCACTTGCCGATGCCCGTGACATTTCTGCGGCCGGGCTGGTTTATGGAGAACGCCGCATGGGACGTCGCGACTGCCCGGGACAACGGGGTGATCGCGAGCTTCCTGCAGCCGCTCGACAAGGCCGTGCCCATGGTTGCTACCGCGGACGTAGGGCGAGTCGCCGCGCAACTCCTTCAGCGGACCTGGAGCGGTATGCGTGTCGTCGAGCTGGAAGGACCACGGCGTGTCACCCCAATCGAAATCGCGGACACGTTCGCGAGAATTTTCGGCCACGCAGTCGTCGCGGAAGTCGTCCAGCGTGACACGTGGGAGGCGCTGTTCCGCTCGCAAGGCATGAAGGAGCCCATGCCGCGTATCCGCATGCTCGATGGGTTCAACGAAGGCTGGATCACCTTCGAAGGCGACGAGGCCGACATTGTGAAGGGCGAAGTGGAACTGGAGACTGTTTTGCGCGCGCTCGTCTCACAGGCGCGATAAGCCCGCGCATCAGGCGGCGGCGGAATATCGCGTTACCGGGTGCAATCCGTTCAAACAGGGCGCTTCGCAACAGGAGCATAACCACTCCTCATTGCGAAAGCCGCCCCCTCGGTCATTCGTCACTTCGCCGGCTGGCCCGCCGCTTCCAGAATCAGATTAGCGACTTCCTGCGGATGCGAGATCAGCGATACGTGCGACGAAGGAATCTCGATCGTGTGCGCCTTCATCCGATTCGCCATGAATCGTTCGAGATCCGGGTTGATCGTGCGGTCTTCGGTCGAGACGGCATACCATGTCGGTTTGTCGTGCCATGCCGCGACGGTTGTTTTGGCCATGGTGATGGCCTTGCCGATGGGCTGCTGCACCGCGTAGTACTTTTCGGCCTCCGCAGTCGGCAGGTCGCCTGCGAAGTCCTTGACGAATGCATTTTCGGAAAGCTTGCCATAGCCGTCCGCGGACCATTGCAGTCCTGCCGATGCCGGGGCAGCCGGGAACTTGCGCGTCAGCGCCGGATAGTCTTCGCCGGCTTCGGGCGCGCGTGCTGCGATATAGACGAGGCCTGTGACCTTCGGGTCGTCGCCTGCCTGACTGATGACCATGCCCCCGTACGAGTGGGCAACCAGCAGCGTCGGCCCGTCCTGCTGGGCGAGTGCGCGCTTGACCGCATCGACGTCCGCGTCCAGCGATGTCGTCGGGTTCTGAACCGAGGTCACATGGAATCCCTTTGCCTGCAACAGCGGAATGACCTTTTCCCAACTGGACCCGTCGGCGAACAGGCCGTGCACGAGCACGATATTGTGAACCGGGGTGGCAGGTGCATTCGTTTCGGCCAACGCCGCGTGAGCTGCGAAGGTCAAAGAGAGCGCAGTGAGGGTAGCGCCGATCATGCTGAGTTTCATGCCGATCTCCTTTCGTTGATGTTGCTGCGATGGTGTTGAAACAACATGAGGAAAGTCTAAGGGCGCGGTTCGAACCTGGCGGTTACCTGGTTATTACAAAAAAATGACGAAGCGCAGGGCCGGTGCTTTGCAATGCCACGTCGCTAAACGACCGCTTGCCCGGATTGGGGTTGTTCTCGCGCCGGGATGAGCTGTCCACATCTGCGCCGGCGCGGCGGATCGAAGCCCGGCGTAGTTTCATGGCATCATCGTCGCTCCTCACACCATCGCAGGAGCCTACGCCCATGGCCACTTACATTGTCTTCACGAAGGAAAGCACGCAGGATCAGGCTGAACTCGACATCTACCAGAGCAAGGTCGGCGAGACGTTCAAGGGTCATCCTGTCAAGATCCTCGCTGCGTACGGTCCTCAGCAGGTTCTCGAGGGCGAAGCGCCCGAGGGCGTCGTGATCGTGGAGTTTCCGTCGACAGCCGCCGCGCGTGCCTGGTACGACAGTCCGGCGTACCAGGAAGCCGCGCAGCACCGGTTCAAGGGTGCGCGTTATCGCGCCGTTCTCGTCGAAGGTGTGTGACGAAACGCTGCGTCGCTCGACCGGCAGTAGTGCGAAGGCAGAATCTGCTCCGGGTGCGCGCAGTCGTATCGTGCTCGGCGCTTTACGCGGCTGTCGAAATCCAGGCAGCAATTCGCGGCCATGTTTCCTTTAGCGTGCGCGCTCCCATGAATAGTCCGATGTGTCCGCCGGGCACGAGTTGCTTCGCGACACGCTCGGGCGGGGTGCCCAGATATTTTGCGGCGTCGAATACCTGTTCCCGCGTCGTGATGTCGTCCGATTCACCCGCAAGGAGATAGACGGGACACGTGATCGCGCTCAGGTTCAACGTGCGCCCCAGTGCGACAAATGTCCCCTTCGCGAGGCGGTTTTCCCTGAAGATCTGCCGGATCGCCTGCAGATACCAGCGTCCCGGCAGATCGAGCGGATTCTCGTACCAGCTTTCGAATGCCTCTTCCTTTTTCACATAGGCAGGGTCGTCGATGTGCTCATACAGATCAACGTACCCGGAGATGTAATGCTGGTCCGGATGCATGTTCTTCCAGCCGCGCAGCATCATCCGTCCTCGCATCAATCCTCCGCCAAGCTCGACCAGCTCCTCGTAAAACGACTCGGGATACGTGTGCACCATGCGCTTGATCGGCCCGTCGCCCGCGTCGGTGTCGATCGGCGAGCCTGCCAGCACGAGGCTTGCAACCTTGCCGGGAAAGCGGGCGGCGTACATCGCCGCCATCCAGCCTCCCTGGCATAAGCCGACGAGGTTGGCGCGACCACCGAGTTCGTCGACGCATACGTTCAGTTCCGCCAGGTACTGATCGATCTCGAGATCCTTCATGTCGCTCGTCGCCGATTTCCAGTCGGTGAGGAACAGTCGTCCGACGCCATGGGTCTTGAGCGTCTCCATCAGGCTCTGTCCCGGATGGAAGTCTGCGATCATCGCACTGTGGCCCGCATAAGGGGCATCGACAATGGTCGGCAGACCTTGCGCCGCGTCGGCCGAATAGTCGCGCAAGACCATCGTGCGCAGGTCGAGTAGCGGGCGGTTCGCGCTCGCGAGTGCAGGATGCAGCCCGAAATGGAGCTTTTCCTCTTCGACCAGAAACGCGAGATTTCTGGCGGATAGCGCCGAGCCCGCTTCGAACATCGCAAGGCCGGCCGCCAACGGCCACAGGAACGGCAACACAGGAATGGTGTGCTTTGCGTGCGAAGAATTTTTCATTTCATCGAATCCTTATCGGACATGCAGATCGAACCTGTTCGGCGCAATCCGTCAGTGCTCCGGAAGCCTGACCAGATCGAGCGTAATCAGAACGAGCAGCAGCGCCGGAATGATCAGCGGCTCCGACATCAGGCCCGCGGCGAGGGCGCCCGCGGCCGCAGCGAGGCTGTACGTCAGCCACGCAAGGCCCGGCAGCAATACTTCATCCAGCGTGGGACGTTTGTCGTGCGTTGGGCTATGGCCGCCAAAATAGCGCCCAACGAATGCATCTGAAAACTTGACCATGTTGTTGGTCACCACCAGCGTTTGCAACGACACGGCGCCGAACCGGCTGACGGTTTCACCCTGCATCGCGAGCGCCAGCGCGAGCAACGGCAACTCGACGGAGACGCGCAACGCCGTATGCTCGCGCACGATACCGGTCGCCACGAGCACGGCTGACATGATGCAAAGTTCCAGCGCGGGCCGTTTCAGACGGCGTTTGATCGCGCTCGCGATCATGCAGCCGACGAAGAACGCCCCGACGGCGAACGCAAGCAGCGAGAAGCGCGCCCACTCACCTTGCGCGAGGCTCCAGCCCAGTTGCACCGTGTTGCCGGTCATGATCGCCGGATAGATGCCGCCAGCGTCCTTATAGCCGATCACTTCTACGAATCCGCACACCGTGGTGAGCGCAACCACGCGGCGCACGCTGACATGCAGCGGAATTGCGCCGCTCCGCGAGACGGAGATATCCATTTACCGCCCCGCACAGTCGGGAACCGCGGTGACGGCCGCGAACTCGTGTCGCAACGATGCGCCATGTTCGTCGAGCGACGGCGCACCCGGCCGCACGGCCGGATCGGCATAAGTGCTGATCTTGATCGGGTTGCCCGGCATCCGCACGCCTCCCGCTTCGATCACCATGTTGCGCGCGGCCGTTTGCGGCAAGGCCGCCGCCTCCGCGATATCGAGCAATGGCCCGACCGGCACACCGGCCTCGTGAATGACCTGTAACCAGTGCGATGCGTCCTGGCCGCGCAGCGTGCGCTCGAGTTCGGCCTTCAGGGCGGCGCTGTTTTCCATCCGGCCGAGATTGTCCGCAAAGCGCGCGTCCGTCGCGAGCTCGGGCCGTGCAACGGCATGGCACAGTTTCTGGAACAACGAATCGTTGCCGCAACAGATCACGAACTGCCGGTCGCGCGCCTCGAAAACGTCAAAAGGCGCCATATACGGGTGCCGGTTGCCGATTCGCCCCGGCGCGCGTCCGGTTGCCACGTACGACATAAACCCGTGCTCGAGGAACGCGAGCGTCGCATCGAACATCGCAACGTCGACATGCGCGCCTTTGCCGGTCTTCTGACGGTCGTATAACGCGCTCGCAATGCCGCTGAACATGAAGACGCCGCCGCACAGATCCGACAGCGACGTGCCTACGCGCGTCGGCGGTCCATCCGGAAAGCCGGTGGCGTCGAGAATGCCGCTCATGGCCTGAACAATCGTGTCGTAGGCGGGATAGCTGGCCATCGGCCCGGTCTGGCCGAAGCCCGAAGACGACGCATAGATCAGCCGGGGGTTGATCGCAGAGAGCGCCTCGTATGAGAAGCCAAGCCGCTGCATCGTACCGGGCCGGAAGTTCTCGGCGAGCACATCGGCCTTGCGCACGATATTCAGGAATACTTTGCGGTCGGCATCGGCTTTCAGATCGAGCACGATGCTTTCCTTGCCCCGGTTCACGAAACTGAAGTAGAGCGACTGTCCGTTCACGAACGGGCCGTACAGCCGCGTATCGTCCCCGTGCCCGGGCTGCTCCACCTTGATCACGCGGGCGCCGAGGTCGGCGAGGATATTGGTTCCGAACGGCCCGTTCAGCACATGAGTGAGATCGATGACCAGCAGGTCCGAAAACGGCCCGGCGGGTCGCGCCGCGGCGACTGACGACGTGTCCATGGATGTTGCTCCGTAAAGGAAAAGCGTATGCGTGCGCCGATCGTCAATGCGCGGCGGCGAGTCCACTTTTCGGATTCAGGTTCTTGAGATGCCCGCTTTCCGTACCTGCGTGCGGATCGATCACGCAGTTGATCAGCGCGGGCGTACCGGCCGCCAGCGCCGCGGACAGTGCCGTCGCCAACTGCTCGGGCCGCGTGACATGCAGCCCCTTGCCGCCGAACGCTTCGATCATCCGGTCGTAGCGCGCCGAGCTCATCAGCGCCGTCGGGCCAGGATCCGCCCCGCCGCTGCGATTGATGTCGTCGCCGTGATAGATGCCGCCGTTGTTGAAAACCACGACAACCACCGGAAGGCCGTAGCGGCAAATGGTTTCGATCTCCATCGCGCTGAAACCGAACGCGCTATCGCCTTCGATCGCCACCACGGGCTTGCCGCTTGTTACCGCGGCGCCGATGGCATAGCCCATGCCGATGCCCATGACGCCCCAGGTGCCGGCATCGAGCCGCTTGCGCGGTTGCTTCATGTCGATGATGTTGCGCGCGAAGTCGAGCGTATTCGCGCCTTCGTTGACGAGATAGACCTCGGGGTGTGCCGCCAGGACGTCGCGCACCGCGCGCAATGCGCTCTGGAATGTCATCGGCTCGGGGTTGCTGTTCAGACTCGCGGCCATGCGTTCTTCGTTGTGCTTGCGCCGTTGCGCAATGGCATCGGTCCACGCGGCCGGCGCGCGCACCGGCGTCGCCGCGAGCGCCGCGCCGAATGCCGCTATCGTCGTCGCGATATCGCCGGCAACGGGGGCGGCAGTGGCGCGATTGCTGTCGAATTCGTTGGGTTCGATGTCGATCTGGATCAGCTTCGCATCAGGCGACCATTGCGGCGCTTTGCCGTGGCCGAGCAACCAGTTCAGACGCGCGCCGATCAACATCACGACATCGGCCTGACTCAGCACGAAAGAGCGTGCGGCCGCCGCGCACTGAGGGTGGTCGTCCGGCAAAAGCCCTTTAGCCATCGACATCGGCAAATAGGGAATACCCGTTTCCTCGAGAAACGCGCGAAGTCCAGCATCGGCTTGCGCGTAAGCGGCCCCTTTGCCAAGAACGACAAGTGGACGTCTTGCGCCCGCGAGCAGCGTCAACGCCCGCGCGACGGAGGCCGGCGACGGAAGTCTCGGCGGTGCTGCGTCCACCACTTTCACGAGCGAGCGTCGGGCGGCATCGGCATCGATCGTCGCGGCGAGGGAGGCGGCGGTGAGGTCGAGATACACGCCGCCCGGACGGCCCGAGACTGCCGCGCGAATCGCGCGGGCGACGCCGATACCGACGTCTTCGGGCCGGTTGATCCGGAACGCCGCCTTCGCAAATGGCCTCGCTGCGTTGAGCTGGTCGAGCTCCTCGTAGTCGCCTTGCTGCAGATCGATAATCGAGCGGTCGCTGGAGCCGCTGATCTGAATCATCGGGAAGCAGTTGGTCGTCGCGTTCGCGAGGGCCACGAGCCCATTGAGGAAGCCCGGCGCCGACACGGTCAGACTGACGCCCGGCCATTGCTTCAGGTAGCCGGAAATCGCCGCGGCGTTGCCGGCGGACTGCTCGTGCCGGAATCCGAGGTAGCGTATGCCTTCGGCCTGCGCAAGGCGCGCGAGATCGGTGATGGGAATGCCGGCGACACCGTAGATCGTGTCAATGCCATTGAGTTTGAGCGACTGCACGACGAGATGAAAACCATCCGTCATCGTATCTTGAGTCGGAGAATCGGCCATTTTGCATCTCGTTCGGGTCAGTGAGCGGCGGTGAAGGGTAGGCGCGTCAAATCACTCTGGTTTCGCGCAGCGTGTCGATCTGCTGCTTCGAATAACCGAGCGCTGCGAGAATCTCCTCGTTGTGCTCGCCAAGCAGCGGCGCGCCCTTGATGACCGGCGTGAATCCCGAGAATTTGATGGGACTGCCTACCGTCAGATACTTGCCGCGCTTCTCCTGCTCCACTTCGACGATGGTGCCGCTAGTTCGCAACGACGCATCGTTGGCGATCTCCTTCATGGTCAGCACCGGCGCGCAAGGAATGTCGAACTTGCTCAGATAGTCGACGGCCTCGAACTTCGTTTTATCCGCGAGCACTTTTTCGATCTCGGCAAAGATGTCGAAGATGTGCGGCTGTCTCGCTTTTGCCGTTGCGTACGCGGGATCGTCGATCCATTCCGGCCTGCCGATTGCGTCGCAGGTCTCGGGCCAGTTCTGCTCCTGAATCGTGAAATAGATATACGCGTTCGGATCGGTTTCCCAACCCTTGCATTTCAGGATCCAGCCAGGCTGGCCACCGCCGCCCGCGTTGCCGCCGCGTGGTACGACGTCGGTAAAGGTGCCGTTCGGATACTGCGGATACTCCTCGAGATAACCGACGCGATCGAGGCGCTGCTGGTCGCGCAGCTTCACGCGGCAAAGATTCAGCACGCTGTCCTGCATCGAGATCGTCACGCGTTGGCCTTTGCCCGTTCTTTCGCGGCCAAGCAGGGCGGTGAGCAGGCCGATCAACAGGTGCATGCCGGTATTGCTGTCGCCGAGCGCGGCCGCACTGATGATGGGCGGGCCGTCCCAGAAGCCGGTTGTCGACGCCGAGCCGCCGGCGCATTGCGCGACGTTCTCGTAGGCCTTGATGTGCGCGTACGGCGAATCGTCGTTAAAGCCTTTCACCGACCCGAAGATCAGCCGCGGATTCAGCTCCTGCAGGTGCTCCCACGTGAAGCCCATGTGGTCCATCGCACCTGGGTGAAAGTTTTCGACCAGCACGTCCGCCTCGCGGATCAATTGCTCCATGATCCGCTTGCCTTCGGGCGTCTTCGTGTCGAGTTCGAGCGAACGCTTGTTGCTGTTGAGCATCGTGAAATACAGTGCATCGAGATCGGGGATGTCGCGCAACTGATTGCGCGTCACGTCGCCGACGCCGGGGCGCTCCACCTTGATGACGTCGGCTCCGTACCAGGCCATCATCTGCGTGCACGCGGGACCGGACTGTACGCCGGTGAAATCGATCACTTTGATACCGCTGAGCGGGAGGTCCATTTGGAAAGCCTCGAATGTTGGGAACGTCTACATAGTGTGCGGTTCCCCCCACTCGGTGATTGATATAAATCAATCGTTCGCGCTGACACTGTTCAGGCAGTTCGATGTGTAAATCGCCCGATGTCGTTGCTTGAGGCTCGATGCCGAGCGCGCGTGTTGCCGCGCGTCCGTTTGTCCGCTCGTCTTCGAAGGGTCGATGTAAGGAAGGATGGGGCGAGCGAATCTGGCGTGAGGATGCCTCAAGTCTGAGAGGCCACAGCGGTGTAGCGAACTCGCTCTTATCGTGCGTTGGCTTCGCGTACGCCGCGGCCCGGCAGCGTTTCCCCATGCTGCAGTAGCGGCGCAAGCGCTTGTGCCGTTTCCTTGAGTCTCGGCACAGTCGCGAGCAGATCGTTGAGATTGGCGCGCGCGGTCGGCGCGTGAATCGCCAGCGACGCGAGTACGTGACCGTTCCCCGCATCTTTGACAGGCACGGCAACCGCCACCATCCCCCTGACGAATTCTTCGTTGTCGATGCCGATGCCGCGCGCCGCCAGGCGGTCCAGTTCCGCTTCGAGCAGGGTCGTGTCGGTCAGCGTGCGATACGTCATGCGCTTGAGCGTGAGGCGCGACAGCACGAGCCGGCGTTCGGACGGCGGCATCTGCGACAGGAACAGCTTGCCGCTCGCCGTGCAATGCAGCGGCACGCGCGTGCCCGGCTGCATCTGCAGACGCAGCGGTTCGGTGGTCTCGACACGTTCGATATAGAGCACGGTGTCGCCGTCGAGCGCGGTGAGATTGCAGGTTTCGCCAAGCGAATCGACGAGCGTGCGCAGCAGCGAACGGCAGGCGCGCGTGAACGTATTGTTCGCGAGTGTGGTGAGCGCGAGTTGTGCGGCGCGGGGGCCGAGCGCGATCGCGCGGTCGGCACCGCGCGAATCCGGCATGTGCGTGACATAGCCCTGCTGTTCGAGCGACTCGATGAGCCGCATCAGCGTCGCTTTCGGAATATGCAGCCGCGCGGACAGTTGCGACAGCGAGAACGGCTGGCCCGCCGCGGCCAGCTCTTCGAGCACGGCAAGCGCGCGCAGCACGCGTGTGTTATCCGACAGACAGTCGATGCGCGCGGATTGGATCGAATCTCTCATTCGGTTCCTCGAAGTCGATGGCCGCAGCCTCGACGCAACCCTCAAGCAGGCCAAACTGAAACAGAAAGATCAAATTCCGGTCCGGATTGGTGCCTTTGCCGGTGAAAGAGGTTGCGGCGGTCTCGCTAGCTCAATAAATTCAAACGAAACATACCGCTTTTTAAGACCGTTGAACCACCAGGTCGAACGATAAGAAGCAGGAGACACATGTAATGCCAGGTACTTTCGACTATGTCGTGGTCGGCGCAGGCTCGGCCGGCTGCGTCCTTGCCAACCGGCTCTCGGAAGGCGGCCGCTATTCGGTCTGCCTGCTCGAAGCGGGCCCCGCCGATCGCTATCTCTGGATTCATATTCCGATCGGCTACGGCAAGACGATGTTCCATCCGGTCTACAACTGGGGCTTTCATACCGAGCCCGATCCGAATATGAACAATCGGCGGCTGTACTGGCCGCGCGGCCGCACACTGGGCGGAAGCAGTTCGATCAATGGCCTCATTTACGTGCGCGGCCAGAAAGAGGACTACGACCATTGGGCCTCGCTCGGCAATCGCGGCTGGAGCTGGAACGACTGTCTGCCGTACTTCCGGCGGCTCGAGCACAACGAACTGGGCGCGGGTCCGACGCGCGGCGTCGACGGCCCGCTGTGGGCCTCGACGATCCGGCAGCCGCATGCGCTCGTCGATGCGTTTATCGCGGCGTCGAACCGGCTCGGCGTGCGCACCGCCGAGGACTTCAACACCGGTGACCAGGAAGGCGTCGGCTACTACCAGCTGACGACGCGTCACGGCTGGCGCTGTTCGACGGCCGTCGCCTATCTGAAGCCCGCGCGGCAGCGCACGAATTTGCACGTGGAGACCAACGCACTCGCTTCGCGCATCCGCTTCGACGGCACGCGCGCGACCGGCGTGCAGTTCCTGCAGCATGGCGAAACGCGCGTGGTCAGTGCACGGCGCGAAGTGATCCTGACCGCGGGCGCGCTGCAATCGCCGCAATTGCTGCAACTGTCGGGTGTCGGGCCTGCGGAGCTGTTGCGCGAGCGTGGCATTCCGGTGGTCGCGGATCGTGCCGGCGTCGGCGAAAACCTGCAGGACCATTTGCAGGTCCGTTTGATCTACGAAGTAACGAAGCCGATCACGACCAACGATCTGCTGCGTTCATGGGCGGGCCGCGCGAAGATGGGCCTCGAATGGGCGCTGTTTCGCAGCGGTCCGCTCGCGGTCGGCATCAATCAGGGCGGCATGTTTTGCCGCGCCTTGCCCGATGAAGCGGCAACCCCCGATATCCAGTTTCATTTCTCGACGCTTTCCGCCGACTCCGCGGGCGGCGAAGTGCATGCGTTCCCGGGCTGCACGTATTCGATCTGCCAGTTGCGGCCCGAGTCGCGCGGCGTTGTGCGCATCGCGTCGACCGATGTACGCGATGCGCCGTCGATCGTGCCGAATTACCTCGCGACCGATCTCGACCGCCGCACGACTGTCGCCGGCGTGCGCTTCGCACGCCGCGTCGCGGCCACGCAGCCGATGGCCGCGCTGATGAAGCGCGAAGTGCGGCCGGGCGCCGATGCGCAGACCGACGACGAACTGCTGCATTTCTGCCGCGAGTACGGACAGACGATTTTCCATCCGTCGGGCACGGCGAAGATGGGGACGGCCGGCGATCCGCTCGCCGTGGTCGATGAACGGCTTCGTGTGTACGGAACGCGCGGCTTGCGCGTGGTCGACTGTTCGATCATGCCGACGCTCGTATCCGGCAATACGAACGTGCCGATCGTGATGGTGGCGGAAAAGGCGTCGGACATGATTCTCGACGATGCGCGCGCGGCCGATGCGGCACACCGCGAGCCTGTGCCGGCGGCCGCGGCGGCAGAGGCCTGAGCGTCGGGCAATGCGCGCATGAGCAGCAGGCACTGAGCAGCAGGCACTGAGCAACACGCCCTGAGCAGCAAACACGCATCAGCAGGCACAGAGAACCGAGCAGGACGGCTTTGCATAAGGCGCCGTGCCGAACGAACGGTACGGCCATTCCAATGGAGGAGCACCTATGTCATCCGATCAACGCGTCGATCAACGCGTCGTCCGCCGTGTCGCATTTGCCAGCGTGATCGGCGCGACCGTCGAGTGGTACGACTTCTTTCTGTACGGCGTCGTGGCCGGCATCGTGTTCAACAAGCTGTATTTCCCGGCGAACGATCCGCTGGTGTCGACGATGCTTGCCTATTCGACGTTCGCGGTCGGCTTCGTCACGCGGCCGCTCGGCGGCGTGCTGTTCGGCCATTTCGGCGATCGCGTGGGGCGCAAGTCGGCACTGATTCTGACGCTGATCATCATGGGCATTTCGACGGCGGGCGTGGCCTTTGTGCCGACTTACGCGCAGATCGGCGTCTGGGCGCCGATTCTGCTGCTGACGCTGCGCGTGCTGCAAGGCATCGGCCTTGGCGGCGAATGGGGCGGCGCGGTGCTGATGGCTTACGAATATGCGCCGCCGCATCGACGCGGACTCTATGCGAGTCTGCCGCAAATCGGGCTCTCGATCGGGCTTTGCCTCGCGGCCGGCGTGGTGGCCGCCATCTCGCGCGTCCTGCCCGATGCGGACTTCCTTTCGTGGGGCTGGCGCATCGCGTTCGGTGCGTCGTTGCTGCTCGTGCTGATCGGCTTGTATATCCGCCTGAAAGTGATGGAAACGCCCGAGTTTCTTGCGCTCAAACGCAATCGGCGCGAAGCGAAGATTCCGTTTGTCGACATGATCACGCGTTATCGCGGCGCGGTCGTGCTCGGCATGGGCGCGCGCTATATCGACGGCGTGTTCTTCAACGTGTTCGCGGTGTTTTCGATCGGCTATCTGACGCAGCATCTCTCGATGAGCCGCACCGATGCGCTGCTTGGCGTGATGATCGCGGCCATCGTGATGTGCTTTTTCATTCCGCTGTTCGGCAGGATGTCGGACCAGATGGGCCGGGCTCGCGTTTATCGCTGGGGATCGCTGATTTGCGGACTCTCGGTGCTGCCTGCGTTCTGGCTGATCGAGAGCCAGCCGACCAACACGATCCTGATCTGGGCCGCGATCGTCGTGCCGTTCGGCATCTTCTACGCGATGGTGTATGGCCCCGAAGCGGCGCTCTTTGCCGAACTGTTCGATGCGAACGTGCGCTACACGGGCATCTCGTTTGTGTATCAGTTCTCGGGCATCTTCGCGAGCGGCCTCACGCCGATCATTGCGACCGCGCTGATGCGCGTCAATCAGGGCAAGCCGTGGATGGTCTGCGCCTACGTCATGCTGTCCGCGCTGATATCGGCATGGTCCGCGCGTGCGATCGAGCGAAGGGCGAGCACGTATGGCGCGGTGGCGAGCGCGCAGCATTCGTAACGCTCATAACGTGCCGTCGCTGCGCGCATCGAAGGCGCGCAGCGAACGCTTTTATTCGCGGAACGTTTTAGCGGTTTCGTCGGCCGCAAAGCGCAGGTCGGGCACGAAGGTGAGCAGGTCGTCGAGCGTGACGCGGCCGACCGGCGCCTGAACCGCGATGGCCGCGCAGGCGCGGTTACGGTCGAGCATCACCGGCACGGCGATCGCGATGAGCCCTTGCAGGTGCTCCTGGTTGTTGATCGCAAGCAGGCGTCTGCGCGTTTCCGTCAACTCCTTGCGCAGTGCATCACGGTCCGTGATGGTTTTTTCCGAATACGCACGCAGCGGCAGCGCGTCGATGACGCGTTCGCGTCTTTCTTTAGGCAGGAAGCTGAGCAGCAGCTTGCCGCTCGCCGAGCAGTGCAGCGGCACGTGCGAGCCGGGCTGCAGATGCATGCGCAGCGGCCATTCGGTTTCGACGCGGTCGACATAGACGACGTCGTTGCCGGCCAGCATCGTCAGATTGCAGGTTTCGCCGATCTTCGACACCAGTTGTTCGAGCAGCACGTGGCGCGCTGCGGCAGGCCCGGCATGCATAAGAACGTTGACGGCGAGCATGCGTACGCGCGGCGAGCATTCGTAGAGGCGATTGCCCGCGACGCGCGTGACGAGCCACGCATCCATCAATTGCACGAGGATCCGGTGCACGGTCTGCTTCGGCAAGCCGAGCGCATGCACGAGGTCCGTCATCGATAGCGGATGGCCGGCTTCGGCAAGCGTTTCGAGTACGCGGAACGCGCGGACGGCCGCGGCGTTCGACTGGTTCGAGAACGACATCGAGTCTCCTCCGGACGCGTCGCTGCAACCGCGCGCCGTCGTCAAATTTATAGAAGTGATTTTGCATCGGAATGCACGGTTTTCGGGACTCCGGAAAGTCCCGAATTTCGCGTTTTCCGATTCACTGCATCGCCCAGCACGGAAAGCCGCGGAAAACGGGACTTCGTCGGTCTTCGCGCCCGCTAGATTTATTCGCACGAACAGACATAACCGTTGGAGACAATCAGATGAATGTGAGGGCAAGTCACGCCGAAGTGGGCGCGCAGGGGGCAAGCACGGACAGTAGCGTCGCGGACGATGTCGCCGCGCTGGTCGGCCGGGCTCGCGTCGCGCAACGCGAATTCGAGCGGGCGGGGCAGGCGGCGCTCGACATGGCCGCCGCCGCCGCCGCATGGGCCATCATGGAGCCGGCGCGCAACCGGCAACTCGCCGAGCTGTCGGTGAGGGACACGGGCCTTGGCAATGTCGACGACAAGTTCCGCAAGAACTATCGCAAGACGCTCGGCCTGCTGCGCGATCTGCACGGCCAGAAAACCACGGGCGTCATCGCACGCGATGCAGCAAACGGCATTGTTGAAATCGCACGCGCGGTTGGCGTGGTCGCCGCGATCACGCCTTCGACGAATCCGGCCGCGACGCCCGCGAACAAGATCGTCAACGCGCTCAAATGCGGCAATGCGGTAATCGTCGCGCCTTCGCCGAAGGGCTATTCGTCGTGCGCGCTGCTGATCGGTTTCATTCACGCGCAACTCGCGAAGGCCAGCCTTTCGCCCGATCTCGTGCAAATGCTGCCCGCGCCGATCAGCAAGGCGGCTACGGCCGAATTGATGCGGCAGGCCGACCTTGTCGTGGCGACGGGCTCGCAGGCCAACGTACGCATGGCATACGCGAGCGGCACGCCGGCGTTCGGGGTGGGCGCGGGCAATGTCGCGTCGATCGTCACGGCTTCGGCCGATTTGCACGAGGCGGCGCGCAAGATCGCGCTTTCCAAGACCTTCGATAACGCGACCAGCTGTTCGTCGGAAAACAGCGTCGTGATCGAAGACGCCGTGTATCAGCCGATGCTCGATGCACTCGCCGCATGCGGAGGCGTGCTGCTCGACAACGAACAGAAGGCCAGATTGCAGTCCGCGATGTGGCGCGACGGCAAGCTTTCGCCGCAATGCACGGCGCGTTCGGCCGCGGTCATCGCGCGCGTCGCGGGCCTCGACGAGATTGCCGAGCGCGGGCCCGCGTTCCTGATGGTGAAGGAAACCGGCTTCGGCGAACGCTATCCGTTCTCGGGCGAAAAGCTCGCACCGGTGCTGACCGTGTATCGCGCGCGCGACTTCGAACATGCGGCCGGGATTGTCGGCGACATCTATTCGTATATGGGCGCGGGCCATTCGGTGGGTCTGCATACGGGCCTCGATGCGGGCCTCGATGCGGCCGATCCCGCGCGGGCCGTTGAACTCGGCGAGACCTTGCCGGTGGCGCGCGTGATCGTCAACCAGGCGCATTGCCTCGCAACAGGCGGCAACTTCGATAACGGCCTGCCGTTCTCGCTGTCGATGGGCTGCGGCACGTGGGGACGCAACAACTTCTCCACTAACCTGAATTTCCACCAGTACCTGAACATCACGCGCGTGGCGTATCCGATCGAAGAGCACGTGCCCGATGCGGACGACCTGCTCGGCGAATTTTTCCGGAGGGCCGGACGATGAGCACGCCTGTTACGCTTCGCGCGCTGATCGACGAGCGCGCCGCGCAATATCCGGACAAACCGTTTCTGCTCGAATCGATGGGTGAACCGGAGGCTCAGTCTGCCGGCGGCGGCACCCGCCGTGCCGCCGCGCTGGCTGCATTGACGTATGCCGAGCTGCGCAACGACTGCCGCGAACTGGAAGCGCGTTTTCTCGACGCGGGGTTGCGGCCCGGCGACACCGTATCGGTGTTGATGAGCAACGGCATCCAGACGGGCCGGATTCTGCTTGCCGCGATGTATAGCGGGCTCGTCGCGAATCCGCTCAATCTGCTGTGCCAGCCGTCGCAGCTGCGCTATATCGTCGAGCATTCGGATACGCGCGCGATTTTCGTCGAGAGGCAGACGCGCGCGACGATCGAATCGGCGCTGGCGGAGTCGCACACGGAATCTCAGGGGAAAAAGCTCGTGCGCGATGTGCTCGTGATCGAGACGGAACCGGACGCACGGGCGCTGCCGGTGCTGCCGCATGCCGAGCCTGCGCTAGCGGGAGCCGTGACGCAGCGCGCGGAAGCGCAGCGCGCGGAAGCGCGGCGCGCCGCGGCATCGCGAGACGAGGAGGCGCTTGCCGCGACGATGAGCGAGACGCCGCTCGCGCTTCATGGCGAGCCGTGCGAAACCGACGTGGCGCTTCTGATGTACACGTCGGGCACGACCGGCCTGCCCAAAGGCGTGCTGCTCACGCATCGCAACCTGCTCGCGAACGCGGCGCGCATCACCGGCGAACATCGGCTGGCCGACGACGACCGCGTGCTCGCCTCATTGCCGCTTTATCACATCAACGGTCTCGTCGTGACGCTGTTGACGCCGCTGTTTCATGCGGGCTCGGTCGTGATGACGCCACGCTTCTCGGCGCGCACGTTCTGGCGCGATGCGGCATTCCACGGCTGCACATGGATCAACGTCGTGCCGACCATCGTCGCCTATCTGCTCAATTGCGACGAGGGGTGCGCGTTCGATCTGTCGGCGTTGAAGTTTTGCCGCAGCGCGTCCGCCGCTCTGCCGGCCGAACATCATCGCGCGTTCGAAGCGCGCTTCGGCATCGGTATCATCGAAACAATGGGCATGACGGAAACGGCTGCGCCGATCTTCAGCAATCCGTATGACGCGGCGCGGCGCAAGGTCGGCAGCATCGGATTGCCGTCGGGCGCCGAAGCGAAGGTGATCGACCGCGAAGGCCGCGAGTGCGCGCCGCACGAATGCGGCGAAATCGTGTTGCGCGGCGAGCAGGTGATGCGCGGCTACTACAAGCGGCCGGAAGAAACGGTCGCTGCGTTTACGGCGGACGGCTGGCTGCGTACCGGCGACCTCGGGTATCGCGACGAGGAAGGCTATTTCTACATCAACGGCCGCGCGAAAGAACTGATCATCAAGGGCGGCGAGAACATCGCCCCGCGCGAAATCGACGAGGCGCTGCTGAAGCACCCGGGCGTGCTCGACGCGGCTGCGGTGGGCGTGCCCGATAGCGCGTACGGGCAGGAGATCGTGGCGTATATCGTGCCGCGCGCGACGGATGGCGAGGCGCAGACGAACGGATGTGGAGGCGTCGACGTTGCCGATCTGCGCGCGCATTGCCTGCGCGAACTGGGCCGGTACAAGACGCCGAAGGAATTCCGCTTCGTCGCCGAGCTGCCGCGCGGGCCGTCCGGCAAGGTACAGCGGTTGAAGTTGTTGCAGTCGCAGAGCTGACGCCCGGTCGTACGCGCAGAATCGATTCGGGACGAGGAGACTCATCAAGAGGCGGACACGATCCGCCCAACGCAGGGCAAACGAGCAATCGGCGTCGCAAACGCCTCATAAAATACATTGGAGACAACATGGAAATGCCTAAGCGGCGCGTGAAGACGCGTCACATCATTCTGGCGGTCATGTGTGTGATGTATTTCATTTCGTACATCGACCGTGTGAATATCGCAGTGGCGGGCCCGTTGATCCGCCATGAAATGGGGCTGACGTCGACCGAACTGGGCCTTGTCTTTTCCGCGTTCGCCTATCCGTACGCGATGATGCAGATCATCGGCGGATGGCTGTCGGATAAGTTCGGGCCCAAGCTCGTGCTCACCGTGTTGTCTCTGATCTGGGGCGTCGCCACGCTGCTCACGGGTTTCGCCGGCAGCGTCATGATGCTCGTCGTGTTGCGTTTCATCCTCGGTATCGGCGAAGGCGGCGCATTCCCAACGGCCACGCGCGCGTTCACGTACTGGATGCCGGTGTCCGAGCGCGGCTTCGCGCAGGGCATCACGCATAGCTTCGCGCGTCTCGGCGGTGCGGTCACGCCGCCGCTCGTACTCGCGGTGGTGGCGGCCGGCGGCTGGCGCGAATCGTTCATTCTGCTCGGTATCGTGAGCCTTGCGTGGACCGTGCTCTATCTGCGCGTATTCACGAACTCGCCGGAGCAGAACAAGCGCATCACGCCCGAGGAAACGGCCGAGATCGGCTACCGTCAGGGCGACTGCGAACGCGCGAAACATGCGGCGACGCCGTGGCGCAGGCTGATTCGCCGCATGTGGCTCGTGACCTTCGTCGACTTCTGCTATGGCTGGCTGTTGTGGGTGTATCTGACCTGGCTGCCGTCGTATCTGAAAGAGTCGCGCGGCTTCGATCTCAAGCACCTCGCGCTGTTTACCGCGCTGCCGCTGCTCGCGGGCGTGATCGGCGATACGCTCGGCGGTGTCGTGTCGGACAAGCTGTACAAGCGTACCGGACGCCTGCGTCTTGCGCGTTGCGCGGTGCTCGTGGTCGGCATGGGCGGCTCGCTCGCGTTCCTGCTGCCGATGATCTCGGCGACGAGTCCGCTGATGGCCGTGCTGTTCCTGTCGGGGTCGTTCTTCTTCCTCGAGATCACGAACCCGGTGCTGTGGACGCTGCCGCTCGACATCGCGGGCAAATACGCGGGCACGGCCGGCGGCATGATGAACACGGGCTTCGGCGTGGCCGGGATGGTGTCGCCGGTCGTGTTCGGCTATCTGATCCAGACGACGGGCAGCTACAACGTGCCGTTCACGATTTCCGCGGCACTGCTTGGGATCGGCATCGTCGCCGCCTGTTTCATCGATACGAGCAAGACGGTCGAAGCGGACGAGGAGCGCGAACGGCAAGGCCTCGAAGACGTGTCGGGCATGCCGGCCTTCGCGCATGCGACGCCGGCGCTGCGGCTCGACCGGCCTCATTTGCGGCGGCCGTTGCGGTGGCGCAAGTAACAGGCAGCGTAGCGGAGGGATCGTGTGGCGCGGGCTGCGTGTGCCCGCGCCATGAGCGTTGCCGAACCGCTTCGGTCTAGCGCGCGGGATTCACCTTGCGCAAACGCCAGATCAGGCTCGACGTATCGTAGCGGTTGCCGCCGAGCGCTTGCACATCGCCGTAGAACTGGTCGACGAGTGCGGTAACCGGTAGCGACGCGCCGTTGCGCTTCGCTTCATCGAGACAGATGCCGAGATCCTTGCGCATCCAGTCGACCGCGAAGCCGAAATCGAACTTGCCGTCGAGCATCGTGGTGCCGCGGTTGCTCATCTGCCAGCTGGCGGCCGCGCCTTTGCCGATCACTTCGAGCACGCGCGCCATGTCGAGGCCCGCACGCTGGCCGAAATGCAGTGCTTCGGACAGGCCTTGCACCATGCCCGCGATGCAGATCTGGTTGACCATCTTGGCAAGCTGACCCGAACCGGCCGGCCCGAGCAGCGTGACGGCCGATGCGTAATGCCGCAGCGTGTCCGCGGCGCGCTCGAATGCCTGCGTTTGGCCGCCGCACATGATGGTCAGCGTGCCGTTCTGCGCGCCGGCTTCGCCGCCCGAGACGGGCGCGTCGATAAAGTGCAGGCCCTGTTCGGAGGCGCGCGCGGCGAGTTCGCGCGCGACGTCGGCCGACGCGGTCGTGTGATCGACGAACACCGCGTCTTTGGTCATGCCGGCATAGGCGCCGTCGTCGCCGAGCATGATGCTGCGCAGGTCGTTGTCGTTTCCGACGCACGACAGCACGAGGTCCGCGCCTTGCACCGCTTCGCGCGGCGTCGCGGCCGCACGTCCGCCATATTCGGACACCCATTGCTGCGCTTTCTTCGCAGTGCGGTTGTAGACGGTGACGTTGAGGCCGGCTTTCGCGAGATGTCCGGCCATCGGGTAGCCCATGACGCCGAGCCCGAGAAACGTGACGTTGGCGACGTGCGGCTGTGCGCCGGCGGAATGTGACGACGACGAATGGGTAACGCTCACGACGACTCCTTCGAGTGACTGTGTGACTGTGTGACTGCGTGGGGCAGGGAACGGCGATTATCGCAGGAAGGAGCAAAGCGCATCGGCCGCGCGGCGCGGCGATATCGCGAGAAGGGCGGCCGGTCGCCGCGGCGGTGCGGTGACGGAAAGGCGGCCGAAAGCTCGCCGCCGCGAGGCTCTTTGCGTCAGAACGTCGCAGCCAGTTCTTTGGCCGCTTCCTGCAGGCGCGGCACGAATTCGAGCGCGCGCGGCAGCGGCGTGCGCGACACGGGCGCGTGCACGGCGACCGCGGCGATGCATTGGCCCTGCTCGTCGATAACGGGCGCAGCCACGCATGCAATGCCGATTACGAATTCCTCGTTGTCGACGGCGATGCCTTTGTGCGCGATGCGATCGAGTTCGCTTTCGAGCAGTTGCGGGTCAGTCAGCGTGTTCGCCGTGAAGCGATGAAAGTGCATCGCGCGAATCAGCGCCGCACGCTCGTCGCGCGGCAGCATCGCGAGCAGCAGCTTGCCGCTTGCGCTGCAGTAGGCCGGCACGTGCGAACCGGGCTTCAGATCGAGACGCAACGGCCAGGGCGCTTCCATCCGGTCGAGATACAGCACCTCCGTCTCGTGGAGCATGGTCAGGTTGCAGGTCTCGCCGAGGTCCGCCACGAGCCGCCCGAGAATCGCGTGACGCAGACGCCGCGCGCCCGAGTGCATCATCACGCCAAGCCCGAGTTGCGACAGGCGCGGGCCGATCACGTACGTGTTCTTTTGCCCCGGCTCGCGAATCACGAGGCCGCCTGCTTCGAGCGATGCCAGCATGCGGTGCAGCGAAGCCTTCGGCAGGTCGATGTCGTGAGCGATATCGGCAAGCGAAACCGGGCCGTTCGCCGCGATCAGATGTTCGAGCAGCGAAAACGCGCGCAGTGTCGGGGTATCCGCCTTGTTCATGTCCGCCGTTCCGGAAAATGGATCGGCCGTATTGTACTGAAATGCCTTGGCGTGCCGTGCAGCGCAGTGGTCGCCCGGCTGCGCGCCGGCGATCGGCGGCACGGCGCCGCTGCGCTTTTCGGAACGCGTGCCGTCGGCGGCGCGTGCGTCGCTTGCCGGTGCTGCCGGCGGTGCTGCGTGTGCGGTGGAATCGATCGATGACACGGGTGGCTCCCTCCCGAGGTGCCGCATTGCCGAATGCATTTACCGGAACAATTTGTTCCCAGCAGTAGGATATGGTTCAAATGTAGGCCACCAATCGGTCGTGGTCAATTCTATATAAAAATAAACGGTACGATTTGTATCTAAAAATGAATCGGTTTATGATGTCCTCAGGCGGCCGAATGGAACGTGTGAGGAGAGCGATGTGACCGAGATCGAGACCGGCAAGCCGGACCGCATCGTCGATGCGCGCAGCGTATTCGGCATCGACGTTGATCTGAAGGTGCCCGCTTTCAGCGAGCGGGACGACCACGTGCCCGAAATCGACGACGTCTACCTGTTCAACCCGCAAGTCACGCTGGCGATTCTTGCCGGCTTTATGTGCAACCGGCGCGTCATGGTTCAGGGCCTGCACGGCACCGGAAAGTCGTCGCATATCGAGCAGGTCGCGGCGCGCCTGAACTGGCCGTGCGTGCGCATCAATCTCGATGGGCATATCAGCCGGCTCGACCTGGTCGGCAAGGACGCGATCGTCGTGCGCGACGGCGCCCAGGTAACCGAATTTCAGGAGGGCATCGTGCCGTGGGCGCTGCAGCGCCCCGTTGCGCTCGTCTTCGACGAATACGATGCCGGGCGCCCCGACGTGATGTTCGTGATCCAGCGCATTCTCGAAACGGACGGCAAATTCACGCTGCTCGATCAGAACCGCGTGATTCATCCGCACCCGTCGTTCCGGCTGTTCGCCACCGCAAACACGGTAGGACTCGGCAACCTGAACGGCCTTTATCACGGCACGCAGGCGCTCAATCATGCGCAGCTCGACCGCTGGAATGTCGTGGCCAACCTCGATTACCTGTCGCGCAACGACGAGATTCGCATCGTATTGGCGCGCGTGCCGGCACTGGCCGACGAGCGTAGCCGCGCGCTCGTCGAATCGATGGTGAGCGTGGCCGAACTCACGCGCAAAGGTTTCGCGACCGGCGATCTGTCGACGCTGATGTCGCCGAGAACGGTGATCAACTGGGCCGAGAATATCGGCATCTTTCGCGACGCGGGGCTCGCGTTTTGCCTCACGTTCCTCAATAAATGCGACGAAGCGGAGCGGCCGATCGTCGCGGAGTATTTTCAGCGCGCGTTCGATGCGGAGCTTGCATCGTTCGAAGGCGCCGGCGCGCTCCCGCTGGAAACGCGATGAGCGAGCCCGAACGCGCCGCCTTGCAGCGCGCCGCGCGCGCGGACGCATTGCGCGCGACCACCGTGCGCGCGATTACCGGCGATGCGGCCTTGCACTACAGCGGTGGCCGGCTATGCCGGAATATGACGCCGTTGCCGTTTCATGCGCCGCATTTGCGGATCACACGCGATGAGCAGGCGGCGGCGTCTTCAGTTGCGTCTTCAACTGCTTCTTCAGTTGGGTCTTCAGTTGCGTCCCTCCGCGGCGCAGCCGATGGCGCCGCGTTGCGCGCGCTTCATTCGGATACCGAATGGCATAGGCAGCACATGCCTGTCGATGCGGTCGAACGGCTGCTTTTCGAATCGCTCGAACAGTTGCGCTGCGAATCGTTGTTGCCGCCGGGCATGCCGGGCCTTGCGCGCAATCTGCGCGTGCGTTTCGACACATGGTCGCATGGCGTCCATCTGTCGGGCCTGATCGATGGCGAGGCGGGCTTGCTGCTCTATACCGTCGCGCAAATGTGCTGGTCGCGGCTGTCGGGCTGGCCGGTGCTCGAGGAAACGGAAGGGCTGATCGAGGCGACCCGTGCGTTTGTCGCGCCCGTGATCGGCGTGCCGCTCGCGAACATGCGCCGCACGCGTCACGATCAACAGGCCTTCGCGGTGCACGCGCTCGAACTTGCGCGGCAGGTGAGCGCGGTGATGGACGCGCAACGCGCCGCCGCCGGACTTGACGACGACGACACGCAGAACCGGCAGAAAGAAGAGGCAACGCGAAACGCGTTTTCGCTGTTTCTCGAATTCGAAGACGGCGACGACGAGGGCATCGCGCTTGCCGATACGGGCGAGAGCAGGGTGTTGCGCGCGTCGGAGCACGGCTATCGCGTGTTCACGAACCGCTACGATCGCGAGGCCTATGCGGCGAGCTTCGTCCGCAAGGCGCTGCTGGCCGAATATCGCGAGCGTCTCGACGAACGGATCCGCGCGCAGCCGATCAATGTCGCAAGGCTCGCGCGTATGCTGAAGGCGGCGCTTGCCGTGCCGGAACGCGACGACTGGTCGTTCGGCGAGGAAAGCGGGCGCATCGATGGCCGGCGGCTTGCGCAACTGGTCAGTTCGCCGGCCGAGCGGCGTTTGTTTCGCCTCGAGCGGCACACGCCGATCTCCGGATCGATCGTCGGCTTTCTGATCGATTGCTCGGGTTCGATGAGAGCGCGGATCGAGCCCGTGGCGATGCTGGTCGACGTGCTGGCGCGCGCGCTCGACGGCGCGGGTATCGCCAACGAAATTCTCGGTTTTACGACCGGCGCGTGGAACGGCGGTCGTGCGCGCTCCGACTGGCTTGCGCACGGGCGCCCCGAACATCCGGGACGGCTCAACGAGGTGTTGAATCTCGTTTTCAAGGACGCCGACACGAGCTGGCGGCGTGCGCGCGCCGATATCGCCGCGTTGCTCAAAGGCGACCTGTTCCGCGAAGGCGTGGACGGGGAGGCGGTCGAATGGGCATGCGACAGAATGCGCGCGCATGCGGCGAATCGCCGGGTGCTGATCGTCATTTCGGATGGCAGTCCGATGGATGCCGCGACGCATCACGCGAACGATGCGTACTACCTCGACAACCATCTGAAGCAGGTGGTCGCCGAGCAGCGCGCGTATGGCGACGTCGATGTGCTCGGTCTCGGCGTCGGGCTCGATCTGAGCCCGTACTACCGGTATTCGCTCGCTGTCGATCTGTCTGTCGCGCCCGATATGGCGCTGTGCTCGGAAGTAGTGCGCTGGATCGGCAAACCGGCGGCGGCCTGAGCCTGCACGCAGGTCACCGCGATCACATAGAAGATGTCGTCGGCGCTGCAGCCCCGCGATAAATCGTTGGCGGGCTTCTGCAGACCTTGCAGCAGCGGGCCGATCGCCTTCGCGCCGCCGATCCGTTCGGCGAGCTTGTAGCCGATATTGCCCGCATCGAGACTCGGAAAAATCAGCGTGTTCGCATGACCTTCGACTTGCGAGTGATGCACCTTGCGCAGCGCGATTTCGGCGACGATCGCCGCATCGAGCTGCACGTCGCCGTCGATCGCGAGGCCCGGTCGTGCGGCCTGCACGAGGCGCGTCGCCGCAACGACCTTGTCGACGGCTGCATGCTTCGCGCTGCCGCTGGTGGAAAACGACAGCATCGCCACGCGCGGCTCTTCCATCAGCAGACTGCGCGCGCTGTCGGCCGCGGCCATCGCGATCTCGGACAACTGCTCCGCATCCGGATCGACGACGAGCGCGCAGTCGGAAAAAATCAGCCCGCCCTTCATCGTGTGGAACGGCTCGCACAACATCATCAGAAAGAAGCTCGAGACGAGCTTGAACGACGGGCGGATGCCGATCAGCTGGATCGCCGTGCGCACGACATCCGCTGTCGTGTTGACCGCGCCGGCGATCGATCCGTCGGCGTGACCGAGCCGTACCATGAGGTTCGCAAAGCACAGCGGCTGCAGCACCTCTTGCTGCGCCTGCTCGCGCGTCATGCCCTTCCTGCTGCGCAGTGCGAACAGTTCGTCGGCGCAGGCGCGCGTGAGCGCGGACGTGGCCGGGTCCACGATGTCGATGCCGCTCAGATCGACGTTCGCACGTTGCGCCGCACGCCGCGTGCTGTCCGGTTCGCCGACCAGCACGATGCGCGCAATACCCGCCACGGTCGCGCGTTGCGCGGCCTCCAGAATCCGCGCGTCGCCGCTCTCGCACATCACGATGCGCATCGGGTGCTCACGCGCCTGCTCGATGATCCGGTTGATCGCTTTCATGGCTGTGCGGTGCGGTTCGACCTCGGGTCCGGTCTCGCGACCGTCCCCGGGTTCTTCGTGATCAAGACGGCATTGCCGGCGTGCGCGGCTGGCGTGCTCGCGACCGGAAATGCCGGGCTCGTCCCACGAGGCTCAGACGTAGTCCTTGTACTTGTCGAGCAGGCGTACGGGCTTCGAGAGCGCATCGCGGCGGAACGGGTCGCCGAGTTCGCGCGTGCACATGATTTCGACGATCGTGGTCTTGCCGTGATTCATCTGCATGTCGATCGCCTTCTTGAGCGCAGGGCCGACGTCCTCGAGCTTGTCGACGACGATGCCTTCGGCGCCCATGGCCTTCGCGATGCCCGCGAAGCTCGGGCTGTCGAGTTCGCCTGCCACGAAGCGCCGGTTGTAGAAGTCGACCTGATTCTTCTTTTCCGCGCCCCACTGGCGGTTATGGAACACGACCGCGGTGACGGGGATGTTGTGGCGCACGCAGGTCAGCGTCTCCATCAGGCTCATGCCCCACGCGCCGTCGCCCGCATACGAAACTGCGGGACGGTGCGGCGCCGCCACCTTGGCGCCGATGATGGTCGGGAACGCGTAGCCGCAGTTGCCCCAGCTCATCGCGGCGAAGAAGCTGCGCGGCCGGTTGAAGCGCAGGTAGCTGTTGGCGATCGAATTGATGTTGCCGATGTCGGTCGACACCATCACGTCTTCGGGCATCGCTTTCTCGAGCTCGCGCAGCACCTGGCGCGGATGCAGATACTGGCCGCCGGTCGGCGTGCGTTCCTTTTTCTGTTCCTCGATCATGTCGAGGCTGAACGGATCGCGCTCGTGCGTCCACTCGTCGAGCTCTTTTTCCCACGCGGCCTTTTCGGCGGCGATCTGGCTCGCGCGTGCTTCGCGCGTCGCGTCGCAGGTCAGCGTGCGCGTCTTCAGGCGCTCGGTCAGCGCGACGGCCGTCGCTTTTGCGTCGCCGCAGATGCCGACCGAAATCTTTTTGACGAGGCCGAGCATTTTGTGGTCGGCGTCGATCTGGATGATTTTCGCGTTTTGCGGCCAGTATTCGAGGCCGTGCTGCGGCAGCGTGCCGAACGGCCCGAGACGCGATCCGAGCGCAATGACGAGGTCGGCCTGCGCAAGCAGTTTCATCGCCGCCTTCGAACCCTGGTAGCCGAGCGGGCCGCACCACAACGGGTGACGCGCGGGGAACGAGTCGTTGTGCAGGTAGCTGTTGACGACGGGCGCGCCAAGCCGTTCGGCCAGCGCTTTGCATTCTTCGATCGCATCGGCCATGACGACGCCGCCGCCCGAGATGATGACGGGGAATTTCGCCTGCGCGATCAGATCGGCGGCCTCGTTGAGGCGCTGGTCGCCGCCGGCGCCGCGGTCGAGACGCTGCGGCTGCGGAATCTCGGCCTTGATCTGGCCGTAGAAGTAGTCGCGCGGAATGTTCAGTTGCGTCGGTCCCATCTCGGACATCGCGCGGTCGAAACAGCGCGCCGTGAATTCGGCCATGCGAGCGGGGTGCGTGACGTGCCCCTGGTACTTGGTGAACTCCTGGAACATCGGCAACTGCCTGGCTTCCTGGAAGCCGCCGAGACCGATGCCCATCGTGCCCGCTTCGGGCGTGACGACGACGACGGGACTATGCGCCCAATAAGCGGCCGCGATCGCGGTGACGCAGTTGCTGATGCCCGGACCGTTCTGGCCGATCACGACGCCGTGGCGCCCCGACACGCGCGAATAGCCATCTGCCATATGGCCCGCGCCCTGTTCGTGGACCACGGGAATGAGGCGGATGCCCGCGGGCGCGAAGATATCCATCGCATCCATGAAGGCGGACCCCATGATGCCGAACATGTCCGTCACGCCGTTGGCGGCGAGGGTTTCAACGAAGGCCTCGGAAGGCGTCATCGCCTGCGGACCGGTGACGGCGGCCGTGCCGGGGTTCGAATGCGCGTGATCGTGTTCGCTCATGGTGTCTCCGTGCTTGCATTAAATGGAACGAAATGTTCCTGAATATTTGTGCATGAGACGAATGTAGGTCATGAGGACTTCGTCGTCAACCTGTTTTGTAAAATAAACGGTACGTATTGTCTCTAAAAATTGACCGTCTACGCGGCGATGCGACGGGCGCGCGCAGGCGAGAGGTTCGGTGGGGCGCATGCTGTCGAGCGCCCGCGCTTGCGCCGACCGAACGGGCCCCGGCCACCCGTGCTGGAGCCGTCGCCAACTAGGTCTGGTTAAAAGGCGGCGAGCGGGTCCGCTTCCGATCCACCTTTTTGCCATGAAGGTTTTTAAGTTCTTCTTTAAAGCGGCGACTCCGCCAGACGCCTATTCATATTCCATTCGGATATTCGGCATCGTTAACTGGCGATCGATTTTTTAAAGGCATTTAATTTTCTTTTTTTGAGCGGGCAGGTTTTGTAGTGTTCGAGTGAGATTCAGGAAGTCCGTTTCGAGCCGAGGTTAATGATTAGTCTGATGATTTGACGCGCCACATCAGTAGTGCCAAGAACTCATATGGGAACTGGCATGAAAAACCGATACGAAGTAATTGATGCATTGCGCTTTGTTCTCGCTTCATGGGTCGCAATAGGGCACCTGGGCCATTTCCCGATCTTCGGCAAGCAGGCGATCGGCGCGGCCGGCGCGATTCACTCGATGGATCGATTCATCCATTCGCTGATATGGGGTTTACCAGCGGTCATGGCATTTTTCGTGATATCGGGTTTTTGTATTCACTCGCCATTCCGGCGGCCCGGCAAAATTCCAATCCTGAAGTTTTACCTGCGGCGCTATATCCGCGTGCTCGCGCCGGTCGTGGTCACCGTTACGCTGATGTCGCATCTGTTTCCTGAGATGCATATCTTCGGCAGCGATTCGATTTTGTGGAGAAGCATGCTGTGGAGCCTCGTCTGCGAGGAAATCTATTACGCCGTCTATCCGGCGCTTCGCGTGATTCGTTTCAAGGTGGGCTGGTGGCCCGTAATGGGCGTCACGATTGCGACGAGCATCGTGCTTTCCGATATATTTCGCCGCGCGGCTGAATGGTCCGACATCGGTCCGATCGCAACGGCGTTGATCCTGTTTCCCGTCTGGATCAGCGGATGCATGCTCGCTGAAAAGGCGCCGGCATTAGAACCGTTGGCAAGTACGTGGGCGATCTGGGCGTGGCGCATCAGCGCGTGGCTCACGATGTGGATCAGCGAATTCCTGCTGTTTCATATGGGTGTTTCGAAAGTCGTCAGCATGATGTACGTCGGCGGCGTGGCGTATTTCTGGATTCGCGCAGAGATCGCTTATCACAAGAACCGCGCCGCTTCGCCATTGCTCGTGGCGGCCGGCGCATTCAGCTACTCGCTGTATCTGGTCCACCCGAGCGTGCTCGAAGCCGTGAAGCGTTACGTGCCCGCGGTCGACGAATACACGCGTTCAGGATGGCTATTCACCGCGATCCTGACGCTGGTCTACGCGTACATCTTTTATCTGCTGGTCGAAGCGCCGTCGCATCGGCTAGCCAAGGGCATCAAGCTCTCGCCGGTGAAGACGCCGGTGGTGACCGAAGAACTGGCCTAGCGCGCACGTATCAATCGGCAGTATTTGCACGCGCATTTTCGACGGCATTTCTGGACATTTTCGGGGTATTTCGGCACGGGAAACAAACCGGGGCGCGATTCACCACGGCGGTGCATCGCGCAGTTGCGGGCGGAGATAACGCTGCAGGATCCGCCCAGATCAACTAATATCGCCGGTTTCACCCTTTTGTGTAAACGCTGAATCGATATGTCCACGCCGCCGAAGATTATCTACACCCTCACCGATGAAGCCCCCGCGCTCGCCACCTATTCGCTGCTGCCGATCGTCAAAGCCTTTACGCGATCGTCGGGCATTACGGTCGAAACCCGCGACATCTCGCTTGCCGGCCGCATCATCGCAGCGTTTCCAGACTATCTGAAAGCCGAGCAGAAGGGTGCCGACGATCTGGCGGAACTGGGCGAACTCACCACGCGTCCCGAAGCGAACATCATCAAACTGCCGAACATCAGCGCATCGGTGCCGCAGTTGAAAGACGCGATCACGGAACTGCGCGATCTCGGCTACAAGCTGCCGTCGTATCCCGACGTGGCCAAAACCGATGCGGAAAAGGACATCAAGGCGCGCTACGACAAGATCAAAGGCAGCGCGGTGAATCCGGTGCTGCGCGAGGGCAATTCGGACCGCCGCGCGCCTTTGTCGGTGAAAAATTATGCGCGCAAGCATCCGCACAAGATGGGCGCGTGGAGCGCGGAATCGAAAACGCACGTGTCGAGCATGAGCCACGGCGACTTCTACGGCAGCGAGAAGTCGGCGCTGATCGGCGAGGCAGGCAGCGTCAGGATCGAACTGACGGCGGCCGACGGCGCGAAGACAATGCTGAAAGAGAAGGTGGCGGTGCGCGCCGGCGAGATCATCGACGCGTCCGTGATGAGCCGCAAGGCGCTGCGCGCGTTCCTCGAGGCGCAGATCGCCGATGCGAAACAGCAGGGCGTGCTGTTCTCCGTGCACCTCAAGGCGACCATGATGAAGGTCTCGGACCCGATTCTGTTCGGCGAAGTCGTGTCGGCCTTCTATAAAGACGTGCTGGCGAAACACGCCGATACGCTGGCGGCGGCGGGCTTCAATCCGAACAACGGTATCGGCGATCTTTACGCGCGCCTCGGCGATCTGCCGGCGAGCACGCGCGACGCGATCGAAGCCGATATCGCCGCGCAGTACGCGCAGCGCCCGCCGCTCGCGATGGTCAATTCGGACAAGGGCATTACGAATCTGCATGTGCCGAGCGACGTGATCATCGACGCATCGATGCCGGCCATGATTCGCGAGTCGGGCAAGATGTGGGGCGCGGACGGCGCGCTTCACGACGCGAAGGCGGTGGTCCCGGACCGCTGCTATGCCGGCGTCTACCAGGCGACGATCGAGGACTGCAAGCGTCATGGCCCGTTCGACCCGGTCACGATGGGCAGCGTACCGAACGTGGGCCTGATGGCGCAGGCGGCCGAGGAATACGGCTCGCACGACAAGACCTTCCAGATCGCGGCCGATGGCGTGGTGCGCGTGACCGACGCGGCCGGCAACGTGCTGCTCGAACACACGGTCGAAGCCGGCGATATCTGGCGCATGTGCCAGACCAAGGACGCGGCCGTGCAGGACTGGGTCAAGCTCGCGGTGACCCGCGCGCGTGCTTCGCATACGCCGGCGGTGTTCTGGCTCGACGCAAAGCGCGCTCACGATGCGCAACTGATCAAAAAGGTCGAGACCTACCTCCAGCAGCACGATGTGAGCGGCCTCGATATCCGTGTGCTGGCGCCGGTCGACGCGACGCGTTTTTCGCTCGAGCGCATCCGCGCGGGCAAGGACACGATTTCGGTGACCGGCAACGTGCTGCGCGATTACCTGACGGACCTGTTTCCGATCATGGAACTCGGTACGAGTGCGAAGATGCTGTCGATCGTGCCGCTCATGGCGGGCGGCGGCATGTTCGAAACGGGCGCGGGCGGCTCGGCGCCGAAGCACGTCCAGCAACTGGTGCAGGAAGGCTTCCTGCGTTGGGATTCGCTCGGCGAGTTTCTTGCGCTGGCGGCATCGCTCGAGCATCTGAGCAACGCATACGGCAATGCGAAGGCCAAGGTGCTGGCGACGACGCTCGACGAGGCCACGGGCAAGCTGCTCGACCTGAACCGGTCGCCCGCGCGTAAGGTCGGCGGCATCGACAATCGCGGCAGCCACTTCTACCTGAGCCTCTATTGGGCCGAGGCATTGGCGAATCAGACCGAAGACGCGCAACTGAGCGCGCAATTCAAGGGCGTGGCGGCCGCGCTGGCGCAGAACGAGGCGCGCATCGTCGAAGAACTGGGGGCGGCGCAAGGCAAGCCGGTGAATATCGGTGGCTACTATCGTCCGAACACCGATCTCACGAGCAAGGCGATGCGGCCGAGTTCGACGATGAATCGCGTGATCGACGCGATCGCGTAATGCACCTCGGGGCGGCTCTCGATGCCGCTCCCTGCGACCTGGCACGGTGTGATGCGGGCCCTGGGTTCTGCGTGAGCTTCTCGCGCGCGAAACCAGGGCCTTTTTGTTTGAATGTACGGCGGGATGGAACAGGGACCGCTACGACCTGTTCGATTCTGGCCGTGACTGCCGGGTCGGCGCGACAGGCGGATGGCGCATGGAGCAATGCGCTCATTCTCCCGAGGAGGTCGACATTACGCGCAAGCCCCGTGCTATGTTGTTCGACGCGGATACGCCGAATCGAATGCGAAACCGCCGGAGAAGGTGGCGCCGTGATTGTTCAGCAGGTGCAATACCGCATCGAGCGACATTCGCATCGCGGACTCGACCCAGCCTCCGTCGCTCGCATACGCTTCCCCCGCGAGATATAGCTTCGACTTCGCGCTATGCGTCTCGTTATAGCGCAGGAGGGCGCGATTCGGCTGCGCAATTCCCGCCCGATACACGCGTGCCGCGCCGCGTATTGTCGGCCGTCTACTCCAGTGAATTACCGCCGTCTGCGTTTCATCGACATAGTCGGAAATTTTCCCGGCGACGCCGCTTTGCGCAAGCATGCGGTCAAGCGTGGCGATGCAATGCGATACAAGCGCGCTGTCATTGGTCTCGCTTAACAGACCTTCAGACAACTTGTCCCACGTGTAGCTCAACAGAAGTACACCCGGATCCGAAAGGCGTGGCGTATCGACGGCATACCCGTAAGTCGTCTCCAGAAAATTGTCGGACGCGATCAGTTGAGGAATGGCGGATTGCTCCCAATACCGTGCTTTCAAAGCGACAAATACTTTTGAACTCGCGAGCCATTCGGACATGCGATCGGCGCCAACGACTTCGGGCGGCAAGTCCGCGTCGGTGAAGCCGGTCATCCGGATCGCGCAGCGGTTGCCGGCCATCGGCGCAGTGATGAGCACGGCGTCGTAACCGCGCCGATGCGATCCGCAATCGATATGCACTTCGTCATCGATACGCAGCACCGATTCGACCGGACTGCGCGTGTAGAGCCTGACGTGGTACCGGCTGTCGCGCGATGCATCGTAAAGGGAGATCGCAGCGGCGTGCGCGCTTTGCACGGGACAGTACAGCATCGCTTCGGCGATCGACTGCACGCCAAGATACCGCGGCGCGGCCAGCGGATGACCGAGGCTATCGGTGAGCGACGTGTCGCCGGCATGAGGTCCGCCGGCGTAATCGCCATCGGCGTCGAAGCGGCCCTGAATCAATCGCAGGTCGTCGAAGAAACCGAAGAAGATCATGCGGAAGATGAGCATCGACGAAAAGTCGAGATAGGCGGCCCACGGGCCATTGCCGATGCCGGCTCGCTCGATCACGCAAAGCTCCTGTTCGTTCATGCCCGCGCCGCCGAAGTCGCCGTTGGCGCCTCGATTATCTTCGACGCGCGCCGGCGTCAACAGGACGTTGCGAAAGCTGTCGCGCCAGTAGCGTTGCTCGATCGCGTGCCACAGGGCCGGCCACTGAGGTGTGCCGAACGAGGCCCGCACTGCCGTCACGACGCGCGATGCGAACGCCAGCCATTTTTGTTGCAGGGCTTCGACTTCAGGCGCGAGCGGTAATGCCTCGCTGCGCGGCTTGAGACTGAACGACGATGTTTGTTCCGAGAAGACGCCAAACGATACATCGGCGGCGTCGGCGGTTGGAAAAGGCTGCGAGCTCAGGTCGAAGCGCTGCATATATTGCGCAGAGGCTGCCGCCGGGCCTGTTGGTTGTGTGAACATCGGAATGCGCATCGCACCGAGTTCGAATACCGTGTGCTGTCCATCAACCGGTTGTGAGCGCAACCGTCCGCCGACGCGTTCGGATGCCTCGTAAATATCGAGGTTCGTCACTCCGCAGCGGAACAGTTCGTGCGCAGCGGTCAGTCCGGCGATGCCCGCGCCGATGATCGCGACGCGCAAGCCAGGTTGCGTGTTCTTCGCGATACCGGCGTGCTGCGTATCGCTCAAAAGCCGCGAGTAGTCGAAATTGAAGTCGGCAGGATATGGATAGTTAACGCGCCACGCGCTCGATGTGACGATGTTGTTCATGCACACTTCCATCGAAGATGTGTTTCGGGAGAACGCGATGCAGCGCTTGCCGAGCGTGGCATCGGTCCGGTTCAGGCAGGTTCGGTTTCAACCCATGATAGGGTCCGCGACGTGAGCGCGTGTTCATGAGAGGCGCATGATGCGTGCACGAGAGCCGCCTTTTGTATTGGCCAGAAAGGCTTCTAAAGCGTGGTCATCGCGTCAGCGTCGGACGTGATGCCGGCGGGCGCGAGTTTGTCGGGCGCGCGCGTGCGGGATCGATGCGAAAACCGACAGCGAGTCGAATGCCGGTTTTCCGCGGCTGCAACCGGTTATAGAGCTTGCGCCGTTCCTCACGGAAAGCATGGCGCGCATTAATTGCTGCTGGATTGAACCGCCTCCGTGATGAGCCGGGTGCTGCGGCGGTACGTAAGATAAGCCCAAAGCCAGTCGACCGCGACCGCCGTGCGGTTTCGTCCGCCCGCCAGAAACATGATGTGTGCGACGCCCCAGAGCCACCACGCAAGCCCGCCCGATAGCCGCAGTCTGCCGATTTCGACGACTGCTGCTTGCCTGCCTATCGTCGCTAGGCTGCCGAAGTGACGGTACTGGAATGCTGGCGGTGCGGCGCGCCCCGAGAGATGCGCGTCGATCACGCGGGCCACGTATTGGCCCTGCTGCTTGGCCGCGGGCGCAAGGCCAGGGACAGGCGCGCCTCGCCATCCCGTGCTCGATGCCGTGTCGCCGATTGCATAGATCCTGTCGTGCGACGGCACGGAAAGATCGTCGCCGACCTTGACCCGGCCGGCACCGTCTTCCGCCTGGCCGAGCCACTTCGCCGCGGGGGACGCCGCCACACCGGCGGCCCACAGCACGGTACGCGATGCGATCCGGTATGGCCCCACGTCGACGCCTGTTTCGTCCACGCCGAGCACCCTGGTTTCGAGGCGCACGTCCACGCCGAGGCTGCGCAGCGAACGCTCGGCGACTGCCGACAGCGATGCGTGAAACGTCGGCAGCACGCGTGGCCCGGCATGCAGCAGGATCACGCGCGAGGTGGAAGGATCGATCGCGTGATATTCCTGGTCCATGCCATGCCGCGCAAGTTCGGCGATTGCGCCTGCGAGTTCGATTCCAGTCGGTCCGCCGCCCACGATCACGAAAGTCAGCCACGCAGTACGCGCGGTTTCGTCCGCCGTGCTCTCCGCTGCTTCGAACGCTTTCAGAAGGCGGCTTCTGATCGAAGTGGCATCTTCGACGGTCTTGAGTCCGGGCGCGTAGGGCGCCCATGCATCCTTGCCGAAATAGCTATGGCGTGCGCCCGTGGCCAGCACCAGATAGTCGTACCTTTCCCTGTTCTCGCCGATCACGACTTCTCTTGCCGCCGTATCGATGCCGTTCACTTTACCGAGCAGGATGCGCACGTTGCGTTGTCCCCTGAAGAGGCTGCGGATCGGCGTCGCGATTTCGGTTGCGGAGAGCGCGGCCGTTGCGGTCTGATAAAGCAACGGCTGGAACAGGTGATAGTTGCGCTGGTCGATCAGCGTGATGTCGCAGCGCGAATTGCGTAAGCCATAAACGGTCGATACGCCGGCAAAGCCGCCGCCCACCACGACCACGCGCGGACGATGCCCGCCATCGCGATCCTGATCATCGGTGTCAAGGATCGTCCATTTGGCGAGCAGTCCGTCGACCGACAGCATGCCGGCGCCGCCGCACATGAGGCCGAGCAGCAGGAGCAGCACGGCAAGCCGTTCGTCGAGGGCCATCGCGATACCCGCGAGCGGGATCAGCCCCGCACAGATCGCCGCGGCAAGGCGTGTCGCGCAACCGAGCGCCAACGCGCCCGCAAGCGCGATCGCGGCCCACGCGGGAATGTCGAACGGCATCGTGAAGGACGCCGGCATCGGCATATCGGCCGGGACAAGGACTTGGCGGAAGGGAAGGGCGAGCGCAACGGCCAGGCCGATTCGTGCAGCGAACAGCAACACCGGTGTCAGATAGAGGCTGAATGCCTGATAGCCTGCCCTGACCATCCGCAGCGAGGCGAGCGGACCGAGCGGCGCGAAAGGCGTGCCACGGCCTAGCAGCGCGTCGAGCGAAAACGTACCCGGACCCGCGACGACAAGCCAGATCAGCAACGGCGACACGATGCCTTGCGCGTTTCCCATGACCGTCGTCAATGCGCCCGCCAGTAAGGCCAGCGCGAGAGGGCGCGTCAGCAGTCCAAGCGAAAGCAATAAAGGCACGGCTGCGCGCAGGGCCACATCGAGGCTCGAAGGAACGGGAAGCACGGCATGCAACAGTCCGTGCGATTCGCTCTCGACCATGCCCATGATCTGATGCGCGAATACGACCTGGCCGATCCAGAGGCGCGTCGCGAGCAGGAACCACGGGGTGCCGAGACGCTCGATGGTCGCGGCTGACTGAAGCATGCGGCTACGAAGCTTTCGAAGCATACGATCCCTCCGGAGATGGACGAGCCAATGCGCGCGTCAACGACGCGAGATCGGCCGCCGACAGGCCGAAGTCTCGTGTGAAGAGTGAAGACGACTGGCGTGCCGCCGGCCGCGCCGGTGCTGCAACGGGTACGGCTGCCGATAGTAACCAGAAGTCACCATGCGCGCAGTGACGCCACATTGAGAAGTGTCGTATCTGCACTCCATATGAGGCTTCGCGCGACCAACAGCGGAATCTCAGGCTTCGAGTTAGCGGCTTCTTTCCATAAACGGCCATGACCGACGCGGGCCATTTCCAATCAGATGACAGCCTAAATTAGCGAATTTTCGCCATGTTTAACATATCCGTTAATCTTCTGGAAAACGCGGCGGCCGCCGCCGAGACGGCGGGGTTAGGGGGGAGTTTGGTACGGGGGCTTGAGGACGCATACGAGCGAATGCAAGACCTACCAGCCAAGCCGCAACATCCGCATCTATCGCCATCCGAGCGCTGGCGCGACATGCGTCAAAATCGAGCCGATCACATGGGCGCAATACTCGACACCCAACTGATTGGGCACGGTCAGAAGCAACGTATCGGCTTGCGCAATCGCCTCGTCCTTTGCAAGCAGCTCGACGAGCCTGTCGGGCTCTGCCGCGTAGGTGCGGCCGAAAATTGCGCGGATGTTCTCGTCCAGCAGACCCACGGTGTCCTCGCTATGGGAATCGCGCCCAAAATACATGCGATCCTGATCGTTCATCAAAGCGAAAATACTGCGGCTGACTGACACGCGCGGTTCCCGATGATGGCCAGCTTCCTTCCACGCCTGCCGGTAAGCGTGGATCTGCTCTGCCTGCTGAATGTGCAGAGGGCGGCCTGACTCGTCGTTCTTCAGTGTCGAACATTGCAGGTTCATCCCCATCGTGGCCGCCCAGACCGCCGTGGCGTCGGAGCCCGAGCCCCACCAGATCCGTTCGCGCAGGCCTTCGGAATGCGGCTCTACGCGCAGCAGGCCCGGCGGATTCGCAAACATCGGCCGCGGATTCGGTTGAGCAAAACCTTCGCCGCGCAACACCTCGTAAAACACCTCGGTATGGCGCCGCGCCAGATCGGCATGCGTTTCGCCTTCCTGCGGCGCGTAACCGAAATAGCGCCAGCCGTCGATCACCTGTTCGCCGGAGCCTCGACTGATGCCAAGCTGCAGCCGTCCGCCCGCGATCAGATCGGCTGCGCCGGCGTCTTCGGCCATATAGAGCGGGTTTTCGTAGCGCATGTCGATTACAGCAGTGCCGATCTCGATCCTGCTGGTTCTGGCGCCGACGGCAGCAAGCAGCGGAAACGGCGACGCGAGCTGGCGGGCGAAATGATGAACGCGAAAATACGCGCCATCCGCGCCGAGTTCCTCGGCGGCCACCGCGAGTTCGATGGATTGCAGCAGGACATCCGATGCCGAACGTGCGTTCGAGTGCGGGGAATTGGCCCAGTGGCCGAATGAGAGAAAGCCGATCTTTTTCATTTCAATCTTGGTGCGTATGCATTCGATGGGGAAGGTGTCTGATGTCGACGAAGCATAGCGCGATCGGCAGCGGGACGCTGCCAAGCCTGAAAGGACGGACATCCTGACCTGGCCCGAACCAGACATCACGGAATGGCCGATTCCGGTGACCAACGTACGCGTTCGGTGCGTGATGGTGGCACCGCGATCGAGCGCTCGGCCCGATCGCGTCGCATCATTGTTCCGCGTGGCCGAAGAGTCGCAGGCGCGAGACGCCGCCATCCGGGAATATGTTGAAACGTATGCGTGACGAGCGGCGCTGCGTCCGGCTCGAACGTGTGCGCACGATCCATCTGCAAGCACCGTTCGCCGAGGAGCGCCGGCCAGAACATCGACTGTGTGACCAGCGATTCGTCCGTCCCGCCTGTCACGCTCGCGCCCTGCAGCGAACAGCGATCTGCGAAGTTGCCCTTGAAGTGAGCGGATCGCCGCCATCGTCAATCTGATCTGCTCGCTGGTGGCGGAACGTCTGCGCGAGCGCGGCAGCGCGCATCTGCAACGCGTCGAGGTATTGCATCAGCAGTTGCAGGAACTGGAGTGAAGGACAACCGTGATGAAACCGAATAGCGGCCACGTGCTCAGGTGTGCAGACATTGCCCGACTGCCGGAATTCGAAGAGCTCTGCGCCGTTGCACATGAAGCACGCCGTTTAGGGGCACGGCGGTATCTTAGCCAGGACCGTCGCTCGCCGCCGCGAGAAGCGGCACCACGAAATCGCTGATCGGAGTGGCAATGCCGTGCAAGCGCGCACGTCGCTGCACGACCGCGTTACGGCTGTCCCATTCGAGCGGTCGGCCCGCTTTGCGGTCGGCGAGAATCGAGGTGCCGAGATCGGCGGGCGAACGATGAAACGCGTCGACAATCTGCTGCGCAACGTCGTCATCGAGGGTAGCTCCTTGCGCGCGTGCGACCGCGAGACATTCGCGGAGATAGGCAAGCGATAGCGCGGTAATATCGGCGCGGGAAAACATGCCGGAGCGGCGGCCCGTGAGCACCATCAGTCCAGCGACCGCGTTTTGCAAAAGCTTTCGCCATGTCAGGGAAGTGAAGTCCGCCGCTACATCGACCGCGCAGCGCGTGTCGCGCAACGCCGCCAGCACGAGGCCGGTGTGAGGGGTGTCGGGTAGGGTGATGCGCGGTTCGGCGCGCAGCCACACCGATGCGTCCGGCTCGCGCTGGGCGGGAAACCACACCACCGATGGCAGCACCGGGCAGCCTGGCACGTGAGGCGCAAACAGGGCTTGCTGTTCGACGCCGTTTTGCAGCACACAGACAACCGTTTTCTCGCTGCACAATGCGGCAAGCCATGGTGCGGCGGTTTCGATCTGGGTCGACTTGACCGCCACGAAAACGAGATCGAACTCATGCGCGACATCGGCGGGGTCGGTTTTCACCGGTCCCGGCACGCTGATGGAACCGCCTTCGAAATGCAATACCAGCCGTTCGTGAGCGGTGCGGCCGAAGAGTGCGGGTGTGCGTCCAACCTCATGCAGTGCGGCAGCCACGGTGGTGCCGATTGCCCCTGGGCCAATGAGTGCGATGCGTGAGCATTTGAGCCTTGTCATTCTTTTATCCTTTCTGTCACGCGAAGGATACAGTTCTCTAAACCATGCGGACAAACCACTTAAATTAACGCCTTTCTTTAGAAAAACTGACACGATCGTTCCGATCATGGCAACACCACAGGCGTTTCGTTCAAGCAGATGCAGCCGGCGATCCGACGGCACGTGCCGAAGCCGCGATCGAAAGAAAAATTGCGCGATCGTTCGATGTCAAAGACAGACCACATACTCATGGATCAGGCGACGGTTGGCCGCCGTGTCGGGGGTGCGGCGGAATTCTTGGACTGGTTTATGTCGTGAGCCCGAGGCTCTCCCGGTATTCGATCGGACTGAGTGCGCCAAGCGAGATCTTGATCCGTTTCTCGTTGTACCAGCGAATGTACGAGTCGACGACCTCAATGAACTGGTCGGTGCTGACGGTCTGCCAGTCCCGGGAGTAAAACAGTTCCGTTTTCAGTCGTCCAAAGAAGCCTTCGCACGCCGCGTTATCGGGCGAGCAGCCCTTGCGCGACATTGAGCGAATCAGATTGGCCTCACGTATCCGGGTAAGCCAGCCTGGCCAGCGATAATGCGCACCGCGATCTGAATGGACAACAGGTCGGCTACTGCTACTACCGATTGCGTCGATGGCGGCATCGAGCATCGTGTTCACAAGCTCGGCGTCTGGTCGCGTACTGATCGACCAACTGATCACAAGCCCATCGAAGCAATCAATAACCGGCGCCAGATAGACTTTACCGGCAGGAATCTGGAACTCCGTGATGTCTGTGAGCCACTTTTCATTCGGTGCTGCTGCCCGGAAATCGCGGTTGATAAGGTTCTCGGGAGCCGGACCTATTTCTCCAGCGTAGGAGCCGTATCGTCGTCGCCTCGTTGTGGCCGCGCTTAGCTGCTCCTGCTTCATCAGGCGCCGAACGACCTTCTCCGAGATGAAGACTTTCTGCCTGCCAAGTGCCGCGCGCACCCGGCGATATCCATAGCAGCGGTGATTGAGCTCGAAGATATCTGCGATGGCAAGGCGTACACGAGCGTACTTGTCGGCAGTCTGTATCCGTGCCCGGTGATAGAAGTAGGAGCTACGGGCGAGCCCCAATTCCGCAAAAAGCTCCGGCAGCGTGTAGGTCTGTTTCAGGGCATCAACCAGCATTGTCTTCTCCCGATTCGTCAGGAGTTGCGGGTCGACGCCCAGGCCTTTTTTTATTATTTCATTGGCCTTCTTCAGGATGTCGTGTTCGATCTGGAGCTTCCGGATGTCTCGTCGGAGTGATTCGACCTGCTGCTCCAGCGTCGCTTTCTCGGAGCTCTCCGGCGGATCGTTGCGGCGTATCATGATTGAAGCAACCTCCTGACCGAGTAACCGATTTCTCCAGTTGTACAGCGTTGGGCGGCTCACGCCAATCTTTTTAGCAACTTCCTCTGCGCTTTCGCGTCGAGTGCACAGATCGATGACCGCTGTCCGCCTGCGCTCTGGTGTATGCCGAATACCCGAAGCCTTCCCGAGAACGCGTTTCGTTCGCTCGGGATGCAACTCGTCAAGCCAGGCGACAAGCGTCCCGCGTCCCGGATACCCCAACGCTTTCGTCGTTGCAGCCAGACACTGGCCATGGCTCATATAGTGGTCTGTGGCCGCCTTCTTTTGTTCTTCCGAATAGCGCGGCCTCAGGCAAATACGTTCCTTCGGCAAATCCAGACATCGCTCGTACGTGTGATACCAACGTTCGAGAGACTTCGTTGTCGGATAGCCTAATTGACGAACGGTCGCTGTAAGCCGCTTTCCAAGCTTCAGGTAGAGCTTGACCGCTCGGATGCGGTCTTCGTACGAGTACATGGACTAGCTCCCAAATAGTCCAAGAATTCCGCCGCACCCCCAAACCAGACATTACTAAATGGCCGTTACAGGCGTTCTGGTGCTAATTTATATTATGTCAAATTACATCGATTGAACATCGAACCCAGCTTGCGTGCATCCATTTAACCTGCACGACCAACAGCGCTCCGTCGCCGCGTCAGACCTGCCCATCGTTCGGCCACGGGCGCCGTTGAACGACAACGTTCACCGGCGCCCGAACCCGTGATGCGTGAACTCAGGTGTTGAGGTCGGACAATCCCGCCGCCTCTACGCCTGGTTTGGCAGAGGAATTCTCGGCTTGCACGAACGCGGCTTCGAAATCGCCGAATTCCATGTTGTCGACCCGGCCATCATGATTGCCATGATGATCCATCAACTGCCCTAAGCTCTGTGAAAACCCGGAACTGCCACCGTCGCCGTCGACCTTTGCGAGGCCCGCGAGAAATTCGCTATGGGAAACAGAACCGTCGCCATTTGCATCGAACGCGTTGAAAAGCTGGTCTGCTTGTGCATTGCTGCCACCGTAGTCACGCACCAGCTTTTCAAACTCGGCCTTCGATACGCTGCCATCGAGCCGAACAAGTGGGCCTGAGGCAGCCGCTGTCGAGACCGACCCGGCAGTCTCGGAGTCCAGCGGATTGGAGTAAAGCGTCCACGCGGTAATCCCCTTCGCCGCAAGCTCCGCAAACCCCATGGCGCTCGGATCGAAGGTAATCGGCTGCGAAGCTGCCTGCTGCTCGTCAGATGGGATGCCGGAACCGCTGCCGGTCGAAGGTTGCCCGGACGATACGTGCGTTGGCACCACAAATGCCATATCGCCATCGTATCTCGATGAATGCTTTTCGGTAATGGCGGTGTATGCGCTATTGGACAATTCAGTGAGGGGCGTAAGTCCCATGGCGACTTCTCCGTCGATAAGAGCAATTCTTGAACCGCTGGGCGGGCAATGTCGTGGTGCGAAACTCTCGGGGCACTGCTTATTCTGGATGAGAATAGCAACTCGTTCCGGCGTCGAAAGCCTGAAAAGCAGTGTGAAAAGATGCGTTATCAGGCGATCATTGATCGATAGTCCGGAATCACATTCAATTTCATTGCTTCGGATATGTAATCGACTCATCTGGCATGACGTGAAAACGAAGCTTCGAGAGTTGTTGCCATCGACAACAGGTCATACGCTGCTTGCGTGGTGGCAGCCCGTTCATCTCAGAGAACGCTTCGAACCGGAATTCAGGCGTTTGACGGCTAGCCGATCGCACGAGGGCCGAGATCGAGTGCGAAAAGGTAACACGGATAGTCCATGTCACCGGCTCTATAGCTGGTGTCGCCGGTTTTTAGAAAGCCGTATGTCCGATAGAACTGGATCGCTTCATCATTCAGCGCATTCACGACCAGCACCAGCTTATCGACCTTGCGTAGCCGGGCTTCCTTGGTAGCCTCGTCAACGAGCCGTTTGCCCAGGCCGTTTCGATGGAATCGGTGAAGAACGTGCAGTCGCTTGATTTCAAGCACCGCTTTCCCGGGCTCGCCGGTCGCTTCGCCATCCGGTCGGGGCGCGAGAGCGAGGTAACCCACTGCGGCCTGGCCACGCTCGACTTCCGCCAGCCAGATCGAGACGTTGGGGTTGTCCAGAAGTGCCCTGTAATCTTCCCGTGTCTGCTCCGTTTCGATCAGGTCATTGAGATTTCGAGAGCTGATTATGCCAGCGTAAGTTTGCAGCATTGTCGCCTGCCCTAAAAACGAAAGGCTTCTTTCATCACCGGGTCTGGCTCTTCGTATATCGAAAGTACTCATGGTTTATGCATCCCTGTTTGGCTTGAGTTGCTAATGCAGAATCAGAAATTATTACGCCGCCACTGATCGTCATGGCATGCCGCCATGATCTGCTGGGGCACTTCAAATTGATCGCATCGCATTCTCGATATGAAATCGTCACGCTTTAGATGTTGTATTGCGTCTATACGCACCCAGTGAAGGCTTGGCAGGCAACTCGAAATTTCGAAGAAACTGCTGGAACGGGACGCAAGCGGGCACGAAAGCGAAGCACCATTTTCCTGGGTTTTACCGCAGTTTTATTATTAAATTTAAATAAAATCGGGCGTGAGAAAGATGATTTATCCGGTTACACGCATTGTATATTTCATCTGTTTTGTTTTGTTTTGCGCGGATAGTGTCACGCCCAAGCCGGCAGGTAATAAGAGTGTTGACCGGCAGACCTGAATCTCGCCGGAAAACATCAGCGCATCGCACGAAACATCATCCGGATGTCGTGTACGACCGCGTCCGGATTTTCGTAATAGCCGAAGTGCCCGCCGCGTGCATGCGCGTTCAGATACGCAAGATTGAAAAACGCCGCACGCGGACCGGTGCGAAACACGTCGGCTCGCTGCTCGACCGTCACGCCCGGTGGATTCTCCCCGCCGAGAAACGTGATGCCAGTCGGGGCTTCGACCGGCGGCATGCGCGAATGTGCGGGCCGCCAAAGCCGGCGTGCCGCATCCGCGTAGGCGCGCATGGACGAGCCGGCCGTGCCGCTCGCCCAGTAGATCATCGCGGTGGTGATCATGTGCTCGCGTGTATAAACGCGTTCGACGTCGCCCTGGCTGTCGCCCCAATTGCGCCAGCGCTCGAGCAGCCACGCCAACAGGCCGGCCGGCGAATCGTTTAGCGCATAGGCGAGCGTCTGCGGGTCGAGTACATGCACCGCATAGTGCGAGGCAAACTTCGCCTGGCTCATCAGCAATGCGTTGCGCTGCTCGGACGTCCGATCGGACGCGCGGTTGGCGCTGTTCGTGTCCCAGGCACGCGCGGTCGCATCCCAGGGTCGGTCCGTGCCGAACTGATCGAGCAGCATTGCATGCATCAGGTGGATGCCATAGAGGCTCGACGCGTAGCGATGGCCTAGCTGCGACGTGATCAGCGCACCCCAGTCGCCGCCGCTCGCCGCATAGCGCGAGTAGCCGAGACCAGCGGTCATCAGTTGGTGCAACAGCTCGGCAGTCTCCCAGAAGTTGACGCCGGACTGCGGCGGCGGCCCGGAAAATCCGTAGCCAGGCAGCGACGGCACCACCACGTCGAACGCGTCGGCTGGATCGCCGCCGAACGCGGCCGGGTCGCTCAGCGGGCCGACCACCTTGTGCATGTCCCAGAACGACCACGGCCAGCCGTGCGTGATGATCAACGGAATCGGTGCGGGGCCGCGGCCGCGAATGTGCAGCAGGTGGATCGGTGTGCCGTCGACCACCGCGCGGAAATTAGGCAGCGCATTGATACGACGTTCCACTGCGCGCCAGTCGTACTCATCGCGCCAGTAATCGAGCAGTTTCGACAGGTAGCGCGCATTAACGCCGTAACGCCAGTCGTCGTTGCCGGGATCGTCGGGCAGGCGCGTCGCACGCAGGCGTCGTTGCAGGTCGTCAAGCAACGTGTCGGGAATGTCGACGCGAAACGGTGTGATGGTTAAAGTCATGTTGGGGTCGTCTGGTGTGCGGCGACGGCGCGACAGGCCGCCGCTTACGTTGCTTAAGCCGCTTACGTCGCTTGAGCCGCGCGTTCGTCCCGCGTCCGTACGCGGCGCAGGCCGGCATACAGATCAGTTCGTCGCCAGTAGCACTTTGGTTACAGTGGCCGGCGCATCATCCTTGTGCCGGCGGAAGCGATGTGCAAAGCAACCGCTCCCCGACGCGTGCGTATTGGCTGGCTGGACAATGGCGTGGGGCGTCATCACGCGAAGGTCAACAAGGCCCCCTGCGCGAGCGATCAAGTCATAACCTCGGCTACCAACATGTACCCGAGGCCCCGGACCGTCCTGACTAATCTGGGCCTCGACGGATCGTCCTCGAGTAGCTGGCGAAGTCTCCGGATTCGCACGTCGATACTGCGGCCGGATGCGCCGTAGTCGCGCCCTCGCGCCCGGACCAGCAGATTTTCCCGGCTCACGGCCTGATTCGGTGTGGCAGCGAGTGCCGCGAGCAGCCGCGCCTCTGCGGTGTTGAGGTCGACTACGCTGCCGTCTCTCGTCAGCTGGCGCAGTGCCATGTCGAAGTAGAACCGTCCGAAGATGAGATCGCGCTTGCGATCGATTTGCCGGTCGCCATGCACGGACCTCTGCCGGAAAATTGCGCGAATGCGCGCCATCAGTTCATCGGGCAAGAACGGCCACGCGAGATGGTCGTCAGGTCCGCTTGCAAAGCCGTTCACACGGCCGATCGGGCCGTCGCCGGCAGTGAGCATCAAGGTCGGGATCGCTCGCCCCGCGAGGCGCAGGCGTTCGTACACCGACAACCCGTCGTCCGCTTGCATCGTGGTGTTCAGTATCAGCAGATCGAACGGTTCGAGTTCGATCCATCGATACAGGCGCGCGCGGTGGCCGACCGTCCGCACCTCGAAACCTTGTGAAGTCAGAAAGCCCTGCAACGCATCGAGCCGCCTGACTTCGTCGTCCACCACAATGATTCGCCCGGCCCGCCCTGCTCGCTGCTCGCATTCGAATTCAAGACTCATGTTGACTTAACCGGAGGTTAGCGAAGCCGTCGATGCTGGCGTCAAGCCGCAGCTTTGCCTTCGACTGGTCGTGTCGAATCTATGCGAGAAAAACAGGTGTCGATAGCGCAATCAGTTGCCGCAGGCAATTTTGTGTTGCCTGAAAATCCCGGCAGCGCGCTGCGTCAAGCTGACAACGGCCGGTGAACTGATCGCCGGCGATCGCGAACGCCGGCGCGGAAAGCAGTGCGGAAAAAAGCGTGGAAAAAAGCGCGCGACAGGAGGCGACCTCTACCAATCCGGAACGGGGCTTCAGTTCTTCTCCGCTTCGACGCTGCGCAGCGCGTACGGATCCTCGCCGACCACCTTGATCGTCTTCCCGGTCGACGAGACGAGCACCGACGGATCCCACGAGCCATGCCCGCTCATCTCCCGATGCTGCTCGATGAGCAGCGCCCCGAGATACTTGCCGCGCGATACCACGCTCAGCGCATTGCCGTCGGCGACGAACCGTTGCGGCCCGCCCGATGTCGGTACGGCGTGGATGGCCGCGGTCGAATCGGTTGCCGCGGTCAGAAAATAAACAGTCGCGCCGTCAGGCGAAAAAATCGGATGATCGATGTCCGCAAGCACGCGTTCCGGCTTTTCTTTTCCCTTGGACTTGCCGGTTACGAGCCGGACTGCTTTGTGATCTTTCAGATGGATGACCCACAGATCGCGCACGGCCGGACTGTCGTTCGCCTCGTCGACGCCTCGCGTCTGCCTCGTGAAGGCGACCGCGTCGCCGGTCGGCGAGATTGCGGGCGCGTCGTCGGCGCCCGTTTCAGTCAGTACTTCGGTCGCGCCGCCGGGCGCCGTGTAAACGATGTTGCCTTCCTGTACCGACACCGAGCCGATCGGAGCGGCAGCCCAGCACGCATGGAATACGAAGGTGCAAAAGCAAAGCGCAGCGCAAGCTGCGGCGATCGCCGGTAGGGCCGGTCTCATGGGCGGTGTCCTGATGAGCAGGCGATGGAGCGCAGGCCTGCCTCCATCGCCGGATTGTCGATACCGTCTATATCGGCCACGCATCGAACGTCTTGAGGCCGATCTTCAATCCGAAACCGCCGGGAAACCGCCGGGAAACTGCCGCAGGAACCGCCCTCCCGCTTTGTTACTTGACCGGAAACTCCTTATGCCCGCCGAATCCAAACCGCATCGCTGAAAGCATCCGTTCAGGAAACGCCCCCGCATCGCGCGACCGGAACCGCGTATAGAGGGCCGCCGACAGCACTTGCGCGGGCACCGCCTCCTCGATGGCCGCTTCGATGGTCCAGCGCCCTTCTCCGCTGTCGGCGACCTCGGTCGAAAAATGTTCGAGCGTGTTGTCCTGCGCGAGCGCGCCCGCCGTCAGGTCGAGCAGCCATGACGACACGACGCTGCCGCGCCGCCACACTTCCGCGACGTCGGCGAGATCGATCTGGTATCGCTGGCCTTCCGGCAGCTCCGCCATGCCCTTGTGCTCGAGAATGTGGAACCCTTCGGCATACGCCTGCATCAGTCCGTATTCGATGCCGTTGTGCACCATCTTCACGAAATGCCCGGAGCCGACCGGCCCCACGTGCATGTAGCCATTCTCGACACGCTTGTCGCGTCCCTCGCGGTTCGGCGTGGCGGGAATGTCGCCGGCCCCCGGCGCGAGCACCGAGAGGATCGGATCGATGCGCTTCACGATGTCGTCCTCGCCGCCGATCATCATGCAGTAGCCGCGCTCGAGTCCCCAGATGCCGCCCGATGTCCCGACGTCCACATAGTGCAGCCCTTGCTCGCGCAACTGCGCGGCGCGGCGGATATCGTCCTTGTAGAAGGTGTTGCCGCCGTCGATTATTACGTCGTCCTTGCCGAGGATCTTGCGCAGATCGCCCAGCGTGTCTTCGGTGATCTTGCCGGCCGGCAGCATCAGCCACACGACGCGCGGCGCCGTGAGCTTCGCGACCAGATCGCCGAGATCCTTCGCACCGGTCGCCCCTTCCTTCGCAAGCGCTTCGGTCGCCTGAGGATTGTGGTCGTAGACGACGCACTGGTGCCCTCCGCGCATGAGCCGGCGTCCGATATTGCCGCCCATGCGCCCCAATCCCACGATTCCGATCTGCATGATGTGTCACTCCTTGCCGTTGGATTTCACTCGCTCGATCTGTTTCTTCGCTGCTTCGTAGACGCGCTCCGGCGTAAAGCCGAACTTCGTTTTCAAGGCCTTCAACGGAGCCGAGGCGCCGAACGTATGCATAACGATCTGCGAGCCGAGACGTCCGACGTAGCGGTCCCAGCCGAGCGTCGCGGCCTGCTCGACCGCGACGCGCGCATGCACGTCGGGCGGCAGCACCGACTCCTTATAGGCCAGATCCTGCTTTTCGAAGATGTCCCACGACGGCATCGACACGACGCGCGCCGCCACACCTTCGGCCTTCAGTTTCTCGTAAACCTCGACGCACAACGACACCTCGCTGCCGGTTGCAAGCAACAGCACCTCGGGCTTCTTGCCGCCTTCGGCGTCCGCGAGGACATAAGCGCCGCGCCGCACGCCTTCGGCCGGCGCGTATTTCTTGCGATCGAGTGTCGGCAGCGGCTGGCGCGTCACGACGATGCACGCGGGCTCGTGCGGATGCGTGAGCGCGACTCGCCACGCTTCGGCGGCCTCATTCGCGTCGGCCGGCCGCAGCGTCGTGAGCCCAGGCACGCCGCGCAGCGACGCGAGCTGCTCGATCGGCTGGTGCGTGGGACCGTCTTCGCCGACGCCGATCGAATCGTGCGTGAACACATAGACCACCGGCACTTCCATGATCGCCGACAGGCGGATCGGCGGCTTCATATAGTCGCTGAAAATCAGGAACGTCGATGCATAGGGCCGCAAGCCCGACAGCGCGAGGCCATTCGCGACTGCGCCCATGCCATGCTCGCGTATGCCGAAGTGCAGATTGCGGCCCGCATAGCTGCCGTGCTCGAAGCTGCCTGCGCCTTCGAACTTAAGATTCGTTTTCGTCGACGGCGAGAGGTCGGCCGCGCCGCCGATCATCCATGGAATACGCTGTGCGATCGCATTGAGCACCTTGCCCGACGATTCGCGCGTCGCGATGCCTTTCGTGTCGGCTTCGAAGGTCGGAATGTCGGCGTCCCAGTTATCGGGCAGCTTCGATTCGAGCATCAGCGACAATTCCTTCGCAAGTTCAGGATACTGCTTGCCGTATGCATCGAAACGCTTTTGCCACGCGTTGTGTGCGCTCTTGCCGCGCGCGCCCATGCCCTTCGCGAGGTGATCCATGACGCCGTCGGGCACGAGGAATTGCGCATCTTCGGGCCAGCCGTAGGCACGCTTCGCGAGCCTGATTTCTTCTTCGCCGAGCGGCTCGCCGTGTGCGCCCGAGGTGTCCTGCTTATGCGGCGCACCCCAGCCGATAATGCTTTTCACGACGATCAGCGTCGGCCGGTCGGTTGTCGCTTTCGCTTTTTGCAGTGCGGATTCGAAGGCGGCCGCATCGTTCGCGTCGTCGACGTGCAGCGTGTTCCAGTTGTAGCCGCGAAAACGCGCCTCGACGTCGTCGCTATACGCGAGATCGGTATGTCCTTCGATCGTCACGCGGTTGCTGTCGTATATCCAGATCAGATTCGAGAGCTGCAAATGACCCGCGAGCGAAGCGGCCTCGTGCGAGACGCCCTCCATCATGTCGCCGTCGCCGCATAGCGCATAGACGCGGTAATCGAACAGCGTCGCGTCCGACCGGTTGAAGTGCGCTTCTTTCCAGCGCGCGGCCATCGCCATGCCGACGCTGTTGCCGAGTCCCTGGCCAAGCGGACCTGTCGTCGTCTCGACGCCGGTCGTCATGCCGTATTCCGGGTGGCCCGGTGTTTTGCTGTCGAGCTGCCGGAACTGCTTGATGTCGTCGAGCGACACCGCGGGCTTGCCGGTCGGCTTGCCCTGCGCATCGACTTCTCTTACGCCGTACAGATGCAGCAGCGAATACAGCAGCATCGATGCGTGCCCGACCGACAGCACGAAGCGGTCGCGATTCGGCCAGTTCGGTGCGTCGGGGTCATACCTGAGATGGTTCTGCCATAGATGAAACGCGACCGGGGCTAGCGCCATCGGTGTGCCGGGATGGCCTGAATTGGCCTTCTGGACGGCATCCATCGACAGCGTGCGGATGGTGTCGATGGCGAGGCGATCGAGGTTCGGTGCAGAGGACATAAGCGACGACTCCCTTGTCAGAGTGTGCTGCGGCACACCAGATGCCGCAGCGGGCAACCAGGTCGATTGAGCAAGTGTAGTGCCTCCGAAGCCGCATTGCAGATTAGGTGCGCCGCGGCAGTCCACACGGTATGTTTCAGGAATTGACGTGATGCGTTCGCGAGATCGCAGCGACCGTCAGGCGAATGCGCCGCAAGCAGACACCGTGTGAGCGCCGGGAAAAATTACTCGGTTGATTATGCGGTCAGCCGCAATTGGCGTGTCGCTTCAATACTTGCTGCTACCATTAGCCGATTGAATCTCGCATCGACGTCCGCATGTGTCGTGTGCCGGGCGCAAGCTGATCCGTGCTTGAAGCCCGAATGCGGAGCGGAAAATAGGGACATCAACTGAAATGGAACGCGAATTCACCGAATCGACCCCGGCGACCCCTGCGCGAGCGGAGCTATTGTGTTTCCTCGTCGCAGTCGCCGCGGCTTCGTACGCGCTGACCCAGGAGTGGCGCGTCGACCATGTGGTGCAATGCTGTCGCCAATGGCTTTGCAAGAACGACACCAGAATGCGCTGGCTCGAGCGCGTACATATCGGTCAGCTTGCGCTGAAGATCGCGCGCGACGACCTCGAAAGCGCGGGAATCGCGGTGCGCCTCTCTAGCGTGTCGGCCCTCTTCACCGAAGAAATGGAGCTCAACGAAGCGAGCACGATGGTGCAAAGAATGATGACGCTCTGTCACGAGGCGCTTTGAGTTTCGATCATGTGACTGACCGGAAGCAGCCAACAAAAGATGGCGCTTTGAGCATGTTCTGTGGCAAAGTGCGGCCATTTGCGTACGGAGAAGACAATGGCCACGCTGGAAACAATCCAGAGAAAGATTGAACGTTTGCGGGCACAGGCCGAAGAAGCCGCGGCAAAACAGCTCTCGGCAGTGATCGAGCGCATTCGCGGCATCATGGAGAAGCACGATTTGAGCGTCGCCGATGTGGCTGCGCATCTTGGCGAAACGCGTGGCGATGGTCGCAAAGCGCGGCGCGCAGGCAATGTTGCGCGTGCCTCGGGTCAAGGCAAAGTCAAAGGCCAAGGCAAGCTGCCCCCCAAGTATATGAACCCCGCCACCGGTGAAACATGGAGCGGCCACGCGCGGCCGCCGCGATGGATTGCGGGAGTGAAGGACCGCACGCGCTTTCTGATCGACAGCGGCGAGGCTGCTCGCAAGCAGACTGTCAGCGTTCAGGCAAAAGGCAAGCTGCCGCCGAAATACCGCGACCCGAAGACGGGCGCCACCTGGAGCGGCCATGCGCGTCCTCCCGCATGGATCAGGAATGTCAAGGACCGCAGCCAGTATCTGATCTGAGTCGACCGCAGATTCGACCGGCAACGTATAACGAGCCTTGGGGTAGGCCATGCACAGAGTCGCGCTTTTCGTCGTCGTTGCGTCCGTTCTTTTGAGCGGCTGCGAGCGTCGCGCTGAAGATGTGAAGGACTGCAGCGCGGGAAAGGCGCAGCCGGCGATGGATGTCGGTCAGGCCATGTCCGTTCTCGAGGCTGCCGGTTACGAAGTCAAGCGGCCCGACGAGACGGCTGCCGCCGCCGCGGCGGTGGCCGCTTCCCCACCCGCGCCGGCTCGGCAGCAGGTAGTGGAGCAAGCACCCGAGCCTGTGCAAGCGCCGGCGCAAGCCGGAATTCCCGAACCGGTAGGGGCGCGGCATCAGTTCTCACTCCTGTGCAATGCGACCGTGCAAGGCGAGCGCGTATCGCAAAGTCTCGCTATCGACCTCGACGCCGATACGGTCAACGGCACACGTGCCGAGGTGTCCGACACGGAAATCAAATGGACCACGCAGTCGCGCGACCAGTCGGGTACGGCATTCAACGGCGAAACGCATACGCTCAACCGATTGACCGGCGACTACCGTTTCTACGACGAAGCCGCGATCTATTCCGCCTCCGCGCCGATATGGCAATGCGCGCCCGCATCGAAGCGGCTCTTCTGAAGTCCGGCAATGTTCCGCTCGTGTCGCAGGCTGCGCCAGGGTTGAGGGGCGCACACCCGAATCCATACGGCGCCTGGAACACCTGACTATCGCGCTAGCGCTCCGCAGTCGCCACCGCCGTATCGAGCGTGAACGCGAACGTGCCGCCCTTCCCCTCGCGATCGACGAGCGCAATGGCGCTGCCATGCAAGTGCAGAATCTGCTGCACGATCAGCAGGCCCAGTCCGCCCACGCGCTGTGCGCCCCCCACGTTGACGGGCCGCTGAAACAGGCTGTCGCGCAGTTCTGGCGGAATACCCCGGCCTGTGTCGCTAACCGTGACCATGACCTTGCCGTTTGCGGAGGCGAGTTCGACTTCGATCGTTCCACCTTCCGGCGTATGCCGGATCGCGTTGTCGAGCAGATTCGTCATCACGCGCTCGATCATGCCGAGGTCTGCGCAAACGTCGGGCAAACGCGTCGAAATCTGCGCGCGCAGACTGATGCGGCGGGCCTCGGCGGCGAGCTCGAACTTCTCGAACACGTCCTGTAGCAGATCCGCAAGAGAAAACGCTTCGGGCTCAGGCTGGATCTGGCCATGCTCGAGCCGCGCGAGTTCGAATAGCGATTGCGCGAGGCGCCCTACTTTCGCGCTTTGCAGCAGCGCAATGCTCAGATAGCGCCGGCGCTCGGGCTGCGGCAACTGCTCGAACTTCAACGACAGCGCTTCGAGATAACCATGCAGCGACGTCAGCGGCGTGCGCAGGTCGTGCGAGATATTCGCGATCAGTTCGCGACGCTCCTGGTCGCGGTAGGTCAGCTCCCGCCATTGCTGTGCAATCCGGTTCGACATCTGCTGGAAGGCGCGTTCGAGTATCGCGATCTCGCCGTGCGCACGGCCCTGCGCGGACAACAGGCCGAGCGACGACAGCTTGGCCGCGGTGCCGCTTTCATCGCCGGCATCGAAATCGCGCACCGCCTCCGTCAGGCGGCCTAACGGCCGCGTGATCAGGCGAAACGCAATCAGGCCGGCGATCAGGCCGGCCAGCGCGACGAGCGTCATCGACCATAGCGTGGTGCGCAAAACGGCATTTCTTGCGATGCGCGCCGCCCATTTGTCATGCGCTTCGCCAAGCAGCACCACATAGATGTAACCGGCCGTCGCGCCGTTCGCACCGGGCAATGCGGCAGCACTGAACACCTTGCGGCCGGAAACGCTGCGCGGATCGTCGCCGAAAATCGGCAGCGCATCGCCGGCAAGAAAGCGCCGTATCGGGCGCACGTCGACATGATTGCGCTTCACATGGCCAGGCGGCGCATCGTCGCCCCTGATCGCGCCATTTGCATCGAGCAGATACACCTCGACGCTCGGGTTCACCGCCATCAACTGGCTAAACAGCGCGCGCAGCATGTCGGCGCGCGGTCCGCTCCGGTCGATCAGCGGACCGTTTTGCGCGATATGCGATGCGAGATCGCGCGACACGCCCTGAATAACCTGCTGGTCGTGCAGATCGCTCGCGCGAATCTGCAGCCATGCCGAGACCGCACAGCACGCGAGCAGCAATGCGGAAAACACCAGTGACAGGCGCTGCGACAGATTCACGTTCGTGTCCTTTTTCGCGGCACGTTTGGGGCGTTCAGGCGCCGGTCGGGCCGCTGCCGGCCTGCGATGCAGGGTTCGCGTCGAACCGGTATCCACGCCCCCAGACAGTTACGATGCGCACCGGTTCGGTCGGGTCGGCTTCGATCTTCGCGCGCAACCGGTTGATATGCGTGTTGACCGTGTGCTCATAGCCTTCGTGCGAGTAGCCCCATACCGTATTGAGAAGATCCATGCGCGAAAACACTTTTCCGGGGTGGCTCGCGAAGTGGTAAAGCAGATCGAATTCGCGCGGCGTGAGTTCGACACGCCTGCCATCGATGCTGACCTCGCGCGTCAACGGATCGATCGACAGCCCGAACGACGTACGGATGCCGGCCTGGGTGCGCAAGTCTTTCGCCATCGCGTCGACACGGCGCAGCAGCGCTTTGAGCCGCGCGATCAGTTCGAGTACCGAGAATGGCTTTGCAAGGTAATCGTCAGCGCCGAGTTCGAGACCGATGATGCGATGCACTTCGCTCGAACGCGCGCTGATGATGATGATCGGCGTATAGCTCGCCATCGCGCGCGCGCGTTTGCAGATTTCGAGGCCGTCCACGCCCGGCAGCATCAGATCGAGCACGAGCGCATCCCAGCCACCTTGCGACAACATGCGCAGTCCGTCGTCGCCGTTCGCGCAGTGCACGACCTCGTACTGTTCGTCGCGCAAATGCAGACCCAGCACGTTGGCAATATCGACATCGTCTTCGACGATCAGAACGCGCTTCGCTTGAGCCATGGAGATTGAACGGGAACAGTGACGACCGGCGATATTGTGCAGGCTTTCGGCTGCGCAGTTATCACGATAAATTTAACTTTCCGTGAGGACTTCGACACCTGGCAGCCGTTAGTCTCACCACATGTTCGAAACGGCACGGGCGTTCCACACGCGGACGACGGCCCGATCTGTACGGAGGCTGCCTTGAAATACCGTAGACGCGTTCTTCTGGCGGGAACCACCGCGCTTGCGGCGCTCGCCGCGCTCACGCAGTGGCGCGCGCTGGCCGGTGTGCTGCCTGGTGTGCTGCCTGGTGTGCTGCCTGGTGCGGCCGGCGGCACGCCGGCGGTATCGAACGAACCTGCGGCAGCCGACGAAGCCGCCGCCGCCGAACACTTCGACGTCGTGCATACGCAAGCGCAATGGCGCGACCTGCTCACGCCCGCACAATTCGCGGTGCTGCGCGAAGCGGCGACCGAGCGACCGTATTCGAGCCCGCTCAACGATGAACACCGGCCCGGCGTTTTTGCCTGCGCCGGTTGTGCTTTACAACTGTTTTCGTCGCGCACCAAGTTCAATAGCCATACCGGCTGGCCGAGCTTCTATGCACCGCTCGATCATGCCGTAGCCACTCACACCGACCGTTCGTTTCACATGACACGCACCGAAGTTCATTGCAGCCGGTGCGGCGGTCATCTGGGCCATGTGTTCGACGACGGGCCACAACCGACGGGGCTGCGCTATTGCATGAACGGGCTTGCGATGAATTTCATCCCCCGTTCAACCTGAGCGCGGGATGCCTCGTTCACCAGTATCTCCGACTTCGCATCGGGATATTGTTGATTAATTTTCACAAGAATGTCAAAAATAACCGGCCTATTGCCTGTCTGTATAAATGGCGGTTACCGGTTACAACATCGCGCCGCTCAAAGCGGGCGGCGCGCAAGGTGTGGCGAGGCGAACATGTAATGAACGCGTGCGTTCGGGCAGTTCGCTAAAGGCCTCATCAGGAGAGCGCCCGATTCGGCGGACCTGCGCACAGGCCCGCTGCAATCGTATGAACTCCTGGTTAATATCGGCGACCGTACCCGTTGCGGTACGCCAGTCCAACTCAATGGAGAGATGTCAATGTCTGCAAAGAAGACCGCTGTTAGTTCCGCCCTGCTCGCAAGCGCAGTCGCCACCCTGCTCGCAACGGCTGCTCACGCTGCGCCGCTCACCAAGGCTGAAGTCAGCGCGGCAACGGCTGCTCACAAGGAGAAGTGCTTTGGCGTCGCACTGAAAGGACAGAACGACTGCGCGGCAGGTCCCGGTACGACGTGTCAAGGTACGTCGACGATGGACTTCCAGGGCAATTCGTGGAAGTTCACGCCGGCGGGCACGTGCACGGACATCGTGACGCCGGCCGGCAATCACGGCTCGCTGACGCCGATCAAGTCCTGATCGACGGTATCGGACGGGGACTGTGATGAGCGGATCGACTGGCACCCAGGCCATGCGCGCAGACATGCGGCCCCGTCACCCGACGTCGGAGACTGCGGGATGGGTCGGCACGAGCTTCAAGCACGAGCATCTCGCAGCGATTCTGGCCGACGGTGTCAAACATGGATTCTTCGAGGTTCACGCGGAGAATTACATGGGCGCCGGCGGCCCTCCGCATCGCATGCTCGCGGCCATCCGCGAGCATTATCCGCTTTCGATTCATGGTGTATGCATGTCGATCGGCGGCAGCGAGCCGTTGAACCGCGAGCATCTTGCGCGCTTTCGCGACCTCGTCGCACGCTATGAACCCGCGCTCGTGTCCGAACATCTCGCCTGGTCCACGCATGCGGGCAAGTTCTTCAACGACCTGCTTCCGTTGCCGTACACGGAGGACACGCTCGCGCGCGTGTGCCGGCATGTCGACGAAGTGCAGCAGGCGATCGCGCGGCCAATCCTGCTCGAAAACCCATCGACTTATGTCGCCTTTCGATCGGCGACGATGAGCGAAACCGAATTCATCGCGGCAATCGTGCGCCGTACCGGCTGCCGTCTGCTACTCGACGTCAACAACGTATTCGTATCGGCAACGAATCATGGTTACTCCGCATCGGCTTACCTCGATGCGTTCCCGCTCGACCATGTCGACGAGATCCATCTGGCCGGTCACGCCGCGCAGCTCGACGACGAAGACGAGCGTCTGCTGATCGACAGTCACGACGGCCCTGTCGCCGATTCTGTGTGGGCACTCTATGAAAACGTCATCGAGCGCATCGGCCCCACCGCCACGCTTATCGAATGGGACAGCAAGCTCCCCGCGTGGCCCGTGCTACGAGCGCAGGCACTCGCAGCAAGGGAGCTCATGGAACCGCGTCGGATTCCGGTTACGCAGGATCGCTTCGATGACGTCTGAAGACTGCCGCAACATGCGCACAGCGGGGTTTGCAGCGGCCTTCGCGCACGGCCTGACGAACCCCGACGTGCAAGCGCCGCCGGACGTCATGGGCTGCGTGCAGAAAGACACGCGGAAAAACGCAGAAAAAGGCGTTGTGAAGCGCTACAACGTCTATCGCAACAACGTCACGGTCAGCCTGATCGACGCGCTTGCGGCAATCTATCCTGCCGTGCAGCGCATTACCGGTATCGAATTTTTCAGGGCAATGGCGCGGTTTCACATTCGCGCGACGCCTCCGGTCTCGCCTCTGCTGTTCGAATACGGCCGCGACTTTCCCGGCTTTATCGAACAGTACGAATACGCGAAAGCGATGCCGTGGCTTGCGGACGTCGCGCGCATCGAACGCGCGTGGCTCGATGCCTATCATGCGGCCGACCTGCCGGTTCTGCCGATGCGCGTCTTCGAAGGAATCGACCCCACGCAATTGGGCGAACTGCGGTTCACGCCGCATCCGGCCGCGCGCGTCGTGCGTTCCGCTTACGCGGCGGTTGCGATCTTCGCGATGAACCGGCGCGACGGCCCCGACGAACCGCTTGAACTGCTTGAACCGCTCGATGCGGGCACAAGCGAGGATGCGCTCGTGACGCGGCCCGAACACGACGTGATCGTGTCGCGCCTGCCCGACGGCGGCGCGGTGTTCCTGAACGCGCTGATCGCAGGCGAACCGTTGGGCGCCGCGGTCGCGGCGGCCTTCGACGCAGCGCCATCTTTCGATCTCCCGTCCAGTCTGAACGGGATGATCACATCCGGCGTATTGAGCGCCATTCAACGTGGAGATTGAGGACGATGTCCGAACTGGAAAACGCAAAGCCCGCGTTTGCAGCTTGCGTGGCAACGAAGATCGGCCAGGCGAGCGGCCTCGTGCGGCAACTGGCGCGGCCCTGGCTCACGCAACTCGTATTGCGCCTCGCGTTGTCCGTGCCGTTCTGGCGCTCAGGCATTCTCAAGTGGCATGGCTTCCTGCAACTGAACGATACGGCGATCGACCTCTTCACCGATGAGTTCCAGTTGCATCTGCCCGGCGGCCCGTATCCGTTTCCCGCGCCCGCGGTGTTCGCCTTTCTGTCGGCATGCGGCGAGGTCGGCTTTCCGGTGCTGCTGGTGCTCGGCTTCGGTACCCGCTTCGCGGCGCTCGGCCTGCTGCTCATGACCTGCATTATCGAACTGACCGTACCCGACGGCTGGCCCATTCACATCACGTGGGCCGCGATGGCATTGGGCATTGCCGCATGGGGGCCCGGCGCGATCTCGATCGATCATCTGCTGTCGCGCGCGGTGAAGCGTAATTGAGCGGGCGGCGCCGAACGCGCCGTCATGCACGAGCGCTTGCAACGTTCGCGCGCTTCAGTGCCGATGCCTGTGATGCACGTCGGGAAAATGCGCGTGTGAATGCGTGAGCGGCGCATGCACGTGCCTGTGCGAATGCGGTTCGTTGCCTTCGTATGGAAACGCATGCTCATGCCGATGATGCTCGTCGTGCACGTGCCGATGCGTATGCTCGATCCAGTCGTGCGTATGCTCGTGCTCGTGCCGCTCGCGCATATGCAAAACGATGCCGATCGTCATCAGCACGGCGGCGACCCAGAATGCGACATGCGGCCACTCGGGCCATAGCAGCAACGACAACACGACACCGAAAAGCGGCGCAACGGAAAAATAGGCGCCCGTGCGCGCCGTACCAAGATACCGAAGCGCGACGACGAATAGCACGAGACTCACGCCATAACCGACGAGGCCCGTCAGCATCGCTGCGGCTACCGTCGCTGCCGGCGGCCACGATGCGCCGGTCGCGAATGCGATTGCAAGGTTGACCGGGCCCGCGATCAACCCTTTTACACGGGCGATCGCCATCGCATCGTGGGCCGAAACCTTGCGCGTGAGGTTGTTGTCGATCGCCCAACACAGGCACGCGCCGACAATCAGCAGTGCGCCGAACGGGACGGCCGTCTCGCCCGGTTGCCAGGACAGCACCACACCGCCCGCGACGATCGCAACCATGCCGAGAAACACGGGAATATCGACGTTCTCGCGAAACACGACCCACGCGACCACGGCTGTCAATACGCCTTCGAGGTTAAGCAGTAACGCAGTCGTTGCAGCGGGCGTGCTCGAGAGGCCGAGCATCAGCAGCGCGGGTCCCGCGATGCCGCCCGCGGCGATTGCGCCGAGCAGCCACGGCAATTCGGCACGACTAACCGGGCTGATCGAGCCAGCCGAACCGCGCGTTTCGCGACGTCTGTTGCGCGCATCGGAAGGCTTTATCAGCCATCGCGCGACGCCGATCGCCGAGAGCCCGATGCCGCTGCCGAGATAAAAGAGCCCGGCCACCATGAATGGCGACATCGCCCCGAGCAACACTTTCGCCAGTGGCGTGGCCGCACCGAATAATGCAGCGGCGGCAAGCGCAGTCGATATCGCGCCGAATCGTGGGTTCATTGAAAGCGTGCGAGGGAGGTGGCGTACAAAGCGACAGTGTATCGGGCACCACCCGACAGTTCCCCAACAACCTGCCTTTCGCAAGGGTGGAATCGCGATTCAGCCGCCGTGCGCAATGCTCAGCGCTCGCGAAACGCGCGATGCTCAGGAAACCAGACGGGTTCGCCACTTCCCCGATCATCGGTTGCGGGACATGCGCGAGTAAACGCCCCGCATGCCCGCTTCGCAGCATGTACGCATAGCGCATCGCCAACGAACCTTCGAGCTTCAGCGCGTGCGTGCGCCGGCACGCTCGATCAGGCCGCTCAACACGAGACGCAGATCGACGCGCCCTTTGATCGTCTGATGTTCGAAGTCGATCCATCCCGCGTTGAAGCCGTCAAGCATCTGCATACGCGGCAACGGATTGCGCATGCCTTGCGCGCGAAATGCCGCTTCCCACGTGTCGCGCGGCACGGCTTGCGCAATCACGGACCGTCCGAGCAACGCGTCGAGCGTCGCAGCCAGATCGTTCGGCGACACGCGCCCGGGACCTTCGAGTTCGACGACCCGGCGGCCGCTCCAGGTTTGCTGCAGCAGTTGCGCAGCCACGCGCCCGATATCGGCGGTCGCCACCATCGGAATCGCGCGATCAAGCGGTTGCAGATAGCTTGCGATAACGCCCGTTTCCATCGCCGGCCCAATGTCCCAAGCCGTGTTCTCGATAAACCATGCGGCGCGCAGGAACGCAACCGGCATCGGCAACTGACCGAGTTCGCGCTCCATGATCGAAAGTTGCGTCAGCAGGTTTTCTTCGGTCGCGTGCGCACCGACGGTCGAGAGGCACACCACGCGCTGCGGCCGCGCGCATTCGATTGCCTTGCGCAGCGCGGCAATCGTCTGGCGAGCTTCGGGAAATCCGGGCGACGGATCGAAAACCGGCGGTAGCAGAACGAAGACCGCTTCGGCGCCGCTGAATGCGCGCTCGAGCGCGGGCGCGTCATCCATCGCGGCTACGGCGACTTCGCAGCCCGCGCGTTGCCATTCTTGTGCCTTGTCGCGGTTGCGTACGACCGCGCGAACGTCTTTTCCAGCAGCGAGCAATGCGCGGGCGGTGACGCCGCCCACTTGCCCGGTAATTCCGGTGATCGCATACATTTCACTTTCCTCAGGTTATGCAGCGCAAACTGCGTTGAAACCCATTCTGGTGAAATGCCGGTCATTACGCGATAGCATGACGGTCATTTGATTCATGACCGCGCGGCATGATTCGTTCGCATGCCATAAGCCGCAGCGGATCGAAGCGCCGTGGCAAGATAGACGCGTCGGCACCTGCGAGGCGCTCCGATGCAGACGAACCGCACGGACTTCTCCGATCCCGGACGTCCGGTCCTGCGAATAAGACGGCGCCCGGCACACATTCGAGTATTCGGCTGGAATGCGCGCCGGATGCATCTCGGCACTGCGAATCTGCAGCGGCATGCCGTCGAGCAGGAAATGCTCACCATCGATCGAAAACGAAAAGTTCGGCATACGGTCCACCCGATGGCGGTTGTGTCCTTGTCAAACGAATCCACACTGATTCGAACCGATTCAAACCGGCTCGAACGCATTCAGGCGATTTCGCGCCGCTATACTTGCCTGCGCGTGCCTGCGCGTGCCTGCGCGTGCCTGAGCGCTTGCCTGAGCGCCGCGTTCGCACGTTTCGTCCAGAGCGGATCGGAATAAGCAAGCGTGCTCCAGTGTTTTTTGGACACACGCGGTCCATTCGCGCACGGCGCACGCACACGACTACTCGAACGCGTACGCCATTCAGTCTCGGAGGAGCACACGCCATGTCGGAACTCATTCATCGAACGGTCAACGCGAACGGCATCAACATTCACGTGGTCGAACAGGGAGACGGCCCGGCCGTGCTGCTCTGCCATGGCTTTCCCGAGAGCTGGTACTCGTGGCGTCATCAGATTCCGGTGCTTGCAGAAGAAGGCTTTCGCGCGATCGCGGTCGATATGCGCGGTTACGGGCGCACCGATCGCCCGCATGAGATCGAGCAATACACGATGCTGCATCTGGTCGGCGATATGGTCGGCGTGCTCGATGCGCTCGATGTCGGCAAGGCCGTGATCGTCGGGCACGACTGGGGTGCGCCGGTCGCCTGGCACGCGGCGCTGCTGCGTCCGGACCGTTTCTCCGGCGTCGTCGCGCTGAGCGTACCGTTCCGGCCGCGCGCCAAGGTTCATCCATCGACGCGATTTCCGCGCACCGATGACGAGATGTTCTACCAGCTCTATTTCCAGCAGCCGGGCGTCGCCGAAGCGGACCTCGAACGCGACGTGCGCCGCTTCGTGCGCAATATGCTCTACTCGTTGAGCGGCGACAGACAGGCGACGCGCCGCGACGATGGCGGCTCGCACCGTTTCGGCATGGTGCCGCGCAATGGCGGGATGGCGGCGGCGCTGCCCGACGCGCCCGCGCTGCCCGCGTGGCTCACCGACGAAGACATCGACTATTACGCCGAGCAGTTCGCGCATACGGGCTTTCGCGGCGGGTTGAACTGGTACAGGAACATCGACCGCAATCAGGAGCTGCTCGCGCCTTTCGACGGCCTGCAGATCACGGTGCCGGCCCTCTACATCGCAGGCGAGCGCGACCTCGTCCTGCATTTCGACGGCATGAGCGAAGTGCTCGCGACGCTCGCGCAACGCGTGCCGCTGCTGCGTCGCTCGCTGATTCTGTCCGGTTGTGGTCATTGGACGCAGCAGGAGCGACCGCGCGAGGTGAACGCGGCCTTGATCGAATTCCTCGACGAACTCGGCTGACGGCTGCGTTCGCAGCGGCTTCGTACCGAACGCCGTGTGCGGAAGCGTCGGGCGCCGGCTTCCGTACCGTTCCCCCTATGACGCCCAAATCAAGGAGGTTTGCGATGCCGCTCGTGACGGTCAAAGGAATCGAGGGCGTATTTACGCCCGAACAGAAACGTCAGTTGATTAAAAGACTGACCGATGTGATGGTGGAATTCGAGGGCGAACGGCTGCGGCCCATCACGTGGGTCATTATCGAGGACGTGAAACCGGGCGACTGGGGCATTGGCGGCAATGCACTCGGCCTTGACGAAGTGCGCGCGGTTCAATCGGGCGCCGTCGCCGTCACGGATGCGATCGGCGCCACGTGATGCCCTTGATCCGCGTTGCGCCTAAATGATCAGCCGTGAAATCTTCGAACCTTCGAGCGACACGCCGGCCATCAGGCCGGCGTTCGTCATGACGATTGCCTCGATCGGGCTCGTCGCCGTCGACGTGTCGATATTGCCGTTCGCGCCGATCTTCACGAGCGCGACGGTCGCATCGACGCCGGCGGCCCAGCCCTGACTGCGGACGAATTCGTCGAGCGCATTCTTCGTCATGAACAGCAGCACCACCGCTTTCGATTGCGCGCCGATCTGCAACCCGAACGAAGCGGCCGTGATGCTGTAATAGCCGCTCGTTTGCGGGCCCACACGCAACGCGCCTTGCCCATACTGGCCGCCGAACCAGAAGCCGGCCGCAATCACGCGCGGAAACACGAGCATTCCGACGGACAGCGCGACGAGTTCGCGCGAGCCTTGCACGGTTTCATAGAGGCGCGTCATCGTTGCGTCGACGTCCGCATCGATGGTGCGGCGTCTGCCGGCGTTGGCCTGCGGCGAAGCATCCGACGATGGCGGCGTGGTCGTGCACGCGGCGAGCGCAAGCGCGCCCGACGCGGCCAGCACGGGGGTAACGGCGATAAATCGGCGACGGTGCATGCGCGCTTTCCTCCTCAAGACACGGTTCACGAAGTCCGCGAGTTCTGCTGATTTTTCTAAAGCTTCGCGGGGCCTTGTGTCTAATGACCTCTGCATGACACGCAGGGTTCAAATTACCGTGCACGTTACTTGAAGCGCGTCGCCGAAAGCAAGTCTTACCGTGCTTCGGGTTGTTGTAATCCGTCAACGCTCGCGGTTCGGCTGCGCGTCAGTCATCCCACTGCGGCGCAAACGGCGGCGACACATAACGCTGGTCTTTCGGCAACGCCGCGATCGCGCGACGGTCTTCGTCGTCGAGGCGAACCTCGAGCGCGCCGAGATTCGATTGCTGGCTTTCCGTGCGCTTCGCCTTCGGAATCGCAATGACGCCATCCTGATCGAGCAGCCAGGCGAGCGCGATCTGCGCGGCCGTTGCCTGATGTTTTTCGCCGATGCGAGCCAACACCGGGTCGCTTGCCGCGCGGCCCTGTGCGAGCGGCGCGTAGGCAACCAGCGGAATCTGCTTCGGCCGCAAGTAGTCGAGCAGGCGCGCCTGGGACAGGAACGGGTGATATTCGACCTGCACGCAGGCGAGCGGCGCGCGTACGTCATCGAGCGCGGTCTTCAGCATCGGCATCGTGAAGTTGCACACGCCGATTGCGCGCGTGCGCCCTTCTTCCTTGAGCGCCTGCATCGTTTCGAGCACGGCCGGCAGGTTCATGTCGCGCGATGGCCAATGCACCATGAACAGGTCGACGTAGTCGAGCCGCAAGCGCTGCAGGCTCGTATCGAGCGAGCGGCGCAGTGCGTCCGGCTGCAGGCTGTCGTGCCAGGCCTTGGTCGTGACGTGCAGGTTGTCGCGCGCGAGGTTCGCGCTTGCGAGCGCGGCGCCCACCGCGTCTTCGTTTTCGTACATCGTCGCCGTGTCGATATGGCGGTAGCCGAGCGCCAGCGCGCTTTCGACGACGGGCTGGCAGTCGGCGCCCGGCATCCGGAAGGTGCCGAAGCCGAGGCGAGGCATGCGGATGCCCTGAGTTTCAATCGTGTCGATCGGTTCCATCGTTGTCCCTTGGTGGCGAAGATTGTGACGAACAGCGCGTGTTTGAATGGCGGCGCGGCCCGCGCCTTTCGCTTCGATGCGCGTTCGCATGCGAGGACATCAGTGCGGGGCCGGACCACGGCTTGCGCCACTGTCGCACTTCGGAACCGTTGAATAAAGTACGAGCGGTTCAAATGAGCGATGATTAAAATCACGAATTCGCTAAAAACTGATACACCGCATATGGGACTCGATGGAAAACTGCTGTCGGGCGTGACCGTGCTCGCCGCGGTCGCGGAGACCGGCAGCTTCGTGCGCGCGGCCGATTCGCTCGGGCTGTCGCCTTCCGGAGTCAGCCGCGCCATTTCGCGGCTCGAGAAGCGCATCGGCGTGCGCGTGCTCGACCGCACGACGCGCTCGCAGACCTTGACCGACGAAGGCCGGCGCCTTTACGAAGCGGCCGGACCGCACCTGATCGGCATCGAGGAAGCCGCGATCGCCGCGTCGGGCGCCGCAAACGCGGTGCGCGGCAAGCTGCGCGTCAATATCGATCCGTTCTTCTCGCGCACGGTGCTCGCCGCACGGTTGCCCGAGCTGCTGCGCCGCTACCCCGAGTTGACGCTGGAATTGATCATGCGCGATGCAGTCGGCGATCTCGTCGCGGACGGCTTCGATCTCGCGGTCCGCTTCGGGCCGCCGCCTGAAGGGACACTCGTCGCGCGCAAACTGCTCGATACGCGCGTGCTGACGGTCGCGGCGCCGCGCTATCTGGACGAGCGCGGCGTGCCGCAGCGGCCCGAAGACGTCGTGCGGCACGAGCGGATTCTGTTCTACAACCCGGTGACCTCGAAGCCTTTCGAATGGGTCTTTTATCGTAACCGGCAAATGATCGAAATACCGGCAAACGGCAGGCTGCTCGTTTCCGATGTGGATACGATGCTAGGCAGTTGCACGGCCGGCGCCGGCATCGCGCAGATCATGGACCTCGGTGTCGAACATCTGATGTCGGCAGGCGCGCTAAAGGAGATCCTGCGCGAATGGCAGGACGAACGCTTTCCGTTGTATGCGCTTTATCCGTCGCGTCGCCATCAGGCGGCGAAGGTCAGTGCATTTATCGATTTCTGTCTCGAGATGCTGGCGCCGGCGCTTGCTGCACGGGGCCGCAAGACCCTTGCGCCGCCACGGCAAACGGGAGCCGGTCGCAAACGCTGAACCTCGGCTTGCGTGTTGCGTTACATGCGCGCTTCGTTGCACATGCAACGATTAGACGGGTTCGGTTTCCCTCTTTCGCGCAGCGTGCGGCTTCGCTTGCACGTCTTTCTCGACGCCTGCACGGATTTCTTCTTCGACGAGCGGCGCCTGCGCGACGCGCAGTTCCTGCTCGGCCTTCACGGCGGACCGCTGCCCTGCTTCGTCGACATGCGCGTCGCCTCCCGTGTACAAGGTCGATAGCACTTCCGGCGACGTGTGATATTGCAGCGCGAGCCAGGCAAGCCCCGGTGCAAGCTCGCGCCAGAAGCAGACGATCACGAACAGCACCGCCAGCGCGGTGAACGCAATGAAATACATAGCGATATCCAGACCACCGGAATGGTGCAAACGGGAAATGAGCGACGCTTGCGACACGGTGTCGCGCGGCCCTCATCCCGTTTAACGCTTGACCGTGGGGGATATTCCGCGTGCTTTCGACGATACCTTGGGTGCAGGCAAAGCAAATAGAGGCTTTCGCGATTGACGAAGCAGCCACACGCCGCGATCCGGAGAATGTCACATGGAAGGCGGAAACGGCCGCGCATTGCAGGGAGCGGCCGGCCGCACTGTTTTCCCGAACATCACGTCATAAGCAAGCGTGCCCATCGCTGTGTAGCCCTGATTGTCCATATGGATGGGACTTTCCGGATCGTAGCAGGCAGTCGCCACGCCCAGCGGTGAGATAGACGGGTTTCCGACCACGGCCGGGAAATCAATCGAACCGTCATAGTGACCGGGCGTCTGTATCCACGCGTTCAGCTGCTGCCGTTCGGCCTCGTTGGACGGCGAATAGAAACCTGTCGAGACGCGACTGCCGTCGAGACCGACGATGTCGCCGATCGGCGTGTTAAGCCCGCCGTAAACCTTGATGTTCTGCGCATGGGCCTCTTCGATAAGAATCTGGTATCGGGCGATAATCTCGTCTGCGGTGTGACCGCCCAAATCGTTGTCGCCCGCGAGAATGACAATGTCGGTCGGATTGCGGGACAACACGTCGCGCTGGAAGCGGTCGAGCAGATCGACGCCGCAGCATCCCGGGCCGCCGACCGTCGTGTTAAATAGCGAATTTCCTCCGATGCCGGCGTTACCGACCGCGACGGTGCCGCTGCTCGCGTTAGCGAGACTCGCTAGCACGGCCGGCCACGGATGCTCAATGCCGACCGCGCCCCGGCCGTCCGTGATCGATTCGCTCATCACGATGATCGACCGCGTCTTCGCCGGCACCTGCACTTCCACTTCGCTCAGGTTAAAAGCGCCGTTGAACGTCTCGAACGGAATATTCGCGAACGATGGCGCGGTTGCGACATCCTGGCCTCTCACGACGTAAAGACCCGGCAACGGCGTGACGTCGTCCGAGTGGCCATCGGCGTATTGCACGAGCCCGTTGAAATGGATCGTCACCATCAGATCCGATAGCTTTGGCACGTTCATCGCGACCGGGTCGCTTAGCAATTCTTCGCCGGGCGGCACTTCGGCGAAGGTCTGGCCGTTGTTGAACGTCACGTTGTGCAGCGTGCTCATGTCGATCGCGGTCGGATCCGCGGCGTTGCCAGTGTCAGGCAGCGCCACATTCGCTCCATCGACCACCATGACCTGCGTGCCGAAAATATTCGAGAGACGGATCCGCACACCTGTGCCGCCCGCGCTGGTATGGATACGCGTGCGGGCAGTGTCGGAATCGAAATTCTGCAAACCATTCTGCAGCATCGCGGCTTCCCAGGTGGTGGCCCATCGGGTTGCCGCCGCAGTCGCGGTATCCGGTGCCGATGGAGCCTGAGTGGCCAGCGCGTGCGCTGCGCCGCCGGCTGCGCCGCTACCATCGCCACCGCAGGCAGACAACAGACCCGCGAAGACGATTGAAATGAGCCAGCTCCCGGACTGATGCCACAGCGATGTGCGTCGATACCTAACGGTGGGGTACATGTCGCCTCCTCTGGATTACCGTGTCTCGCGGCATTCGCGTTATTTCTTCCACTCGCCTGCCCGACCTTGATATAGCGCTGCCTGGAACTGAACGGGAACGTGCTGCCAGCCACAGGTGGCCATTTCGGAATCGGCGCGACGGTGCACGGCGCGATCGCGCGGAGATGGATGTTAGTTGTCCGGCACCGCTGCCGATGAATCGAAGCGAAAGCCTGTAGCTTCACCCGACTCCGGGTACCATCGCGTTATCCGCCATCCCCAGCGGACCCCGCTTCCCCATCACCCATCAGAGGACTCAAGAGGACACCATGGCAAAAGCTGGCTTTATTGGACTCGGCATCATGGGCACGCCGATGGCGGCCAACCTGATCAAAGGCGGCCACACGCTCTTTCTGCACAGCCGCTCAGGCGTACCCGACGAGCTCGTCAAACAAGGCGGCAAGGCGTGCGCATCGCCCGCCGAAGTCGCGCGCGAAGCGGAAATCGTTTTCCTGATGGTGCCCGATACGCCGCATGTCGAGGCCGTGCTGTTCGGCGACAACGGCGTCGCGTCGACGCTCGGCAAGGGCAAGACCGTCGTCGACATGAGTTCGATTTCGCCGATCGCCACCAAAGGCTTCGCAAAGCGTATCAACGACCTCGGCAGCGACTATCTCGACGCGCCTGTATCGGGCGGCGAAGTCGGCGCGAAAGCCGCGTCGCTGACGATCATGATCGGCGGTCCGCAGCCGGTGTTCGACAAGGTCAAGCCACTGTTCGAACTGATGGGCAAGAACATCACGCTCGTCGGCAACAACGGCGATGGCCAGACGGCGAAGGTCGCGAATCAGATCATCGTGGCGCTGAACATTCAGGCCGTGGCCGAAGCGCTGCTGTTCGCCTCGAAAGCCGGCGCCGATCCGGCGAAGGTGCGCGAAGCGCTGATGGGCGGTTTCGCATCGTCGCGCGTGCTCGAGGTGCACGGCGAACGCATGATCAAGCGCACGTTCAACCCGGGCTTCCGAATCAATCTGCATCAGAAGGACATCGGTCTCGCGAACGAAGGCGCGAAAGCGCTCGGCGTTTCGCTGCCCAACACCGGCGCGATGCAGCAGTTGATGAACGCATGCATGGCGCTCGGCTTCGGCGAGCTCGACCACTCGGCGCTGTGCCAGGCAATCGAAACGTTGTCCGCGCATCGAATCGCCGGGTGATCCGAAGCGAACCGCGCCGAACCGAACCGAGCATGAGCGGAGCGCATCGGCCCGCGCTCCGCACGCAAAAAGCGGCTCACGTCCTCTCGCATTCCATCTTCAGCGACCGCTAAAATCTCGCTGGCCCGCGGGCGGCCGGCGCGATATCGCACGCACCGTCCCGGCTGTCCTGACACGCTTGCGGAGACACAGTGCACCTTACAGCTACCTTTACCCCCTGGTCCGCGCACGATACACGCCTGATTTTCTCGTGCGCTTTGGGCCTCGTGCTCATCATCGTTTTTATCAGTGCGCTAAAACTTGCGCCGTTCCTGTCGATTCTCGTCGGCACGTTCGCGGCCGGCTTTAGCGCAGGCTTGCCGCTCGAAGCAGTGGCGAGCGCATTCAGTAAAGGCGCAGGCGCGCTGCTCGGCGACATCGGCATCATCATCGCGCTCGGTGCGATGCTCGGTGCGCTGATGGCCGATTCGGGCGCGGCCGATCGCCTCGTCACCACGATCCTCGATCTGTCGACGCCACGCCGGCTGCCGTGGATGATGGCGCTCGTCGCGATCATCATCGGCCTGCCGCTGTTCTTCGAAGTCGGCCTCGTGATGATGGTGCCGATCATCTTCGTGATGGCGCGCCGCGCGCAGCAGCCGATCCTGCGCATCGCGATTCCCGCGCTCGCCGGCATGACGACGCTGCATGCGCTGCTGCCGCCGCATCCGGGACCGCTGATCGCAGTCGGCGCGCTGCATGCGGATCTCGGTCTTACGCTAGGCCTCGGCCTGATCGTCGCGATTCCGGCTGTGATTCTCGCGGGACCCGTCTACGGCGGCTGGCTCGCGAAACGCATGCAGATCGCCGAGCCCGACGAGATGGGCAAGCTGTTCCGCTCCGAAACGGCGTCGTCCGCGTTGCCCGGCTTTGCGATCTCGCTCATCACGATTTTGTTGCCCGTCGTGCTGATGCTTGGACGCACCGTGGCAAAGCTTGCGCTCGAGCCGAACACGCTCGCCCACGACGCGCTCGATTTCCTCGGCGAGCCGCTTGTCGCACTCGGCCTCACCGTGCTTTTCGCGATCGTGGCGCTCGGCTGGTCGCGCGGCATGCCGCGCGAGCGCGTGGGCGGCATTCTGCGCAAAAGCCTGCCGCCGATCGCCGCGCTGCTGCTCACGATCGGTGCGGGCGGCGGCCTGAAACAGACGCTCGTCGTCGCGGGCATCAGTACGACGATCGGCAAGATCGCGCTCGGCGCTCATCTGCCGCTGCTCGTGCTCGCCTGGCTCATCGCTGTCGCATTACGCCAGGCCACGGGCTCCGCCACGGTCGCAACCACGGCCACTGCGGGTATCGTCGCGCCCGTGGTGACGGGGCTGTCAGTCACGCACAACTCGCTGCTCGCGCTTGCGATCGGCGCGGGCTCGGTCTTCTTCTGCCATGTGAACGACGCGGGATTCTGGATGGTCCGCGAGTATTTCGGACTCCAGTTGAAGCAGACGGTTTTCGTCTGGTCGATTTTGCAGACCATCGTATCCGTCGTCGGTCTCGTGCTGACGCTCGCGTTATGGAGCGTGCTGACCTGAGCGCGCTTCGATAACGCGCGACGCAGAACGCATCGCTGGTTCGCGCGGCGGTCATGCCATGCATGCGTGTCGCCGCGCATGCATTTCGCGCGAGCTCAGCGCATATCAAATGACGAACCCATGCGCCTATAGCACGTTCTTCTTATCATGTGATTTGCGACTGTGCATCAACGCACACATCGATGCATGACGCCATTGTGTTCGCAGGGCATACGAGCTAGTTTTCTTCGCTGACACGGCTTCCTTCATCAAGTCGACTTCAAGGAGATCACCGTGCTGTCCGCAAACAAGCCACCCCGCCCGCCGATCCTTGCATTGACGGTTGCCGTCGCAACACTTTCCCTGATTGTGCCGGCCATTGCATCAGCCGACGACAGCGGCGCTGCAGCAAGCAGCACTCAGACGAACGTGAACGCCATTGGCGCCATTCCGCCCGTTGTCAATGCGGTCAACGCGAATGGGTCCGGCTCGGGCGATTCGTCGTCCAATACCGCGGCCGTTCCATCGGCCACGTCGGCCGCCGCTGCTTCGACGATCAATCCGGCCGACCCGAATCCGCCGGACATTCCCGGTCAGGTGATTCTCGGCGACGGTTTCGTCTATCAAGGCAGCTTGCGCGACGGCATGCCGGACGGCAAAGGCGTCAAACGCTGGCCGACCGGCGACTGGGTTGCCGGCGATTTCAGCGCCGGCCTGCTCGAAGGCGATGCCGTCATTCATCGCTCGGACGGCGGCTCGCTGACGGGCACCTTCCGCCACAACGCGCCGTGGGACGCCGCCGAAAAGGATGCGAGCGGCAACGTCGTCGCCATGTATCACGGCGGCGTGATGCGCGCCGTCACGCAGGTAGCGGCGCCTCGCGTACAGCAGGTTCATTCGGGAACGCCGGTTTCCAGTCAGTAACGCTGGATTTGCGGTGCAGGACGCGCGAGGGCCGCTGCCCGTTGCGGGGGACGGTGGTGGCGTCCAGTACGTCGGTATTGCGGCTGATGCGCTTGCGTTGCGGCGTTTCGCCTGGACACGTATCCGCGCGTGTCGCGCCTCGTCGCGCAGAAAACCGAACGTTCACAGTTCGATGGGCTGGCCATGCGGCGTGCGGCGCGCGGCCCGATCCCATGCGTCGCGCCGCGCCAGCAATCCTGCGGGCGTCACGCAGCCTTTCGCCGCGGCGATGCGCTCGAGCGCGCTCAGCCAGTGCCGGTAGTACGTGTCGCCGCGATCGGGGTCGCCGGCCGATTGCGCGTCGCGAATCGCGTCGTGCAGATACGCGGCCCACTCGGCCCATGTGAAAACGCCGCGGCGATAGAGCGCGAGCGTCATCGCAAACGCCGCCGCTTCCCACGGCGCGCTGAACACGGGGGCGTTGCCGTCGCGCGGCAATTCCGGCAGGTGCATGAGCAGGTCCGACGATTCGCCCGACCCTGCATGTGCAGCGGCTGTCGTTGTCATGGGTGCCATGGTTGTCATGGTTGTCATGTTGGTCATAGCCTTCGCGCCTGTTCGGGCGCGTTCAGTGTTCCTGTCCATGCGCGCCCGCGGGTTCGAGGTACGGTTCCCAGCAGTCGACGCACACCGATGCGGCGCTCGTATCGTCGCCCCACAGTTCCGCCGCCGCGAAGCGCACGGTATAAAGCCAGCGCGGCTGCTCGCCCTGCCCGATCGCATGTGCATCGGGAAACACATGCGCGCCGCGCACCGCGACGATTTCGCCGCGCTTGCCGCGGCAATAGCGCGGCAAGCGCGTATGCGTCGCCGGATTCATTTCACGCGTGCGCACCGCGTCGCCTGCGACAAAGCGCGCCGGATCGGCCATCGGCCTGTCGTATGGAAAGCCGCGCGACAAAGTCGGGCGCACTTGCGCTGCCTCAAGCACGCGCTTGACGCGCGCGGGCGGCCCTGCCGGCTTGCCCGCCTCGATTTCTTCCGCAGTGGCGAGGCCGTGTTCGATCAGCAGCTTGCAAAGGCCCTCGAACCAGATCTCGTAGTACGTATCGGCCAGGTATTGCGCGGGCGGCAGACTTTCGCGCGCGGCGCGCGACATGTCGATATTCCACGTGCCTGTCGCGCCCATCGCGAGCGTCAGCGCAAGCACGCGCGGCTCCCAGTCCGCGTGGAAGATCGGCTCGTCGCGCTCGGGCTGCACAGGGCCGAAGCTCTGCATGCCGCCCATGTCGTGTGCGCCGTTCATGCGCGTGCTCCTTGCGCGCCTCGAGGCGCATGCGGCAAGCCCGTGCCGATCATCGAGTCGCGCGTGACGAGTTCCGCGAGCGCGTCTTCGCTCAAACCATCGGTTCCTTCGGGACGCATCGGCAACACGAGATAGCGCAATTCGGACGTCGAATCCCAGACGCGGAATTCGACGTCTTCGGGCAGCTCGTAGCCGAACTCTTTCAGTACGCCGCGCGGGTCGATCACGACGCGCGAACGGTATGGCGCCGACTTGTACCAGACCGGCGGCAAGCCGAGCACCGGCCACGGATAGCACGAACACAGCGTGCAGACGACCATGTTGTGCACGCGCGGCGTGTTCTCGAGCACGACCATATGTTCGCCGCCGCGGCCCGAATAACCGAGCGACGCGATCGCGGCGGTCGCGTCGTCGAGCAGCCATGCGCGGTATTGCGCATCGCTCCACGCGCGCGCAACGACGCGCGCGCCGTTGCGCGGTCCGATCTGGTGCTCGTAAGTTTCGATCAGCACGTCGAGCGCCTGCGGGTCGACGTAGCCCTTCTCGACCAGCAGCGATTCGAGCGCGCGCACGCGCAGCTCCATTTCCGATAAGGCGCTGCCTTCGTGGGCATGGTGACGGCCGCGTTCATGCGCGGCTTCATGCTCGGCTTCATGCGGACCGTGCGGTTTATGGCTTTCGTGGCTCATCGCGGTTCGATTCCCGAATGCGGAAGGTGGCTGATCGGCGTGCCTCGTCGATGTTCCTCTTTGACGTGCCGCGTCGACGGACATGGCAACGGTGGCGACGGATAATGAGGCGACCCACTCAGTATCGTTTGCCAGGCTGTCGAATGCAAATCTTCAGACGATGTGCACGCATCTCGCCGCGCGTAGCGACCAGCGCTCGCGGTGGCGGATGCGCGTCGCACGCGCGCCTCGCGCGGGCGGTACAATCGTGGCTTCGTCTTCGTCTAACGAACGAGTCCATCGACGATGATGCGCTGGCGATAACCAGCAGCACACGCAGCAGTGCGCCCAGTAGTGCACCCGGCAGTGCGCTTCGTTGCACGATTATCCCAACCGGAAATTCTGGCCACCGCATTTCGGCCAGCGGCCGGCCACCGCATCGTTATCGATTGCGCCCGCTCGCGCAGCCCTTCGTTCTTCGCTTCTTCAAACACACGAGGTAAGCGCGCGGTCCATTGGCCCGCGCGTCGTCGCACATGGCTGACAGGAAAACCGCTCAAGGCACGCAGGCATTTCGCAGCGTCCTCGCATTTGTATTCGCACACTGGTGGCAGCAGCCGGCGCGCGTCGCCACGGTCGCGGCGTTCGCGCTGTGCGGCGCGCTCGCCGACGTCATGACGCCGCTGTTCGCCGGACGGCTCGTGGATGCGCTGTCCGCCGGCGCCGCCAGCGTGGCCGCGAAGGCGCACGCGTGGGACGCCGCGTCGCACGCGTTCGGCGCGTTGATCGCACTCGGCTTCACGGGCATGGTGCTGCGCCAGCTCGTCTATCGCAACATCATCACGATGACGCTGCGCATGATGAGCGAGATCGCCGCGAGCGGCTTTCACCGCGTGCAGCGCTTTGCGACCGACTGGCATGCGAACAGCTTCGCGGGCTCGACCGTGCGAAAGATCACGCGCGGCATCTGGGCGCTCGATCTGCTCAACGACACGTTGCTGATTACGCTGATGCCCTCCTGCGTGATGCTGATCGGCACGACAATCGTGCTCGGCGCGCGCTGGCCCGTGATGGGTGCAATTGTCGGCGTCGGCTCGCTGCTCTATATCGGCGTGACGGCCACGCTGTCGCTGCGCTATGTCGCGCCGTCGGCACGGCTCGCCAATATGTGGGACACGCGGCTTGGCGGCTCGCTCGCGGATGCCGTCAGTTGCAACGCGGTGGTCAAGGCGTTCGGCGCCGAACATCGCGAGGAAGCGCGGCTTGCGCGTGTCATCGCGAAATGGAGCAAGCGCACGCGGCGCACGTGGAGCCGCGGCACGACCAACGGCGGCCTGCAAAGCGCGATGCTCGTGCTGATGCAGGCGGCCATCGTCGGCACCGCGCTCTGGTTGTGGACGCACGACAAGGCGAGCGTTGGCGACATCACGTTCGCGCTGACCACCTTCTTCATGCTGCAAGGCTATCTGCGCGACATCGGCCAGCACGTGCGCAACCTGCAGCGCTCGATCAACGATATGGAAGAGCTCGTCGCGCTCGAGCACGAACCGCTCGGCATCGAAGACAGGCCGGGCGCGCGTCCGATCGACATCGTGCGCGGCGAAATCCGCTTCGAACACGTGACGTTCCGCTATGGCGCGCTGCAGGCGCCGCTCTACGAAGACCTGTCGATCCGCATTGCGCCGGGCGAGCGCATCGGGCTCGTCGGCCACTCGGGCTCGGGCAAGACGACCTTCGTCAAGCTGATCCAGCGGCTCTACGACATCGACGCGGGCCGCATCACGATCGACGGCCAGGATATCGCGCAGGTACAGCAGGCGTCGCTGCGCCGGCAGATCGCGATCGTCCAGCAGGAACCGGTGCTGTTTCACCGTTCGCTCGCCGAGAACATCGCCTACGCGCGCCCTGATGCGACGCTCGCGGAAATCGAGCACGCCGCGCGTCTGGCCAGCGCGCATGAATTCATCGACGCGTTGCCGCAAGGCTACGACACGCTCGTCGGCGAGCGCGGCGTCAAGCTCTCGGGCGGCGAGCGGCAGCGCATCGCGATCGCCCGCGCGTTTCTCGCCGACACGCCCGTGCTGATTTTCGACGAAGCGACGTCGAGCCTCGACAGCGAAAGCGAGGTGCTGATCCAGCAATCGATGGAGCGGCTGATGGCGGGACGCACGACGCTCGTCGTCGCGCACCGGCTGTCCACCGTGCGCTCGCTCGACCGGCTGCTCGTGCTCGACAAAGGCCGCATCGTCGAGCAAGGCCCGCACGAACGGCTGATCGAGCGCGAAAACGGCCTGTACCGCCGGCTCTTCACGCGTCAGGCAGTCGAGCTCGCGAAGGGCATGCTCGACGACGGTAGCCGCGCCGGCAGCGCCGCAACTCACGATGCCGACAGCGCGATCGACGAGGCGAGCGCAACGCCGCCCGTCGAGTACGCAGGCGACCCGAGCGCGACCCACGGGCTCGGACCGATCGGCGCGAACCGGTAAGCGTTGGCTGCGCGTTGCGGCCCGCAATCTGCCGCTTATCTGCCGGCTGCCGGTAAAACCTTCGTCTTTGCCTCGCTGCCGAACGATTTGATCCGTCCGAGCATGCCTTTGCGACGATCGATCATATCGGCGCCTCCCCCCCTGCCCTACGATTCTTTCGAAGCCGGGCGCAACAGCGTAGACCGGCAACGAACGAATCCCGGAGGTCAAGGCAATGGCACCAGTCGAACGGTTCGAGTATGTGTTTCTCGGCGGCGGCAAAGGCGGCAAGACGCTCGCCGTCGAACTCGCGAAAGCCGGCAGGAAAGTCGCCGTGGTCGAGCGCGGCATGATCGGCGGCTCGTGTATCAACGTCGCGTGTATTCCGACGAAATCGCTGATTCAGACTGCGCGGCTCATGCATGCGGCCCGCGAGGCTGAAAAGCTCGGCGCCGCGCCGCAAGCGGGCGGGCTCGATATGAAGCGCGTCTATCGGCGCGTGCGCTCGGTCGTGGACGGAATGGTCGACATCAATATGACCGCGTTCCAGACGTCCGGACTCGACCTCATCGTCGGCAATGGCCGCTTCGTTGCGCCTCGCACGATCGAAGTGACGCTGCCGAACGGCGACCAGCGCGTCGTGTTCGGCGACCACGCATTCATCAACACGGGCACGACCGCCGCGGTTCCCGATATCGACGGCCTGCGGTATGCGGCGCCGCTCACGCACGTCGAAGCGCTCGAACTCGACACGCTGCCCGAGCATCTGATCGTGTTCGGCGGCGGCTATATCGGTCTCGAAATGGCGCAGGCGTTCCGGCGTCTCGGCAGCCGCGTGACGGTGCTGCAGGAAGCGCCGCGCGTCGCGATGCGCGAAGACGCGGACGTCGCCGCGGCGATCACGGCCGCGCTCGTGCAGGACGGCATCGAGGTGCGCGTGAATGCGCGGGCGGTCAAGGTGGACGGCCACTCGGGCAAAAGCGTGCGGGTCACGCTGACCGACGGCAGCACGCTCGACGGCACGCATATTCTCGTCGCGGCGGGCCGCACGCCGAATACGCGTGACATCGGCCTCGAGGAAGCCGGCGTCAAACTCGACGAGCGCGGCTTTATCGTCACCGACGAACGGCTCGCGACGAGCGCGCCGAATACGTGGGCGATCGGCGAAGTGGCCGGCACGCCGATGTTCACGCACGCCTCGTTCGACGACTACCGCGTGCTGAAGTCGAGCCTCGCCGGCGGTACGTACACGACGGCGAATCGCACGATACCGTATGCGCTTTTCATCGAACCGGAACTCGCGCGCATCGGCCTCAACGAAACGGAAGCCGCGCAGAAAGGCATCAAGGTGCGGGTCGCGACGCTGCCGATGGCCGCGGTGCCGCGCGCGCGCACGAACCACGAGACGGCCGGCTTCATGAAGGCGCTCGTGGCGGCCGATTCGGACGAGATCGTCGGCTTCACGATGGTCGGCACGCAGGCTGGCGAAGTGGTGTCCGCGGTGCAGATGGCGATGCTCGGCAAGCTGCCGTACACGGCAGTGCGCGATGCGATCCTGAGCCATCCGACTATCGGCGAAGGGTTGAACCTGCTGTTTGCGAAGGTGCCGCCGAGAGCCTGAACCCGGCCTGAACCCGGCCTGAATCTGGAATGAAGCGGCCTTGAAGCAAGCTCGGTCGTGCCGTCAGCCATGCTGACGGCACACAAAAATCCCGCAGCGAATGCTTAAAAGTGAGAGCGGCTATGCAATAATCGCGGCTTGTCCCCGTCGCCTCGCGCTGCTCATCGCCGCATCAGCCTGCTCATGTCGTCCGACCAGAAGGGTCTCATCGCTCCTGTCATCGTCGCGTTCGCGATGTTCATGGAGACGGTCGACGCGAACGTGATCGTCACGGCGCTGCCCCAGATGGCGCGCACCTTTGCTGTAGACCCGGTCACGCTGAAGATCGCGGTCACGAGCTACGTGCTCGGTCTCGGCGTGTTTATTCCCGTTTGCGGCTGGCTGGCGGACCGCTACGGCGCACGCACCGTGTTTCGCACCGCAATCGGCATCTTCGTCGCCGGTTCGCTGGCATGCGCGGCCTCCACATCGCTCGGCATGTTCACCGTCGCGCGCTTCGTGCAGGGCATCGGCGGCGCGATGATGGTGCCCGTTGGCCGCATCATCATCTTTCGCAGTGTCGAGCGTTCGGACTTCATTCGCGCAATGAACTACCTGAGCCTCACGTCGCTGCTGGGGCCGGCCGCCGGGCCGCTGCTGGGCGGCTTCATCACGACGTATCTGCACTGGCGGCTGATCTTCTTTATCAACATTCCGGTCGGCATCGTCGGCATCCATCTGACGAACCGGTTCATCGCGAATACGCGCGAGCCGCATCCGGGGCCGCTCGACTGGTTCGGGTTTCTGCTGTCCGCAGGCGGCGCCTCGGCGTTCATGCTCGGGCTTGCTCTGGTCGGCAGCGAACTGATCGCCGATTCGACCGCGTGGACGATGACCTTCGCGGGCGCGATCGCATTGGCTTTCTATGTGCTCTATGCGCGCTACGCGACGCGGCCGCTGCTCGAGCTGCGCTTTTTCCGCGTGCCGACGTTTCAGGCGAGCGTGATGGGCGGATCGCTGTTTCGCATCGGGCTCGGCGCGGTGCCGTTTCTATTGCCGCTCGTGCTGCAGGAAGGTCTCGGCATGAGCGCGTTCGAGTCGGGGCTCATTACGTGCGCGTCGGCGATCGGCGGGCTCTTCATGCGCACGCTCGCATCGCGCACGCTGCATCGCTGGGGCTTTCGCACCGTGCTGATGTACAACGCCGCGTTTTCGGGCATCGCGATTGCCGCGTGCGGCCTGTTTTTCCCCGGCACGCCGACATGGCTGATCTGGGGCGTCGTGCTGCTTGGCGGCTTCTTCCCGGCGTTGCAGTTCACGAGCCTCAATTCAATGACCTACGCCGAAATCGAAACGCGCGACGTCGGGCGCGCGACGAGCCTCGGCAGCGTGGTTCAGCAGATGTCGCTCGGCCTCGGCGTCACCATTGCCGGCATCGTCGTGCAGCTCACGCGGTCGCTGCATGGTCACACGCAGATCGAATGGTCCGATTTCTGGCCGGCATTCCTGACCGTTGGGCTGTGCTCGTTCGCGTCGATTGCGATCACGCGGCGCCTCGCGCCGAATGCCGGCGACGAGATTGCGCGCGGCAAACGCATCGAGGTCACGTCGAAGCGTTGAGCGGTCGCGCAAGCGGCCACACCGATACACCGCGCGGATCGATCCGTACGGCTCGATTGCGGCCTGCATCGGCAAGCGCAGATTCATCGCCGACGTCGAAGCGATGACCGCCGATATCGAGCACCGCATAGCGGTCCCCGTGGCGCAGTTCGATGCGTTCGAGCGTGCCGCGATACAGGCTGCGTTCGCCGTTCGCGCCGTTCGTGCCGTTCGCACCGTTCGTGCCGTTCGTGCGCGCATGCGCGGCGGCCGTTCCATCGTCGAGCACCGAGATCGCTCGCGGCGACACGCGCCACATCACCGCCTGGCCCGCCGCGAGCGAAAGCGCCGCAATGGCTTCGATGACGAGACCAAGCGGCGTCTCGATACGCCCGTCGTCGCGCATCATGCCCTCGCCGACGTTATGCAGGCCGAGCAATTCGGCGACCCGCAAGCTCGCCGGCCGCTCGAACACATCGGCGATCGAGCCCGTTTGCAGCACGCGGCCGTGCTCGATCACCAGCAGCTCGTCGGCGAGCAGTGCGGCTTCGTCGGGATCGTGCGTGACGAGCACCGTCACCGCCGCGATCTCGCGCTGCAGTTCGCGCAGCGCTTGCTGCAGGCGCCGGCGGCGCGGCGTATCGAGCGCCGAGAACGGTTCGTCGAACAGCAGCAACTGGCTGTGCCGTGTCAACGCACGCGCGAGCGCCACGCGCTGACGCTGCCCGAACGATAATGCGCGCGGCAAGCGCGCCGTCAATGACGCGAGACCCAGGTGCTCGATCCAGTAGCGCGCGCTCGGCGCATCCGCATCGCGCGGAAACGACAACTGCTGCGCGACCGTCATATGCGGAAAAAGCCCGTAATCCTGCGGCATATAGCCGATCTGCCGCTGCTCCGGCGCAAGCGGCGCGAGTTCGCGTGCGCCGAGCGTCACCACGCACCCGTCGTTGCGTTCGAGGCCGGCAATCATCCGCAACGCGAGCGACTTGCCCGATCCGGACGGCCCGATGATGGCGAGGCGCCGCGTGGTGGGCGCCCATTCGATATCGAGATCGAACGCGCCGAGGTCACGGCGCAACCGGAACGCGAGACGCGCATCGGGTTGCGCCGGCAGCGGGACAGTGGCCGCTGTCGCGACGGCGGCAGGTTCGTCGCCGTTTTCCTGCGGCGCATCGGCGTGCGGCGCCGCGCGGCGGCCCGCCACGGAGAGCACCGCGCAAATCACCGCGATCGCAAGCGTCGGCAGCAGCAACGGCATCATCGCGGGCAAGCCCTGACCGCCGAACACGACGTACGTATAGACGGGCAGCGAGTACGGGTGATAAGCGACCATCACGGTTGCGCCGAACTCGCCGAATGCGCGCAGCCAGGCGAGCGCGAGACCCGCGCGAATCGCCGGCCACGCGATCGGCAGCGTCACGCGGAAGAAGCGGCTGCCCGCATGATGACCGAGCGTCGCAGCGACGTCGTCGAAGACCGGGTCGACCGCCGCGAACGCCGAGCGCGCGGCGATGATCAGAAACGGCGCGGCGACGAAGGTCTCCGCGAGCACGATGCCCGCGAACGAATCGGTCAGCACGCCGCCGAAAAGACGCCCAAGCGGGCTATACGGTCCTAACAGGAACAGCAGCAGAATGCCGCTTGTGAGCGGCGGCAGCGCAAGCGGCAGTTGCACGATGAACCCGAGCACGGCCATCGCGCGCGACGACGAGCGCGCGAGCGCATAGCCGAGCGGCACCCCGCCCACGAGGATCAGAAGCGCGGCCACACTTGCGCTCGCGACCGACACGCCGACGGCGGAACCCATCGTGTGCCAGTCGACATGGGCCCAGTCCGCGTGATCGATCTGCGGCAGCGCCGCGATAAACGGCGCGCACAGATAAATGGCAAGCAGGCCGCCGAGCCACAGCAGCGGCCGCGCAGCGTGGCGCGTCATGGCAGGCTTGTCCTCACGCTCACTGCGCAGCGTCGATGACCGCCTGCACCGACGGCGGAATCGCCTGCACGTTGCCGACCACGGCCGGCTTCACGACGTCGACGCCATGCTCCTCGAGCAACTGGCGCCCTTTCGCGCTCATCAGGAAGTCGACGAAGCGCGCGGCGCCCTTTGCATTCGGCGCGTCGCCGAGAATCGTGATCGTGTAGCTCGCCTTCGCCTGCAGTTCCGGCGCGGGACGAATGGCCGGGATGTTCAGATCCGAGGTCTCGGTCGAGTAGAAGAAGCCCGCGTCGAGCTGGCCCGACTGGAGACGGCCCACGAGCGTCTCTTCCGGCAGCACCTGGTCCGGATTTTCCGGCGCACCGAGCGTCTTTTGCACGAGGTCCGGCTGTTTATAGAGCGCTGCCGCCTTCGTCACCATCTCGACCGTGAATGCGCCCTTCGGGTCGAGCTTCGGGTCCGTGCGGCCGATGCGGATACCCGGTTCCTGCAATACCTCGTCCCAGCGCTTCGATTTGAACTGCGCGGCGAATCTGCTTTGCGGGTTGTAGCCAATCATCAGCGGCGATTCCGCGAAATTCACATACCACGTCACATGATCGCCGTTGGCCGCGCCCATCAGGCTCGTGTTGACCTTTGGGCTCGCGCTGATGAAGACGTCGCCGCGGCGCAGCTTGCCTTTGATTTCATTGGCGATCTTGTTCGACCCCGCGGCATAGCCCTGAAAGTGAACGCCGGTCTCCTTTTCGAAGGCCGGACCGACGCTGCGCTCCATCAGATTCACGAGCGAACCCGCGTACAGCACATTGACCGTGCCGTCCTGCGCCGACGCACGCTGTGCACCGAACGCCGCGGCCGCCAACACGATAACCGACGCAACCCGCTTACGAACCATGTCATTCCCCGTACCGTTATTAAGTCGACTATATTACGATGCGCGCAACGCTGCATCGAACTTCCCCGCTTTCACTCATGCTCAAGGAGAACACTATGCGCACCAGCGCCCGTAACCAGTTTCCCGGCATCGTTGCCGACGTGAAGGCCGGTGCCGTCAACGACGAGATCACGCTGCGCACGCAGGACGGCCTCGAGATCGTCGCGATCATCACGCACGGTAGCGCGGCTTCGCTGGGCCTTGCGGCAGGCAAGCCGGCGTTTGCGCTGATCAAGGCATCGTCGGTACTCGTGATGGTCGACGCGAACGCGAGCAAGGTGTCCGCGCGCAACTGCATCGCGGGCACCATTGCGTCGGTCACGAAGGGCGCCGTCAACGCGGAAGTCGTGATCGCCGCGCAAGGCGGGGCGAAGATCGCCTCGATCATTACCAACGACAGCGTCGATCGCCTGGGCCTGGCGAACGGCAAGGCGGCAGCGGCGATCTTCAAGGCGTCGAGCGTGATCGTCGGCGTGGATTGATCGCGCCGGCTGTCGTCTGATCGATGCCTTGCGGCCACTGCGCCGCATGACGGGCACCTCAACGCAGCGGCTGCACGCCGGCTACGCTCGTGCTGCCGCTTTTTGCCTGCTTTTTGCCTGCTTTTTGCCCGCCTCTGCCCGCTTCGTGACCTTCGTGTCTTTCGTATCTTTCCCCTCGTTCCGTCGTTCGACACCCTTGCGCGGCCGATTGCATCAAGCGCGTCGCGCATTTCATCGGGCACGTGAGGCCAGGCGCCGCAAGCAGCTCGCGCGGCTTAGCGCAACGATATGACCGGTGTCGATCGAATTTTCCGCAGCGCTTGCGCTACACGCAGCGTAATATACCTACCGATATATCGACGGGCAAGCGCTAGTTTCGAGTAACGCGGCATGGCACCGGAAATGGAGCATTCGAGCATGACAGCAGCGCACCAGACGAGCGGCGCAAACCAGCCAGAGCGCGAAACATCGGCGCAAAGCGCCATGCTTTCGCTAACAGGCGACTTTCAACGTCCGCTCACGCTGACGCTCGACCAGCTGCGCGATCGCGCAAACGCGCGCGCCGCCCCGTTCGACCTGCGCTGCTTCACGACCAACCGTTTCATCCGCAAAGTGGATAGCTACCGCGGCGTGTTGCTGAAAGATCTCATCGAAGTGGCCGGCCTGCGCAACGTCCGGCCGGGCGACTTCAAGCGGACCATTTTTATCGCCGTTGCCCACGATGGCTATGCGGTCACGTTCTCGTGGCACGAGCTGTTCAACACGCCGGTCGGCGAACGCGTGCTCGTCGCGCTCGAGCGCGGCGACGCGCCGCTTACGATCGAAGACGGCGCGCCACTGCTGTTTTCCGCGGGCGATATCCTGCCCGCGCCGCGCCACGTCAAACGCCTCGCGGGCATCGTCGCGCGCGTGGTGGCGCCCTGACCGGTCACGCCGCTAGCGGGCCGCTATCAAGCCGCTATCAAGCCGCTAGCACAGCGGCCATCGCGCGAGCCACCTAGAAGCGGTGCCGCAAGCCGACGCGCGTCGCGACCTGGTTGTTCGCGCCGGCGCCCGAGGTACCGAGCATCGCCGGCACGGTGCCGATCTGCGCCTGCACCGGCACGTCGCGCCCCGCGACCGTATTGCTGCCCGATGCAATCTGATAGACGGCGAGCAGGTAGACGTCGGTACGCTTGGACAGCGCGTAGTCGAGCGCGCCGGTGACCTGATGCCATTTGCCGCTGAAGCGGTCGTCGAGATCCGAGAACGTATAGCCGAGCCCCGCCGCAAGCGCGGGCGTGAAGCCGTAGCGGCCGCCGATTTCATAGTTGTTCAGCCGCGACGAAGCGCCCGTGAGCGGTTCGAAGGTCGTATGCGTCCAGTTGCTCCACACGAGGCCCGCGCCGATCGCCACGCGCGCACCGATGCCATAGGTCTCGAGGTCGCGCAGGCCGCCCGTGTTCACGTTCGCGATGCTGACGCTGAACGGTGGCGTCGCGCCGTTCGGATAGCGGATGTTCGTGTACGCGGCGCCGATGCCGAATGGCCCCTGCGCGTAGTTCGCGCCGAAACTGTACGCGCTCGATGCGCCCTGTTGCGAGGCGCCGCCGGCCGTGACGGTCGGCGTGCCGGCGAAGGCGCCGGCCCGATTCGAAAACCCGTACATCGCGCCGAACGTCAGGCCCGAGAAATTCGCGCTGCTGAACTTCACCGCGTTGTTGATGCGGCTCGCGCTCAACTGGTCGACGTCGTTGATATGCCAGCCGTAGTTGCCGGCGGGCGTCTGGCTGCCGGTCGTGTAATTCGCGCCGAGGTAGTCGGTCGAGAACGAATACTGGCGGCCGAACGCCAGCGTGCCGATGCCGTTCTTCGAAACGCCGACGTATGCCTGCCGCCCGAACAGCGCGCCGCCCTGCCCGATCGAACCGTCGGCGCTGCTAAAGCCGTTTTCGAGCACGAACAGCGCCTTCAGCCCGCCGCCCAGATCTTCCGTGCCGCGCACGCCCCAGCGGCTGCCGGACGCGACGCCGTCCGCGTATTTGACGAGGCTCGCATGGCCTGCCGGCGTGGCCGAGTTCGAGACATAGCTCACGCCGGCATCGATGATGCCGTAGAGCGTGACGCTGCTTTGCGCATGCGCGGTGCTCGTGGCGGCGGCAATCACACCGAGACCGCCGGCTACTGCGGCTGCATTGAAGATTTTTTTCATTTAGAGATCCTTTTTAAAGATTTCACGCGTTCGCGATGGGCGCAAACGCAGCGTGGTTTGTTCAATCCGGAAATGCCGCTTCACAAGCCGCCACGAATCGCGGTGCGAAAGCGCGCGCAGACGACCGTGCTCATGCGCGGCGCGAGCCGGGCACGGCACGATGGCGATTCGGTTCGAGGGAATGTTTAACGGTCTTTGTCGCCCGGGTCGGGCGGCCCGCGCTCGACCCAGGGTATGGGAGCCCGCGCGAAGCATTGTGTCCGGCAATGTAGCGCGCAGTTATATCTCGATAAAGGGCCGGCAGGCGATCTGTATCGTTTTGCAGACAGCGCGCATGCCGCTGCCGGAAACGACTGTGCGATACGCGTTCATGGCACGGCGACACGGTATGCCACGCGCAGCGCCTGTCGTGTATCCTTTCGCAGATTCGAACCGTCAGAACAACGCGTCCCATCGCGGCAACCAACGATGAAAACTTCGACAACCGTGAAACCCGAGGTCAGGTTCCGCATGCGCATTCAGCAGGCCGATACGATCGCGCTCGGTCCCGGCAAGGTCGCGTTGCTCGAAGCGGTCAGGGAACACGGCTCGATCTCGGCCGCGGCGCGCAGCCTCAACATGTCGTACCGGCGGGCGTGGCTGCTGATGGACGAATTGAACCGGTCGCTGAAGTCGCCGGCGACGCTCGCCGAGCATGGCGGGCAAAGCGGTGGAGGCTGCGCGCTGACATCCGTCGGCGAGGAAATCATCCGGCTGTATCGCGGCATCGAAACCGAGGCGTATGCAGCCTGCGCAGCCGAGATTTCGGCCTTGACGCGAATGATCCGGCGATAGGTCGTGTGTGGGGCACGCTTACCCGTGCCGCAAACAGAACCGCGACATGCGCGCCGCCGGCGCTGGCACCGGCGTCGGCGCTGCGGCGGCCGCGAGCTGCGCGATCAGTTCGACGAAGCTCGCCACGCTATGTGCGAGTCTGGCCGCTTGCCTCGTAAATCGCCTGCCGGATACGCGGGTACGTGCCGCAGCGGCAGACCACCGGCGTCATCGCCTGATCGATATCCGCGGGGCCGGGCTTGTGGTTGCGCATCAGCAGCGCGCTGGCCGCCATCAGTTGCGCGCTCTGGCAGTAACCGCACTGCACGACGTCGATGCGCAGCCATGCGGCCTTCAGTGCGCGCGCCTGCGCACCGCCGAGCCCTTCGATCGTCGTGATCTTCGCGTCGTGCAGTTGCGCGACCGGCTTCGTGCAGCAGGTCTGCGCGGCGCCGTCGATATGCAGCGTGCACGCGCCGCATACGCCGACGCCGCAGCCGAACTTCGTGCCGGTCAGTTTCAGCTCGCAACGCAGCACCCATAGCAGCGGCGTCGCCGGATCGGAGCGGATCGCCGTGTCGTGTCCATTGATGTTCAGAGACAGCATCGTCCTCTCCTTCGCCCGGCATGGCGGGCAAACTCGAACTTACGCGAGCTTGAGCGGCAGCGAGCGCAGCCTCTGCCCCGTCAGCGCGAATATCGCGTTCGCGACCGCCGGCGCGACGGGTGGCGTCGCCGCCTCGCCGACGCCCTGCGGATGCTCGCGGCTCGACATGATTTCAGTGCTGATTCGCGGGCATTGCTCCATTCGCACGACCGGATAGTCGCTGTAGTACTGCTGCTTCACGGCTCCGCCCTCGAGCGTGATGGATTCGTAAAGCGCCGCGGATAACCCGAACACGATCGCCCCTTCGAGCTGCTGCGCGATCAGATTCGGATTCACGGGCAAGCCGCAATCGATCACGCAGACCACGCGGTTCACATGGATCGTCCTCTCCTTATCCGCCTCCACCGATACTTCGGCAACCTGACCGACGATGCTGCCGAACGCCTCGTGCAGCGCGATGCCGCGCGCCTGCGCGAGGCCGCGTTCATCGGCTTCGAGCGGTGCGCGCCAGCCCGCGAGCTGCGCAACCCGGCGCAGTACCGCGAGATGACGCGGGTGATGGGCGAGCATCGCGGCGCGGAACGCAACGGGGTCTTTGCGCGCGGCGGCCGCCAGTTCGTCGACAAAGCTCTCGACGAAGAACGCCTGATGCGAATGCCCGACCGAACGCCAGAAGCCGACCGGCACCGGCAGCGCGACCGGCTTGTGGCCGATGCGCACATTCGGCCATTCGTACGGCTGGTCGAACGCGCCTTCGTCGTTGGTCTTGTCGAGGGCGCGGCCAAGCGCGGCGACGAAACCCGGCACCCCGTAGTTGCGCGCGAGCCAGCTCGTCACGATCGACTGGCTTGCCGACGTGTTGCGCCATGCGGTCACCGTGCCCGCATCGTCGAGACCCGCGGTGAAGCGCGATACGCAGGCCGGCCGATAGAAGTCGTGCGTCGTGTCCTGCGGGCGCGTCCAGATCGTCTGCACGGGTGTGCCGCGCACGCGGTTCGCGATCGCAACCGCTTGCGCGATGTAATCCATCTCGAGCCGCCTGCCGAACGCGCCGCCGATCAGATGCGGGCGCAAGTCGACTTTCTCTTCGGCTACGCCGAGCATCTGCGCCGTATAGCGGCGTGCGACGTCGGGCACCTGCGTCGCGGTCCAGACGATCGCCGAACCGTCGTTTCCGACCTGCACCGTGCAATTGATCGGTTCGAGCGCCGCATGCGCGAGATACGGCGCATGGTATTCGGCGCTGACCGTGCGCGCGGCGATCCCGAGTGCGGCATCGGCATCGCCGCGTGCGTACCACGTGTGGCCCGCGCTATCGTCGAGCGCTGCGGAAAGGCGCTGCATGGCATCCATGCTCGACACGCGCGTATCTTCGTCGATCCGCCATTCGCACTTCACTGCGTCGAGCGCGTGCATTGCTGCATACGCGTTATCGGCAATTACGGCAACGCCCCCCGTGCCGCCGTGAAACGGCGGCACCGCGAATACGCTGACCACGCCAGGCTGGATGGCCGCGGCGGCGCCGTCGAAATGCGCGACAGCGCCGCCCAGCACCGGGCACATCGCGACACTCGCGTAGAGCAGACCGTCGGGCATCGCATCGATGCCGAAGCGCGCCGAGCCGTCGAGCTTCGACGACGCCTCGATGCGCGCGAGCGGTTTGCCGATCAGCCTGAACGCGGCCGGATCTTTCAGTTCGACCTTGCGTGGCGGCGACTGGCGCGCGGCAAGCGGCGCAAGTTCGCCGTACGTTGCGCTGCGCTTTGCCGCGGAGGTCATGCCGTCGGCGGGCGCGTCGATCGGCCCGTCGTAGACGCGGCCTGCTTTCGTATGGCACTGCTCGACAGGCACGCCCCACTGCGTCGCGGCCGCCTCGATCAGCATCGCGCGCGCCGCGGCGCCGGCCTCGCGCATCGGCAGCCACGCATCGTTGAGCGACGTCGAGCCGCCCGTCATCATCGAGCCTGCTTCGCGCGCGCCCTTGCGCGCAAGCCATGTGAAGAGCCCCTTGGCCACGCTGTCGTCGTCGGGACGAAACGGCAGGTTGCCGGCGACGCTTTCCACGTTGTTGTAAATCCTGTCGACCGGCGCGTCCTCGACGCGGACCGTCGACCATTCCGCGTCGAGTTCCTCGGCGACCAGCATCGCGAGGCCCGTGTGCACGCCCTGCCCCATCTCCGCGCGGCAAACCATCACGGTCACGCGGTTGTCGGCGTCGATCTTGACCCAGCCGTTCATCGCCGTCTGCGCGGGCTGAACCGCAAGCGGCTCCGCGGGCGTCAGCCGCTGACGCGGCGGCAGCGCGGACCAGCCGACTACGAGCGCGCCGAGCGTCGCGGCACCGCCGACAAGGAAGGTTCTACGCTTGACCATGGCACGCTACGAAGCGGTTCTTGACGATGGTTATATCGGTCGCCACGGCCCACCGGGCGCCTCTGACCGGCGGCAGAGGTTGCGGTGAGCGGACATCAGGTAAAACGCACAGGCGCGCATCCGAATGAAAGCAGGCGCGGCGTTCAGCGAGCACGGCTGCGATCCTTACCGCCGTCCGTCGTCGCCATACAGCGCCTAATTTTCGGTCCGGCTGCGCAGTCGCGCCTTCCTGCATCTTAGTGCGCGCAAACGCACCTGCGTAGGCCGGGAATGCAATTCGCTAACCGTCTCTGGGTCGACAGATACGGAGGAACCACCATGGCAAGCATGTTTCAGGAGTTCAAGCAGTTCGCGGTCAAGGGCAACGTGATGGATCTCGCGGTCGGTGTGATCATCGGCGGCGCGTTTTCGACGATCGTCAATTCGATCGTGAAGGACCTGATCATGCCGATCGTCGGCATCGTCACCGGAAACATCGACTTCTCGAACAAGTTCCTGCGGCTCGGCGCGATACCGGCGACCTTCAAGGGCAATCCGGATTCGTACAAGGACCTGCAGACGGCAGGCGTCGCCGTGGTCGGCTACGGCTCGTTCATTACCGTCGTGCTGAACTTCCTGATTCTCGCGTTTATCGTCTTTCTGCTCGTCAAGTTCATCAACAAGCTGCGCGAGCTCGAAAAGACCGAAGCCGAGACGCCGGCCGCGCCGGCCGCGCCGCCCGAGGACGTCCTGCTGCTGCGCGAGATTCGCGACGAGTTGAAGGATCAAAGGCAGCGCGCTTGAAGACCGCGCAACGACGCTGCGGCGCTGCGGCGCTGCGCGCACGATGCGGGAACGCCGCGTGCTCGACCAGCGTGAAGCGGCGGCAATCACGGCGCCGCAACAAGGAGGCTCTCATGCTGCCGAATCACTCACACTCGCCCGCCCCCCTGCGCGCATCCGATCCCGCCGCAGACCCGCCGATTCCCGATCAGCCGGCCATTCCGGACGCGCCGAGTCCGGGCAGGCCCGCCGACGTGCCCGACGTCGGCATCCCCGAACCCGAGCCGGACCGCACGCAGCCGGAACCCGGCAAGCAGCCGGGCCAGTAGCGCGGCACGACCACGGCACGATCCGCGGCACGCGACTGTGCGCGGCCGGACTACTGCGACTTCGCCCGGCCGCACTGAAACGTCGCTGCTTCCGGCTGCCCGCCCCGTCGCCGCGGCGAGGCCTCTGTTCTTCCCGCTGGAACCGCGACGCCATGTACGTATGCCGGTTCGTCAACCGACGCAGCGCGACGTCGCGCGTCCTGCCCTGCCATTGCGCGCGCCGATGCGCAACCCGGCGCGACCTGGCGCAACCTGGCGTTTTCCCTCAAAAACTATTGCTCGACCAACGCCAATTGATTTTTTAAGCTAGCGCTGTGTTTTTTGACCTTGTCAGATGCATAGCTCATGACCGCACCGACCCGCCTCAACCCGAAACTGATTCCCATCACCCGCGACACCCATGGTGTCGACATCGACCTTGTCTACGCGAGCGCGAACAACCTGACGGGCAAACCGATTTACGAACGCGCGCACTGCCTGCTGCTCGAGCCGGCCGAAATCGCGTTGCGCGTAGCGATTGCAATCGCGCGCGACAGCGGCTTCACGCTGCGCATCTTCGACGCGTATCGTCCGCCGCAAGCGCAGCAGGTGCTGTGGGACTTTCTGCCCGACCCGACCTATATCGCCGACGTCAAACGCGGTTCGAACCATAGCCGCGGCGCGGCGGTCGACCTCACGCTTGTCGACGCGAACGGTGAAGCGCTCGATATGGGCACTGACTTCGATGCGATGACGGTCGAATCGGAGCACTTTCATGCGGGCCTGCCGGAACCGGTGCAGCGCAACCGGCTGATGCTGCTCGGCATCATGCACGCGGCGGGCTTCACGCATATCAAAAGCGAATGGTGGCATTACGAATTGCAGGGCGCGCTCGCGCTGCCGCTGATCGACAATGCGGACAGCGGACCGCTGCGCCTGATGTGATTGCCGCGCCGACACGCACCGCCGGTTTGCACGCGTTACAACGACTGCACAACGAATTTCACGACTATCGAGGGGAACGCAGAAAATGAAACCGCGTTTGCGCAACGTGCTCGCCGCGGCCGCACTGGCTGCGGCGATGGGATTTTCGCTGACGGCCAGCGTGCCGGCCCGCGCCGCGACGCCGAAGGACATGCTCGTGATGGCGACGATGCTCGACGAATTCTCGACGCTCGATCCGGGCGAAGTGTACGAGCTCGTGCCCGAGGAGTACATCGCGAACACCTATGACCGGCTCGTGCGAGTGGACCTCGAGGACCCGTCGAAATTCAACGGCGACGTCGCGCAATCGTGGAGCGTGAGCCCCGACGGATTGACTTTCACGTTCAAGATCAAAAGCGGGCTCAAGTTCCATTCGGGCAATCCGCTCACGGCCGATGACGTCGCCTGGTCGATCCAGCGCACGGTGCTGCTCGATAAAGGCGCGGCCGCCGTGCTGCAAGGCATCGGCCTCACCAAAGACAACGTGCTGCAACGCGTGAAGAAGATCGACGACACGACGGTCAGCGTGAGCACCGATCAGAAATACGCCCCGACCTTCGTGTTGAACGTACTCGGCGCCTGGCCCGCTTCGGTCGTCGACAAACAGCTGCTGCTCACGCACCAGAAGAACGGCGACTTCGGCAACGCATGGCTGCGCACGAACGAGGCCGGCTCGGGCGCGTACCGGCTCGTCAAGTGGACCGCCAACGAAAGCCTGATTCTGCAGCGCTTCGACGGCTACCGCGTGCCGCTCGCGATGAAGCGCATCGTGCTGCGCCATGTGCCCGAAGCGGCGACGCAGCGCCTGCTGCTCGAAAACGGCGACGCCGACATTGCGCGCAATCTGAGCCCGGACGACCTCGCCGCGCTCGAAAAATCGGGCAAGGCGCATGTCATGGCCGTGCCGCAAGCGACGCTGCTGTATCTGGGTCTGAACGTGAAGAACCCGAATCTCGCGAAGCCCGAAGTGCAGGAAGCGATGAAGTGGCTGATCGACTACAACGGCATTCAGACCAACATCGCAAAAACCACGTTCAAGGTGCACGAGACTTTTCTGCCGGAAGGCTTTCTCGGCGCGCTGAACGACAATCCGTATCATCAGGACGTCGCGAAAGCGAAAGCGCTGCTCGCGAAAGCGGGCTTGCCGAACGGCTTCAAGGTGACGATGGACGTGCGCAGCAGCTACCCGTACAACGAAATCGCGCAGGCGGTACAGGCGAATCTCGCGCAAGGCGGCATCAAGGTCGAGATCATTCCCGGCGACAACAAGCAGACGCTCGCGAAATACCGCGCGCGGCAGCACGATATCTACATCGGCGAATGGTCGGCCGACTACATCGACCCGCACAGCAACGCGCAGGGCTTCGCATGGAACCCCGACAATTCCGACAAGTCAGCGTACAAGATGCTCGCATGGCGCAATTCGTGGAACATTCCCGATCTGACGAAGGAGACGAACGAAGCGCTCGCTGAATCGTCTACCGCGAAGCGCGCACAGCTGTACCAGACGATGCAGAAGCAGATGCTCGCCCATTCGCCGTTCGTCATCATGTTCCAGCAGGTGTCGCAGGTCGCGATGCGGCCCGGTGTAAGCGGCATCGAAGTCGGTCCGATCAACGATCTCGTGTCGTATCTGCACCTGAAGAAGCAGTAGCGAGGCAGTCACGAAGCAGCGGTAACGGAAGCGAAACCGCAATCGAACCGGGCCTTGCCGTCGCGCAGCGCCCGTGCAAGGAAGCCATCATGTCGACTCCCGTCACGCCGTTTAACCGCCTGCGCGCGCTGCCTGCCCGGCACGCGGGCCTGCGGTGGACGTTGCGCGCGCTGCGCTGGGTGCTGACGCTCGCCATTACGTTCGTCGGGCTGCTCGCGGTCACATTCGTGATCGGCCGCAAGGTGCCGATCGATCCGGTGCTCGCGGTGGTCGGCGACCGCGCATCGGCCACGGCGTACGCGGCCGCGCGCGCGCAGCTGGGTCTCGACCAGCCGCTGGCCGTGCAATTCTGGCTCTACGCGCGCGACGTGCTGCATGGCAATCTCGGCGTCTCGCTGCTGACGGCCAACCCGGTGCTCGACGACATCAAACGCGTCTTTCCGGCCACGCTCGAACTCGCGACGCTGTCGACCGTCATCGGTGTGCTGATCGGCATACCGCTCGGCGTGATCGCGGCGGTCCGTCACAACCGCTGGATCGATCACGTCGCGCGCTTCGTCGGCCTGATCGGCAGTTCGGTGCCCGTGTTCTGGCTCGGGCTCATGGGGCTGCTGCTGTTCTACGCGAGACTGCATTGGGTGGGCGGCCCCGGCCGTATCGATCCGGTCTACGACGGCATGGTCGATACGCGCACCGGCAGTCTGCTGATCGATGCGCTGATCGCCGGCGAATGGGATGTATTTTTCAACGCGCTATCGCATATCGCCCTGCCGGCCGCGATTCTCGGCTATTACTCGGTCGCCTATCTGAGCCGGATGACGCGCTCGTTCATGCTCGAACAGCTGAGCCAGGAATACATCACCACGGCACGCGCGAAAGGCCTACCCGAGCGGCGCGTGATCTGGCGGCACGCCTTCGGCAACATCATGGTGCCGCTGCTGACCGTGGTCGCGCTGTCGTACAGCTTTCTGCTCGAAGGCTCGGTATTGACCGAGATCGTGTTCGCGTGGCCCGGCATCGGTTCGTATCTGACCGGCGCGCTGCTGAACGCCGACATGAACGCGGTGCTCGGCAGCACGCTCGTGATCGGCGCGACGTTTATCGCGCTCAATCTGCTGACCGACGCGCTGTACCGTGTGTTCGATCCGCGCGCCCGCTGATGATGCGTCGCTACCCGCTTTCCATGTGTTTATGAGCCGTGTTCGCCCTTCAACCGAATCGACTGCGTCGCCCGACGATCGCGCCTCGATCGCGCAGGACGCGCCCATGAGCGACGAGCAACTGCTGTCGTCTCGCCCGTCGCCGAGCTGGCGCGCGTGGCTGCTCAGCGACACGCCCGCGTCGCGCCGCCAGGCCGCGTTCGGTCTCGCGTATCGGCGCTGGCGGCGCTTTGCCGGCAATCCGTTGTCGCTGTTCGGCTTCGCAATTCTGATGTTGCTCGTCGCGGTTGCCGCGTTCGGGCCGCTCGCCGCCCCGCACGATCCGCTGCGCCAGGTCCTGTCCGACCGGCTGCTGCCGCCGGGTTCGGTATCGCACTGGCTCGGCACCGACCAGCTCGGCCGCGATATCCTGTCCCGCCTCATCTACGGCGCGCGCATCACGCTGTCGATCGCGATACTCGTGGTGATCGTGGTCGTGCCGATCGGTCTCATGATCGGCACGGTCGCGGGCTTTTTCGGCGGCTGGATCGACAACGTGCTGATGCGCGTGACCGATATCGCGCTTGCCTTCCCGAAGATCGTGCTTGCGCTCGCGTTCGCCGCCGCCGTCGGACCCGGCGTGATCAACGCGGTCGTTGCGATTTCGATTACCGCATGGCCTGCGTATGCGCGGCTCGCGCGCGCCGAAACGCTGCGGCTCGTCGATGCGGACTTCATCCACGTCGCGCGGCTGCAAGGCGCGTCGCGCGCGCGGATTCTGCTGCGCTATATCGTGCCGTTGTGCTCGTCCTCGGTGATCGTGCGTGCGACGCTCGATATGGCGGGCATCATTCTGACCGTCGCGGGCCTCGGTTTTCTGGGCCTCGGTGCGCAGCCACCGAGCCCCGAGTGGGGTTATATGGTCGCATCGGGCCGCAACGTGCTGCTCAACGCGTGGTGGGTCGCGACGATTCCCGGATGCGCGATCCTTTTCGTGAGCCTCGCGTTCAATCTGCTCGGCGACGGCTTGCGCGACGTGTTCGATCCGCGCCATGGAGACTGACCGCATGACGAATACTTCAGCGAAAGCGAATGCCGCGGACCGGGCGTTGAACCCGCCGCCTGCGGGCACCTCCGCTTCTGCTGCGCTCGCCGAAATCGACGATCTGCGCATTGCCTTTCGCGGCCACGACGGCACGCTTGCGCAAGCGGTACGCGGCGTGTCGTTCGCGCTCGACAAGGGCGAGCGCCTCGGCATCGTCGGCGAGTCCGGTTCCGGCAAGTCGCTGACGGGCCGCGCATTGCTCGGCTTGCTGCCGGCCGCCGCGCAGATGCGCGCCAACACGCTGCGTTTCGACGGCACGGACCTGCTCGCACTGAGCGCACGCAAGCGCAGGCAGTTGTGCGGACAACAGATGGGCATGATCCTGCAAGATCCGAAATATTCGCTGAATCCGGTCATGACAGTGGCCGAACAGATGCGTGAAGCGTTCGCGCTGCATGCGCCGAAAACCGGCCGGCGCGAGATGCGCGAGAAAATCGTCGACGCGCTCGCGGCCGTGCATATCCGCAATCCGCAGCGCGTCGCCGATGCTTACCCGCACGAGCTGTCGGGCGGCATGGGGCAGCGCGTGATGATCGCGATGATGGTGTCGACCGGGCCGCGCCTGCTGATTGCCGACGAGCCGACCAGCGCGCTCGACGTGCTCGTCGCCGCGCAAGTGCTTGCGATTCTGGATGAAACGATCGCGAAGCACGACACCGGGCTGATTTTCATCAGCCACGATCTGCCGCTCGTGATGTCGTTTTGCGATCGCGTCGTCGTCATGTACGCGGGACGTATCATCGAAACCTGCGCGGCGCGCGATCTGTTGCATGCACAACATCCTTATACGCGCGGTCTGCTGGCCGCCAATCCGCCGCTTGTCAATCCGCCCGAGGAATTGCCCGTACTCGCGCGCGACCCGGCGTGGCTGGCCGACCCGCTCGCAAGCGTACAAGGAACTACCGTATGAACGAGCCGATCATCGACGTCGATGCGCTGACCGTGCGCTTTCATACGAAAAGCGGACCGTTCGATGCCGTGCGCGGTGCCAGTTTTCAGGTTCGGCCCGGCGAAGCATTTGGACTGGTCGGCGAATCGGGTTCGGGCAAATCGACGGTGCTGCGCGCGCTGACGGGGCTTGTGCCGATAGCGGGCGGGCGCGTGGCGATCGGCGGACGCCCGGTAGGCGCGCGAGCTCAGCGCGGTACGCACGGCCGCGCGCTGCAACGCGAGGTGCAGATGGTGTTTCAGGATCCGTACGGTTCGCTGCATCCGCGCTTCACCGTCGATCAAACGCTGCGCGAACCGCTTGCGATCAACGGTCTCGATCGCGAGGACGAGCGCATTGCCGCCGCGCTGCGCGAAGTCGGGCTCGGACCGGCATACCGCTTCCGCTATCCGCATCAGCTATCGGGCGGCCAGCGGCAGCGCGTGGCCATCGCCCGTGCACTGGTCGTCGAACCGCGCGTGCTGCTGCTCGACGAACCGACGTCGGCGCTCGACGTATCGGTCCAGGCGGAAATACTCAACCTGCTGCGGCGCCTTGCGCGCGAGCGCGATCTGACGATCGTCCTCGTGAGCCACAACCTCGCGGTGATCGGCTTTCTTTGTTCGCGCGTCGCGGTCATGCGCAACGGCGAGATCGTCGAAGAACCCGGTATCGAAGCGGTGCGCGAGCAACGCGTGCAGCATGAATACACGCGCAGCCTGCTGCTTGCGACTGCCGGCTATCGGCGCAACGCAGCCGATGCGATTGGGGTGGACGCGGCGATGTAACGCGCGCAGCATGTCGTGCGCGGTCGCGGGAGGCTACTGCGTCGCCATCAGCTTCCGGTTGAATCGCCTCATTCCATCGAAGACCCTCGTGGCGACATCGGCTGGAAAATCGGCCGGCAAGCGCGCCGACACGTCGTCGATCACCGCGTCGGTACGCTGCGCAACCTGCGCGATCATCTCTTCCACCTGGTCTGCCGGATAGCCGACGCGGGCGCCTTGCGCGATCCAGTGGCGCCGCTGGATCTCGGCGATGTGATAGTGCTTGTCCTGACTGCGTACCGACATCGCGAGCTTCGCCTTTTGCCGCGCAAGCCGGTTGCGTCCGTTGCCGATGATCGGGTGAGCCGACAGAACATCGTAGAGCGGCGTTGCCCTGTACCGATTGTCCGGGAAATGAGCGATGCTGAAGTTCTTCGCGTGCCCGTCGGTTGCGGCGAGAAGCCAGAACACGATCTGCGTCACGAAGAAAGCGCGCCGGTCCGATGCCGCGTCAGCGGAACTCGAAAGAATTTCCATGATGCGTTCGACGCCGGGGCCGCCGTCGTTCTCGTACTTGCGCAGCGCCGGCGTGCCGGTCGCCTGGCACATGTCCTCTTGCGGAAGCCGGAGGATCCAGCGGCGGTTGCTGGCGAGCCTGCGATCGAAGCGCCTGACGACCAGAACTTTCTGGTCTTCGAAGCGCGCCATCGTGCAGTCGGCCACCGGCAGTCCGTATGCGGCCACGATCTTCGAGCAGAGCCATTCGTTTTCGACCGACGTGCGCATATCGGCCTGCATGTTCCCGACGAGCCCAAGCGGAAGCTTGAAAATATGCGTGGTGGGCGTACTGCCTTCCGGCAGCAGCCATTGGCCGCCATGCCACAGCAGTGCAGTTTTTTCCTGCGCGCCGGCGATCGACAGGCGCAGGTCTCCAGCAGCGTCTTGCCGGCCGAGCACGTCCGTCGCCGTGGTGTCGCGCAACAGCTTCGCCACCGCTGCCTCGTCGAGCGGCTTGCCGTGGATCGATTGCAGGTCCGCCGGTACTTCATCGGGCGGCAGCAACTGGATCGCGCCGACGCAGTCGCGGCCCAATTCGGTCAGCATCGCGAAAGAGGACGTGTCGCGCGCCCGATAACGCACGGCGATGCGCCGCCGTATCGCCTCGCTGTCGGGTAGCAGATTGTCGAAGAACGCTTCGACTTCGGGCCCCTGGTAAGGCTGGTTGCCTGGCGTAAAGGGCAACGAGAGCGACAACGGGCGGCCTTGCACGTCCGCCACCCAGTCGTCGTGGTACACGAGCCGCTCCGCGCCACGGGAGACTTCCCAGTAACCGACGGGCAACCCGTTCATCCAGATGTCGAGTCGGTTCGCACGGGCGCCGCGCATCATGTCTACCAATCCTCTCGCTTACGAATCACACGTTTGGTCGTTTCTCGTGCCGACGCGGCTCGCGTTTTCCTCGTGGCGCCACCGTTCGCCGGAACCGCCTCGCCCTGCTGTTTCGTCGCACCGGCGCGCTCGGGCGCCCGGTTTTGTGCCGCGGCACCCGCTTTGGGCTTGCCGGCCGATTGCAGCGCCGGCTGTCGCCCCGACTGCGGCCTCGGCTGTTGTCCCGAGCGCAAGCCCTTACCGGAATCCGGGGCTGCAGGCGGGCGCGGCGCGGCGCGGCGCGCTCGCACGGACCAACTGAGCGTCATATCGACGTTCAGGATGCGCAGCACTCTGAGCACGCGCTCGGTGCTGGCCGAGCCCGGATTGGCTTCCAGCGCCGCGTATGTCTGCTGCGCGATGCCGAGAAGGTCCGCCATGCCGGCCTGGGTGAGGCCGGAAGACTTTCGGAATGCCCTGAGCATCAGATGAAGTTCACTGGCTGTACGAACGGGATATTCCACGACCCCACCTCCGCTTTCATCGCCCGAAAATACAGTCTATTGCCTGTAAAACGATACTACAGGGTAAAGGCTGTACGCAATACAGCGTATAAGCTGTAAAGTCGAAATACAGATTATAGGCTGTAAATGCAAAATACAGTCTAAAAGCTGTAATCGTGCGGTGCTCCGGCAGCGGGCCGTCATGTGGCCGGTGCCGCTCCTTGCCCCCTCGCCCCTCGGGCCGGTCTTCAACCCGCCATCACCCGGTTCCTTCCCCTCGCCTTCGCCGCATACAGCGCGGCGTCAGCGCGCGCCATCAGATGCGCGAGTGTCTCGCCGCGCCGGTATTCGTCCGCACCCGCGCTGAACGTGTAGACGAGACGTTCGCCGTCCGGCAGCAGGCAGCCGCTGCCGGCGATTTTCGCGCGCAACCGGTCGAGTTGTTCGACCGCGTCCGCGCGTCCCGTCGATGGGCAGAGCACCGCGAACTCCTCGCCGCCGAGACGCCCGAACAGGTCGTTCGAGCGGATGCCCGCCGCAACGACGCGGCCGAAATGCGCGAGCACCTCGTCGCCGCACGCATGCCCGTGCCCGTCGTTGATCGACTTGAAGTGGTCGATATCGATAATCGCGATCGACAGCCGCGTGCCGTTCGCGAGCGACTGCGCAAGCCGCGCTTGCGCGCGTGCAAGAAACGCGCGGCGCGTCAGCGCGCCCGTCAGTTCGTCGATGTTCGCCCAGCGTTCGAGCCGCTCGGCCATCCGGTCGTGAGCGAGCATCACCATGCCGATCGACAGGGACGGCAGCGCGAGAATGCCCAGGCCGAGGAACGCGACGTTGACGGCGTTCGGCTGCAGCAAGACCGTCTGATGCACAAGGTCGAACCCATAGATCAGCCCGCGCGACAGATGGCCGAGCGCGCCCAGCGAAGCGGCTGCGGTGACGAAGTGGTAGCTGTATTTCGGCCGTCCGGGAACGTGGCCCTTCCAGGTGATCCAGGCGACCGACGCGTACACGTACGCATGAAACAACGACGCGAGCAGAATGCGCGCGTTGATGTCGGGCACGACGTAGGTCCAGCACAGGAAGCCGACCATCATCGCGGCCCAGCACGCATACTCGCCGAATTCGATCGGCCGTCGTCCGAAGAATTGACGGCAGCCCTGCAACATCTGCAGCACGGCGATCGAGAAGATGCCGTTGGCGATGATCACCGACAGGTAAAGCGGCGCGCTGCGTTGCAGTGTAAAGAGAACAAGCCCGACGATCGCGAGCAGATTGCCGCTGATCCAGTAGCCGACGCCCGGAATCGCCGCAGGCCGCAACGAACCGAGCACGGCCATGCTCATGATGCCGGAGAGCACGGTCACGATCAGGATGTTGACTGGGTCGAGCATGGACTAAGCGGGATCGTGCAAGGCGTCGCCGAAGTTGCAAAAGGACACGCGGCAGCGCCTCGCGCCGGCAAGGCTGCGCAACGGGATTGTCTGACTATACGACTCAGTTTACGGCACAAAGCCCGCTTTACTTGAAAACGCGCGCAACATCGCGCGACACGTCATGTATAAAATCGACGCATGACCGCACCGCCGACCCTGCCCTCGCCGCGTTCGCGCGACGAACCCGAGCTGCCGTGGCACACATCGGGCCCCGCCTCGCTGACAGCCGCGGCATCGATCGCATTGATCGCGTGGCTCGCGTTCGCCGCACAAACCGACATCACCATCGACAGGCTCATCGCGCATGGTTATGGCGTGTTCGATGCGCTCGAACGCATGAGCAGCTATCTGACCAACCTGACCGTGCTGCTGTGCGCCGTCAGTTTCACCTGCGTCGCGCTGCGGCCGCCCACGCCGATCGGCCGCTTCCTGCGCGCGCCGACGGTCGTCACGGCGATCGTCGTGTACATGGTCTTCGTCGGCCTCGCGTATAACCTGCTGCTGCGCCATCTGTGGACGCCGCATGGCTACCGGTCGCTCGTCAACGAAGCCCTGCATACGGTGCTGCCGGTGCTCAGCGCGCTGTACTGGCTGCTCTTCGTGCCGCGCTTTCATCTGACGATTCGACGCAGCCTTTTGTGGCTCGTGTATCCGCTCGCGTATATCGCCGTCACGATGCTGCGCGGCAGCCTGTCGGACTTCTATCCGTACCCTTTCATCGACGTGCTCGAACTCGGCTACCAGCGCGTGTTGATCAACGAGATACTGCTGGTGGGCGCGTTCGTCGCGCTCATGGTGCTGTTCATCGCGGTCAATCACCGGCGGCCGCTGCGCGTGCGGGCAGCATCGATAGCGGTAGGCGCGGCATCCGATACGACGCAGGACGCGGGGCGCTAGTGCACGCGCTTCATCACTTGGCCCTCGACGATGCCGGCGTGGCATGAGGATTGCCCCTTCCGTGGAGCGAGCGCATCCGTCGTCACACGCGATGCCGTGCGCTACCGACCACAAGCGAGCCCACTCATGACACATCACCTGTCGCAAGACACACGCAACAGGCATCTTCACACGCCGACGCCGCCTGAAATCGAGCCTGATCCCGCATCGCCGCCGGCCGACGATCCTGACGCGCCCCCCATCCCCGAAAGGGAACCCGGCAGCACGCCGCCACCCGCCGGCGATCCGCCATCGGAGGCGCCGCCGACGCACATGCGCCCATCTGCGATGCGCGCCGCCCGCTGATCGCAGCCGCCTTTCGACTTTTCACACGTTATCCCGCAGCGAGCGCCGCGAGCGTATCGCCGAATCCGCCGCGCACGCGCGCATCGACGCGCGCGCTCGTGACGACGCGCGGCGCCGCGCTCCACGCGATGCGCACGCCGGCCGCGATCAGCAGGTCGACGAGCGCGACATCCTCGCTGCACGCGAGCGGCGGAAAGCCACCCGCGCGACGATACGCGCGCGCCGACACGCCGATGTTCGCGCCATGAATATGCCGGTGCCCGTCCGCATCCATGTAGGCGCGATAGAACGAGGCGCGCGTGCGTTCGTGATGCGGCGTCCAGTCGTCGACGGTGACCGGCCCGCACACCGCGTGCGCGCGCAACGCGAGCTGCGCGACGAGCCAGTCCGGTGCAACGCGGCTATCGGCATCCGTGAAGGCGAGCCAGCGCGCGCCACGCGCGAGCAGCCGATCGGCGCCGGCCGCACGCGCGATGCCGACATTGCGCGCGTCGAGCTCGATGATCTCGACGTCGAACTCGCGCGCGACCACGGCACTGTCGTCGTCGCAGTTATCGAGCACGACGATGGTCTGCACCGCTTCGCCGCGCAGACGCGGATGCCGCGCTGCCTCGCGCGCCGCACGCAGGCACGCGCCGAGCAGCTCCTCTTCGTTATGCGCCGGAATCACGATGCCGATCATGCGAGTCCCTCCTGTTGCGCGACCGAACGGCCGTCCGCCGACCACACATCGAGCAGCAGGTCCGGCTCCTCGTGGTGAACGATGCGGGCGAGGGACGCCGCGCGGTCGAAGACGGCGTGCGCCGCCTCGGCCGACAGGCGGCGCTCGACGAACGCATGGCGCCAGTGGCACGCGACCAGCGTGCCGTCTGCGGCGAGCGACGCGCACGCGCGTTGTGCGAGCAGCGCGGTTTCATCGGGATCGAGGTAGTACGCAAGTTCGCCGATCACGATCAGATCGAACTGCGCATCGGACGAACCCGGCCCTACGCCGGACACGTTCGCATGAGGCCACTCGTGCGGCAGCACGCGCTGCTCGATCACGACGTTGCGCAGTCCCGCGCAGCGCTCGCGTGCGAGCTGCACCGCCCGGCCGCTCAGATCGCACGCGAACAACGCGTCGCAGCGCTCCGCCAGCAGCGCGGTCAGTTCGCCGTTCGCGCAGGCGGGTTCGAATGCGCGTCGAAACCGTTCGCGCGGCAACGCGGCGAGCGTCAACTGTTGCTTGCGCCGTTCGTACCAGCGATGCCGATAACCCCAAGGGTCGTCGTTCTCGCGATACAGATCTTCGAAATAGGTGGTGGTGAGCGCCATGCGGTCGGGTCCTCGCGCTACAGACGGGCAAGCCGCCACTGCGCGTCCGGCTCTTCGCACGCGAGCGGACTCAGTGACGCGGTTGGATCGGACAAGTTGCGCAACGCTTCGCCAAGCGATGCCGCATCGCGTTCCGCATGGCTTTGGCGCAGGAACACCGGAAGGTCCGCTGCGGCGCGCGCAAAGTGCAGATCCGTGCATAGCGGTCCGGGCCCGAGCGCGCGCGTTGCATGCGCGAGCACCGACGTCGCGGCTTCTTCGATTGCGAGGCGTGCGCACATCGCGCGGCGCATCGCGTCGGCACGCGGATAACGGTCGATCCATGCTGCGGTCTCGCGCAGCAGCGCGCCCGCGGCAGATAGTTGCGCGTCGGCCGCGCCCAGATGCGCGCACGCATGCGGCTCCGTGCGCCGGACGAGGTGCGCACGCAGCACAGCCGCAATTCCGACCGCGCAGCCATACCAGCAAGCGGCAATACCGGCACCGCCGTGCCAGAAGCCCGGTCGCGCGAGATAGGCGCCCGGTTCGCCGACCTGCACTGCTAGCGCGCCATCGAAACAGACTTCGCTCGTGCCGGTCGCCGCCATACCGACCGCATTCCAGCCGCCGTCCGAGACATGAACCGATGGTTGCGCGAGTTCGACTGCGGCAAGCACAGGCTCGCCATACCTCGACGCCGTGACGAGTGCATGCGTGAGTAGCCCTGCACCCGAGCACCAGGGCTTGACGCCTTCGAGGCGCAAGGTGGCGTCCGTGCCCGCCGTTCCACGCGATACGCCGCTCGCATCGGAGCGCGCGCTATTTCGCTGCGGCGCTGCCGCGACTTTGCGGTTCGGCGGCTCGGCGGCCCAGACGCCCCAGCGCTGTCCGCGCGCGGCAAGCCCGGATGCATGCAGTTCGGCGAGAATCGCGAGCGCGTCTGTGTGCCCTTCGTAGAGCTTGACAAGCGACAGGTCGCACCGGGCCACCGCGGCGAGCGCGCTCCAGCGTTCGACCGTGTGTCCACGGCCCGGCAGCGGCACGCGGTCGAGGCCGCGCGCGCAGAGCGCCTCCAGCGCGGCGCCGCGGCTTTGCGGCGCATCGGTCGTAAATCGCAGCGCCGCAAGCTGCTGCTCGAGCGCGCATTGGAACCCGTCGTTTTCGTCATCACGGTCACCCGCGCTGTGTGCGCGGCGCACAGCGTCGCGCACCGCATCGTTGCCGATGTGGTTCATCGAAACCTCCGTCGGGGAATCACTGCGGCATGCGCCTCAACGATCGGAGCAATTGGGACGCAGCTTCAAATGATCCGAAGCACTGTCCGTTGCGGCCGTCAGTGCACGCATGCCATGTCAATGTCACTTGAACCGCAAGCGTCATGCCTATGCGCGAAATTGCCTGCCGTGTCGTTGCCGTGTCGTAACTGCAGGCCTCGCAGACGTGACGGCGCATCGGGCGATGCACGCCACGAGCGCCTATGCGACGCAAGCGCGGCACCAACCGGACGGGACACCGCCGACGCAAACCGCAGGTAAAGCAGGTAAATACCGAGCGGCGCAATTGCAGGCCTGGAACCCTTTCCCGAGCCACCGGCACAGCGTTTGCGAGGCGTTCCGGCAATCCGTGGTCCATCGCGAATCGCGCACGCCGCCCATCGCGCTCGAACCAGCGCCGCGCTTGACGTCCGTGCCCTTCGCGACCTTCCGTTTCACGATACGACCGTCACGAGGTTTCCCATGTCCACTCAACCGATGCAAAAGGTCGCCGCGCTTGCCGATCTCGAAGAGGCCCGTCCGCGCCGCGTCAAGGTCGGCGACACGCCGATCGTGCTGATTCGCGCGGGCGAAACCGTTCATGCCTACGGCGCCGATTGCCCGCATGCCGGTGCGCCGCTCGAAGAAGGCGCGCTCTGCCATGGGCGACTGATCTGCCCGTGGCACAAGGCGACGTTCGACGTCGCAAGCGGTGCGATCGTCGAGCCGCCGGCGCTGCTGCCGCTCACGCGCTATCCGGTGGAGATCGACGGCGGCAACGTGCTGGTGTCGGCGCATGCCGAGACCAGAACCGGAATCGAGGGCGAGCCGGTAGCCGTGTCGACGAGAGGCGCTGGCGCGACGAAATCCGCGACCCAGCGCGTCTTCGTCATCATCGGCGCTGGAGCGGCTGGCGCGGCCGCGTGTGCGGCGCTGCGCGAATTCGGCTATCGCGAGCGCATCGTGCTGATCGACGACGACGCGCATGCGCCGTACGACCGCACGACATTGAGCAAATTCGTACCGTCCGGCGATATGAAAGTCGACGACGTGCCGCCGCTGCTGCCCGATGGCTTTTTCGAGCGGCACAAGATCGAGCGGCTTCACGCGCATGCGACGCGGCTCGACGCAAAGCGCCGCGAAATAGAGTTCGACGGCAGGCCGATGCTGCGTTACGACGCAGCGCTCGTCGCCACGGGCGGCACGCCGAAAATGCCGCCGTTACGCGGCAGCGAAGATCCGGCGCTCAATGAGCGGCTGTTACTGCTGCGCAACCGCGCCGACGCGGCGCGCCTCGCCGGACTCGCGGCGCAGGCAAAACATGCGGTCGTGCTCGGCGCAAGCTTTGTCGGGCTCGAAGTTGCCGCATCGCTGCGCAAGCGCAATCTGCGCGTGACGGTCGTCTCGCCGGACAGCGTGCCGTTCGAGAAGCAGTTCGGCGCCGAGCTCGGCCGCATCTTTATGAAGCTTCACGAACAGAACGGCACCGAATTGCGCATGCGCACGCAAATTGAAGGCGTCGAGACCGGTACCCCGCTGCGCGTGAGGCTCTCGGGCGGGGATGTGCTCGATTGCGACTTCCTCGTGGTCGGCACGGGCGTCGCGCCGGCGACGCATTTCGTGACCGGCGTTGCGCACAACGACGATGGCGGACTGAACGTCGACGCGTCGATGCGCGTCGCGGACAACCTGTACGCGGCTGGCGACGTCGCCGCGTTTCCATACGGCGACAACCGCCGCGTGCGTATCGAGCACTGGCGCGTCGCGCAGCAGCATGCGCGCGCGGCGGCTCGCGCGATGGCCGGCGGCGGCGATCCGGAACCGCTCGTGCCGTTCTTCTGGACTTACCACTTCGAACGGAACTTCAACTATCTCGGTCACCCGCAAGCATGGGACGAAGTCGTGATGACGGGCAAGCCCGACCAGTACGAGTTCGTCGCGCTGCTGTGCAAGCACGGCTATGTGGCCGGCGCGCTGGGCTGCGGCCGCGATACGGAGCTAGCGAAGCTTGCCGAAGCGATGCGCGAGCCGCTCAGTTGCGAGGACGCGCAGCGAATGATCGGCACGAATGGCCGTTGAGGCTGCGCGAATTGCGCTCGCTAAAATGGCGCTCCGTCGAAGTCGTTGCGTGCATAGACGGTCTCTTTACCGTCGGCAATGAGCACCAGTCGCACCGAATAATTGAAACTCGCGTAACGTCCGACGAAATGGCTTAGCACGTCGCCAAACAACGCCACGTCGCCCGCTCCGGCGAATTTCGCCGCATCGATCGCGACGTGGATCCGGACGTCGCGCACGGCCGACCGATAATCGACGAAGTTGTCCGCGGTCACCCACGCGCGCTCGATCGCCGCAATGCGCTGCGCGTTGTCGGGCAGTTCGGTCCAGTCATATAACGCAAGCGCACCGCGCAGCACGCGCTCGTCCAGCATGTTCAATTCGGCGCAGCCGCCTCCGCTGAAGTGCGCGATCACGCGCCAGTCGTATCGACTGCGCTGGCGCGGCGCATAGAGCGGCATGGTTGGCGCGGTAAGGTTTCGCACACGGTCGATGCCGGGGAAGTCCGAGGCGGGTTCGGTGATCGTCGAATCGGCGAGTGCCATGCGCGGCAGGCGTCCGTTGTTTGCCAATACCCGCACCGCAATGTGTTGGTCGGGCGCGGGACCAGACGATGCGCCAGGCTCCCAGCTCTGCCCGCCAAGCGTCACCGATAATTGCCGGTCACTCGTCAAGCCAGCCCGCGTTGCCGTATGGAAATACCGTTCCGGCGCATCGAAGCGCATCATGCCGCCGCGATGACGGAACGCCTTGAAAGCGCAGTACTCGTGGCGCCTGCTATTCACAGGATCGGTCGCCGTCACCGAAACCACGTCGTACGCCTGAGCGTTATCGCTGTCATCGCCCTGCACTCTCAACCGATGCTCCCGATCGTGGATGTCGCGAGGCCTCAGCGGCTCGGCGTCGGTCTCGAACAGGTTGATGAGCGGCGTGCAAAAAAGCCGGATGTTGGTCGAGTCGATCTGCACATCGGCGCATAGCGAGCCCGCGAGTTCGATCTCGAATTCGATGCGTGTTTCGCTAACGGGCACGCTCGCGGCATCGAACCCGCATAGATCGACGAAATGAAACTTCTCGGGAAAGGCAAAATACTCGAGCATCGTTTGCTCACGGTCGAAGTTTTGCCCTGCTTTGGCCTGTGTCTCGTCGACCGGCGACAGGCGCGACGACGGTCCGAAGCCGGACCGCTCGAACTTGAGCCCCGGCTGCGAGAGCAGTTGCCCGTCGCGGATCAGCGGCATACGCACGCCGATCGCGCTGACCTGACGCGTGAGCGCTGCATAAAGCGCTGACGCCGTAGCCCGATCTCCATGCAGATATAGGCGAATGCGCGACAAGTCGTCGATTTGCCGCTGCTCGGCATGCCGCAAGTCGAACGCGAGACGGATCACGGTGCGGCCATCGGCGCGCACGGCGACCCGGGCCTCGCACACATCGAGCGGCAGCAAATCGACGCTTTGCGTGGTGCGGTACCGGCACACGACGCGATCGGGCCCGACAGGGCTCGAATGGACGGCGAGTCCCGCGGGCAGCGTGCCGAGCAGCCTCGCTTCGCCTGCGCGCGGCACACATTCGAGGATCGCGAGCGACGGAATCGTGCGGGCCGTATGCGGCCACAAATTGCCGAGCAGCGGGTCCGTTATTTCCGGAAGCGCGTCGTCGAGTTTCGCGTGCAGCCGCGCCGTCAGAAAGGCAAATGCCTGGTAGAGCTGGTCGACACTGTCGTGCCTCGCGCCGGGCGTCAGCAAACCGAGTCGGCGCGCCGCTTGCGGATGCGCCGCGGCGAACTCCGCACTGGCCTCGCGCAGATAGCGCATCTCAGCGTCGAAGTATTTAAGGAAGTCTGGATCGTCGCTCATTGCAAGCTCGGCGGTAGAGGGGGAAGAACGGGGACACGCGGCATGCTTGCGTCTGTGGGCTGCGCGAGGTGCGCCACGTGCATGGCGCCGGCCCTGCCGACGAGGAAAATGCGCTCGGGCATTCTGAAACCGCGCAGCTTCAGCAGATCGAGCGGACCTGCACCGAGCTGCGTGCGCAGCACGTAACGCAGCGGCGCTGCATCCGGTTGATCCCACGTCAGCTCATAGCGGCTACTGTCGAGCTGTTTGACCTGAGCCTTTGCGAGCAGCCGCAAGAATGCCCAGTCTCCTGTCGTGTCGAAGGCCTCGCGCAAGCCTGCGTTGACCATCTGCCACATCAGGCCGGCGCGTCCGTTCAGTCCGTCGCCGGGCCACGTGAGCGCGGTCCATGACTGCCGCTGGTTGAAATAGACAATCGGTTTGCCGTCGACGACGAGCTCGGTGCGTGTCACTTGCGCGCTCGGCAACGCCATGATCTCGAAGCGATATCCGGCATCGCCCTGCGCATAGGCCTGCGCACCGATGGTCGAAAGCTGACGGAGCGCTGCAAGAAACGCCGGATCGATCTGCAGCGACCGCGGCGCGAGTTCGTCGGGCACCCACTGATCGCCCTCGCGCCGGAGAATGCCGCGAAGTTCAGCCATGATGAAACGGCTGACGAGGCCCGTGTCCGGACGCACGTAGCGTCCCAGTTCGGCAAACGATGCATCGGCATTCGTTTCGAAAAACGGATAGCGGCCGTCGAACGTCGTTCGGAACGGCATCGCCACACTGTTGCGCCACGCCTCGTTCAGACTCGCCGCGGCCGGCTGCAGAATGGTTTGCCATGCCGCATCGAGCGGTCGCGCGAACAGCGCATCGCCAAAGCCCGCCCACTGTGCGCCGAGGCTGGCAGCAGTGAGCGCGGCATCTTCGCGTGCCTGCGACAGATCGGAAGACTTGCCCTGGAAGATTGCCTGCGCCAACAAACGGGCCAGCGCCTGCGCATCGGGACTCGCGGCGATCTGCTGCAGTTTCAGACGCATCGTGGTGGCCACCGTGAGGTAATGCGCGAGGCTTACGCCGCTCAACGTCACGGGCCCGCCGGCAACCTTGCTGTCGGCCGCACGGGTCGCGCCGAGGTCTCCCATCAACGCGAGCAATGGACCGAACGACTTGTCGAGCGGATCGATGGCGGGTGTTTGCGTGGCGCTATTGCGGTTGTCGTCGCTGTTGTCGCCGCTCTTCCTGCCGATCAGATCTTGCGCCGTGCGCACCAGCCTGTCGGCCAGCGCTTCCGATCGTCGGCCCGCTTGCGCCTCATACGCGATTGTTTTCATCAGCGCGATCACGGGCGAGGTTTGCGCGTCCGCAAGCCGTGTGAGCTGGTCGATCGCTTCGTTGAGGCTGCCCGCCGGCTGCCACCGGATGCTGTTCAGCATGCGCTGCCAGGCCGCCGTGTATTCCGCGAAGTAGCGAGCGGTGAGCCGTTGTTTCAACGCCTGCGCGGCTCGCTTGTCGTCGGCCGCCGATGTCGCGCCGCCCGTGCGTTCGGCAAGCTTTGCGCCTGACCGTGCGCGCTCGTCGCCGCCGAGCACCCAGTCGCCGCTTATGCGCCGCTCGTCGGCCGCCTTCTCGATTGCGTCGGCGATGGCGCCGTCCCACGCCGCGCGCGTGTAGATACCGGGCACCGTCTGCGCGGTGCTGAAGAGCCCGCGTGCATCCGCACCATCGAGCAGCGTCGCGAGCGAGGCATCCGCGTACTTGCCGCGCACGCTCGCGAGCATGGACTCGTACACCGTGTCGTCGGCATTCGCGAGACCCAACTGATTGACGAGCATCTTGCGCGCGCCCGTTACCAGCGCGTCCGACGCATGCGCGCGCCATTCCGGGTGCGCGCTCAGATGACCGGCGTAGAAGCCTGCGAGACGTCGAGCGAGGTCGTCTCGCTCACCGGCGGACATGCCGGAAGGCAGCGGCCACGAGGCTATCAGTGCCTTCCCGAGAAAGGCTGCATCGGTGCGCTGCGGCTCTGCAAGCATCAGATACGTCTTCAGCGTGCGGTATCCGCTTTGCCGCGCGCTCTCGGTTTGCAGTGCGTCGGCGCGTGCTTCGCTCATGTCTCTCAATGCCTGTTCCAGCGACGCGACGACGGGACGCTGCAGGTTGCGCGCAGCGACTGCCGCATACGGCGACCACAACGCATCGAGCAGCGCGTCGTTGCGGCTCAGGCCCGCGCGCAGGTACCACGGCGCACCATGTTCGTGCCGGTATTCGAGCGTATCGATCTGCAGTTGCAATGCAAGCTGCGCACGCAGGGCATCCGGTGTGCCCGGTTGCGCGGCAAGCGCCGCATGGGCGACCGCTTGCGCGTCAAGAACCAACTGCCGGTTGCCGATAAACGACACGGTCAGCGCGGCGCACCAGCCGATCGCACAGGCCGTCGCCAGCGCGGCAAGCGCGTTCGGCCAGTGAAAGCCCACGCGTTTGCCGCGACGGCGGCACAGCGGACTGCTGCCGATCGACTGCCACGCGGGAATCAGAGAGGCCGGTTGCCCACGCATCGCCACCGCTGCCGGTGCCGGAACCGTCCCGGCGGGATGTCCTGTCGGCGTCGTTTGCATGGCGGCGACGGCACTTTCCTCCGGCACGGGTACGGGCGTGCGGCCTGCGCCGCCGTAGACCGGTGCGAACATGACGCCGGCCAGTTGCGCACGCAACCATCCTGATGCGACGAGTCCGGTCCAGTTTTCGACAATCCGGTCGCGCTGGTCGCCGATATATTTCGACACCTGCGCGAGGTAACGTATCCATCCCTGCTCGACGCACAGTTCGACGCCGGGGCTCGCCGTAAGCCATTCGAGTTCGATCAGATCGTCGCTCAGTGTGCCGGCCGCCGCCTGCCTTGTTTTGCTCGTGCGCGCCGTCATCCATGCGCCGACTGCTTCGAATCGCTCCGGCTGTCCGCCGCTTGCCTCGACCGTGTGCAGGAACGTGATGGGCGCCGCCCAGCCGAGGTCCGACGCAATGGCCGCGAGCGTGCGCGCCTGATCGAATTCGAGCCGTGCGCCCTCCCCCATCCGTACGACGTGCACGAGACTATCGACCGGTCGGCGTCGGCGAGCCCGGCTGATGTGCCGGCGCCATTGAGCGGCTTCGATGCCGTCCGGCGCCGCATGTACGAGCACCGTACCGGCGGCCAGCATTGCGCCCGCCTGTTTGAGACCCGGCGCCGCTTCGTCGATCCGCTCGTCGCTGCCCGTCAACATCAGCCATGGCGTACGGTTACGCCAGCGCCAGCCATGGGCGACGCGCAGTTCGTCGATCACGTATTGCAGGCGCGGATCGCGTTTGAACCGCGCCGCCGCGCGCGGTTCGTTGCCTGCGCCGGCTTCGTGACGGAACAGGCGCGCCGCCGCGGCATAGGCGCCGAACATCAGCGCGATCGAGTGCAGAAACACGATGACGACGAGTGCGCTGGCCGTCCACAGCAGCGCCGTGATGCGCGCGTCTTTCGATGGCAGGCCGAACAGTTCGCCTTTCGACCAGATGAGCGCGCCTGCCGACAGTGCAAACGCGAAGACCGCGAGCGGAAATCCCCAGACGGCAAAGCGTCGCGAACGCGATTGCGATTGCGTGGCTTCTACGCTAAGTATCTGAGTGTTATGCGTCGGAGGCATCGTACGTGGATTCGAGTGTGGAATGTTGCGGATAGACGTGAAGGATCGCGGCCTGTGCACGATCGACGATCAGATGCGCGCCGGCCTCGCGCGACCCGAGAGACGCCGCCATGGACAGCCAGCCGTTGACGGCTGCCGCATCGCCGACAATGCGGTCGGGACGCCGCTGCGCGTCCTGTTTTGCGATAGCGGAAAGCGAAGCCTCGCGAAAACCCGCGACGAGCGCAGTGTCGTGCTCGCTACCAAGGCCCGTAATCCACGCGCGCTTGACGTCCGCACCCGCAACGTTCCCCCAGATGGAGGCATTCGCGAACAGGTCGCCAGGCGCCGAAAGTTCTCCGGCTACGGGACGGTGCAGCAAACCGATGACATTTACCGGCGCGGGCAATCGATAGAAGCCCGAATCGAGCAGCACCGCGACACACGCTTCGCAACTGTTCGCAGGCGGTTTTGCGTCGTGCCATGTCGCGGCTATCACGAGCAGCGGTCGGTGTTCGCGAGCGTCGAGCCATGCATCGGCAACGAGCAAGCCGTCCGCCGCGCAGACCGCGTGGCATGCGAGCGGCGGGAGACCGGCGACACGCAACGCGTCGCGCACATGCTGCACGTGTGACGCTTCTTCGCCGGGTTCGGCCAGCACGCGTGCCTCGGGCCAGTGAACCGGATCGTACGCGGTGAGCGCGCGAAGACTCGCGACGAGCGGTTCCAACGCCTGTGCGATCTTGAGCGCGATCGTTGCCACCTGTTGGGGCTGTGGCACAGGTTCTCTGTCGGCCTCATCGTTGTTTTCGTCGGGCCGAACATCGGACGGGTCGTCGGTTTGCGTCTCGTCTTCTGCGAAGCGGGTGTGCAGGATGGTTCCCGGGCCACGGCGCGGGCGCTGGACCTTCATCACCGGTTTTCCCGATTCGATCGCCTCGGCAAGAGACTGATCGCCGAGTGGCACGCTGTAACCGATACCCAATACGCGCAGCGGCTGCTGCGCTTCGCGTACCTTGTCGTCGAGCCAGTTGCGGCGATGGATATTCCGGTAATGCGCGCGAAGCCAATGTGTCTCGTAACCGGCACGATCGAGGCCGAGCAGCATCACGAAGACACTGTTTGGCATTCCGAAGACCCAGAACCAGAATTCCACTCCTCGTGTCGGCGTGCCTGCAGGCCACAGTAGAACCACAATCGTTGCGCCCACTGCGTTGGTGAAGAACCAGATGCCGAGCCACGGCCAGAATCGCGGCGTGTGCGCAGGGTAGAGGCTCGGCGGGCCGGCAGGGGAAAGATCGATCGGCATCAGGCGATGCTCACGTTCAGCAGCGACGAGATCAGCCGGCAGCCGCACGCGCACAGATGCCGATGCATAGCGACGGGTTGGCCGGTCTTGCCGGGGAATGATGCCGCGCCTTCGGCGATTGTGGTCTTGCCGTGCAGCGCGCAGAGCGCTTCGTCGCCTCGGCAGGCGAGCAGGCGGCCCATGAACGTCATGCCGGACGATGCGGTTGTCACTTCGCCGCCGTTTTCGAGTGCGTCGCCTTGGCGGATGGGGGATCTGGAGGTCATAACGGGTCTCTCATTTAAATATCCTTAGCTCGAAATTCGAGTGTAAATCTCGTAAATTGCGTTTAACGCCCAGAAATGCGTTTAGCCTGCTAGATCACAAGTGAATTTACGTGGATAGATATTGCATCCGTGATGTGCATTTCCGCACATTTCCCTTTGAAGACTATCTACAGTCCGATGGCCCAAATTTAATCACTGCATTGGGTACTCTCATTCCATCGGCAAAACTTCCCGCATCTTCATTCCGGCAAAATTCTCCTCTTTCTTTCGCATACAGATAGGCATTTATATGTTCTACAGTTCCATCCTCAAAACCATTAGAATGCAATCTCATCTTGACAACAATACTTTTATCTCCTTGCCCAACCAAGTCTACTATCTGGGGAACCCCAATTATATGGCACCGATCGTAAGACTCTACGAGCTTGTAGGTGACATCCTTTTCGCTCATCGTTACGATACCGCAACCATCGTCATGAGCTTGAAGCAGCAAAAAGAAGTGCCGCACTCCATCGATCTTCCAAACAACACCCCCTTTCGAATCGGGAAAAACAAAACCGTCTCTCGACAAAAGAGTCTTAAAATTGGATGGCAAATCATTCGTAAAAGATAGGCTGGGAGAGTACTCATCAGCTTGGACTGGAGAAAGCACGCCTAAAGCAACAGAAAAGTAAATGCCAGTTATTATAAAAAATTTTAAAGATGAATTTTGTTCACTCATTTACGGGACCAAAATTTAATTTTATTGAAATCAAGGTTTTCTCGATTGACTCATCAACTGCACGATTGGATTTTTAATTCCAAAATCCTCACCCGAGACACATGCGATGACGTTATCTCCATGAGCGAGGCAAAATTTAGTACCATCGGGCGCATTTTTATTCTTTTCCATTGGATAATCAGCTATAAAACTCTCCCAGTCATCTCCTTTCAATTGTTTGAAAAATCCTCCGATATTCGCTTATTCACGTTAATTGCCGAGTTTATGCGGGCGACGGAAAGAATCGAATTTGGAAGATAGACATTTTAACTTTTAATTACCTGCGTCATTTCCAGGTTGGCCGCCTATCATCGAATCATGGGTTTGCTGTATCTGCCGGTACGACAGCTTGCATGTCGATGAATTCGATGCTTTGCAATAACTGGATGACCTGAGGAAACACAGATTCTTTCGGCTTTAACAGGTAGCCAACATCGACATATCCGCAAACTGCCAGCTGCCGATGCGGAATACAAAAATTGAAGGTACGCATCCGCCGAGCCTCATCTCCGTTCACATCATCCTGTGTTGTACCCCCTCCGATCCATCCTTTGCCGTGTAGCGGATAAAACGTCGTATGTTGTTGTTCGATTATTTCGCGGCCTGGCGTTGGATCAAGAACCCATCCTTTATCAGTCATTTTGATAAGAGCACGTTCGGACAATGTTTGTGCAGTTGCCGGATCTTGACAACTAAACTGAATCCATATTTCAAACGGGTAAGCTCCGCCCGTGTTGACATTCGCAATGTAATTTGCCATTGGCGGCAGACGAGATCTCGTTGCGCGGAAGTCCGCTCCATACGGATCTTTCAGTTTGAAATGACATTGGCCGAAAACGACCTCCGTCTCAACGGACTGCGGGCTAACGGGCTCTTCGGCATTGGCAGCCAGCGCCGTCATACCCCATGCTATTACCCCGACTATAGTCCTTCTCATGACACATTCCTCCGCTGATAGCCTTCTGGCATGGCTGTTAGATGCCCATCCATATCCGGAAAAGGTATGTAATCCACCAGGACCATCAGCGCATTTACGTATGCCTGGCATCTCGCCACAATGCCGTTGACCTTGTTGATATTTGATAGATCGCTAACGGGGCTACCGAAATTGACCGTAGCCGCCACTTGCCCGAACGACTCACAGCTGTAATAGACATTCGGCATGTTGTTTACTGTTCGGATCTCACGCTTCAGCACGGGGAAGCAGTCCGCAAACATGGCGGCTTGTGTCCAACTCCAATACGCTGCAGCACTGCGGGAGGGGTCAGTCCCATCGGCTTGCACCTCGTTGCGCCACTTGATCATCTCTGTTGTTAATTCCTTAAATGATTTGTCCGACAAGGAGTCGTTTTTTTGCGTCTGGTGTGCCTTTATGGCAGCGGTATTTAACGCTGCCTTAAGTGACTCGGGGATGTTTCGCCCAAGGAAACGCCAATATTTGATGTAGTTGCCTGGACCCGTGAGTTGCAAAAAGCCACGTCCGTCCCATGGGGCATACCACGCGACAGCGTTGCGTTCATGCAACTTTCCAAACCATTGCGTTTCCTGGGTGGCATTTGCGAAGAATGCGGCCATCCGCAATGGGCTGGAAGAAATGCTGTGCATGCACAGTGACCCATTCAGATGGCCACGCCCGTTTGCGATGATCGAGTCAGCTTGCTCACTTATCACGACCCTTTCCGATACCCATGCTCCGCGACTATCCTTTCGCATCGCCTTTGTGGGGACCAACTGCGTCAACTCGTTCCCACTCAGCCACCCACACTTCCTGAAATGCCGAATAAACGCCAACGGATGAAAGAACCAAAACCTCTGCCCTCCCCTCAACGGAGTCTGTTCAATAAACTGAAACCGCTTCCGGAACGCAATGAAGTTTTCGTACCCATTCGGATCGCTTTCCTTACGCTTGCCAAAGAATCCATCCGGCTCGTTGAGCCTTTTGAAGCGCTCTTCATCTGTCGTCGCATCCCATTCGCTCGGAGCGTGGCAAACGAAGCCCTTGAGCCTGTTGCGAATCGCCGCATCGCCCTGCACGTAGGCCGTCAACCGGTCTTCGTGTCTGAATTCCGGATCGGCCACGTTCGACGCGTCGCTGAATCCACCGTGCCCATACTGCAGCTTCCCTAACGGCAACCCCACTGCTTGGGTGCCGTGCCCTTCACCCACTTTCCCCTGGTCTCGGCGCAACGCATGCGGCCCTTCCTCAGCCGACGTCGCAATCTGTGCCTCGACATCACCGACGATCCTGCGCAGTTCGGCATAGCCGCACAGCCCATCTTGATCGAACGGCGTATTCCCATCGTCGATCTTCTTCCACCCGGTGAAGAACGGGAAATCCGCATCCGACAGCTTCAGAATGGCGCTCTGATTGACGTCGACATACCCCTGCGTGCCATTCGCATCGAACGGCACTGCCACCCACGTCGCACGATCGGCAGCAGGCAGCGTCGGCTGCTCCGAGAGGATGCGGCCGAAGCGCATCAGCTCATAACCATCGCTCGGACAGGCTGGATAGAGGTCCACCGCGCGCTGATAAAGCTTGTACTCATAGTCCGCGTACCGGTCTTTCACCGGCTGCTCCGTGAGCAGCGTAAGCTTGTTGCCGTCGCCCGCTTCATCGAACCACGATCGCGTATAACGCTGCCCCTTGTGGAAGTACGCCTCGACGTACAGCTTGCTGTTCGCCGGCACCGTCCACGCGGCAAGCGTCGGAAAATAAGGGCTATCGCGTCTGCCCGGCGGTGCGCTGACCAACGCCTGACCGCCAGAAATCACGAAATAGCTGTGCCCCCAGTAGTCGCGCGATGCCGGCTGTACCGGGTTCGCCACGCCAAGCTGCACCTTGTGCCCGTCCTGTTCGAACCACGCGCCAAAGTCCGCTTCGGTCATGAAAATCTCGAAGTGCAGATGCGGCTGTCCATGGCAGGCGCCCCAATATCCGAGCCTGTCCTTCCGATAGACCTTCCTCCTGCCGCCTGACTGGACCTTGCCGTCCTTGCCGCCAGCGTTGTCCAACAGCCACGCGGGCAATGCGGTAGCAGAGCCTTGTTGTGGCGGATCGTTCGGCTGGCGCTCGAGACGCTCCTGCTCCGCCATGTCCCGCAGATGCATGTACAGCGAATAGAACGTGATGGTCCGCCCGTCGCCCGTATCGGTCACATGCTTGAGCAATACGAAACCCGTGTTGGAATTCAGCGCCGGCTTTCCCGTTTTCTCATCGGGTTGTCCATCGGAAATCGCCGTTCCCGCCACGCGAAACGCGATCACCTCGCCATCGGCGATCGCTCTGACAGGCTCGGTCTGATCGTTCGGCGCGAGATGCATACCACAATGCCAGCGCCGGTCGAACGCAATCGGATAAATGCCGTGGTGGCCAAGTTCACACTGCTCGACGGCCGCCATCATCGGATCGGTTTCATACTCGTCGGCGCAAACAACACCCGCCGGCGGCAGGAAGGGAGGGCTGATAATCATGAGTTAGAGAGACGAAGGATAGGAGTCGGGCATCTGCAGCGAACTCTTCGGCATCTGGCGTAAGGGCAGATTCATGCTCTGCGGCCCTTCGTAGACGAACGAAGCGGCCTTGATGCGAAACTCGCCCGGGCAATGAAAAACGATGTTGCCGTTCTCGATCGTCAGCGCAGCGCCGCCACTTGCCATCACGGCCTTTTCCTTCGCGACCACCAGTACGTCCGCATTCGTGCTCGACATCAGCAACTGCTGGTTGGCGAGCAGATCGAGCGCATCGTTTTGTGCCTGAATCTCGAGCTTCCCCTTCGCCGCGAAAAGACTCATGCCGAGTCTGTGCGCGCATATCGAGATCAGTTCTCCCGCAGCCAGCGTGAAGCGTTTGAACGCGCTCACGTCGACGTGCCGGCCCGCCGCCAGCATCACGTTCTCGCCAGCGGCATGCTGTACCGATTTCGGCGTCGCCAGCGCAATACCGGCCGGCGCGCTTGCGATCAGACCCGCGGCCTTCAAGTCGTTCAGCGCATTCAGCAGACTCGCTTGCGTCGCCTGATCGGCCGGCGCGGCCTTCGCAAGCGTGGTGGCTTTAACCAATTCCGTCACCCGCTGCAGCGCCGCCCGAAGTTCGCCAAGCGCGGCATGCATCTCCAGTTGCGGCGCGTCAGGGCTCGAAAGCGCATCGGCGGACACGATCATCCCTTTGGGCGCGTGCAGCGTGCCCCAGCCCTGCGTGCTGATCTCGAAGCCGTGTCCACGCTCTTTCTTCGCGCTGTCGACGAGAAAGCCCAGGCTCATCGACGTCTTCATGTAGACGGTCGCGAGCTTCGCGCCCTCGCGCTGCTTCATGTCGTCGAAGCGCAGATCCGCGCCGCCGAGCGGCGAACGCCATACCGCGCGGCTATACCAGCCTTCCCGGCTGTGCACGATGTCAGGATGCGAATAGTCGTGGACCGCGCCCGCAATCAGCAAGCGGTCGACATCCCCGTTCGTCGCAAGCAGCCGCACCTCCGTTTCAGGCAGCTGCGGCGAGTGGAAACCGCCGAGATACGATGCGCCGGGCCGCAGCAGCCGCAACGACATCAGATTCTTGCCTCGCTTGCCGCTGCGGCGGGCGAACACAGGTTCGACTTCGTAGCGTCCCTGTGCGTCGAGCCATGCATAAGGCTGTGCATCGCGTGATTTCACGACGCCCGTCACCACGCCCGATACCCAACGCCAGTGCTTGAACGGGTCGTATTCGGGACGCCATGTCAGGTGCGCCGGTGTGGCCTCGAACTCGCAGAACACCGGCTGCGTGAGGCTGCCCGTCGTCTTCTGCCGTGTGATGAGCATGCCGTAAGGCGCTTCGGCCAGCGTGCGATTCGTCAGCCGCACTACAAGGCCCGGCGTCATGCCGATTGCGTCGCTCGTGCCATACAGGGTCTGTTGCCGCGCAATCAGTTCGTCGCGGCGCGCATCGGCCAGCGCCTGGCCGGCTTCCCTCGAATGGTGATGCTCGATGCTGCGGTTCACGCTGCCGAATATCGAGCGGTCGTCGTGCGCGACGATCGCGCTCGCCGTCAGCGGGTCGTCGGGTATCCGATAGTTGCGGTCCCACAGCTCGACGCGCTCCGGCACGAGCTCACGCACGGTGCTGACCGACAGCACCGCTTCGTGCCAGTTGCCGCTAAGACCCGAATCGGGCATGAACGGCACTTCGAGCGCACGCACATAGCCGCGCGGGTTGTTGCCGAACACGAGCGTGTCGCGCTGCGCCCCGTCTTCCTTGCTGCCCTGTTTCCAGTAGTAATAGATGCCGGCACGACGGCAATGGCGATCGACAAATGCTTTGACGGTCTCTTCGTACATCACCGTCTGCTCGAACTTCGCGTCGAGGCCTTCCAGATGAAATTCGATATCGTGCGGATCGAACAGGTCGCGATCGACGATCGCTTCCGTGATCAGTTCCTTCAGCGATACGTTGCGGAATACGCCTGAGTCCCACACCTTGCCGAGCAGTGCGTAACGCGGCTCGATACGCAGCGCATAGGTCGTCTCGTCGCGGCTCGTCTTCCTGCGCTCCCAGCGCGTTACCACGCCATGCACGACGCGCGCGGGCGCGATAACCGATTCGATCAGTCCCGACATCGACGGCACGCAGCCTTCTTCCACAATCGTGAAAGTAGCGCGCCGTCCCACGCAGCATTCCGCGTCGATCGCATGGTCAGCCGACGTCGCGACGATATCGAGCCGATACGTCTCGTTAAGCGCCTCGTTCAATTCGAAACTGATCGCGCAAAGGTCCGGCTGGACCGGCTGGTCCGAGCCGATCTTCAGCTCGAAGCGCTGCCGCACGCGCGCGCTCGGGTACTTCAGGATATCCGCAATGACTCGTTTCATCGTCCCGGCTTTTTCTGTTAAGTGATCCGGACTGCTCAACAGGATGTCGACCAACCATCCCGAAAAGCGAAATTAACGGTCATTACGCGGTATGTCTATCAGACGACCTCAGTCGATTCCTAAGGTTTGCAAATCTTTACAATGCGGGCTCGCCCGACATTGCTGCGCGCTACAACACAACCTGCACGCCCAACTCGACGACATCCTCCGCCGCCAGCCCGTAATACTCCGCACTCGACGCCGAATGAAACGCCATCTCGCCGAACAGCCGCTCGCGCCAGCGATGCATCTGTCCGTGCGAGCAGCCTGGTATCACTTCGTCGCGAGGCAGGAAAAACGTCGTGCGTTTCGGTTCGAAATGCCAGTCGCCGAGTGGACCGGGCCGGCCCGCTGCGCCATCGAGCGATGCGAGCAACTGCGGCAAATTCGGCCGTTCGACAAAGCCGTGCCGCGACACGATCTCATAGCAGCCGGCACCGAGATCTCGCACCTCGATGCGGTTGCGCTCGTCGACGCGCGGTGCCGACTCCGACAGGTTCGCGAAAAAGATCACCGTCGTATGCAGCACGCGGTTATGGCGCACGTTGCTGATCAGCGCCGTCGGCGTGTGGCCAGGCGCGCTGCCCGGATAGACGGCGGTGCCCGCCACCCGAACCGGCGGCTCCGCGCGGTTGAATAGCTCATGCAGAAACGCGTCGAGCGGCTGTGCCTGCCCGGTGCGCTTCGCGGCGAGCTGGCGTCCGCGATACCAGGTCGACATCAGCACGAACAGCACGATGCCGACGGCCACCGGAAACCAGCCGCCCTGCGGAATTTTCCGCGCGTTCGACGCGACGAGCAGCAAATCGATCACGAAAAGCGGCACGCTCACGGCCGCCACCGCTAACCACGGCCAGCGCCAGACATGGCGCGACAGGCTCGCCATCTGCACGGTCGTGATCAGCATCGTGAGGCCTACCGCAATTCCGTATGCGGACGTCAGGCGTTCCGAACTGCGAAACGCGAGCGTGAGGAAGATCACCGCGCCGAACAGCACCGCATTCACGGCCGGCACATACACCTGGCCTCGCTGCGACTTCGACGTTTCGATGACGCGCAGACGCGGCAGAAAGCCGAGTTCGATCGCCTGGCTCGTCATGGAAAACGCGCCCGATATCACGGCTTGCGACGCGATCACGGTCGCAAGCAGCGCGATGATCACCGTCGGTATCAGCGCCCACTCGGGTGCGGCGAAGAAAAACGGCTGGCGCGCCGCGCCGGGCTGAAAAAGCAGCGTCGCGGCCTGCCCGAAGTAACCGATGACAATCGACGGAAACACGATAAAGAGCCACGCGAGACGGATCGCCGGACGGCCGAAGTGCCCTATGTCCGCATACAATGCCTCGGCGCCGGTCAGCGCGAGAATCACAGCGCCGAGCACGGTGAACGCGCTTAGCGGATGGCTGTGCACGAGCGCAACGGCCCATACCGGCGACAACGCACGCAACACCTCGGGGTGCTGCACGATTCGATAGATACCGACCACGGCCAGGTAGACGAACCATATCGCCATCACGGGCCCGAACGATTTGCCGACTACCGCCGAGCCGCGCCGCTGGAACAGAAACAGCGCGACGAGAATCGCCGCCGCGATCGGCACGACCAGCGGGTCGAACTTCGGGCTGATCTGGCTCAAGCCCTCGACGGCCGACAACACGGACACGGCCGGCGTGACCATCGAATCGCCGTAGAACATCGCCGCGCCGAACAGCCCCGCCGTCACGAGCAACGCGGGCACCTGCACGCTGTCCTGCTCGTAGCCCGAGCGCACGAGCGCCGTCAACGCGACGATGCCGCCCTCGCCCTCGTTATCGGCGCGCATCACATAGCAGACGTATTTGCCCATCACGACGATGACGACCGCCCAGACGATCGTCGACAGAATGCCCATCACGGTCAGCACGTCGACCGTGCCTGCGTCGCTAACCGCTTGCCGCAAGGCATAAATCGGGCTCGTGCCGATATCGCCGAACACGACGCCGAGCGCGCCCAGCATCAAACCGGGCAACGCCTTGCGCGGCTGCGATGTGCCGTGCCTGCTGCCCGACCGCTGTTCGTCGTCACGGTCGTCACCCACCGCGTTCGTCACGCCGCGCGCCGGGGCATCGTTCGAGGTCGCCGTCATGCGCCGTCAGGCCTCCCGAGTTGAGTCGCCCGTGCAGATCTGCCGTTCACTTGCCGAGGCTGTCGCGCATGCTGCGCACGTCGCGCGTCGTCACAGGCGCCGCAACGTTGCCCCACGTATTGCGCACGAATGTCAGCACGCGAGCCATTTCCGTATCGGTCAGTTTGCCCGCGAACCCAGGCATTTTCTTCGGCTCCGGACCCGTCTGCGTATGCGGCGCCTCGCCGCCTTCGACCAGCAGACGCACGAGCGAATCGGTATGCGGACTCAGCACGGCCGGGTTGCCTGCGAGCCGCGGATACTTCGATGGCTCGCCCATGCCATCGGCCTTGTGGCAGCGCGCGCAAAAGCTCTGGTAGAGCCCGGCGCCCGGCAACTCGACGTCGCCCGTATCGAGCGCGCGCACGGTACGCAGCGCCGCGCGCGACCGGTCGTCGAAATGCCCCGAAGATTCGCGCGGCGGCAGGCTCTTCAGATAACCGGCAATCGCGTGAAGATCGTCGTCGGTCATGTATTGCGTGCTGTCCTCGACGACCTGCACCATGCTGCCGAACGTGACGAGTCCGCCGCCGCGACCCGGCTTTTCTCCGTGTCCGCTGCGCAAGAACGCGACGATCTCGTCTTCTGACACGCGACCGAGGCCCGAGCCCGCGTCGCCGGTCAGATTCGGCGCGAACCAGTGGTCGTTCGTGCCGCCGGTCAGATAGAGGCGCGAGCCCTGATCGTAGCCGCGCTCTTCGTAGGCCGGCCCGCGCGGCGTATGACACGCGCCGCAATGGCCGAGCGACTGCACGAGATATGCGCCGCGATTCCACTGCGCGCTGTGCGTCGACTGCGGCACGTATACGTCGTTGCGCGCAAATGCGAAGCTCCAGAACATCAGCGCCCAGCGCTGGTTGAACGGAAACGGCAGTTTCGTCGGCGGCGCCGGCGTCGCGACCGGCTTCACGCCATGCATGAAATACGCGTAGAGCGCGCGCATGTCGTTATCGTCGATCTTCGCGAACGACGGAAACGGCATCGCCGGATAGAGCCGCTTGTTGCCCGGCGCTACACCCTCGCGCACGGCGCGCACGAAATCGTCGTAGCTGTAGCGGCCGATTCCCGCGTTCGGGTCCGGCGTGATATTCGACGAAAAGATCGTGCCGAACGGCGAACCCATCGGCAGACCGCCCGCGAACGGCGCGCGCGGATGCAACGGCTCCTTGCCCGACGGGCCGCCCGGCGGCGCCGTGTGACAGCCCGCGCAATCGGCGGCCTTCGCGAGATATTCGCCCTTCGCGATCAGCTTCGGATCGCTTGCATCGAATCGCGCGGCAGACGTCTGCGCGGCGGCACGAGGCGGCATTGCGCTTGCAACCAGCAGCGCCGCGCCTGCGAGTGCGGCGAAACCGATGGCGAACAGTGTGCGTCTTGGCATCGTCGTCACCATGGGCCGCCGCACGGCGATACGATCACGACGGCAAGCCCGGTCGCGACCATGCCGAACATAAAGAGCGCGCTAGACAACGCGCTGACCCGCGCGAGAAACCATTCGAGCTCCGCCACGCGGCGCGCGCGGCCTTCGAGCCGATGCTTGCGTTTTTCGCGCGTGAATAGGACGTTGCGCCAGGCGACCACGACGCCCGCAATACCGATCGCGAAGCACGCCACGCTGAGCGCGATCAGCGCAGGCATCGCCCACGGCGGCGGCCCGGCCGGACGATTCGCATCGGACAACGCACACACATTCGCGGTCAGGATTTCGCCCGCACCCATCATCGCGAACCACGCGAGCGCGGTCGCGAGCATGCCGATCGACAACCGCCATGGGTGAAACTGCGGCGTGGCGCTATCCGGTTGCATCGACGGTTGCGGCTGCGTTCGTGCGCGTCGATCGCTCATGTGCGGGCCCTCAACACATACGGCGACAGATAGATCGTCGAGAAGACAAAAAGCCACACGAGATCGACGAAGTGCCAGTACAAGCCGCCGATCGTCAGCGCGACGCAGCGCTTCTCGTCGAAGTAACCAAGCGCGGTCCACAGCAGCAGCAAGGCGAGCACGACGAGCCCGACCAGCACGTGCGCCATATGAAAGCCCGTTATCGTGAAGTACAGCGAGCCGTACAGGTTCGACGTCACGCCGTATGGATGGTCGCGCCACTCCTTCATCTGGATGCCGACGAAAATCACGCCGAGCACAAGCGCCGTCGCCATCGATGCGACGGCCCAGCGCACGCGCCGCCGCTTCACGCAGCGCTCGCATAGCATCACGAACACGCTGCTCGTCAGCAGAATGACCGTGTTGGCGCCGCCGAGGCCGAGCTTCGGCAAACCTTCAGGCGGCCACATACGGCCGCTTTGCGAGGCGAGATACAGGTACGAGAAGATCAGGTAGCCGAATAGCGAGCCTTCCGTGGCGATCAGCGCGAGGCAGCCGAACCAGCCGCCCGAGCGCTCGCCCGCGCTGCCGACCGGCAGGCGCACGGACTCGGAATAGGCGTTTTCGCTCAATGCATCGCTCATGTCAGCTCCTCGCATCGTGCACGCGCCGCGGCTCGCGCTGAACCAAACTGCGCTCGGGCCACAGCCAGACGACGATCGATGCGGCGCAGCCGAGCAGCATCGCCGCGGCAAACCACCACGTTTGCAACGCGAGCCCCGCGAAAAACAGTGCTGAAAACGCGCCCAGCGCGAACGGCGCATAGGAGTCTTCGGGCATCTTCAGAATGACGTCCGGCCGCGCTTCGAGCGCAGTCGTGCCGAGCGCTTCGCGGCCATGATCGAGCATGTAGCCTTCCGCGAGCGACGATCGGCTGCCGCTTCTTCCTTCCTCTTCGATGCGTCCCTCCCATAACGGGTGCCGGCTCGCGATAGTCGGCACGACCGCGAAGTTGTAGGGCGGCGGCGGCGACGTCGTCGACCATTCGAGCGTGCCCGCGTCCCACGGATTGTTGCCCGCCGGCGCGCCGCGCCGCAGGCTATAAAACAGATCGCACAGGAAAATCAGAATGCCGAACGCGAGCACGAACGAGCCGATCGACGTAATCATGTTTACCGTGTTCCAGCCCATATCGGGTGCATAGGTATAGATGCGGCGCGGCATGCCGAGCAGCCCTGCGATGTGCATCGGAAAGAACGCGACGTTAAAGCCGACGAACATGACCCAGAACGCGAGCTTGCCGACGCGCTCGCTCATCATGCGTCCCGTGAACTTTGGAAACCAGAAATACACGCCGCCGATCACCGGAAACACATTGATGCCGAGCAGCACGTAATGCAGATGCGCGACGACGAAATACGTATCGGTCAGTTGCCAGTCGAACGGCACCGCGGCCGTCATCACGCCGGACACGCCGCCCACTACGAACAGCAGCACGAAGCCCGCGAAGTAATAGAACGGCACGCGAAACACGGGTCGCCCGAGCCAGATCGTCGCGATCCACGCGAACGTGGCGATCGCGCTCGGCACCGCGATCGCCATACTCGCCGCGCCGAAGAACGACAGCGCGAGCGCCGGCAGACCGGTCGCGAACATATGGTGAATCCACACGCCGAAACCGATCAGCATCGTCGCGACCGTCGAGAACGCAACAGGACCGTAGCCGACGAGCGGCCGTCTGCAGAACACGGGCAACGCATCGGAGACGATGCCCATCGCCGGCAGCACGACCACATAAACCCACGGGTGAGCGAAGATCCAGAAAAGATGCTGCCAGAGCAACGCTCGCCCGCCGTTCGCGACATCGAAGAAATGCGTGCCGATGCGCCGGTCCATCCACAGCAGGAAAAACGCGAGACTGACCGACGGTACCGCGGCGAGGTTGCCGCACGACGCGGTCATCGTGCCCCAGACGAGCACCGGAACGCGATCGAGCGACATGCCTGGCGCGCGCATTCGCAATAACGTCACGACGAAGTTCACGGCGCCGACCGTCGTCGAAATGCCGAGCAACACCATGCCGAGCGCGTAGACGTCGATATTCGGCCCCGTGTTGTATTCGAGGCCCGATAACGGCACGTAGTTGAACCAGCCCGCGTTCGGCGCTTCGCCAAGCGGAAAACTCGCATACAGAAATATCGCGGCGAACAGGAACACCCAGTACGACAGTGCGTTCAGGCGTGGAAACGCCATATCGCGTGCGCCCAGTACCAGCGGCCATAGATAGTTCGAGAAGCCTGACAGCACCGGCAGCGCATACAGAAAGATCATCGTCACGCCGTGCATCGTGAAGATCTGGTTGTACTGTTCGGGCGTGAGCAGCGTCGCATTCGGGCGCGCAAGCTGGATGCGCATGATCAGCGCCTCGACGCCGCCGGCGATCAGAAAGATAAACGCCGTGACCAGATAACGCATGCCGATGCGTTTGTGATCGACCGTCGAGAGCCAGCCGCGCCAGCCGGGCGGTGTCTCCCACAAGTCGCGCAGCTGTTCCTCGGCGGCGCTGCCGCGCGCGACGACGCCGCGCCGCAGCGTTCTTTCGAGCTGCGGTGTGCTCGTCGAAGAGGGTGTCGTCGTGTCGGCCATCCTGGTTCCGTTTTGTTCGCTCGAGCGATAGATTCAAATCAGGTTCAATGCAGCGTCGCCAGATAGGCGGACAATGCGGCCGCGTCGTTCGCCGTCAGCGCGATGCTCGGCATCAGCGAATCGGGTTTGATCCGTTGCGCGTGCGCGATCCAGTCGAGCTGATGCTCGGGCGTGTTCGTCATCGTGCCGGCCGCAATCAGGCGGCGCGTATCGAGATGCGTGAGATCGGGCGCCTGCGCGCCGTTCGCATCGGTGCCGCGCACCGTATGGCAACCCGCGCAACGATCGAGAAACAGCTTCTGTCCATGCAATGCGAGCGCACCGGCCGCGCCGGCGACGGGCGTAGCGGGTTTGGCCTGCTCGCGGCGCCATGCGTCGAACCCGGCACGGTCCTGCGCGACGACCTCGAAGGCCATATGCGCATGCTGTGCGCCGCAAAACTGCGAGCATTGCCCGCGATAGATACCGGGCACATCGGCCTGGATCCACTGCTCGTTGATCTGGCCTGGAATGGTTTGGGTCTTGCCGGCGAGTTGCGGCACCCAGAATGCGTGGATCACGTCGGCGCTCTTCAGCACGATCTTCACGGGTTCGCCGACCGGTATGTGAATTTCATTCGCCGTGACCAGCGCCGGGCCGCCGTCCGCATCGCTGTACTCGACTTTCCACCACCAGTCGTAGGCCGTCACGGTCAATGTGAGCGAAGGCGCGCGGGGCGGCGCTGCGACCGAATCGAGCGTGAAGAGCGTGTAGGCGAGCGCAGCGATCAGAAATACCGACGAGATGCCGGTGCCGATATAGACCCACCGCATGCCGGCTTTCTCGCCCCGCACGATCGTCGGACCTGCATGGTCCGCTTCGATGCGGCGGCGACGCGCGATCGCCACCGCGAGCAACAGCGCGACGATGACGATGACGGCCATCGACAAAGCCGCAAGCGCCCAGCCGAGAACCATCGTCGGTCCGGCGGCAGGACCCGCCGCATGCAGAAAATAGTCGAGCGGCGCGGCGTGCATATGAATCGATTCCACCTTCCATTGCATCCGGCCGCACTCCCACCGTGTTCGATGTCCGAATCAGGCGCGTCTCGCGCGCCCCCTCAATCAACAGACGCTTAGCAAGAATCGGACTTGACCGGCCGAAAGCCGGAGGAGCGCAGACCCAAATTGGGTCAACGAGAAGTCGCTGCGGACAAGCCCGTGCTCCGTGACGCACCGGCCTGACCGGCTTCGTACGATTTACATCACGTTGCGATATTTACACGCGGCCACGCATGCGCCGCCGCATACAAATCGCTGACTGCTTCTGCATTCGTTAGTCTTTTGCGCCGGGAATCACCGAGCCGAGCACCTGGCGCGCGGTATTCGCAATCACGCTGCCCTCCTTCGGATCGCCCTCCATCAGCGTGCGCGCAAAGGCCTTGGCTTGCGGCAGCGTGACATGAGGCGGCAGCGGCGGCACTTCCGGATCGCACTTCACCTCGAGCACGACCGGCCGTTTCGCTGCAAGCGCGGTTTCCCACGCGTCGGCCAGCTGCTCCGCCTTGTCGACGTATATGCCGGTCAGCCCGATCAATTCGGCAAAGCGGTGATACGGCACGTTTGGAATCTGCTGCGACGCGTCGAACTTCGGATCGCCGTTCATCACGCGCTGCTCCCACGTCACCTGGTTCAGGTCTTCGTTGTTGAGCACCATGCAGATCCAACGTGGGTCAGCCCACTGCTTCCAGTATTTCGACACCGTAATCAGTTCGGCCATATTGTTCATCTGCATCGCGCCGTCGCCGACCATCGCGATGACGGGACGGCCCGGATAAGCGAACTTCGCGGCAATCGCATACGGCACGGCCGCACCCATCGACGCGAGCCCGCCCGATAACGACGCCATCATGCCGCGCCGGATCTTCAGGTCGCGTGCGTACCAGTTCGCGCACGAACCCGAGTCGCTCGTCAGGATCACGTTGTCGGGCAGTCGCGGCGACAGCTCGGTGAAAGCGCGCTGCGGATTGACGCCGTTCGAGCTCGGCTGATGTGCGCGTTCATCGAGTGTCTCCCACCAGCGCGAGGTCCAGCGTTCGATCCGCGAACGCCATGCGTCGCTGGTTTTCTCCTTGAGCAACGGCAGCAGCGCGCGCAGCGTCTGTGCGCTGTCGCCGACCAGATTCACTTCCATCGGATACCGCAGGCTCAGCATGTCCGCCTTGATATCGATCTGCACGCCGCGCGCATCGCCTTCCTTCGGCAGGAATTCCGAATACGGAAAACCCGAGCCGATCATGAGCAGCGTGTCGCAGGTGTTCATCATTTCGTAGCTCGGCTTCGTGCCGAGCAGGCCGATCGATCCCGTCACCCACGGCAGATCGTCAGGTAACGCGGCCTTGCCGAGCAGCGCTTTCGCGACGCCCGCGCCGAGCCGGTTCGCGACTTCGATGACCTCGTCGGTGGCGTTCAGCGCGCCCGCGCCGACGAGAATCGCGACCTTGTGCCCCGCATTGAGCACGTCAGCCGCGCGCTGCAGTTCGTCCTGCGTCGGCACGACAGTGGGCCGCGCATAGCCGACGCCCGAATGCGCAGTACCGTGCTTGCGCGCCGGCCCTTCGTATTCGAGATCCTGCAGATCGTTCGGCAGGATCAATGCCGTGACACGCCGCTCGGCTAGCGCGATCCGTATCGCACGGTCGACCATATGGCGCACTTGCGCGGGCACGCTTGCCTGCTGCACATAAGAGCCGGCGACATCCTTGAACATCGCGGCAAGGTCGAGCTCCTGCTGATAGTGCGAACCGAGTCCCGCGCGCGCCTGCTGTCCGACGATCGCGAGCACCGGCATGTGATCCATTCTTGCGTCGTAGAGTCCCGTGATCAGGTGAGCCGCGCCTGGGCCCGAAGTCGCGATGCACACGCCGAGATCACCGGTGAATTTTGCGTGTGCGCTGGCCATGAAGGCTGCCATTTCCTCGTGACGCGTCTGCACGAATTCGATCTTCCCTTCCGCGCGATTCAGTGCGCCGAATACGCCGTTGATGCCGTCGCCGGGATAGCCGAACATCCGTCTGATGCCCCACTGATGCAACCTGTCGACGATAAAGTCGCCCACTGTCATAGCCATGAAAATCTCCTGCAAACGAGAATTGGTGCCGAACGCGTTGTGCGTATCGACGTGTCTGTCGCGCCGTCAAGCCGCTCTTCAAGCGTGCCTTCGACAGACGCGCAGCAAGCAACGCGCCGCGTCGCGCGAAACCCTGCTGTAAGGAACAGCCATTGCTGATGCGTCAGTGCCGGAAACTGTTTCTTCCTGTCGTTTCTGAAAGCGCACACCATGCAAGACGCTGCTTCTTCATCGCCTTTTTCCACGCGCACTGCGAGCGATCGTTACGCGGCGGCGCCGATCGCGCGTATCGCTGCGGATGCCTACACGATTCCGACCGACGCGCCGGAAGCGGATGGCACATTCGAATGGAATTCGACGACGCTCGTCGTTGCCGAGGTCGAAGCCGCTGGTGTAACCGGGCTCGGCTATACGTACAGCGATGCGAGCGTCGCGACGCTGATCCGGCACACGCTTTCGGACACGCTCAAAGGCGAGGACGCGTCGGACCTGCCGCGTCTGTGGCTGCGAATGCAGCAGCGCGTGCGCAATCTTGGCCGGGACGGCATCGCGGCCACCGCGATTTCGGCGCTCGACTGCGCGCTCTGGGATCTGCACGCGAAGCGCCTCGGCGTTGCGCTCGTGACTCTGCTCGGCGCGGCGCGCGATCACGTGCCCGTGTATGGAAGCGGCGGCTTCACGACCTACACGGACGACCGGATGCGCGAGCAGCTATCGCGCTGGGTAGGCGACGACGGATGTCGCTGGGTGAAGATCAAGATCGGCAGCGACCCGGCACGCGACCCCGCCCGCGCGCAATGCGCACGCGATGCGATCGGCAGCGACGCGGGCCTCTTTATAGATGCAAATGGCGCATTCGATCCGAAGACGGCGTTGCGTTTTGCCGAGGCAATTTCCGAACTCGACGTGCAATGGTTCGAAGAGCCGGTCAGTTCCGACGATCTCGCCGGTCTCGCCGCGATCCGGTTCGCCACGCCGCCCGGTATGCGGATCGCCGCCGGCGAATACGGCTATACGGCCGACTATTTCAGGCGAATGCTCGAAGCGGAAGCGGTCGATGTTCTGCAGGCCGATGCAAGCCGTTGTGGCGGCGTGACAGGCTTCATGCGCGCCGCGCATCTGGCCGACGCGTTCCATATCCCGCTCTCGGCGCATTGCGCACCGGCGCTGCATCTGCACGCGGCCGCCGCTGTGCCGGGGCTGTGTCATCAGGAATGGTTTCACGATCATGTGCGCATCGAATCGATGCTGTTCGACGGCGCGCCGCGCGTCGCTAACGGCAGCATCGCGCCCGACCTGTCGCGCCCCGGTTGCGGACTCGAATTCAGGCGCAAGGATGCGCAGCGTTTCGCCGTCAGCGTGCCTTGATGCATGTACGGAAGCATCGCAGTTCAATGTTTGTGTTTCACCCCAATACGACATCGACGATGATAAGAACCACGTTATATGCGCTCGGCGCGCTGAGCGCACTGTCAGGCGCCGCGTTGCTGGCGACGCGTAGAACCGGTGCTCGCGCACAGCGCGCGCATGCGCCGGTCGGGTCCGCAGCAGTGGCGAATATCGATCGATGGAGGTCGCCGCAGCGCGTGCATATCGACGCCGCGCGCGGGTTCAATCACAGTTCCGCGCTGCTCGCCTTCTCCGCTTTGGCCGATAGCGCCGTCGAACACTATCGCGGTTCGTTCGAGAATCCCGCCATGGTGACGCCGCTCGTATCCGCGACCTGCGCGCTGTTTGCAGGCTTGCATGGCGGCCGGGATCGTACCGAGGCGTCGCATTCGATCAGGCATGCGATCTATCTGGCCGCGGCAGCCGCCGGCGTCGCGGGCAGCGGTTTCCATCTGTACAACGTCACGAAGCGTCCCGGCGGATTCAGCTGGCACAACCTGTTCTATGGCGCACCCCTTGGCGCGCCGATGTCGTTGCTGCTATCGGGGGCGCTCGGCGCGGTCGGCGAACAGTTGCGCAACGAGCCTGCATTCGATCCGCGTCTGTTTGGCATGCCCGCCGGCAAGGCGCTTGCGCTCGCGGCCGGCATCGGGCTCGTCGGCACGATCGGCGAGGTCGGACTGCTGCATTTTCGCGGTGCATTCCAGCATCGCGCGATGTATGCGCCGGTCACGATCGGACCGCTCGCCGCGGTACTGCTTGCGCATTCGGCACTCGCGGCGCCGCGTCCACGCTGGTTCACGCGCATCTGGCTGCGCACGACCGCGGCGTTGGGCTTCGTCGGCACACTGTTTCATGCGCGCGGTGTCGCGCGCATGCAAGGCGGCTGGCGCAACTGGTCGCAGAATGTTCTGGGCGGTCCGCCGTTGCCGGCGCCGCCGAGCTTTACCGCGCTCGCCATGGCCGGCCTCGCGGCATTGCGCCTGAGGGAGACCGAGCGTGAGTAAAAACCTCGATGCGAACTCCAATGCGCGCGTCAATGCGCACGGTGCCCTTCCCGCCTATGCGCACTACGACGTGCTCGACAAGCGCGATTCGCCTTCGTGGGACGATGCGACACGCAGTGTGATCGACGATCGCATCGGTACCCGCGACGAACCCGCATGGTGCACCGCCGATGAATGGCGCACGCTACGGGCACTATGCGCAGTGATCATTCCGCAGCCGGACAGCCGTTGCGCTGCGAATCGCCGTCCCGTTCCGCTGGCCGCATTAGTCGACCGCAAGATCGCCGGCAACAAAACCGACGGCTATCGCAACGCGAGCCTGCCCGGCTTGCAGCAGGCGTGGCGCATCGGTCTTTGCGCACTCGACGACGAAAGCCGGCATCGCTATCAGGCCGCGTTCGCCGAGCTCGACGACCACGCGCGCATCGCTCTCGTGCAGGCAATGGAACACGGCACGCTGAAGCGAGATTCGTGGCAAGGCATGCCATCGAAGCTGTTTTTCCGGCAGCGCGTGCTGCACGATCTCTGCACGACTTACTATGCGCATCCGTCGTCGTGGAGCGACATCGGCTTCGGCGGACCGGCCAATCCGCGCGGCTATGTGCGCATGACGTTCAATCGCCGGGACCCGTGGGAAGCGGTCGAATCGACCGGCGAGCACAGTGCGTCGGAACCGGAGACCCATCGTGCCCGATGATGCGCTTCGCTATCCGCGCGGCGCGAACGGCCGTGCGCCCGATGTGTTCACACGCGGCGGCTGGGTGCCGATGCGCGAGTATCCGCAAAACGAAGAAGTCGATTTCGTCATCGTCGGCACCGGCGCGGGCGGCGGCACGCTCGCGTGCCGGCTTGCCGAAAAGGGCTTCAAGGTCGTTGCGCTCGATGCGGGCGCCTGGTGGCGGCCGCTCGAGGAGTTCGCCTCCGACGAGATGCATCAGGCCAAGCTCTACTGGACCGACGAGCGCATTGTCGACGGCGACGATCCGCTCGTGCTCGGTGCGAACAACAGCGGCAAGGCGGTCGGCGGCAGCACTGTGCACTTCGCGATGGTGTCGCTGCGCTTCAGGCCCGAGTGGTTCAAAGCACGTTCGCTACTCGGTTATGGCGCGGACTGGCCGCTCGACTGGCGCGAAATGTGGCGCTACTACGCGTACGTCGAAGATGCGCTGAAAATCTCCGGGCCCGTGCGCTATCCGTGGGGACCGGAACGGCCGCGCTATCCGTATCGCGCGCACGAAATGAATGCAGCCGCGCTCGTGCTCGCGAAAGGCGCCGAAGCGCTCGGTATCGGCTGGAGCCCGACGCCGCTCGCCACGCTTTCCGCGCCGCGCGGTAAAGCGCATCCGTGTGTCTATCGCGGTTTTTGCGTGTCCGGTTGCGCGACCAATGCCAAGCAGAGCGCGCTGGTCACATGGATTCCACGCGCGGTCGCGGCCGGCGCCGAGATCCGCGATCTTTCGATGGCCGGCCGCATCGATGTCAATCCGGCTGGCCGCGCGACCGGCGTTGAATACTTCCGCGAAGGCCGCTGGCAATTTCAACGTGCGCGTCATGTGGTGGTGGCCGGCTATGCGATCGAAACGCCGCGCCTGCTGTTGATGTCGGCAAACGAGCGTTTCCCCGAAGGGCTCGCGAATCGTTCCGGACTCGTCGGCAAGAACCTGATGGTGCAGTCGAATCAGGCCGTATGGGGCGTCATGGACGACGAAATACGCTGGTACAAGGGGCCGCCGTCGCTTGCGATCAGCGAACACTGGAACTACACGGACAAGGGCAAGGATTTTTTCGGCGGCTATGCGTATATGAGCCAGGGGCCGCTGCCAATGGTCTGGGCGCAGACGCAATTGGGGCGCGGCCTCTGGGGCCAGGCGCTGCTCGACGAAATGCAGCTCTACAACCATCAGGTCGGCCTCAAGATTGTCGGCGAGACGCTGCCGCAGGAGCGCAACCGCGTCACGCTCGCCGACGAGAAAGACAAGTACGGCCTGCCGGTCGCGCGCGTCACGTGGAGCTATTGCGACAACGACCGGCGGCTCGTTTCGCATTCGCTGCGCTTTATGACCGACGCGCTTGGCGCAGCCGGCGCGACACGCATCTGGCAACAGACCGACGACACCTGCCATCTGAACGGCACCGCGCGCATGGGCGACGACCCGGCGACGAGCGTCGTCAACGCCGATTGCCGCAGCTGGGATATTCCGAATCTGTGGATTTGCGACGGATCGGTCTTTCCGACCGTCGGCGGCGTCAATCCATCGCTGACGATCCAGGCAATTGCATGCCGCACGGCAGACAGGATCGAAGTGCTGGCTTCGCGCGGGGAGTTGTAGCGGCGTACGCGTATGCCTGAACGCATCGCATAAAAGAGCAAGGAGGGAGAACTCATGGGCCGGATCCGAAAACCAAAGACCGTCGTGATTACGGGCGCAACAGCGGGCGTCGGTCGCGCAGCCGCACTCGAATTCGCACGGCACGGCGCCGACGTCGCATTGCTCGCACGCGACCCCGCTGCGCTGCGCGACACGGCCGACGAAGTGCGCGCGCACGGCGTGCGCGCGCTGCCCATCGAAGCGGACGTGAGCGACGCGCAGGCAGTCGAGGCCGCCGCCGCTTCCGCCGAAGCGCAGTTCGGCCCGATCGACGTGTGGGTCAACAATGCGATGGTCACGACGTTCGCGCCCGTCGACACGTTGCCGCACGAGGACTTCGCGCGCGTGACGAACGTCACGTATCACGGCTACGTCTGGGGCACGATGGCCGCGCTGAAATGCATGCAGAAGTCCGGCCGCGGCACGATCGTGCAGGTCGGCTCGGCGCTCGCCTACCGCTCGATTCCGCTGCAATCCGCGTACTGCGGCGCCAAGCACGCCATACGCGGCTTTACCGACGCACTGCGCTGCGAGCTCTATCACCGTAAGAGCGGCATCCACGTGACGATGGTGCAGATGCCGGCGCTGAACACGCCGCAGTTCGACTGGGCCTGCAACCAGATGCCGCATGCACCGCGTCCGGTCGCGCCGATTTTTCAGCCCGAAGTCGCGGCGCGCGCGATCTATTGGGCCGCCACGCATCGGCGCCGCGAAGTGTGGGTCGGCACATCGTCGATCAAGGCGATCGTCGCGAACCAATGGATACCAGGCTGGCTCGACCGTTACCTCGGGCGCACCGGCTTCGATGCGCAGCAGGACCCGCACGCGGGCGCGAATGTCGACCATGCGTCGAACCTGTGGCAACCGGTCAGCCGGCTGCATCGCGTGCATGGGCGGTTCGATGCGTCCGCTGCGCCGCGCAGCCCTGCTTTGTGGCTCGACACGCATCGTGGCGTCGTGATGGTTGCGGCTGCAACGTTCGCGACACTCTGCTTCGGTCTGCTGCGACGCCGGGTTTGATCATGTCCTTGCGGATCGAGGACTATGCGCTGATCGGCGACGGACAGAGTGCCGCCCTCGTGGGCCGCAACGGCTCGATCGACTGGCTATGCTGGCCGTCGTTCGATGCGAGCCCCTGTTTCGCGGCGCTGATCGGCGAGCCGCAAAACGGCTACTGGCGCATCGCGCCCGACGAGCCCGTCGTCGCGGTGCGGCGCCGCTATCGTGGTCCATCGCTGGTGCTCGAAACGACGCTGGAAACCGCCTCCGGCACACTCGAGCTGATCGACTGGATGGAATGGGCGGCGGCGCCCGCACGGGTCTTCCGGCAAGTGCGATGCGTTGCGGGGCATGTGCGGCTGACCAGCGAACTGGCTGTGCGGTTCAACTACGGACGCGCGCTGCCGTGGCATCGCCGTCTCGACGACAGGGTCGCCGCGGTCGGCGGCCCATGGGCGCTGTGGCTCGATGCGCCGGCGGCGCCGTCGGTCGACGCCGCGCGCATCCGCCATTGCGTCGACCTGTCGGTTGGCGAGCACCTTGATTTCGTGCTCACCTGCTGTCGCTCCCACGAGCCGCCGCCGCCGCGTGCCGACGCAACGAAATCGCTTCGGGCAACGCTGGGTTTCTGGCAGCAGTGGGCCGCGCAGCATCCGGGGCGCGGGCCATACGCGGGCGCGGTGCTGCGCTCGCTGATCACACTCAAGGGACTGACGAACCGGCTGACCGGAGGCATCGTCGCCGCGCCGACCACGTCGCTGCCCGAGCGCATTGGCGGCACGCGCAACTGGGACTACCGCTACTGCTGGCTGCGCGATGCGAGTTTCACGATGATGGCGCTCGCGGGCACGGGGTTCGAAGCCGAGGCCGCAGCGTGGCGTGACTGGCTCGTTCGCGCGATCGCGGGTCATCCCGCGCAAACGCAGATCATGTACACGACCGATGGCGCACGTCACATTCTCGAATGGGAATGCGCGGCGCTGAGCGGCTACGAAGATTCGCGGCCTGTACGCTTCGGCAACGCGGCCGTCATGCAGTCGCAGCACGACATCTACGGCGAGATCATGAATGCGCTCCATGTGGCGCGCCGGCATGGCATGCCGCCGGACCGGGACACCTGGGTGCTCGAGTGCGGCCTGATCGAGCACGTCGCAGCGCGCTGGCGCGAGCCCGATAACGGGCTGTGGGAGTTTCGCGGGGCACGTCGGCATCACACGCTGTCGAAGGTGATGGCGTGGGTGGCTGTCGATCGTGCGATTCGCAGCGCCGGCGAATTCGGCCACCGCGCGCCGCTTGCAAAATGGAAACGGCTCGCGGCCGAGATACGCAACGACGTGCTCGCGCACGGCTTCAATACGCAGGCCAACGCATTTACCCAGTCATACGGCAGCGAGCGACTCGACGCGAGCCTCCTGCTATTGCCGCTGTTCGGCTTTCTGCCCGCCGACGACCCGCGCATCGGCGCGACGGTCCGCGCGATCGAGCGCAACCTGATGACCGAAGGTCTTGTATGGCGTTATCTCGGCGATGGCCACGAAACCCCGGCGAAAGAACCGATTCAGGAAGGCGCATTCGTAGCGTGCAGTTTGTGGCTCGCGCAGGTTCGCCACATGCAGGGGCGACGCGACGAAGCGCTCGATATATTCGAGCGCGTGCTTGCGCTGCGTAACGACGTCGGTCTGCTGTCGGAAGAGTACGACACAGCCGGCAAGCGCCAATGCGGCAACTTTCCGCAGACGCTATCGCACGTCGCGTTGATCAACGCGGCATGCATGTTCGATCAGATATAGCGAAGACGCCGCTCGCGCCGCAGCGCTCAGCCGACCAGCAACGACTGCCCGCCGTCGATCCACACCGGCGTGCCCGTAATGAACCGCGCGCGATCCGACGAAAGATAGACGACCATGTCGGCGATATCGTCGCTGCTGCCTGCCTTGCCGTCGGTCAGCGGAATCTTGCCTTGCGGGTACTCGGCCGCTTCCGATGCCTCGCTGGCCGAACGCGTCTGCGTGTTCTCATCGATTTCTGTGTCGATTTTCCCCGGACAGATCACGTTCACGCGAATCTTGTGCTTGGCGAGTTCGAGCGCGGTCATCTGGCCGAGCGCGAGCAAGCCGGCTTTGGTCGTCGAATACGCGGAGGCGCCGCCGTGACTGAATACGCGTGTGCCGTTGATCGACGAGATGATCACGATCGATCCTGCGCCCGCGCGTTTCAGATGCGGCACGGTCAAATGCAGCGTCAGATACGCGCCGCGCAGATTCGTATTGATCGTGTTGTCCCATTCGGCCGGCTTCAGTTCGTCGATCGGCGCCCATACGCCGTTGATACCGGCGTTCGCGACGACGATATCAAGCCGCCCGCTTTGCGAAACCGCACGATCGAGTCCCTGGCCGAAGCCGGCATCGTCACGAAGATCGGCCGTAAAGCCGAAGGCGTCGCCACCTTGCTTCACGATCTCGTCGACGGTCGCGCGTGTTTCGTCATCCTTATGCGCATGCACGATCACTCTCGCTCCGGCCGCGGCGAGGCGTAGCGCGCTCGCTTTGCCGATGCCCGAGCCCGCACCCGTGACAAATGCTGTTTTGTTTTGCAGATTCATCGGTTTTCCTCCGCTGGTATTCGCGCTTTACGCGCGGTTGTGTTCGGGGTCCCGTTCCATCAACCGCCGCCGATGCCTTGCAGCACCTTGCCGGTGCCGCTGCAGACTTCGCAGCGTTCGCCCTCCACCAGACCGGTGCCGTCACAGACGGCGCATATGTCCTCGCCCACGCCGGGAGCATCCGGCGGTCCTTCGTCGCCCGGCGAAAGCGGTTTTTGATCCGGTTCCATGATGTCCTCCAAAAACAGTTGCGTTGCGGCGTAATCGGCCGCGTCAAAGCCCGGCGCTATGGCTTGCGCGCATCCTCGGGCCGCTGGCGCTGCGACGGACGGCCACCGCCGCCCGGCGGTTCCGAGTGACTGCCGGTGCCGTGCGGCACTTCCGCCGTCTGCTCGGGATGAACATTCGCGCGCGGCGGGTTTGCCTGCTTCATCGCCTCGGTGGGATTGGCCGACGGTTGCTGTTCGCGGTCGCGGTCGTCGTGCTGGGTGTGGTTCGATGCCATCGTTTCCTCCTTGATCTCGCGTTCGTTGAGGTCGTATGGATCTGCAGCAACAAGTGGACCAAACCACGGGACCAAACCGCAGGACCCAACCACGAAACCAACCGCGGGCTTCGCATCGGGTACGCCCGATGCGTGCGATCGGTAAGCGAGCACATTTCGAGGAGACTTCGCATGAGTATCATGACCATTCGCACGTCGGACACCGAAGTCCAGGTCGAGCAGACCGTGTACACGTTTGCGAAAAAAGACGAAGCGGATGCATTCCAGCGCTGCGTGGCCGATCGTTCGATCGACACATGCAACCGCGAGCATCCGCCGCTTTCGCTAAGACCGGCAACGCCGGAGATGAGGCCCGACGATCCGAATCGCGACAGCACGATCTCGCCGACGGTCGGCGGCACACCGCTGTAACGAGATCGACCCAAGGCGCCGCCGCGTGCAGGGCGGCGCATACCATCACGCAAGCAGCTTGTCCGGCGTGATCGGCAAATCGCGAATGCGCTTGCCGGTCGCATGCCAGATCGCGTTCGCGATCGCGGCCGCCACGCCGACCACGCCGATCTCGCCAACGCCCTTTACACCGAGCGGATTGACGACGTCGTCCGGTTCGTCGACGAAGATCACGTCGATATCGCGGATGTCCGCGTTGACCGGAAAGTGGTAGAGCGCGAGGTCGTGGTTCATCACGCGGCCCAGCGTGTGATCGATCTGCCCTTCTTCCTGCAGCGCCATCCCGATACCCCATACGACGCCGCCCGCGACCTGGTTCGCGGCAGTCTTCGGATTGATGATGCGCCCCGCCGCGACCGCGCTCGCGACGCGCGTGACGCGCGCGATCCCGAGCGACTCGTCGACACGCACTTCGGCGAACACGGCCGAATGCGTGGCCATCGAATATTGCTTCTGGCGGTCCTCGGGCTTGACCGTCGCCTCCTGCTGGAGCTGGTTCATGCCCGCGCGCGCCATCAGTTCGTCGATCGATACGGTCTCGCGCGCATCGGCGCCGTGCACGATACGCGCGCCGTTCCGCCGCAATTCGCCGGCCTTCGCCTGCGCGAACACCGGCCCGCCATATTGGCGGGCGAGCGCGACGAGCTGCTCGTGCAGTTGCGTGCACGCCGCCTGCACCGCGCTGCCGACCGATGAAACGGTGAACGACCCGCCCTCCACCGGCGCCTTGGGCAAGGCCGTATCGCCGAGGTCGAAGCGCACCATGTCGAGCGGCGCATGCAGCGCGTCGGCTGCGATCTGCGTCATCGCGGTGTAGGTGCCGGTGCCGATATCGGCAGTCGAACTCGAGACCACCACATGGCCGTCGCACGTCATCACGGCGCGCGCGCTCGCCTGCGTTTGCAGCGCCTCCCAGATGCCGGTCGCCATGCCCCAGCCGACCAGTTCGTCGCCGTCGCGCATCGAGCGCGGCGCAAGCGGCCGCGCGGACCAACCGAAGCGCGCGGCGCCGCGCTCGAAGCACTCGCGCAGCGCCTTGCTCGAAA